>DHXP01000074.1 GCA_002413745.1 Flavobacterium sp. UBA5153 | reverse complement strand
TATCGCTATTTCAGGACGGGACAGTTTTATAAAATAAAAAACCCCAAACTTTCGTTTGAGGTTTTTGGAGCGAAAGACGAGGCTTCCCGAATTGCTTCGCTCGGGATAAACTTCTCGCCACAATCAATAAATAAAAAACCCCAAACTTTCGTTTGAGGTTTTTGGAGCGAAAGACGAGGCTCGAACTCGCGACAACCAGCTTGGAAGGCTGGAGCTCTACCAACTGAGCTACTTTCGCATTACAACGGTGCAAATATAATTAATTACTTAGTTTCTTTGCAAGTTTTTTATGAAAAATTTAAAAAAAACATCTGTTTTTTCATAACAGTTTTAAAATTAAATTGTTACAAATCATTTCATTTATAAAGTTATGACAATCATCAAAAAATATCCTCCACAGAAACCTATTTGGTCAGACATCCTGCCCTTCGTATGGGAAAAACCAATAGAAATTGCTGTTTTGAAGGGGACGATTTAGAAACAACCAATCATTTTGGCCTTTATTTAAATCACAAATTAGTAGGTGTCATTTCGCCGTTCAAAAAAACAAATGACGGATTCCTGGAAAAAAACCAATGCCAAATTCGATGAATGGCTATATTGGAAAATCAAAGAAAAAAAAGGATTTGGTAAAGCACTAATTACTTATTGTGAAAAAAAGAGTTTCGGCAAAAATGTAGATTTAATTTGGTTCAATGCCAGAATTGAAGCGACCGATTTCTATGAAAAAATGGGATGTCAAAAACGGGGATTTTATTCGAAATTCCTGATGTGGGAGAACACATCGTGATGTTTAAAAACAAAAAAAACATCATTATCAACATATAAAAATTGATAATGATGTTTTAGATAATTTCAACTTCTAAAATACATTTCTTATTTGAGAAGTTCTCTTCTATAATTTATGTTCTAAATCAGGAAATTAAACTAGAAATCGATTTGAGACTTCCTGAAGGATGATAGATAAATAAACAAGATTTGTTTTTTATCGTATTGATAATTCCTTTTGATAATTCTTCCGGAATTGCAGGACAACCTTGACTTCTTCCCAATCTTTTGTTGTTTTTTATAAATGAGCTTGAAACATAATTTGCCGGATGCATTACTACACCTCTTTCTCTTGCATTATCATTTATTCCTTTTTCAAGACCATCTAATTTCAATGACATTCCGTGCTTTCCGTTGTAAATTTCACCTGTGACATAAAATCCTAAACTACTTTTAAAAGAATGATCTGCATTCGAGAAACTATTTGCAAATTCTTCGCCAGTATTTCTTCCGTGAGCAACAAGGGAATTATACAAAATGGTATTAGTGGCTAAATCAATCACCCAGAGTCTTTTAGTATTTGATGACAAACTAAAATCGACCAAGGTTAAAATATTTTTCTGAATTAATCCTCTTTCTTTCAGTAAATTAAATCCTTTCATTGCTTCAGCAAAGCTTCTAAGATTAGGCAAAGCAAATTGATCGGAATGAAGACTGTTATAAACCATTTCGATTTCTGAATCAGAACTTGGCTTTATGACACTGGCGACTTCGCTTTTATGGGTGCTTTTTAAAACAGGTAAATTTGTTTCATTTATATAAAATGAAAAAAACAATACTAAAACGGCTGGAAAAATCTTATAAATCATTGATATAGTTTAGGTTAAACATTTAATTCGGGATTGCAAATATACGACCGAAACAAGCCTATTGCAAATTTTTAAGAAAAAAATATGATATTGAAGCCAATTAACGCCCCATTATCGCGTGTTTAAAATAACATAATGTTTGGTTTTTGTGTTAATTTTATTATTTTTGCTTAACTGTAATCATAATTCATGCCAAAGTTTTACTCTATAATTCTGCTTTTTTGGGTCTTCTTTAGCCTCAACGTCTACAGCCAGAAAAAGACACTTCGGGCAAAATCTACTACAGAAAACATTACCATTGACGGAAAAATTAACGAAGAAATATGGAAAACAGCTCCAGTTGCTTCTGATTTTATAATGTTTGAGCCTGACAATGGAAAACCCATAAGCAACGGCAAGAGAACCGAAGTAAAGATACTTTATGACAATAACGCTATCTATGTAGCGGCTTTATTATATGATGACGAACCCGATAAAATTTCCAGAGAAGTAACCAATCGCGATGTTTTTGGGGTTTCCGACAATTTTTCTGTTTCAATCAACGGATTCAATGACGGGCAACAAGATTTTAGATTCTTTGTGAGTTCGGCAGGAGTTCAAATGGATTGTTTGGCAACAGAAGACAGCGAAGATTTTACTTGGGATGCCATTTGGGAGAGCAAGGTAAGCCTGACCGATTTCGGATGGGTAGTAGAAATGAAAATTCCATACGCAGCATTGCGGTTTTCAAATAGCGACAAACAAACCTGGGGTTTGAATTTTATGCGCGAAATAAAACGTGATGCCCAAAAATACACTTGGAATCGTGTCGACACTAAAATCGGGGCTGTTATAGCACAAGAGGGGATTCTGAAGGGAATTGAAAACATAAAAACGCCCACACGCCTTTTCTTTATCCCTTACACTTCAGCATATTATCAACATAATGATTTGGGATCCGATAAAACTTTCAAGGCTGGATTGGACATTAAATACGGGATTAACGATTCCTTCACGCTTGATGCCATATTGGTGCCTGATTTTGGACAAACAAAGTTTGATAATGCCATACTAAACCTAGAACCTTTCGAACAGTTACTCAACGAAAACAGACCTTTTTTCACAGAAGGAACTGACTTGTTTTCTAAAGGTGGCCTATTTTATTCCAGGAGAATTGGCGGAGCACCAAGCACCATACCAAGTATAGCAAACAATGAAGAAATTACTAATTATCCCAGCACAGTAAATTTACTAAATGCCGCGAAAGTTTCTGGCCGAACAAAAAAAGGGCTGGGAATTGGTTTTTTGAATGCCATTACCGAAAAAACATACGCAACCATTCTCAATAATGACACTAACAATACCCGAAAAGAAGTTATAGAACCATTGACCAATTATAATGTTTTGGTTTTTGACCAACGTTTCAACCAGAACTCATCAGTTTCGTTTGTCAATACAAATACGACTAGAAATGGAGGTTTTAGAGATGCCAATGCTTCTGCCTTATTATTTAATCTGAATACAAAAGCAAATACCTATAATTTATATGGGGATTTCAAATACAGTGACGTCAATGGCGTAGAAAATTACAATGGCTATAAAACATCATTGAACTTTGCTAAAACAAGCGGAAGATATAGGTATTTATTTTCAGGAAAATACATATCTAAAGATTATGACATAAATGATCTGGGAATTATTTTTTATACCAATTATCACGCTGCCTATGCTGAATCAAGTTATAGAATTGTAAACCCAACGAAGGTTTTCAATACATTTAAGGCTACACAAAATATAAATTTTGAATCACAAAATACAACAGGAAAAACTCAAGAAGCTTGGTATCAAGTTGTAACCACAGCGACCACGCTAAAAAACAATTATTTTGAATTTCTCTTTCAACTTAATCCAATAGACAGATTTGATTTTTATGAACCTCGCGAATACGGAAGATATGTTTATAAACCCAAAAGTGCTATAGGTTATATTCAGTTTTTTTCGAACGAAAACAAGCCATTTCATTATGAAATCGAACTTTCATCTGAAAAATTCGACGAAAAGAATAGAGCAACATACAAAATATTTGGAGGAACAAAATACAGATTCAACGATAAATTTTCTTTGCAGTATAACTTCCAATATACTCGCATGGCAAATAACAGAGGCTGGGTTGCATTTGACAATACAGACATTGTTTTTGGGGAACGCAACCGTGAAATACTGCAAAATGACTTTGTTGGCAAATACTCCTTAACCAACAAAATGACTATCAATCTAACGGCACGCTATTACTGGTCCTATTCTAAAAATCATGAATTTTTTACGTTGCAAAACGATGGTTATTTAATTCCCAACACAGGTTATTCGCTAAATAAAGACAGGAATTTCAACTCCTGGAATTTCGACTTATCGTATTCTTGGTGGTTTGCTCCAGGAAGCGAGTTCTCAATTTTGTATCGTAATTATGCGCTGGAAAGCACAAACCTTGTCGAAAAAAACATTCATTCAAACTTTACAAATGTTTTTAACGGCAACCTGACCAATATTATTTCAATAAGCCTTCGCTATTTTATTGACTACAATTCCTTGAAAAGCAAACACTAAAAATCCCAAAGCTTCTTCCCCCTCTCTTGAAATAAGATTGAAAAAAACCCGTTTCAAGTCTTATGAAGTGTTTTATTACAAATTATTTTAAAAAATTTTCTTCATAAACTGTAACAAAAACCCAAAAGAATGGTCTATTAACAAAACTATATTTTGTTAAACTGTTTTCATCAATCAAGGAATTTTATGCGAAAAATACTTTTTATAAGTGTGCTCCTGCTTTCTGTTTTTGGCTATGGCCAAAAAAAAGTTTTGCAAACGAAGTTTATTTCGGACAACATAACAATTGATGGAAAATTAGATGAAACAGCATGGAAATCCGTTCCCATAGCAACTAATTTTGTAATGTTTGAACCAGATAATGGCAAGCCAATTCCCGATAACAAAAGAACTGAAGTGAAAATTTTATACGACAATGATGCCATATATATTGGAGCCTTATTATATGATAACGAACCTAATAAAATCCTGAAAGAAATCTCACAACGCGATAATTTTGGCACTTCAGATTTTTTTGGAGTTTTTATAAATGGTTTCAACGACGGGCAACAAGATTTTCGTTTTACTGTTTCCGCTTCAGATGGACAGGCAGACTGTCTAGCAACCGATAATAATGGCGAGGATTACTCTTGGGATGCGGTTTGGAAAAGCAAAGCCACCATCACTGATTTTGGTTGGGTCGTAGAAATGCGCATTCCTTATGCCGCTTTGCGGTTTTCGAGCGAGAAAAAGCAAACCTGGGGAATAAATTTTTTAAGGGAAATAAAACGAGACCGACAAAAATATTCTTGGAACTTTATTGATTCAAAACTAGGAACATTCACGCAACAAAATGGAACTCTGGAAGGGATTGAGAATATAAAAACGCCAACCCGCCTATTTCTTTTACCGCATTCCTCTTTTTATGTATACGCAAATTCCAAACAAGAAACCTACGGCAAACTTAAAGGCGGGTTAGACATAAAATACGGAATTACTGATGCCTTTACCCTCGATGCCATCCTTATTCCTGATTTTGGACAAACAAAATACGATGATCAAATCCTGCATTTGGG
Source organism: Flavobacterium sp. UBA5153 (assembly GCA_002413745.1). Lineage (GTDB taxonomy): Bacteria > Bacteroidota > Bacteroidia > Flavobacteriales > Flavobacteriaceae > Flavobacterium. The sequence continues at coordinate 17,005 of DHXP01000074.1, read as the reverse complement.
CCCTTTCGAACAACAATTCAATGAAAATAGACCGTTTTTTACCGAAGGAACCGATTTGTTTAGCAAGGGAAACTTGCTTTATTCGAGAAGAATTGGCGGAAGTCCAACATATAAATTAGCAAAAAATGAGGCATTCACAGAAACCCCAAATATCAGTCTTATCAATGCCTTTAAAGTTTCTGGAAGAACAAAAGACGGATTGGGAATTGGTATTTTAAATGCCGTAACAGAAAAAACAGTGGTAAATATTCAAAACACAATCAATGGCGAAACCAGAAATGAAATAGAACCATTGGCAAATTATAATGTGCTGGTTTTAGATCAACGTTTTCGAAAGAATTCATCTGTTTCACTTGTAAACACAAACGTTACCCGAAACGGAAATTTTCGTGACGGGAATGTGTCTGCTTTGGTTTGGGATTTAAACACCAAAAAAAATACGTACAATATTTCTGGAAATTTCAAATATAGTTATATAAACGAAACAGAGGACAAGAAAGGGATTTCCTCCACATTAAACTTTGGCGAAACCAGCGGAAAATATCGATACGGTTTTGGAGCGGATGTGATTACAAAGAATTTTGATGATAATGATTTAGGCATCAATTTTGAGACTAATTATTATAGCCTTTACGGTAATGCAAGTTACAGAATACTCAATCCGACGAAGCATTTCAACTCCTTTAACACTTCCTTTAATGTCTATTCCCAATTCAACAAGGAAACAGGGAAAATTCAAGGAAACAATATCAATATAAATGTAAATATGAACAACAAAAAAAATCATTTTTTTGGCTTAGGAGTAAACATCAATCCGCTGGAAACATACGATTATTATGAACCCAGGGCAGAAAATAGATATCTGATTTTTCCATCAAAACTTGGTGGCTGGCTTTATTTTTCTTCCAATTATAATTATAAATTTGCCATAGATATTAATCCGTCTTATACCGTTTTGGGCGAAACAGGAAGAAATTCTTGTGGTTTAACTGTTGCTCCAAGATATCGATTCAATAATAAATTTTCGTTAAATTATAACTTTAACTTTTCCCGACAAAACAACAACAAAGGTTTTATAGACAGCATTGATGATGATGCCAATTCCGCAACACCAAATTCCATAATTTTTGCCAACAGAAATGTAATAACTTACTCGAACTCGCTTTCGGGAAAATATTCCGTAAACAGTCAAATGACCTTTACTATTGCATTGCGCCAATATTGGTCTTATGCCGAGAATAAAAACTTTCTATCCTTGGAGCAAAACGGCAAACTGACTGATTACATGAGTTATACCGAAAACAAAAACTCCAGCTTCTACTCTTGGAATGTAGATTTGTCGTATTCCTGGTGGTTCGCGCCGGGAAGTCAAGTTTCGGTTTTATATAGAAATAATGCTGCGAATTTTGAACGGGACATCAACAAAGATTTTGGAAAAAACGTCACCAATTTGCTCAACAACGATGCCTTAAATCATGTTTTCTCGATAAGCATTCGTTATTTTATTGATTATAATTCTGTGAAAAATAAATTCTAGAATGCATTAATTCTAAAAAAAACCTATTTCCATAATAAAATCATCCTTTTTTGATGATTTTATTTATAAATGTATAATAGTGATTTCGACCGAAGCCAACATTTTTAGAAATGCTTTATCTTTGCACAAAATAAATTCCAATGAACAAAAAAGTAATCCTTATGATTCTCGATGGTTGGGGAAAATCTCCCGACCCGAAAGTATCAGCAATTGACAATGCCAATATTCCTTTCATCAATAGTTTATACACAAAATATCCAAGTGCGCAGCTTCGAACCGATGGTTTAAATGTAGGCTTGCCTGAAGGACAAATGGGAAATTCCGAAGTGGGACATATGAACCTTGGTGCCGGTAGAATTATTTATCAAGATTTGGCAAAAATAAATCTTGCGGTTGAAAACAAGACTTTAAATACTGAACCCGTTCTTGTTGAAGCGTTCCAATATGCCAAAGACAAAAACGTAAACGTTCATTTTCTAGGATTGGTTTCCGATGGCGGTGTGCATTCACATACTTCGCATTTGCGTGGTTTGATAGACGCAACCCAGGATTTTGGTTTGCAAAAAGTCTTTGTTCACGCCTTTACAGATGGTCGCGACGTGGATCCAAAATCAGGAAAAAAATACATCCAGGATTTAGAAAATTATATTGCCAACACCTCCGTTAAAATTGCTTCGGTTATAGGAAGATATTATGCGATGGATCGTGACAAACGCTGGGAAAGAGTGAAACTTGCCTACGATTTATTGGTAAACGGAACCGGAACGCATTCGAAAAATGCAGTAAACAGTATCGAAGAAAGTTACGAAAATGATGTGACCGATGAATTTATCCATCCGATTATTGTAGTGGACGAGAATGACAAACCATTGGCAACGATAAAAGAAAATGATGTCGTTATTTTCTTTAATTTCAGAACCGATAGAGGTCGAGAACTCACCGAAGTTTTGTCACAACAAGATTTCCACGAGCAAAATATGCACAAACTCGATTTGTATTATGTTACGCTCACCAACTATGACGAAACTTACAAAAACGTAAAAGTGGTTTACAACAAGGACAACGTTACTGAAACCCTTGGCGAAGTCTTGGAAAAACACAACAAAAAACAAATCAGAATTGCCGAGACCGAGAAATATCCACACGTGACGTTCTTCTTTTCGGGAGGAAGGGAATTGCCTTTTATTGGCGAAAGCCGAATCCTGAAAAACTCTCCAAAAGTGGCCACATACGATTTACAACCCGAAATGAGCGCTTACGAACTGGCAGATGCACTGGTTCCGGAACTTGAAAATGGCGAGGTTGATTTTGTTTGTCTTAATTTTGCCAATGGTGATATGGTGGGACATACCGGAGTTATGAGTGCAGCGATAAAAGCGTGTGAAGCCGTTGATAAATGTGTCGAAAAAGTGATTACAGCAGCTTTGGCCAATAATTATACGACATTAATAATAGCAGATCACGGCAATTGCGAAACGATGATTAATCCTGATGGAAGCCCGAATACGGCACATACCACAAACCCGGTTCCAATTATTTTGGTTGATCCAGAATTGAAAGAAATTCACGATGGCGTTTTAGGTGATTTAGCACCAACGATTTTAGAATTAATGGGAATTGAAAAACCCGCAGTAATGACTAGGCATTCACTTCTATAATTTCGAAAAAAGCTTCTCAATACCGAGAAGCTTTTTTTATAAATAAAGTTGTATTTTTGCCACTTATTTTACAAAAATGATTATCCAAAAAACAAGAGAAGAAATAGAATTAATGCGCGAAAGTGCTTTAATCGTTTCCAAAACATTAGGTATGATTGCTTCCGAAATTAAGGAAGGGGTCACCACTTTACACTTAGACAAATTAGCCGAAGAATTCATTCGGGATCATGGAGCTGTTCCAAGTTTTCTTGGATTATATGGCTTTCCAAACTCGCTTTGCATGAGTCCGAATGCCCAAGTGATTCACGGAATTCCAAATAACATACCCCTAAAAAGCGGCGACGTTATTTCAGTAGATTGCGGTGCTTTTAAAAACGGATACCACGGCGATCATGCCTATTCTTTCGAGATTGGCGAAGTGGCTCCGGAAACCAAAAAATTATTACAGGTAACCAAAGAATCGTTATACGTTGGAATTCGGGAATTTAAAGCCGGAAATCGCGTGGAAGATGTTGGAAACGCCATTCAAAAATACACTGAAAGTCACGGCTATGGTGTGGTTCGGGAATTAGTGGGTCACGGATTAGGTCAAAAAATGCACGAAGATCCAGAAATGCCCAACTACGGAAAACGTGGTCGAGGAAAACTTTTTGTCGAAGGAATGGTGGTTGCCATCGAACCCATGATTAATATGGGAACCAAAAACATCAAACAACTCAAAGACGGCTGGACAATCCTAACCGCTGACGGAAAACCAAGTGCCCATTTTGAACACGACGTGGCTTTGATAGACGGAAAACCTGAATTGCTTTCGACTTTTGCTTACGTGTATCAAGCATTGGGAATTGTGAGTGATGAGGAAGATGAGTTTAGAAAAATTCCTTTTAAAATCTAAACACGAATTAAAAAACAAATACTTATGTGGCCTTAAATGTCTTATATGGTTAACCAATTTATCAAACCATATAAGGCATTTAAGGTCATTTAAGAAAAACTGAAGCCTTCTTTTTTTTGAAACTTTGCGTAACAGATAATGAAAAAACTCTTTAAATTAATCCTCAATACCATTCCTCGTCCAATATTAATTCGATTGAGTTATATTGCGCGTCCCGTTCTCGCACTCGCATTAAAAGGAAGTAAATTCACCGACCCAATTGATGGCGAAAGCTTCAGTATGTTTTTACCTTATGGCTACGGAAAACAAAGAAACAATGCGCTTTCGCCAAGCACGCTCTCGCTCGAAAGACATCGTTTGCTTTGGTTATATTTAAAAAACGAAACCGATTTTTTTACTTCAGATAAGAAAAAGAAAGTCCTTCATTTTGCACCGGAACAAGCATTCTATAAATTATTCCGAAACCAGAAAAACATTGATTACACCACAACCGATTTGTTTTCGCCACTTGCCGATGTGAAAGCCGATATATGCGACTTGCCTTTTGAGGATAATTCGTATGACATCATCTTGTGCAATCACGTTCTCGAACACATTCCGGACGACACCAAAGCGATGCAGGAATTATTCCGAGTTTTGAAACCCGGCGGAATGGCAATCCTGCAAATTCCACAAGACTTATCAAGAGAAACTACTTTTTCTGACGATTCCATCACCGACCAAAAAGAACGCGCTGAAATTTTCGGTCAATATGATCATGTTCGGATTTATGGTCGTGATTATTTTGAAAAATTGCGAAGTATTGGATTTACAGTAATTGAAGAAGATTACACTAATACAATTGCTCCGGAACTTGTGGAAAAATACTGTTTGGCCAAGGGCGAAATTATCCCTGTTTGTTTTAAATAGACTTTATCCCATCAAATTATATTTTGACATAATTTAGCAAAGCATAATTCGTTATATTTACATTTTAGTAATCACAACGCTATGCTTGGTTCCTTATTCCAAAAAATATCACTGTTTTTTATCATCAGTTCGGCTACTGCACAAACAATAAATGAAGTCGTGCCGCCTTACAACATCAAAACGGTGTCCTTTGTTCAAAATGGTCAAAATGCAATTCCCATATTCAAATTAGGGGAAGGTTTTCAATTGCAATTTGATGATTTGTTTGGAAATGAAGCCAACTATTATTACGAAATTATCCATTGTGATTACAATTGGAATCCGTCAGAAATACCTAAAAGCGAATATTTACAAGGCTTTGACAACCAAAGAATCCAGGAATACACCAATTCCTTTAACACCTTGCAAACCTATTCCCACTATAAATTACCGATTCCAAATCAGTACACGCAATTACGAATCAGCGGCAATTATATCCTGAAAATTTTGGACGAAAATAAAGAAACTGTTTTTTCTAGAAAATTTATTCTTTATGAAGATCTTGTATCCGTTCCCATCCAAATAAAGCGAGCCCGAACTGTCAATAATTTAGACTTCAAACACAATCTGGAATTTTCCATAAAATCGAATACAATCACGTTTCAAAACCCTTTGAAAAACGTAAAAGTGGTATTGCTTCAAAACGGGCAGTTTAATTCCGCAATCAAAAACATAGTTCCACAATATACTATTGGGAATGATTTGATTTATAAATATGACACCCAGACCCAATTTTGGGCAGGAAATGAGTTTTTGTTTTTTGACAATAACGATATAAGATCCGCCAGCAATAACGTGACACGAGTAGATTCAGGCAATGACATTTATAATTCCCATTTGTATACCAATGGAGCCAGGACAAATTTTCCTTATTCCGTTACGCAAGATGTCAACGGAAATTTTGTTGCGCGCAATATAAATGCGACAAATAGCGAAGTCGAGGCAGATTATGCTTGGGTTTATTTTAGCCTTTCGGCTCCAGCTTTTATGACCAACAAAGGGATTTATATTACTGGAATGTTCAATAATTACAGCTTGACACCCGAATATAAAATGGACTACAACTCCAAAAAAAATATTTATGAAAAAGCAGTTTTGATAAAACAAGGATTTACGAATTATCAATATGTGGTTGCAGATGACAAAGGAAATATTGACCACGAAAATGCAGTAGACGGAAATTTTTATCAAACAGAGAATGATTATTTTGTAATTGTGTACTACCGGGAAAACAATGATCGTTATGATCGAGTTATTGGAAAAGGAAATGCGAACTCCCTAAACATTACCAATTAAAAAAGATTTTGAAAAAGGACAAAACAAAATCAAAATTTTGTAAATTTGTCATTATTAAACTCATATTTAGTATATTATATGGTTTCACAAATTACAAGAGGTATAAAAATTTCGGTATTGACTAGTTTTGAGGGCTCCTACTTCAAAAACTATAAGATTCATTTTGCCTTTAGCTATAAAATCACAATCGAAAATCACAGCAAGGATTCCGTTCAATTGATTTCACGCCATTGGGAAATTTTCGATTCTCTAAACGCCATAGAAATGGTTGATGGTGAAGGCGTAATTGGCAAAAAACCCGTTTTGAAACCGGGAGAATTTCATACTTATAATTCTGGCTGCTTGTTATCTTCCCCTTACGGCGCAATGAAAGGCTATTTTAATATGGTCAATTTTACTTCCACAAAAAACTTTAAAGTTATTGTGCCCACATTTCGTTTATGTGCCCCTTTTGCTCTGAACTAATATTCTTGATTCCTGAATTAATTTGTTTTTCTTTTAGTTAAATTATATATTTTTCAAACAATCCTTTGTACTTTTGTGAATTATTCAATAATTCATTGTCGATTAATTATCTACCCCGAAAAACTTTCGGAACAAATTGTCTAATTTTCAAATTAATAAAAATGCTAAAAGGATTTTTTAATGTGCCAAAAGCAGTAAACGAGCCCGTAAAATCGTATGCTCCAAATTCTCCAGAAAAAGCCGCCGTTCTTGCCGCTTACAAACTAATGTGGAATTCAAAAATCGATATTCCATTGTACATTGGAGGCGAAGAAATCAGAACCGGAAATACCCGCAATATGACGGCACCACACGACCACAAACACGTGGTGGGAACGTATCATCTTGCCGAAAAATCCCATATCGAAAGCGCCATTGCCAACGCGCTTGATGCCAAGGCAAAATGGGCAAATATGGCTTGGGAACAACGCGCAGCGATTTTCCTGAAAGCCGCCGAATTAATTGCCGGACCATACAGAGCAAGAATAAATGCCGCAACGATGATTGCGCAATCCAAAAATGTTTTCCAGGCCGAGATAGATGCTGCCTGTGAATTAATCGACTTTTTACGTTTCAACGTAGAGTTTATGACCCAAATCTACAACGACCAGCCAAAATCAAATTCCGATATGTGGAATCGTTTGGAATATCGTCCATTGGAAGGTTTTGTCTATGCGATTACGCCTTTCAACTTCACGGCCATTGCGGGAAATCTTCCGGCAAGTGCAGCAATGATGGGAAATGTAGTGATTTGGAAACCAAGTGACAGCCAAGTTTTCTCCGCAAAAATCATCATCGATGTTTTCAAAGAAGCCGGTGTTCCTGATGGCGTTATCAACGTCGTTTTTGGCGATCCAGTAATGATTACCGATACCGTTCTCGCAAGTCGCGATTTTGCCGGAATCCACTTTACGGGTTCTACGAATGTATTTAAAAATATTTGGGCAAAAATTGGAACCAACATTCACCACTATAAAACCTATCCGAGAATTGTGGGCGAAACTGGCGGAAAAGATTTCATCGTGGTGCATCCAAGTGCCAATGTGAAACAAGTTTCAACCGGAATTGTTCGTGGCGCTTTCGAATATCAAGGACAAAAATGTTCCGCGGCTTCAAGAGCTTACGTTCCCCAAAGCCTTTGGCCAGAACTCAAAAAACAATTGGTTGCCGACGTGAAATCAATGAAAATGGGCTCCCCGGAAGATTTTGGCAATTTTATCACGGCCGTAATTCACGAAGGTTCATTCGACAAATTGGCCAGTTTTATTGACCAAGCCGTAAAAGACACCGACGCCGAACTCATCGTGGGTGGCGATTACGATAAATCTGTTGGTTATTTTATTGAACCAACAATAATCGTGACTTCAAATCCACATTACTCCACAATGGAAACCGAATTATTCGGACCCGTTATGACGATTTTTGTTTACGAAGACAATCAATGGGAAGCCACATTAAAACTGGTTGACTCTACTTCGCCTTATGCCTTAACAGGCGCCATTTTTAGCCAAGACCGTTATGCAATCGAGCAAGCGACCACGGCTCTGCAAAACGCAGCCGGAAATTTCTATATCAATGACAAACCTACGGGAGCCATTGTGGGAATGCAGCCTTTTGGTGGCGCAAGAGCTTCTGGAACCAATGACAAAGCGGGTTCAGCATTAAACCTGTTGCGTTGGGCTTCGCCAAGAACCATCAAAGAAACTTTTGTAACTCCTGAAGATTATAGATACCCGTTTTTGGGAGAATAGTATAATTTTAGAGTTTAGAAGGTAGATTTTAGATTAAAAAACCCACAAGAATCAAGTTATTGATTTCTTGTGGGTTTTGTTTTTGTGTAACATTGTCATTCCGACGAAGGAGGAATCTTATTAGTTGCTCAAGTTATGTGATTCCTCCTTCGTCGGAATGACAAATTTAAAAGAATAAATACATTGTTCATTCTAGAAAAAAAACTAGATGTATTAAAATTTTGGAAAAAAAACCTCGTATTTTAATCCTGAATAATTTTCGAAAAAAGATTTTAAAGCATTTGCTTTATCAGAGGAATTAACGGTAATAATTATTGTTTTTCTAGATGATTTTGACTTAACAAAATAATATCATAATTTGAATATTTATAACTCAAGTCTGCACCTCCAGAACTTAAATAAGTATTGTTTTGAATCACTGTTTTATTAAAAATTGCAAAAGCTGTTTTATTATTTAGACTTACATTTTTGCAATAAATATTCTTGTGAAGAAACGTATATGAAAGATAACGTTTGCCATTATTTATATTAAATCCTTTTTTTGAAAACATTATTATGAATCCCAATAGACTAAGAAGCAAAGCAACAAGTAAAAACATAAAATTCATTATAAATTTATCTGTACTAATAAAGTTTTTGATATTATAAAAGAACGCAAAAATAAATAACAAAGGAATTGATATTAAGATGGAAAGGATTGCTTTTTGCTTAAAATCAAAACTATCGCCTACTATTATTTTTTCCATTTTTAACTCTTGTTTTAATGATTTTGAGCAATCCAAACAATTCATAACTCGTAATTCTCAATTCGTAAATTTCAACGGCAAATGCACGACTTTCTTCGTCTCAAAAAACTCATCTTCAAAATAATCCGATAAATTATATTCAGTCGCTTTCGGGAAATCCTTCAACTCTTCGGTTAAATCACCGCCTTTTAGATAGAGAATTCCATTTTTGAGTTCGTGTTTGTTTTTCTTTTTGATCTTGTCTTTCACCCAAGACACAAAATCGGGCATATTGGTCACGGCACGACTCACGATAAAATCGAAATCTCCTTTTACTAATTCGGCTCGCAATTGTTCGGCCTTCACGTTTTTGAGTTCTAGCGCTTCGGCGACAGCCTGAACCACTTTTATTTTTTTGGCAATGACATCAATCAAATAAAAACGCGTTTCCGGAAAAAGAATCGCCAAGGGAATCCCCGGAAATCCTCCGCCAGTTCCCACGTCCAAGACATAAGTTCCCGGTTCGAATTGTATAATCTTGGCAATTCCCAAAGAATGTAAAATATGTTTGGTGTACAATTCGTCAATGTCTTTTCGGGAAATAACATTGATTTTGGCATTCCAATCGTGGTACAAGGAATCCAGTTTTGCGAATTGCTCCTTTTGAAGATCAGTTAAATTAGGGAAATACTTCAGAATCTCATCCATCTTAAAAAATTTTAACAAAAGTACAGTTTTTAGTATTGAATATTTAACTCTATTTTACAGATTGAAAATTTATAATAATTACCTTTGCATCATTATTCAAAATTAATAATGAACAACATCACGCCTACATTTGCAAAGCAAGACAATCTAAAGTTTTTCAGAACACTTAACTCTCGGGTAAACAACTACTTCAAAGAAAATAATATCCAAAAAACGGGCAACTGGAAACTCTATACAAAAACTATAATTATGTTCGCCGTTTTCCTTGCACCTTATTTTTTAATCCTGACACTTGCTCTACCGTTTTGGGCACATCTGTTTTTAACAATCGTTATGGGCATAGGAATGGCGGGAGTTGGAATGAACGTGATGCACGACGGTAATCACGGTTCTTATTCCAATAAAAATTGGATCAACAAATTTATGGGCGGAACGATTTATGTTTTGGCCGGAAACGTGTACAATTGGCAAGTGCAACACAATGTTTTACACCATACTTATACCAATATTCCCGGTCACGATGAAGATCTTGATGCAGGAAGAATCATCCGTTTTACCAAAGATACAAAATGGCATAATTTTCACCGTTTTCAGCAATATTATTCCGTGTTTTTATACGGATTATTGACTTTCAATTGGGCTATCACCACCGATTTTAAGCAAATGAAAAGCTATCTTAAAAGAAAACTATCTTATGGCGATGCCAAAAACCCAAAAATTCTTTGGACAACATTATTAATTACAAAAGCTATCTATTTCTCTATTTGGATTGTATTGCCAATGCTTTTAGGAATCACTTGGTGGAAAGTTCTTGTTGGCTTTTTCGTGATGCATTATACCGCAGGACTTATATTGAGCGTTGTATTTCAATTGGCACACGTGGTAAAAGAAACCACAAATCCAGTTCCAAATGAAAACGGAGAAATGGGAAACACTTGGGCGATTCACCAACTATTCACCACCACTAATTTTGCTCCAAAAAACCGGATCGTAAATTGGTATACCGGCGGTTTGAATCACCAAATCGAACACCATATTTTCCCGAATATTAGCCACATTCATTATGGTAAAATTGCCAAAATCGTAAAACAAACAGCAAAAGAATGCAACTTGCCTTATTATGAATATAAAACAATGCGAAGTGCGGTTATCGCCCACTTTAAGCATTTGAAAGAACTGGGAATGAAGCCAATTCCGCAGTAGAGATGCACGAGGTAGAGACGCACTGCAATGCGTCTCTACAACAACAACCAAAAAAAAATAGACTTTATAAATCAAAAATTACATTTTAATGAACAATCCGCTTTCAGACAGAATCAACAATCTAGCTACCTCACAAACGTTAGCTATGGCTGCATTAGCCAGAGAATTAAAATCGCAAGGAAAAGATATTATCAGTTTGAGTTTGGGCGAACCCGATTTCAACACGCCAGATTTCGTAAAAGAAGCAGCAAAAAAAGCTATCGACGAAAACTACAGCACTTATTCGCCAGTAGATGGTTATCTTGACTTAAAAGAAGCCATTTGCCGAAAATTCAAAAGAGACAATGGCCTGGATTACAAACCATCACAAATCGTGGTTTCAACCGGAGCAAAACAATCCTTATACAACATTGCACAAGTAATGTTAAACGACGGTGACGAGGTAATTTTACCGGCGCCATACTGGGTTAGTTATTTCGAAATCGTGAAATTATCAGGTGGGGTTCCTGTAGAAGTTCCAACGTCTATCGAAAGCGATTTCAAAATCACACCGGAACAACTGGAAGCTGCCATCACGCCAAAAACAAAAATGATGTGGTTCAGCTCTCCTTGTAATCCAAGTGGTTCTGTATATAACCGTGAAGAATTGACGGCTTTGGCCAAAGTATTGGAAAAATATCCACACGTATATGTTGTTGCCGACGAAATCTACGAACACATCAATTTCTCTGGAACTTTCTGTAGCATCGGATCAATTCCGGGAATGTTGGAAAAAACCATTACTGTAAACGGAGTGGCGAAAGCCTTCGCCATGACAGGATGGAGAATTGGATATATTGGCGGACCAGAATTCATTGCCAAAGCCTGTACCAAACTACAAGGACAAGTAACTTCGGGAGCAAATTCTATCGCGCAACGTGCCACAATCACCGCTGTTGATGCCGATCCAAGCGTACTTCACGAAATGGTTGCTGCTTTCAAAAGCCGTAGAGATTTGGTCGTAAAATTACTTCAAGATATTCCCGGAATCAAAATCAACGTTCCTGAAGGCGCTTTTTACGTGTTTCCAGATGTATCTTCCTTCTTTGGAAAAACATTGAAAGGAACATTCATCAAGGATGCCAACGATTTCTCGATGTATCTTTTGGGCGAAGCCAATGTGGCAACCGTAACCGGTGACGCTTTCGGAAACCCAGATTGCATCCGTTTTTCTTATGCCACCAGCGAAGATTTATTGACGGAAGCTTTAAGAAGAATAAAAGAAGCGGTAGCCTAACATATAGTTAGTTTCAAGTTTAAGGTTTCAAGTTTAAGAGTAATTTTAAACTTGAAACCTTTTTTATTGGCGTGACCCAAGGGTCGGGCTATCCGTTGCAATCTTTTTACTACCTTCGCTCTCGCTTCGGCAGCAAAAAAGGATTTCCACTTCTATCCCTCACGCAAACAAAAAATTAAAAGCCTTTGTCAAAGCTTCAAACGACAAAATCAAAAAAATGGAAAACGATATTTTATTTACTGAACAGCAAAAATTTAAACAATGGTGGCTTTGGCTTATTCTCCTTGCCGTAAATTTTGTTTTTATTTTCGGAATCTATAAACAAATGATTTTAGGACAACCATTTGGAGATAAACCAATGAGTAATATCGGATTATTTATGGGATTTGGAATTGTTTTATTGCTGACAATTTTATTCTATTATTTTAAACTTGAAACCACACTTAAAACAGACGGAATCTATGTTCGATTTTTCCCAATTCATATTAAGTACAAAATATATACTTGGGACATGATAAATAAATCATTTGTCAGAAAGTATAATGCAATTACCGAATATGGCGGTTGGGGCGTCCGATACGGAATATTTGGAAGTGGAAAAGCACTAAACGTTTCTGGAAACCAAGGATTACAATTGGTATTTGCCAACAATAAAAAATTATTGATCGGAACCAACAAACCCCAAGAACTTTCAGAAGCACTTCTTAAAATTGGACAACTTAAACCATAACTAGTTATGAAAATATTACTTCTCGGCTCTGGCGAATTAGGAAAAGAATTTGCAATCGCCGCACAGCGCATCGGTCAAACCGTAATTGCGGTGGACAGTTACGAAAATGCTCCCGCCATGCAAGTTGCTCATGATTTTGAGGTTATCAACATGCTTGATGGTGCTGAATTAGATCGAATTGTGACCAAACACAATCCCGATTTTATCGTTCCCGAAATTGAGGCCATTCGTACTGAACGTTTTTACGATTACGAAAAGCAAGGCATTACGGTTGTTCCTTCCGCGAAAGCGGCCAATTTCACCATGAATAGAAAAGCGATTCGCGATTTGGCCACCAAAGAATTGGGATTAAAAACGGCAAATTATCGTTATGCAACAACTGCTGCCGAATTACGAAAAGGAGTTGAAGCTGTAGGAATGCCGTGTGTTGTAAAACCATTGATGTCGTCCTCAGGAAAAGGACAATCCACTATAAAAACAGAAACTGACATTGAAAAAGCTTGGAATTATGCCGTGGAAGGTTCCCGTGGCGATGTCGTGGAAGTCATCGTGGAAGCGTTTGTAAAATTCAATTCCGAAATCACTTTATTGACCGTTACCCAAAATAACAATCCCACTTTATTTTGTGCACCAATAGGCCACCGACAAGAACGCGGCGATTATCAGGAAAGTTGGCAACCCGCCAGAATTTCCGACAAGGATTTATTTGAAGCCCAAGATATGGCCGAAAAAGTTACCGAAGCATTAGGTGGCGCAGGACTTTTTGGAGTGGAATTTTTCCTGACCGATGACGGCGTTTATTTCTCCGAACTGTCACCAAGACCGCACGATACCGGAATGGTTACTTTGGCTGGAACGCAAAACTTCAACGAATTCGAATTGCATTTACGAGCGATTTTGAGTTTGCCCATTTTCGAAATCACTTTGGAAAAAGCGGGAGCAAGTGCCGTTATTTTAGCCTCTGAACCTTCTGAAAATCCCACTTATTCAGGAATTTCAACAATTGCCGCATTGCCTAAAACTGATTTCAGGATTTTTGGAAAACCAACTTCAAGACCTTATCGAAGAATGGGCGTTGCATTAGTCAATGACAGCGTAGAAACGCCAATTGAAAATTTAATTCAACGCGCTAAAGAAGCCGCTTGTTTGGTAAACGTAAATTCGTAAATGACTTTAATTTTAGACAATATTTCTAAACACGTTACTCTTACTCCACAAGAGCAGGAACTTTTTTTGTCTAAAACAGAAACCCGTCATTACAAAACGAAAACTATTTTGCTGAACGCCGGCGAAGTCTGCAAGGTTTCCTATTTTGTGAACTCTGGCGTATTGCGAAGTTTCAACATCAACGACCATATTGTGGAGCACGTGATGAATTTTGCCTGCCAAGGCTGGTGGATTAGCGATATGTACAGCTTGCTTTCCCAAAAACCAGGCAATCTTTTTATCGAAGTGATCGAAGATGCCGAAGTGGTTTTACTTTCCAAGGAAAATCAAGAACAACTATATCGCGATATTCCCAAACTCGAACATTTTTTTAGAATTTTGACCGAAAACGCTTTGATTGCCAATCAACAGCGAATTATGGACAACCTGAGTTTATCGGCGGAAGAACGTTTTGAAAAATTCTCCAAAAAATACCCTTCGCTTATACAGCAGGTTCCTCAAAAACAAATCGCTTCTTTCATTGGCGTCACGCCCGAATTTTTCAGTAAAATGAAAGCCCGCCTTCTTAAAAAAGTAATTAGTTTAGGTTCATAATTACAAAACTTCTCTGAAACTTCCTTTCTTAATCTAGGTTAAGTGATTCTCCTTAACGAGAATCGTAAATTTGTACCACAATAATTTAAAATTATGGAAAATTCAGTTTTACACCAAGCCAACACAAGAGGCAATGCCAATTTAGGTTGGTTAAACAGCTATCACACTTTTAGCTTTTCGAATTATTATGACCCAAACCGAATGAACTTTGGCGTCTTACGGGTTTTAAATGATGACACCGTTGCTGCCGGAATGGGTTTTGGAACACATCCGCATCAAAATATGGAAATTATTTCAATTCCATTAGAAGGTGATTTGGAACACCAAGACAGTATGGGCAATAAAACCGTGATAAAAAATGGAGATATTCAGGTAATGAGCGCCGGAACGGGAATTCAACATAGCGAATACAACAAAAACAAAGATTCGCAAGTGAAGTTTTTGCAAATTTGGGTAATTCCAAATCAACAAAATATGACTCCGCGTTACGACCAGATTACATTAAATACGGAAGATCGAAAGAACAAACTGCAACAAATTCTGTCGCCAAATCCTGAAGATGAAGGGGTTTGGATTCATCAGGATGTTTGGTTTCATTTGGGTCAATTTGACCAAAATTTTGAAACAACCTATACCTTTAAGAAAAAAGGAAATGGGATTTATGCTTTCGTCCTGAAAGGGAATCTAACTATAAATGGTCAGGAATTGAGTACTCGTGATGGTTTTGGGATTTGGAATATTGATACCGTCGATATCAAGACAAATTCCGATGCTGAATTTTTATTGATGGAAATTCCGATGCAAATTTAATAACTAGAAGGAAATCATTCCACAAACTAATTTTGGTTAAGCACAAACGGCTATACTTCATTGTGAAGTATAGCCGTTTTTCTTTTATGTTAGTTTTTATCTCTTCCGATAAATCCTAAAAAAACACTATTTTTGCAAAAAGTTTTTATTCTCGAAATTTTGAGAAACTTTAAACTTTTAAACATTAAACTTGAAACAAAAATTTATGAAAGCATACGTATTTCCAGGTCAAGGAGCGCAGTTCACGGGAATGGGCAAAGACTTATATGAAAACTCCGAATTAGCAAAATCACTTTTCGAAAAAGCCAATGAAATATTGGGTTTCCGCATCACGGACATAATGTTCGAAGGCACAGCCGAAGAGTTGAAAGAAACCAAGGTTACCCAACCAGCGATTTTCTTGCATTCGGTGATTTTAGCGAAAACCTTGGGAGATTTCAAGCCAGAAATGGTGGCGGGACATTCTTTAGGCGAATTCTCGGCATTGGTTGCCAATGGTGTTTTGTCGTTTGAAGACGGATTGCGCTTGGTATCCAAACGCGCCTTGGCCATGCAAAAAGCCTGCGAAATCAAGCCTTCGACAATGGCGGCAGTTTTAGGACTAGCCGATGAAGTTGTGGAAGAAGTTTGCGCCTCAATCGACGGAATCGTGGTGGCAGCCAATTATAACTGTCCGGGGCAATTAGTGATTTCAGGCGAAACTTCGGCGGTGGAAAAAGCTTGTGAAGCAATGAAAGCCGCTGGCGCAAAACGTGCTTTGCTATTACCCGTTGGTGGCGGTTTTCACTCGCCAATGATGGAACCGGCTCGTGAGGAATTAGCCGCAGCAATTGAAGCAACTACATTCTCCACTCCTATTTGCCCAGTGTATCAAAACGTGACTGCATCCGCTGTTTCTGATCCTGCCGAAATCAAGAAAAACCTAATCATACAATTAACCGCGCCAGTAAAATGGACACAATCCGTGCAGCAAATGATAAAAGACGGAGCGACTTTGTTCACCGAAGTGGGCCCTGGAAAAGTATTGGCCGGATTGATTGGAAAAATTGACAGGGAAGCTGTTACGGCGAACGCATAAATTAGTGGTCAGTGTTCTGTCGCAGTGTTCAGCCATTGCGAGTTCCGATAGATTCTGTGTTGATTTACAATTAAAATATTAATTTTTATTTTTATTTTTTTTAAAAAAGGACTTCGGGTAATCTT
>DHXP01000076.1 GCA_002413745.1 Flavobacterium sp. UBA5153 | reverse complement strand
GTTTTTCAGCAGACCCTAAATAGTTATATTCGTTCACATTGGGCTATAGAAAACAACTTACATTGGAATTTAGATGTGATTTTTATGGAAGATAATCAAGCAAAACGAAATCAAACTGTAATTGAAAACAGCAATCTCATCGCAAAAATCACAATATCTCTATTAGACAGCGAACAAACACTAAAAAAAGCAAAAAACAGAAAACGCCAAAAAGCCTTTGCAGACGA
This sequence comes from Flavobacterium sp. UBA5153, assembly GCA_002413745.1. Classification (GTDB taxonomy): domain Bacteria; phylum Bacteroidota; class Bacteroidia; order Flavobacteriales; family Flavobacteriaceae; genus Flavobacterium. Next base: position 31,075 of record DHXP01000076.1, on the reverse strand, counting down.
TACTTACAGAGAATTAATACTCAAAGTTTAAAAGCGAATGTCCTGTTCGTTTATAAGCTAAACAGTAGATATTTTGAGAAAAAATTATTCGACAGGCTAGTGATAGCAGGTATTACTGGATTATGATAGAAAACGGACAATAAAAAAAATGTGCCATTGCAATAAAGCAAATGGCACACTTCAACGTAAAAAACTAATTAACTAAATTACCAATTTGGAGTTTGTGTTAAACTACCTTTATTCTTAAGAATTTCACTAGTCTCAATAGGGAGTAGATACATTTTTGGTAAAAATGTTCTTTGTAGTAAATTAACAGGAGTATATGTAAAATTACCTGTACTAACATTTTTAAATATATCCATACCATAAATTGGTCTGTTTTCAACATCTTCAGCAATTTTCCACCTTCTTACATCCCAAAATCTATGCTCTTCAAATACCAATTCAATTCTACGCTCATTATAAATTCTTTTTCTTAATTCTGCGCCTGTAACACTGGCAGGTATATCTGGCATACCAGCTCTATTTCTCACTTTAGAGACATACAGTCTAGCAGTATTTTCATCACCTAATTCAAATTTAGCTTCAGCGTAGTTAAGGTATATTTCACCTAAACGGAATATAATCCATGGATTAGTATAAGGTTGTTGCCAACTAAGTGGAATGCTAGCATCTGGCATAAACTTTCTCATTTCATAATTTGAACGTGGATTATCCCCACTTTGCTTATAACTGTCATACCCCCATGTATTTCCATCAGACGCTACCCACATTGCAAAAGTATCACCATGATAAACACTTGCGTCATGTATAACAGAAGCATCTAAGCGAGGATCACGATTACTATAAGGATTTTGAGGATTGTAACCAGATGCAGGATTTATAGTTTTAGTGATGGTGGCACCACTACCAGAATAAATAAATGGAGGTTCACCATTGGCCATATCATAATCATCTACCAAGTTTTGTGAAGGTCCATTACTAGACCACCATCCGCCGTAAGCACCATATCTACGCCCTAAATTATGCATTGGAGCTTGATGAGAGTTTGTGGTTGAAAACTGTCTAGAGAAAATGATTTCATTATTTGCAGATCCACTTGGTTGATTAAAAAGAGTAGTGTAATCCGGGTGTAATGCATAACCACTACTTAACAAAGCTTGAGCGGCATCAGCTGCTTTTTGCCATTTAGATAAATCATTTGTAGGATTAAAAAGCGGTGAGGCTGCATACAATAACAAACGAGATTTTAATGCTTTACAAGCATCAGCTGTAGCTCTACCAAAGTTTGCATTAGTTGAAGCATATTTAGCTGGCAAGTCTGGTATTGCTGTATTTAAATCAGACTCAATAAATGTTACACATTCTTCAAAAGTATTTCTTGTAAATTTAAACTCATCACCTAAATTGTAAGTTTTATCTATAATAGGTACACCTCCAAATCTTTCGATAAATTGGAAATAGATGTAAGCTCTTAAGAATTTAGCTTCGGCAATCAATTGAGCTTTGTTATCAAGAGTTAGAGTACTAACTTTCATTTTTTCGAGAAAAAGATTAATTTTTCTAACGTATTTGAAACCAGTGTTCCAATAGTAAACATTGCCTCCGCCAGTCCAATGCTCGTTTGATACACTTCCCACATTATCGGGATTCAAATTACCCCTAGGGATAGCACCAATATCCCATGATATACTGTTAAACGCTTCGTCAGTTGCTTTAGACTGCATGTGTATTCTAAAACCTTGTGGGATAGCATTGTACAATTCGGTATGGTAAGCATTTAAAAGTTTCGCATCATTCCATACGGCAGCTTCACTAATTTGATCAACTGGCGAAAGGTCAAGAATATTATCGCTACATGAAAAACATGCACAAAATAGGATTATTAATAAAATTATTTTTTTCATTTTCTACTTTTTTTTAAAATTTAACATTAATTCCTATGCTGATTGTTCTACGTTGTGGGTAAACAAGTGAACTTCCAGAAATTTCAGGATCTGACCATTTAATTTCTTTAGACCAAGTAAGTACGTTGAAACCGCTCGTGTATAAACGTAGACTTTTCACCCCAATAGAATTCATTACTTTTTTTGGTAAAGACCAGCCAAATTCAAAACTTTTTAATCTTATAAATGTGGCATCATGTAAAAAGAAATCATTAGTTCCAGGGGTGAAACCATCAGCTCTAGGCATAGTACCATTTGGATTGCTTTCTGTCCAACGATTTTGAGCTCTTGCAACATAGGCATTATCGAAATTTGAACCTCCTAAACTTGCAAATTGGCCGTCATAATTATATGCATTAGTTTGTCCTTGTAAGAAAATGTTTAAATCGAAGTTATGCCATTCAAAATTAAAGGTCGTACCAAATACTATTTCAGGCATAGTTGTTTTGTCGAATCTGAATTGATCTTTTGAGTCGATAACTTTATCATTATTGTAGTCAACAATTTTAATATCTCCAACCTGAGTTCCGTTTTGATGTGGATAGGCATCCAATTCTGCCTTAGTATGAAAAATACCATCAGTTTTATAAATTAAATTGGCGAATACAGGATTACCTGTTACACTTTGCCATGGAGCATCAGGATTAGGAGTTTCGTCCAAAAACAAAACATTGCTTGTTGCAAAGCTCATATTTGCAGAAACACTATATTTTAAATCTTTAATATTGTATTTATGGTTTAGTGAAATTTCATAACCATGACTATTTACTTTTCCAATATTTTCATTTGGTAAACCAGGGAAGCCTAAAATACTAGGAATAGATAGGTTTCTAGCAGCTAATATATTGGTTCTTTTTTGTGAAAAATAAGTAAATTCAAATCCAAGTAAATTATTCCAAATCGAAGCTTCTAATCCAACATCTGTTTTCTTACTTATTTCCCAAGTTATATTTGGATTTGGTAAAGTATTAGAAACAACTCCCGAAGCATCACTACTACCAAAAACATAATTGCCTCCTAACGAAAATAATTGTAAATATTGATATGCATTTACTCTATCATTACCAACTTCTCCGTAAGAAGCTCTTAGTTTTAGGTTGTTTACAAAAGGCAGGTTATTTTGGATAAATTTCTCTTCAGATATACGCCATCCTGCAGAAACTCCTGGGAAAAAACCATAACGTTTTTCGGTAGGGAAGTTTTGAGACCCATTATAACGGAACAAAAGCTCTAATAAGTATTTAGATTTAAAATCATAATTAACACGTCCAAAATAATTATTATAAGCACTAGCAGATGCGCTACCACTATTACCTTTATCTTTTGGATCATTGCTTCCTGCATTAATTTGATCAATGGCAGGACTCACAAAATTTTTCCTGTAAGCCTCTGCATAGCTAAAGGTGTTTTGCTGTTGCTCTTGCCCAACCATAGCCGCTACATGATGATTGCCAAATGTATTGTCATAAGTAATTCTGTAGTTTGCCAATTGGGTTGTCCATTTGCGATAAGTATCCCAAAGCTCTACAGTTGAACTTCCTGTGCCTTGTTTTTTATCATAATTTTGAGTATTTACATTGTACTCATAATAATAGTATGGTAAATTTAATCTTTTTTGAAACTGATTGCTTAAATCATAATTGTAGGACGCATCGATTTTTAATCCTTTCACAAAAGGCACGTTATAAGTCGCTGTAAATGTAGAATATATTGGTGATTCATTAGTTCTATCATAACCTCTCTGATCTAACAAAAGTGGACTTTCACCTAATCTACCTGGAGCAATTAATCCATTAGGATATCTAGCTACTAATGTTGGATTTGCTATTAATAAATTGGTAAAGTTATCAAAGTTGGGAACTATTGAATATTCTTTATCGGTAAGAATAGAGCTTATGTTTGCGCCAACACTAAGGTTTTTATTAATATTAATATCAATTTTAGCTCTAATATTAAATTGTTTAAAAGAAGTGGGGATGTATTTATAATCTCCATCTTGAGTAACTGCACCAAAAGAAAGAAGGTATCTAACATCTTCAGACCCCCCAGTTACTTGCATGTTAAGATTTTTTTGAAGTGAATTGACTTTCAATACCTCTTTCATCCAATTTGTGTTTGGATATAAAACTGGATCTGAGCCATTTTTATATTTTTGAATAGCTGCATCTGAGTAAAAAGGCGTGTAATTTACTGGTCTGCCTGCTCTATAATAATTACCTTCATTATAAACTTGTGCATATGTAGCAGCGTCAAGCATTTGTGGAACTTGTGTTGGAGTACTGAAAGCACTACTGTAAGAAACACTAAAGTCAGGTTTACCTATTTTACCTTTTTTAGTAGTTACCAAAATAACACCATTAGCAGCTCGAGCTCCATAAATGGCAGCTGATGCATCTTTTAAAACGGAGATACTTTCAATATCCTCAGGGTTTAATCTACTTAATAAACTACGTTCAACACCATCAATAATAATAAGTGGTGAATTGTCTCCTGTAGTTCCATTACCACGAATTAAAATGTTAGCATCGTCTCTACCTGGTTCACCTGAACGTTGTACGGCAACCAATCCAGGCAATTTACCTTGTAGTGACGCCGTTATGTTTACATTAGGGCTTTTTGTCAGCTCCTTTCCGGATATATTTGCTACTGATCCTGTTAAGGTTGTTTTTTTCTTAGTGCCATACCCAACAACAATTACTTCATCAAGAGAATTAAATTTTTCTTTTAACACAATGTTAACAAGACCTTGATTTCCAATTTTAATTTCTTGATTTTCAAATCCAATGTAGGAAAAAACAAGAATGTCGCTTGACGAGGCTTTAATTAAATATTCTCCCTCAATACCGGTAGTAATTCCACTTGTACTCCCTTTAACTAAAACATTCACGCCGGGTAAGGGCAAAGCGTCTTTTGCTGACGTAACAATTCCTTTAATAATCTTGTCTTGAGCTGATAGATTATAAGAAGAAAATAACATAAGTGCTATTGCTAATAGCCACTCTTTTTTAGGCAATAAAAAATTGCAATAATAAAATAATCGTTGGTTTGTCATAATTGAACGTTTTTTTGGTTAATAATTGATTAATAAAAGGACATTTAAAAACAGAATTGTTAAGTATCTGTATTTGGTTTAAAATTTAGTCTATCTATTTCCGATTTTATAATTTTATTTTTCACTAAACTCGGAATTATAAAAAATTAATTGTTTTTTATTATAATAACAATTAATCATATTATTAAATATTATGTAAATATTTATCATATAAAATATATTATTTATTATTTTTGTTAAATATAAAAACAAATGTAAATGGTATTCCATTTGTATTTATTATTCAAAAACGACTTTTTATTATAAAAAAACGATTTTAAAATTATGTCTAAAAATATCTTTTTAGGTGTTCTGATAATTACTTACTCACGTTACGCAAATAAAAGTTCAAAAAAGGCATTATGCAGTTCTAGGTATTGATAACTTTTTAAGTTCTGCATATACAGCTTGTTGAGCTACTAAATAGATTTGACCTTTCATTGCAAAATGGTTTTTGTTCGTTCGTTGCTTTAGCCATTCTAATTTTATGTAAGCTACAATGGATAATACATAATGGTTCATTTGAGTTTTGATTATTTTTGTTGGTGATTTTGCAAAACCCGTGTTGCTTTTTATAGATTTATGATATTCTTCTACTCTACTCCCCCACCGTTTTTTGTAGATTGTAGTTATTTGTTCATACAATAAGTTTAGGTAAAGGCGTTTAGGTCGAAATTAATTATCTTTGCCTTATTATGGCAGATAAAAATACTTTTAGAGGAGTGTATTCGATAAAATTTCATAATAGATTTAAAGATGAAAACGATTGTTTAATTTATCTTTCAGAAATAAAATAGGCAAACGGTTATAATTGCAAACGCTGTGGTAATGACAAATTCGGGAATGGGAAAAACCCTCAAAACAGAAGGTGTACAAAATGTAGATACGATAAAAGTCCTACAACTGGAACAATGTGTTTGAGAAGATTAAATTTTCGCTTTTAATTGCGTTTCATATTGCTTTTAAAATTAGTACAAAGAAGAAAGGCTTGTCATCTTTAGAGTTAAGTTCCGTATTTGAACTTCGTCAAAAGACTTGCTAGGCATTCAAACCAAAGGTGCAACAAGCAATGAAAAGCAGCTTGAACCACCCATTAAAAGGGACAATTCATGTCGATGAGTTTATGGTTGATGATCCAGAAGAGAATAAAAAGGAAGAAGTAAAGGGTTGAAAAAACTTGCCGTTCTCGCTGTAGAAATTTTAGACGATGGAGTTGGACGAGCTTACGCTGAGGTTATAGAACATTCATCGGCAACAGAATTAGGAGCTTTTTTAAAGAAATATATTTCAAAAGAAGCCCTAATAATTACAGATAAATGGAGAGGTCATAGTCCATTGAAAAAAGATTTTTTACCCCTTAAACAAGTAGATTCAGATGATGAAAAAAACTTTAAAGAGTTGCATATTCACATAATGAATATCAAAGGTTGGTTAAGAGGAATACATCATCATTGCAGCAAAGAACATATGCAGGATTATTTGAATGAATATCATTTTAGATACAACAGAAGGTCAAATATGGATACAATATTCGATGTGTTAATAAGAAAGATGGTTAATTATAAAGGAATTTCAATGAAATCAATCACTAACGAGTGCGACTAAAGCGCCTATACCTATAAGTTTAAATCACTACAAGCCAAGTACAACTCGCCGACTGTATCATTCTCGGTTTTGAAAACTTGCTTTGTGAGCAACAGTGGAAAATCTAATTCTTAGAGCCAAATCTCCACGGTCTGCTGTCCTGGCTGTAGTGTTTCAACACTTATGTATGCTTTATTTTGTTTATCCTGTGATGACAAAGCGACTTTCCGATTGCTTTTTAGAGCCATTATAAAGTCTGACTACAATTCTTTTTTACAACAATTCATATTTTCGACCGAACTGTACCAACTGTCGGCTAAAACGTAATCAAATCTAAATTTCCCATAGCATTCCCGCAACATTTTTCTAAATAATTCATTTTTAGTGGTACCGCTTTTTCGTTTTTTCTTGCCCGTTTTAAGGTCTGTATCCCATAAATCTTTTTTCACAAACTCAACACCACAAGGCAGTCGCATACCGCCAACTTCTACCAAAGCTGTCAAAAAATTAACACCTTTTACCGACCTGCCGAACACATGATCAAAATGCCAACAGTTGAGTTCACTCTCATCAGTATATCGTTTTTCTCCTATAGAATCATCAAAACTCAAGGTTATAATGTCTTTTGATTGAGTCATTTCTTGAACATAAACTTTGGCCTGTTTGCATAAAAAGTTACTGTCGTAATTTCCTTTAGACAACTCCCGTGTGATTTTGTCGTGCTTAATTGACAACAAACTAGCCATACCCATTGAGGTGGTATATGAACTTGAACTTATCAAATAATCACTGTATAAATCTGCAAAGTTTTCCATTATTCTATGAGATAAAAGTTGTCAACTATTCAATTGTTAAATCTATGAAATTTCAGGCTGATTATGCGTAACGTGAGTAATTTGATTAGTTTATTTTTTAGTTCTCAGTAGTCTGATATTATATACTTTACCTGCCATATTTCCAGATAATGCTTTAAATTTCACGCGGACAAATTCTTTTCCGTTCAGCATTGTATCTGGAATAGGATATTCGACATTTTTAAATTTGTTTTGTTTCCATTTGTCGGAGATATTTTCAGTTATCAATTTTTGATCGTCAATATAAATATCGAAAGATCTATTTCCGCTCTCAGCACCCCAATATCTGACCAACAAGCTTAAACCCGTTTCTTTACCTGTGGTAAGTTTGTAGCTAAAATAACCTTCGTTTCGGGCTTCACGCCAAAATTCATTCATATTGTTTCCTGTTGAAGAGAATTGTATTTCCATATAATGGTCAACCTCAGGTTGTTGTTCGCCGGGCGCAACAAAATCGAGTGTTCGTTTCTGAAGTTCCATCTTTTCTTTTTCAATACTTGAAATTGAATCCGTGTAAGAACGATATTCCGAATTAGTAAGAGCCATCCAGTACATCATATACCTTGAATCGTGGATTTTATAAAATGGTTCTAACTTTATCTGATCAATTGGATTAATCATTTTGACATTAAGAGTGAAATTCAGCGGTTTATCTTTAATTGGCACTAACTTGTCTGCAATTTTTTTAATGTCATCTTCAACTAAAATAGGAGCTTTGTCTATTGGAAGTTTTTGCCCACCCGGATGTTGTCCAAAGCGGCTGTCATTGGCAATCAAACCTCTCAAATCTTCCGTTCCTGTTTTGGCACCTAGCAAAATTGGCCCATGCATAAATGCAATATATTGAGGCACGTTAGGTAGATATTCGATGGAGTTATGCATTGGAAGTTTGATTTCCACTACATCGCCTTTTTTCCACGTTCTGTCGATACACACAAAAGAAGATGGATGAGCAGAGTAAGTAACATTTTTGTCATTTACAGTAATCTTTAAAGCACCATCACTCACCCAAGCAGGGTAACGAACCATTAATTTAAATATGGCACCACCTTCGGTTACGGTAAGTTTGGTTTGTTCCTCGTAAGGAAGCGTGGTTTCCTGTTTGAATTTAATCTTCTTTTCTTTCCAATTGAGTTCAGAGGCAATAAAAAGATTTAAAAATAACGAATCATTTGAATGTGTATAGATAAATTGATTGTATTTGCCATGATTTTCCATGCCGGTACCAACGCAGCACCACATAGCTTCATTGGGAGCGGAATAAACCCTGTAATGACGTGGGCGAGCCGAAGTAAAATACACATATCCTCCATGTTCAGGATGTTGACTTGAAAGGATATGGTTGTATATTGTTTTTTCATAGTAATCGGCATATTTTGCCTCAGGATGTACTCTAAATAAATCTTCAGTTAATTTCAACATGTTGTAAGAATTACAAGTTTCAGGTCCATCCACATCATTGACAAAATCAGTACACGATTCGGGACTTGGGAAATGCTCTCTTCTACTGTTTCCGCCAAAAGCTAAAGAACGGTTCGTTATAACAGTTTCCCAAAAAAAACTACCTGCCTTACCGTATTTCTGATCATGACTGAGCTCTGCTATCCTTTCAAAACCGACCACTTTTGGAATTTGCGTGTTTGCATGTTTATTATCGAGGTTATCTATTCCTTGCGACATTGGATCAAGAAGCATTTTATGCGAGTAACGTTTTGCAGTTGTCAGGTATTTTTGATCACCTGTCATCTGGTAAGCATCGGCAAACATCTCGTCCATACCTCCATGTTCCATATTAAGCATTGATTGCATTTGTTCATCAGTAAGGGCAGATGTAATTGAGATTCCCCAATCGCAAAATTTCAAAAACATAACTTTTGCATTTTCATACCCACAATATACCCAAGCATCTCTAAGACCGGCATACATTTTATGTATGTTGTAAAAAGGGGCCCATGCAGCATTATAAACACTGAAATCACCTTTCTTAAAAGCCGACCACAATTTTTTGCTATTCGGAAAACCTCCCGCATAATTAACACCCCATTCTGCATTATTTATTGCATTAGCATCCTGACAAACTTTGAGTTCATAAAGTATGTATTCCATGCGTTTTTTGCATTCAAGGTTGCCTGTAGAAGCATAATTCAATGCCATTGCTGTTAAATAATGCCCTGCAATATGGCCATCCAGACCATCCCAGTTTGGGTAGCTTTTGGCTTTTTCGGGCAATCCTGCTTCTTTTCGGTAAGGTGCTAACATTTTGTCAACATCATACTTCAAAAGAACCTGAATATTGAGATCACGGGCATGTTTAAATGGGCCATCGAGTAACATGACATCGCTTAATGGAAACTCATTAGAATAAAGCTTATTCTGCGCTTTGAGACTTAAACTTATGCAATAAATTGCACAAAGAAATAAAAGTGATTTCTTCATATTATTAATATTTAATTATTTGTTTCATTCAATCATTTGAAATTATTTACAGTTATGATATTTTCTACTGTATTATTTAAGCCTTTTGAACTTACTGTAAGTTTTATATTACCAGCATTTTTTGTACTTCTGATTACTACAAGTGCACGACCATGCCATGCTTTACGCGAAGTACCAACGTATGGATCAACATCTTTAATATTGGCATTATCAACACCTGCGATTACGCCGGGACCATCAATTTTGAATCTTAAAAGGTTTTCTGCATTTGGCTGTAGCTTTCCATCAGTGTCAGTTACCTCAACCGTAACAAAAGATAAGTCCTGCCCATCAGCCGATATTTTTGAACGGTCAGGTATTAATCTTATTTTAGCTGCATTTCCAGATGTTTGCAAAATGGTTGTTTCCACTTCTTTATTATCAATTACGCCCACAGATTTCAACTCACCTGTTTTATAAGGCAGGGTAAACGTTGCTTTAAACTGCTGTTCTTCTGTAGTAGCCTGCTCACCAACAAATTTATTATTCAGGTAAAGCCGAACTTTTGGATATTTGGAATACACCTCAACTTGAATTTCTTTTCCTTCGAAACCCGGCCAGGTCCAACTTTCCCATGTTGGCCAAACAGCCCAACCGGTTGTTTTTATTTTTCCCGAATCGGGATTTGGTTCCCGAACGGCCATATAAAGCTTTTCATTATCATTATAAAGCATGCTTCTGTAATGCGAAATCGGTTTGCGCCATCCTGTCAGATCAATGTCGCCACAATAGGCACCGTGCCAGGGAAAAAACACCCCTTCCCAACTTTCGCCCGGTTTATCGCCTGGATAATACCAACGTCCAATGCTCGATTCGCCTAAATAATCAAGCGCCGTCCAAACAAAATCACCCAGAATATAATTGTGACTTTGCACCATTTTCCAATTCGAAAAAGCATCTCTCGGATACGATTCGGTTTGAACAATAACCCTCGAAGGTACTCTCTCATGATCCGACGGAGCGCGATGTAGCTGATAATTATACCCGCAAACATCATGTGTAGCCATTAGCGGATCGAATATGTCCCAATCATTGTCCCATGCCGTCATAGCTGATGTTACAGGACGTGTTGGGTCATTCTTGTGGACACAATCCACAAGCATTTTGGCTATCGCAACCGCTTCCGGTTTCTTTCGCTCAATGACTTCATTACCGATACTCCACATAATAATAGAAGGATGGTTCCGGTCACGTCTTACCATGGCTTCTAAGTCGCGTTGCCACCACGCATCAAAAAGTATTGAATAATCGTAATCATTCTTCTTTTCTTTCCATCCATCAAATGCTTCATCAATAACCAGCATTCCCAATCTGTCGCAAGCATCCAAAAAAGCTTCTGACGGAGGGTTATGTGAAGTACGAATAGCATTAAACCCTGCTGATTTAAGAATTTGAACCCTTCGTTCTTCGGCACGATCAAAAGCGGCTGCTCCTAAACAACCATTATCGTGATGTACACAACCTCCATTAATCTTCACCGTTTTTCCATTCAATTGAAATCCATTTTCGGTGGTAAATTTTATGGAGCGAACACCAAAGTTTGTTTTGATATTCTCAACTGTTTTTTTATTCTGCTCAATACGAACTTGTGCCTGATATAAATTAGGGGTTTCGGGAGTCCACAGCAAAGGGTTATCAACCTGAATGCTTTGTTCAAGCTCTTTCTCGCTATTGGCAGGAAGTTGCACTACCAATTGATTGTCACCTGCTTTTCTCGCATTTGCATCCCAAAGTGTAGTATTAAGACTAACATTTTGAGCTAATCCTGTCTCATTTTTCACCAACGTTTTCACTATAACAGTAGCTTTTTTAGTGGATACGTTGGGAGTCGTAACCGTTAAACCCCATTGAGCAATATGTATTGGGTCGGTAACAACCATCCAAACATGTCGGTAAATACCGGAACCACTGTACCAGCGGCAATTCTTTTGCTTCGAATTGTCCACCCGAACAGAAAGAACATTTTTACCGTTTAATTTCAGGTACGGAGTAAGATCATAACTAAAAGAAGTATAGCCGTAAGGATGGATGCCCAGCAATTTTCCGTTAATAGACACTTCTGCATTCATATAAACTCCTTCGAAATATATAGATACAAGCTTGCCCTTAACCGATGCCGGAAGCGCAAACGTTTTTCGATAGCAGCCGACACCTGCAGGAAAATATCCTCCATCGTTTCCCATCGGATTCTTCGCATCTAATGTCCCTTCGATACTCCAGTCATGCGGTAAATCGAGGTTTCGCCAATTCTTATCGTCAAAATTGACAGTGCTGACAGCCGGAGGATCGCCCAAAAAGAACTTCCAATTACTATCGAAGAGTTGTTTGCCTTGTGTAATTTGCTGTGCTTTGAGGTTTGTAGTACTGGCTAATAAAAGCACAGACATTATTGGTAAAAGTTTAAAATATTTCAACATAGTATTCAATTTTATCATTAATTTTATCTTTATTCTGTTATTATCGTACCATCAAGGCATCCACAGCTACCGGGCCGGAACCAATATTGATAATACTAACCGTATGTTCACCCGAAGTTAGGCCTGAAATTTCGCAGACAACTTGCTGTGCCTTACGTGGTCCAATAGTTGACAAATCTGCTGTTGCATGAGTTTTGCCATCAATAAGGACTTCAATTTTTCCTGCTCCTACTTCTTTTGGGGCAATGACTGAGATATTGTTACCTGTGAACGAACAAGTCCAACTATCGCCGGACGTATCGCTGGTAGTAAGGTCGTTATTGAAATCGCCGGTGCCCAGATTGGATTTACGAAGCCATCCGGGAGCTTTTACACCGGGGTCATCGTCATTAAACCAGCCTTTGTCGTGGGTAATACGCAGAACACGGCATTTCGAAGCCAAGGACTGATCGGTAATTCCGGACAACATTTGCAGGGGCTCTTCCGGCTTAATTGTCAAACCTTTATCATCTTGAACAAATTTCAAAGGACGGTTGGAGCCTAATATTTCAACTTTAGATACTTTGCCCAAGGTTGCACCTCCGGTATGAAGAGCAGAAAGAGTGACAGGGTTGCCGTCCCAATCAAGAAGCGTGGCGTACACATTGCCTTGATTACGTGTATATAGCACGGAATTATCACCAAAAACTTCAAAAGGGCGTGAACCATACACTGCTTCCCCGTTGATTTTCAGCCAAGCGCCAATGTCTTTACAGATCCTAATAACTTCCTGATCAAGGTCGCCTCGTCCGTGCTGAGTGATATTGAGCAACATCGTGCCGTTGCGCGACACATTCTGCATCAATAGTTCAACTACTTCTTTCGCATCCTTGTATTTCTGACCGGTCAGGTAGTGCCATTCAGCAATACTGGTTTCGGTTTGGAAAGAATAGGGCGTAATCTCCGATTCAATGATAGCCTCAGTACTCTTTACGAGAGAGCGATCAACGAGTGGAAGCAGCTGAGGACTGTTTTGAAAACTATTATATCGACCACCAACGGCTTTGAGGTTAATCACAACATCCATCTTTCCATGATTCCATTGCAAGGATTTATTGTAATAGTTTGCAATTAGTTGCGGAGCAAGAAAGCCCAGTCCCATATTTACACCCAAATCCATTTGCGAATCACCTGCATGTTCATCGAAGTAAATCATGTCGGGATGATACTTGGTGATGGCATCATCCACCCGCCACATAAACTGGTTGGCATAGGGTGAATGCAGTGGATCTTTATTATCATGAACTGGCCCATAAAGGTCAACCGGATCCATACCCTCCCACCATTTCCCTTTTCCATCCAGAATTGTTTGAAGTGCATCGTAAGGCACACCTTGCTTCGGTCCTGACTTATCACTTGTGTAACGCACCGTCATAAACTGCCCCCAAGTTCGTCCCGGAGTGTTATGAAAACCAATACCAAAACGTAAACCACGTTGTCGGGCAATTTTTTCCCAAGTCCCAACAATATCTTGCTTGGGACCAACATTAACTGAATTCCAAGGTTGGTAAGTTGAATTCCAACAATCGAAGTTATCATGATGAACCCCCATTGCCATAAAGTAACGGGCACCCATTTCGACATATAAACTCATCAATTCCTCTGGATTCCATTTGTCAATCACCCAGTTATGGCAAATATCTTTGTAGCCATATTCCGACGGATGACCAAAGTTTTTGAGATTATAATCATATTGTTTGTTGCCCTGCATATACATGCCACGCGCATACCAGTCGCCCTGCTCGGGCATGGATTGCGGATCCCAATGCGACCATACGCCAAACTTAGCCTCACGCCACCAATCGGGCACAGTATAAATCCGGCTCAATCCCTTCCAGTCCGCAGGATAAGAACCAGCAGCAATGGGCAAAGGCGGCAGATTCCAAATATCGGGCGGTAAATCCAAATCGCCTTTTCCAACAATGATTTTATCTATATTCACCGCAACATCATTATCAGCCAAACTGATGGTCAGCGTACCATGATTTGGAATCGCAATATCGATGATTGAATAAAGAAACGACCCCATAAGAGCTCCCGACGAATGAATATTGACCTTATGCGCCGGTTGATTATTGACTGCAATACTGATAGTACCAACTGATACCGAAGCATAGTGAATCGCTAGTTTACTGGATGTTGGTATATCGGAAAATTTCATACCTTCGCCCGACTTGGTCAAACAAACCACATATCCTCCAGAGACCTTACTATCTGATGCTTTTGTCGTAGTACCGATGAGTTTTGCAGCTTCCGCCTCTAACGTATGCTGCCCGGACTTATTCCTAAAATTGGAGTCTTTTATTGGAAGTTGTAATGTCTTACTATTTCCTTGAGCTAAGATGTTTACAGCATAACCTGTTATTAGTACAATTGCTATGGTCAAAAATTTAAAGTGCTTTATCATAGTATTATAATTCAATTTATAATTAAGGGCAATTTGAGATATTATATCTATTAACTAAAGTAAATAATGAACAATTCCCTAATTATTATTAAAGCCCTCATTCAACCTCGAACACAATAGCGGTTGCAAATGGCATTTTCGCAGGACAAGTGATAGCAAGGCCATCGGCTTCCAGTTTCCATTGCAGTTTGCCGTTATATCCGAGTAGCTTCACATCTTTAACAGGCTTGCTAAAGTACTTCGCATCTGTACCAAGAGATTTGATTTTCAACTGTGCTCCCGGAGCAGGTACGTTCATACAAAATGCATAAAGTGCACCGCTTTTACCAATGGTGAAACGAATGTCCTGAGCATCAAACTTAAACTCCGCATGCTTACGATTCAATGCACCACCCGGAAGCATTTTTAACTTGCCGTTGACTTGTTCTCCTTCGCCGGGAATAGTCCATGCACGGCTTCCGTAAACAGCTTCTCCATTACGACGCATCCAGACACCAACTTCTTTCAACATTTTAAGGCTTCCTTCATCCAACGAACCGTCGGGTAGAATAGAAATACACAGTGCTGCATTGCCGTCACGGGCAATTGCTTCGATGATATACCGAATCATCATTCCTGAATCGTAGGTAAAGCCCGGCGCATAAAACCAGTCACCAACCGGTGCCTCCGCAATCCAGGGTTGATCGGTTTTGATGTTTGCCGGAATACCAAATTCCTCGGTATTTACTGTGCCGTTGGTCTTTTTTCGGAATTTTACAATGCTGAAAGTGTTCACCTCACCACGTTTTTTAAGTGTGCGGTTATAGTAATCGGCAATGACCGTTTGCATGGCATTGGCTTTGAGTCCGGTACCAGTACCATTTCCTGTGAAGGGTCCCTGAACCGTGCCGTCCGTATAGATAAAGTCAGGGTCGTAATGTTCCACTACATCCATCATCCTTAACGCCCACCTTGTGGCATACCACTTTGCATATTCAAGGTGATTCGTAAATATGCCTGCAGGCGGGGGCGACCATGGTGAGTAAGCAGCCGCAGTTACACCTTTGTACTCGCGCAGATTAATACCGTAAAGCAAACGCGGATCATATCCTTCCCACCATTTACCTTTGCCATCGGCAAGCGTCAGGTTTCCATCATAAGGTACACCTTTTTTAGTACCTTCTTTATCACTTCCAAAAGCCGTTTGCCACCACCACCATGTATATTCGTGGTGGAATGTTACGCCATAATGCATTCCATTTGCACGACAAGCTTTCGCCCATTCACCAATTAAATCGCGTTTAGGACCAATATTGACAGAATTCCATGGTTGATACTTTGAATTCCACATATCATAATTATCGTGATGCACCCCTTGAATCATCAAGAAACGAGCACCTGCTGCTTGGTAAATTTTTGTAAGCGCAGCCGGGTCAAGCTTTGTCGGATTCCAATCGCGCAAGACTTCCTTATAGCCAAACTCGGATGAATGACCATATTTCTTGAGATGATTCTTGTAGGCAGTCGTGCCCGGCTTATACATTTTCCGTGCATACCAGTCACCGCTCTCGCCGGCGGATTGAGGTCCAAAGTGAACCCAGATACCGAACTTTGCCTCGCGTAGCCATGCAGGTACTCCTGGATAATTCTTCTCTATGGATTCCCACGTCGGCTTGAACGGACCGGAAGCTATGGGAATGTCCAGCTTCATTTCTGGAAACGATCTCCAATCTCCCATAGTAACACTGTCTATTGGTAGTTTGGGCGGTACTTCAGGAAACGGTGGCAGCAAATAGGGTTCAGCACTCGATTTCGTATTTGCGTTCTTATTTTGGGCACTCAAACCAAAAACAGTTATCGAAATAATAAAGATAATTCCTAAAATTCTTTTCATGGTTTATTTATTTAGTTTTCTATGCAGAATTCTTTCATCTCAATACTAATTTGTAACCTTTTCTATTACAGTTTAATTGAGATTTTTTTTCCTTTATAAGTTACTACTTTATCAAACTTATTACCAGCTGCAACGATTACAATATTAAATTTACGAGTTGTAAGCATTCCAGGAAACGAACCTTTTCGGTCGTTGATGGTCAGCATCTTTTTTGCATCGTTCCAGGTAAAATTTATGGTTGAATAAATTCCTTTTTCGTAGTCGTAATTATCGTTTTCGTCTTCGTACAATGTAAACTCACCATTAGCTCCGGGGTAAACACGGATTTCGAGGTTATCCCATTTTTTTTCGGTGGCATACTGCACTTGTGGCCCGAACGGAATGATACTTCCTGCCTTAATGTACAAAGGAATCTCATCGATTGTTGTTGATTTTACTATTTCCTGACCACCATTGATTTTCTCGTTTGTCCAGAAGTCATACCAAACTGCTCCTTCGGGTAAATAGACTTTCGTAGATTTAGCCTGAGTGAAGTTCACTGCTGTACTTTTATTTTCATTATCTGATTCTTCTTTATTCCAACCGGTTTCAGCGTTTGATTTTAAAATAGTTTCCGGAGTATATTGCGCATGAACAACCGGAGCTACCAATATTGATTTACCAAACATATACTCGTTGTTCATGTCTCTAACGTTCTTATCATTAAAGTCCATCACCAAAGCGCGCATGATGGTAGATTGGCTATTCGTAACCGTCCAGGCAGTAGAGTAAATATAGGGTAACAACGAATAACGCAAATTAATTGTTTTTGCTATCGCATCGTAGATTGTCTCGCCCTTTTTCCCAAAGTTATATATTTCTCTGGGGATATCTGTACCGTGCGAACGCATCATTGGTGTAAATGCCCCGAATTGAAGCCAGCGAACATACAGTTCCTGAAATGAAGGATTTCTGGCACCAGATCCATCGTTCCAATTCTTGTTATACGCTCCAGCAAAAAAACCACCGATATCAGTATTCCAATAAGGAATAGCACTCATGGAAAAGTTGAGGCCTGCCGGAATCTGATTGCGTAACGATTGCCAGGAAGAATTCACATCGCCCGACCATGTATTGGCTCCGTAACGTTGTTGACCGGCAAATGCCGAGCGGGTAAGGATAAATACACGTTTATCCGAATTTGCAGCACGCTGGTGTTCTGCAACTCCTCCTACCGTCATCAACGGGAAAGCATTACGTACTTTACGGAATGAGCCAAGATAGGTTTGAATGTCGAAATCGGAAGTTTTGAAATTCATGTGATCAGGTTCCGATGAATCCATCCACCATCCGTCAATTCCCAGTGAAAAAAGCCCTTTATTCAGATACTTCCAGTAAATATCACGTGCTTCAGGGTTATATGGGTCGTAAGGTTCTACGCCTGATGGATAATCGCGATTTGGAGGCCATGTGTCCAATCCAGATAGAGGCCATGTTCCAAAATTCAAAAGCATACCCTTAGGTTTCATTTCGCGGTATTGCTTTGTTTGTGGACCAAATGAAGACCAGATGGAAATAATCAGGTGGGCATTCATGTTATGAATATCTTCAACCATTTTCTTGGGGTTAGGAAATTCGGAGTTGAGAAATTCCATCGAGTTCCACAGGTAATTATTGCCCCAGTATTGCCAATCCTGAATGATACCATCAAGTGGCACACCTATTTCACGGTATTTTTTTACTACACCCACCAGTTCGTTTTGGCTTTTGTAGCGTTCTTTACTTTGCCAATAACCGAAGGTCCACAACGGAAACATAGGAGCTTGTCCGGTCAGTTCGCGCATACCGGCAATTGATCCATCGATATTTCCGCCAAGCATAAAATAATAATCAATACAATCACCAACATTCGATTTGAATGAGGTAACTTCAGGCTTGTCTTCAAATACTGTTGGTGAGTAATTATCCCAAAATAATCCGTAGCCTTTTGCAGAAACAAGGAAAGGAACATAGTCATCCGTATTTCCTTGAACCATATTGATTCTTGCGTTTCGAAGTGACAATTTACCTCGTTGTTGTTGTCCTAGACCGTAAATTGATTCCTCTTTGTCTAGCGTGAATAATTGATTGATAGTGTAGGTTTTAGATCCAGCATCATTGAAATCTGTAAAAGTTGCACCTGATTCTTTCTCCGATAAAAGTGATGCTCCAGCAAGTGAATAAAACGATATCTTACCCGATTTTACATTTACATCAACTTTCAACTTTTCACTTTTCAACGAAACTATATCAGCTTGTTGATTGACAGTAAACTTAGTGATTTGAGGCTTTTTTATCACCGTTAAGCTTTCTTTAGTAACAGCTTTCCCAACAGGAGATTTCAAAACTCTCACTGTGGATGGTCCATAGAATTGAATTTCAACATCAATTGAATTGATTTTGGCTTTGATACCTAAATCTGTTTTTTGAAACGACTGTGCTTTAATTCCTAAGGTAAGAACCAACAGCAACATTAGTACTAGATTGTTTTTTTTCATAAATAATTTAATTTTAGTTTTAAAGTTTTTTTGAGGTGTTCATTTATTCACCTATTATAATACATTGATATTAAGCCTTTTGAATATTAATCATTCTGTTTATAAGTATGTAAAATATATTTTCCTTGTAAATCGATCTATTAATTCGGTAGCTAAACTTGTCTAAATAGTTCTGAATATGCTCTTTATGAACCCAAGAAAAAGTACTTCTCAACCAAGATTTTACTTGATGAATTATAGTATGCAATTCTTTTGATGATTTGCCTTTGTCGCTTTTAATCTGTTTCAAATCAAACTCTTTTTTTAATGGATTATAACCAGTCCATTTGTCTGTTTTTATTGTTGCAGATTTAGAAATATGTTTATCAAATATTTTGCGTATTTCTTTACACGAATAATCTTCAAGTTGGTCAAAATATACTCTTTTGATTCCGCCAGTATTATTTGTTTCAACGGCGATTATCAACTTCTTTTTTTTTGAATCATTACTCCTTCCTTGCTTAAGATCTTCTTTACCTCCAAAAACAAATTCATCAACAAAAACCTGTCCAATCATTGGCTGCGAAGCACTACTTGCCATGCTAATTCTAACTTTTTTAATAAAATTAGTTGCCGTAGTTCTACTGATTTTTAATCGTTTTGCTATTTGTTTTGTAGAGAAACCTTTTGTGGTTGCACTCATCTCAAAAACAATTGTAAATGCTTTTCTCAAACCAAATCGAACTCTGTGAAAAATAGTATCTACAATTGGGCTTTCAATATGATGACAAGCGTTACAATCCCTTGCAAAATTCTTTTTACGAATAGTGAATTTTGTGTGATTGCATTTCACACATTTAAAACCTTCTCTCCACTTTATTTCTGCTAAATATTCTAAACAATCTAAATCCGTTTTGAACTTATCGGTGAATTCTAAAATACTTTCTCCTATAAATTTTTCCATACTTTTAAATATACATAAATATCATAAGTAATTATCAGAACAGCTCAAACCATTTTTTATTAGAAATTAAAGACATAGAAAAAAAACTATACTTACTCCAAAAATTGATTATAATTTCTGATAAACAAAATTCTTGAATTTAACAACTCCATCACCCATAGCGCAAAGTCCAAGGCGCAAACTCAAAAAACCGCCAAGTGCATTGTGATGTAGTCCAGACACTTCGAAAGAATTTTGAACTTTAATCCATTTTATTTTATCTGTACTATAATACATATTTACAGTGTTATTACTATTTTTTAAACGAAGGTAAACATGTTTTTTAATTACATTTTCTTCAGTAGTAAATTGCGATTCTCGAATGTTTCCTAAAATATTTGTATTATCTGCCAATATACCTGAAAAGGCATTATTGTCATTATAAAACAACACCAAGCCACCAATTGCATTACCCTCAATTAGCAGTTCAACTTCTGCCATATAGGAATGGTCAGATGGAATATAAAGCAAAGGAGAACAGTTAGCAATTGAATTGCCTTTGGTTTTAAGCGATAAAGTATTATCAGCCAAACTGAATCGACTTGGATCGTATTCTCCAAAAAATTGCCATTGTAGTTTTAAATCATTCCCATCAAAAGTATCATTTAATGTAAAAGTTGATTTTGGAGCTGCGCCCAAAGGTTTTTTTATTGGTTTGTCTGTTTTTATAGCATCAGGAAATTTGAACCATCCGTCTTTTGTCCATTCTACAGGTTGAAGTAGGGTTTGACGCCCCATATTGTAATGACCATTTTCATATGCGTGAAAAACCATCCACCACTGTTGATTTGTATCTTCAAATAAAGTACCGTGTCCTTTAGACCACCATTTTTCAGAGCGATCTACGGTTCGAAGGATTGGATTATTTGGTGAATTTTCCCATGGCCCAAGTGGTGATTTGGAACGTGCCGAAATGATCATATGACTCGTGGCAGGACCAGCTGTTCCACCTTCGGCTGTTGTAAGATAATAATATTCACCTCTTTTTACAATTTTAGGCCCTTCCATACAAAAACATTCAATAATGTAATCTCTAGGTATTGGCCAACCACTATATACTTGATTATATTTTCCAACAACGGAAAGACCGTCTTCGGACAAAGGAACATATCCACCGCTACTAAAATACAAATAACGATTTCCATCTTTATCTGTAATGTGTCCAGGATCGATATTACCAATATTTAAGTCGACTGGATCACTCCAAGGGCCTTCAATTTTATCTGCTTTTATAACATAATTTGTATTATTAGCAGGAAAATAAATATAATATTTGTTTTTGTATTTAACTAAATCTGGAGCCCAAACAGACCCAACATATTTGTGCAATGCATGAGTTACAGGTATCCAATTAATCAAATCTTTAGAATGCCAAATGAGCAAGCCAGGATAATATTCAAATGAAGAGTGCACAATGTAATAGTCATTACCATCACGTAATAAACTTGGATCTGGGTAATCACCTGCAAAAATAGGGTTTAAAAAATAACTACTTCCTTTATTGCTAATATGCTTTTGATACTGAGCGTTTAAAGAAAAAGGCAGTTTGACAAGCAAAATAAGGAATACTAATTTTTTCATTGAAATTTATTTTAATTAAATATATTTTACAAAAGCAATAGGTTCAAGTCTATAAAATAATCATTAACTTGAACCTCTTTTTTTTATTTTAATCCTTCTTGTAAAGCTGTTAAAGCCCGTATGTCAAATACGGTATTATTGGTTCTGTTGAAAATAGCCGAAGCATTTGTGCCCATATTTCAAGCATCCGAATAGAAAGGTAACAATCCATTAGCTTTAGCTTGTTTTACAACATATTTCAAGTAATAAGCTCTTGAATTTAAATGTAACGTTAAATCATCACCTGTGAGTGAAGTTCTTGTTATTGCTCTAAATTCTCCTAAAATAACTGGAATTCCTTTGTCTACAAATTTGGTTTTCATAAATTTGAAGAATGCATCCAATTCTGCTTCTTCTCCCCCGTTTGCATTACGAGTTAAATCAGTTGTTGAATGATAACTAGCTTCCCAATAATAGAACATTTTACCCCAAGTAGCATCTTCAGTCATAAGACAAAATTGATATGGTGTATAATAATGTACTTCTGCCATCAATCTTTTTTCTGCAGAATCGGTAGGTAAAGTTGTCATTAAATTATTTGTTTTTTCAATATCCGTTAAAGGTCCTTGAATAACTAAAGTACAATAGCCATTTTTACCACCTGTAGAACGTACTGCGTCTATAAACTTTTGATGATAAGATGTCAAAACAGCCATTTGAGTTGCATTTTCCACATTAGGTTCATTGGCACTAGCAAAAAGAAGATACTCATCAAAATATCTTAACTGAGTTGTAATCACTAATTTAAAACCTTATCTCCACTTTATTTCTGCTAAATATTCTAAACAATCTAAATCCGTTTTGAACTTATCGGTGAATTCTAAAATACTTTCTCCTGTAAATTTTTCCATACTTTAAATACACAATAAATTATAAGTAATTATCAGAACACCTCAATATATTTATATAAATTCCTACCTTAATAGCTTACTTTCAGAAGAAAAAACCTTCTACAACATGAAACTAGCTTGTTGAATTATCCAATACATTCAAAATGAAAAGCTCCTTTTTAATTGTCTACACAATTGCTTTCAGGAATCGAGTTTATAAAAAGTATTGGCATTGCTATACCAAATAAGATCCTGCTCTGGAATCGGTAATTGTGAAATATATTCCTCAAGAGTTTTTACAACCAAATTATAGTTTGCGGCAAGATTACAAACGGGCCAATCAGAACCAAACATTAGGTTTTCTTTTGAAAAATTTTCAAAAATCACATCGAGATAAGGTTTTAGATCATCTGATTTCCATGTATGCCAATTTGCCTCAGTAACCATTCCTGAAATTTTACACATCACATTTTCTGCTTTTGCTAACTCCTTGACGCCCTCTTTCCAGTATTGGATTGCCCCCAATTTTATGTCCGGTTTGGCAATATGGTCTATTACAAAGGCTTGATCTGGAAAAGAATTAACCAAATCTATAGCTGCCGGCAATTGACGATGAAAAATGAGAATGTCATAGGTGTAATTATATTGTTTTAACTCTCTAATGCCGTTTCGAAAATCATTTCTTAGCATAAAATCATCTGATTCCCCCTGTACTACATGCCTAAAACCTTTCAGCTTTTTTTGGGTTGAAAAGATAGCGAGTCGCTCGGCGATATTTTTATCTAATAAGTCTACCCATCCTACCACACCTTTTATAAAATCATTTTTAGCGGCTAAGTCTAGCAGGAAATTAGTTTCTTCTTCGGATTGGTTTGCTTGAACTGCAATACAACCCGAAAAACTATTTTCACTGAGTAATGGCAAAAGATCTTCAGGCAGAAAATCCTTTTGAATTTTCTGCATCGATTCGTCAATCCAACTATCGCGAATAGGATCGAATTTCCAAAAATGTTGATGGGAATCTATTCGTTTATTCATACCATTAATCTAATTTTTATCATTTATCAATGCACGGTCCAGATGCACATAGCCTCCATCAACAAAAACGAATTGTCCGGTAGTATGGGAAGACCGATTAGAGATAATAAACAATGCAGTATCTGCTATTTCTTCAGGGCTTGTCATCCTAGCTTCAAACGGTATACTTTTATTTATTTTTGCCAGTACCGTTTCACCACCCGGAAGTGTATTTATCCAATCTTCATAAGCGGGTGTATAACATTCTGCAATTATAAGGGCATTCGAGCGTATGCCATATTGAATTAAGTCAACTGCCCATTCTCGGGTTAGAGCTAATACTCCACCTTTTGCAGCAGCATATCCAGAAGTTCTGCCTTGTCCCGTTAAGGCAACTTTAGATCCAATATTGAGAATATTTCCCTTAGACTCCTTGAGATAAGGAAGCGCAAACTTGGTTAATAAAAAATAGCTGACCAGATTCAGTTTTAAAGAGTCCATGAACTCCTCATAACTGGCATCTAATCCTGTTCCATCATTTACTCCAACGTTATTGATAACAGCATCTATTCGTCCGTATTTTTCAACAATTTTTTGTACCGCAACTTCCATTTGCTCCAGATTGGTTACATCCGTTTTCACAAATAGCGAATCCAAACCTCTTTTTTGAAGTTCTTCGGCATAGCCATAACCTCTGTCGTTACGGTCTAAAATTACAGGTATTGCACCTTCATCAGCCAGTCTTTTTATAATGGTCGCACCAATACTTCCTTGCTTTCCTGCTGATCCTGAAACGACTATTATTTTATCTTTTAATCTTAAATCCATACTATTTTTAATTTTTTAGTTTAATCCAGTTCTATCAACGCTTTGATGACGTTATTTTTTGGATCAATCAACTTTTCAAATTCAGTTATCATTTCTGTAAAAGAGACCCTGTGGGTAATGTATTTCTTTGGGTCTATTTTACCGTTTTTAAGGCATTCCATCACGTAGAGAAAATCATCTTTTGTTGCATTTCTACTACTCATTAGAGTTGATTCACGTTTATGAAAATCAGGGTGGCTAAAACTGAGTTCACCCTTTTGCAGACCCACTAAAACAAATCGTCCACCATGGGCTATGTAATTAAAAGCGCTGTTCATAACATTGCGGTTACCAGTTGCATCTATAACAACTGTAGGCATATCTCCGTTTGTTATTTCCATAAGTCTTGCCGTGACATCTTCATTTGCAGGATTTATGGAAGCATCAGCATTAAGTTCTTCTTTACAAAAACGCAGCCTGTATTCGTTTATATCCATGGCTATTACTTTTGCCCCTGCTATTTTGGCAAATTGTATCAGGCCAATTCCTATAGGTCCAGCTCCCATAACAAGTACCGTATCGTTTGCCTTTACGGCAGCCCTTCTTATACCATGTGCCGCTATGGCAAGCGGTTCAACCAGTGCTAGTTGGTCGTAATCCAGTCCATGGCCCTGCAGTAAATACTGTTCAGGTATGGTAATATACTCCGCCATACCCCCATCAATATGAACCCCAAAAACCTTAATCTTTGCACAGCAGTTTGTAAGTCCGTTTCTGCAAGCCACACATTCACCACAATGAAAGTAGGGTATAAAAGTTACCTTATCCCCTGGTTTGAAGTCTTTTGCATTACCTTCAATATATTCAGCAGCGAGCTCATGTCCTAAGATTCGTGGATATTCAAAATAAGGCTGTGTACCGCCAAAGGCATGGATGTCTGTGCCGCAAACTCCTATCTTTCTAACCTTTAATAATACTTCACCATCCTTGCGCACCGGCATAGGTTTTTCTTTTAATTTAAACTTATGGGGTTTCTCACATACTATATATTTCATCTCTTAAAATTTTTCTTTATGATTATTATCGGTTTAATTCGGTTTCCAGTTTTTCTAATGATTTTCATTTAGTTTCCAACACTAATTTGTAAACAAGTTACTCTGAGATTTACTTTTTGAATAAAAACACATTCTTTGTATTAACTATGAAGTCCTGTCCAAATGCTCATGCCCAACAGCAACATAAATTAACTTTCCTTTAGCATGACTGAATTTTTTAGACAAAATAAAAGTCAACCATATTAGTAATCCCGTCAGCAGTGGTCATTCTTTTTTTCGAACGGAATCGTATCCAAAATTTATCTTAACCGAGTCTTCAAATGTTTTTAACCCAAGTTTCTATGCAATGATTCCGTAAATATTCCTAATTACTTTCATATTACCCCAAACTAGAAGTCTTTTACGGGATGATACATCCAAAAATGTTGATAACTATTTATTTTAATTCAAATATTTTTTCCATCAGTACCCATTTTTCTCCAGATTTCGCCCCCGGTAAGGCCTGTTGAAATTTCCACATCAATTCTTCCCATTCCTGAACTTTAGGATTATTGGCATCCATTGTTGCTTTTTTTTCGAAAGAAAAATCTTCATTGGCTTCAATAATCATAAACATGCGATTTCCAAAGCAGTAAATGTCAAGGAGGCTAATCCCCGAATCTTTAATACTCTTTATAATTTCCGGCCAAACTTCTTCATGGTACCCCTTGTACTCGGCGATCAACCGTGGATCTTCTTTTAGATCTAAAGCCAAACAATATTTTTGTGTTTTCATAATTAATTACTTATTAAAAGTTATCGCCACTTGTTTACTAGATCCCAGACCTTCCATCCCCAACTCAATTACATCCCCTGCTTTGATATAAATTGGTTCTGGTTTAATCCCCAAACCAACTCCTGGAGGCGTTCCTGTGCTGATAACATCCCCTGGAAGC
Source organism: Flavobacterium sp. UBA5153 (assembly GCA_002413745.1). Lineage (GTDB taxonomy): Bacteria > Bacteroidota > Bacteroidia > Flavobacteriales > Flavobacteriaceae > Flavobacterium. The sequence goes on along the minus strand of DHXP01000076.1, from coordinate 4,627 downwards.
AATGTCATAAACTGACTAAGGTAATGAACCAAGAAAGGAATTTTGAAAACTAAATTGGATGTATTGCTGTCTTGGAATTTTTTTCCATTTACCGCCAACCACATCGACAAATTATCTACATCTGCAATTTCATCTTTTGTTGCCATAAAAGGACCAAGGGGTGCGAATGTATCACATCCTTTTCCTTTCGCCCATTGTCCTCCGCGTTCCAGCTGATAAGCTCTTTCGCTGTAATCGTTGTGCAAACAATAACCCGCAACATAATCCATCGCATCGGCTTCTTCCACATAGCTGGCTTTTTTTCCTACCACAAATGCCAATTCAATTTCCCAATCGGTTTTATCGCTGTTCTTAGGAATTATTAAATCGTCATTCGGTCCACACAAGGCAGTAGTCGATTTAAAAAAAATAATAGGCTCTTCCGGTATCGGCGCATTGGTTTCCAGACAATGGTCTACATAATTTAATCCAATACAAATGATTTTTGAAGGTCTTGCTATTGGCGAACCCAAACGCACAGAGGCATCAACTTCAGGCAAAGAGGGATTGCTTTCCAAAGCTATTTTTAATTTTTCCAATCCATTTTCTTCAAAAAATCCTTCATTATAGTCTGTAATAATCGACGAAACATCAAATCTTTTTTCTCCAATTAAAATACCTGGTTTTTCTATACCAACTTCTCCAAAACGTATTAGTTTCATTTATCTATTTTTTTATTATGATTATTTTTTATAATTATATCTATATGAATAAGGCGGCCTTAATTGTTTAATTTAATAAACCCTCCATCAATAGGATAATCACAACCCGTAATAAAACCAGCTTCATCACTGCATAAGAATAAAACCAAAGCCGCCACTTCTTCGGGTTTAGCCATACGTCCTATGGGTTGTGATTTTGATAATTTTTCAAACATTTCGGCTTCCTGACCCGGATAATTTTTGGAAATGAATCCATCCACGAAAGGAGTATGCACTCGTGCCGGAGAAACGGAATTGCAGCGTATCTTTTCGGCCATATAATCTTTGGCCACCGATAAAGTCATTGCCATTACTGCTCCTTTGGCCGTAGAATAAGCAAATCGATCCGGAATGCCTACCCAAGCCGCAATCGAAGCCATATTCAGAATAACACCTCCACCTGAATTTCTAAATTGTGGTATGGCAGCATACAAACAATTGTATACTCCCTTGACATTTATGTCCATAACACGGTCAAAATCTACTTCTGATGTTGTATCCACTTTGCCTATATGGGCAATTCCTGCATTATTTATAAGAATATGAATATTTCCTATTTTTTCAAATGTAGCCAATACCTCTTTTTGATTTGCCACATTACATGCATAGGAAAAAACTTTTCCTCCAGATTTTTGAATTTCATCAACCGTATCCTGTGCGCTCTCAATCGATAAATCTATAATGTGCAATTCTGCCCCTTGTTTTGCAAACAAAGTCGCAATTGCCCTTCCTATTCCGCTGCCACCGCCTGTTACTACAGCTTTTTTATTTTGTAATGAAAACATAGTTTTACTAGATTTTTAATTTTTAGATTTAATCTGTTATGATTTAGATTTCACAATCTACGTCATCTAAATTATAACTCTTAATTACTACAATGACACTCCTCGTTTCCATGGGATGAAATCATCTTGGTTCAATTATACAGTTTTAGGTATGATTTCTCCATTGGTTGCTTTAATACAATACTCCAGAATGTCTTTTGCCATTTCATTTCTTCAATGGTTTTTTTCCACTGATCACCGCTCTACAATCGATATCGATAATATAATTCATTTTTTAACCAAAATAGAATTAGTAGCCACCAGTATATTATTATCAGGGTGTATTTTCAATACCAATCTTTTAACTCTTTTTCTAACATACTAATTAATTTAGAATTTTTACTTTATTAGTTTTATGGACATTCAATGCAAACAATAGTATCACAGAAAAACAAGTTAAGGGAACAAAATAACCGTTTTGTATACTTCCCGTTTTATCTGAGATTAATCCCAAAACCGGAGGCAATAACGCACCGCCCACAATTGACATGACAATTAATGATGAACCAATTTTAGTATTATGCTCCAAACCATCAATTCCCATAGAAAAAATGGTAGGAAACATGATACTCATAAAAAAGCCAATGGCTATCAAGGTATAAACAACTAGCATTCCTGTCCCCATTATAGCTATCACCGACAACAAAATATTGATGGTTGCATATAACAATAATAATTTTCTTGGTTGAACATACTGCATAAAGAAAGTACCTGCAAAACGTCCTAACATGAAAGCCAATCCGAAAAAACCTAAATATTTTGCAGCTGTACCCTCTTCGAGACCTGCTGTGGTGGTAGCCATTTTTATAAAAAAACTAGCAACACAAACCTGTGCGCCCACATAAAAGAATTGTGCCGTAATTCCCCATCTTAATTTTGTTGATTTTAAGGCCATACCAAAACTCGCTCCTTCTATCCCCTCTTTATCTTCCTCTTTCACGTCTGGCATTTTCGTGAGATAAAATACCACTGCTACTGCCAAAATAATGAGTCCTAAAGTAAGATAAGGCATTTTGACACTTGCGGCTTCTGTGGCTATATATGAATGCAATTCTGCCGAAGCCATTCTGTCCATTTCAGATTGGCTAAGATTTTTTCCGGATAATATCATCGGACCTATAAAAGTAGGAGCTATAAATGCTGCCAATCCATTGAAAGACTGAGAAAAATTCAAGCGTTTAGTGGCTGTTTCGGCGGGTCCCAGTATAGTCACATAAGGATTAGCGGCCGTTTCCAAAAAGGTAAGTCCGCATGCGATAATGAACAAAGCCCCTAAGAAATAGATATATTGTAATGAGTTGGCAGCAGGTACAAATAAAAGACAACCTAAGCCAAATAAGACTAATCCAATCATAATACCGGATTTATATCCATACTTCCGCATGATATAACCCGCGGGCAAAGCCATGACAAAATAAGCAATGAAAACAGAAGAGTCTATCAAGGACGATTGTAAATCAGAAAGATTAAAAGCTTTTCTTAAATGAGGAATTAGAATAGGATCCAGATTGTGAACGAAACCCCAGAAAAAAAATAAACTGGTAACCAATATAAAAGGAAATAACAAATTTTTATTTTCTTTGGAAACAACTTTGTTTTGAACAACCGATTGAACATTTAGTGCCATAAATATTTTATTGAATTTATATTATTTTAGAATTCGAAAGACATAACTACTAAGGTATATTTCATAGTTCAATATTATCTTTGCTTGATTACTGATTTTTGGTAAAGTTATTATTTGAGACTTATTTGAATTGTTAGTTTGTTTTAGAAGTCCTTCTTCATTTTCTTTGATAAGTATGTTATAAATTATAATTTTATTTTAAGGTATAAAGTTGTTGGAATGGTGTTCTAAAACTTTAATACCATTTATTATTGTTTTGTTTCTAATCTGAAGACATGTTCTTAATTGATCTTTAATACATAAGCATAATTAAGTTCGGGTCTATTACTAGGTAGAATTACTTCTAGACCATCTTCTTTCCGTACAAATTTAAGTTCCCCTGCTCCCAAAAGTTCAATACGATTAATGGAATCTAATCTCATTGGATTTCCCATAGAAAGACTTTTGATTAAGGTTTTCCCATTTTCAGGCCATCCAAGTCCAATTACATACAAAGAATTACCTTTAGTTGTAAAACGGTAATCCAACGCACTAAATGGCTTACCCCCGCCTTCGTTGAAACCTTGGGCTGATAGTGGTGCCGCACTTTCTTGTGCTGGACCTTCACCAAAAACAGTCCATGGTCGTGTATTGTATATGGCTTCACTATTTATTTTCATCCATTGACCAATTTCTAAAACTACATTTCTTTCATCTTCATCTATTGTACCATCGCCTCGTAAGGGTATGTTTAAGCATAAATTACCGTTTTTACTCACTACATCGATAAGAATATGAATTACCGTTTTTGCGGATTTGTATTTATGTTCTTCAAAAATGGAACGTTTGTAATAACATTCTCCAATTCAGCAAATCTTGTTTGCTGTACAATTTAAGTAGTAAAAACGATATAATGTCGTGTTTTACTTTTATATAAATTGTTTTAATTATTTGACAAACAATTAAATAATTACAATAGTTTTAATAATTACGACAACAAATCGTTTCAATTACTTAATGTTATAAATAAGTATTATGTAAATATTTATCATATAAATTATATTATTTATTGTTTTTGTGTAAAATATAAATACAAATGTAAATGGTATTCCAGTTGTGTTTATTATTCAAAAACGATTTTTTATTATCAAAAAACGATTTTAAAATTATGTCTAAAAATATTTTTAAATATTTCCTCTCTTTATTACATATAGATTATGTGAAACTTGATCAAAAATGGAATTACAATAATGTAATTAGTCCTTATTATCGTTTGTATTATATTGAAGAAGGAAATGGGTTTGTTTCGGATAGTTCGGGGTGCTTAACTTTAGAACCGGGTTATTTATATCTGATTCCGAGTTTTACAATTTGCAACTGAATTGTGATGAGTATCTGAGTCAATATTTCATTCAATTTTTTGAAGAATCTCCCGATGGAATTTCATTGTTTAATCA
>DHXP01000051.1 GCA_002413745.1 Flavobacterium sp. UBA5153 | reverse complement strand
GCAAAGTCGTGGGGCATTTTACCCAGCTATGCGAAGTGTTCCTTAAAAAAAACGAACGTTCTTAAAAGTCGGGGGTGCTGTGCGAAGTCTCCCGACTTCGTACCCGCTGTAGTACCAGAACGTTATGCCTCAGTTTAGCGCTTAACGTAAAACAACAGAAAATATGAAAATAAAATTTACAATGCTATTACTTTTAGTTTCACTAAATTATGCTTTTTCCCCGCTCTACGTAGTGTTCTTTAAAAAATAAAAGTTCTTAAAAATCTAGGGTGCTGTGCGAAGTCTCCCGACTTCGTACCCATTCCAATAGGCAACTAAAGCAACTAATACAAGTCCTATTTTATTATATTTGAACAAAAAAGTTATGTCAGAAGGATATAAAATAAGAGATCAAACTTTGCCACATTTTATAACGGCAACCGTTGTTGATTGGGTTGATGTTTTTACAAGAAAAAGTTACAGAGACATAGTTGTAAGCTGTTTGGATTTTTGCATCAAAGAAAAGACTATGCTTTTGTATGGCTTTGTGATTATGAGCAATCATATACATATGGTAGTGCAATCTGGTGATGGTGAGTTGTCTGATTTGTTGAGAGATTTTAAGAAGTTTACAGCAACAAAAATAATAGAAAAAATAAAATCAGATCCCGAGAGTCGAAGAGAATGGATGTTGGAGCGTTTTAAACTAGCAACCGAAAGTCATTCTAGAAACAAAAATTATCAGTTTTGGAAGTATGGGAATCATCCTGAAGAAGTTTATAGCAACAAGTTTATGTGGTCAAAGTTGGATTATATTCATCTAAATCCTGTTCGTGCAGGAATTGTTGAGAAAGCATCCCATTATATTTATTCCAGTGCCAGTAATTATGTTTCTGACACAGGATTACTAAAAATAGAAAAAGCTGACATTCCTATTGTTGATGCTTTGAATTTGAATAATTTTACTCGATATAATGAATATTGAGTTTTGCAAAGTTGGAATGGCATATAATAATGGGTACGAAGTCGGGAGACTTCGCACAGCAATACCCAATTATTAGAAATTTTTGTTTTTTGAAGACTTCGAGAAGCGTTTTTTTCTGTTTTTATAAATCAAAATTCATAATTACCTTAAACCATAGCTGACGGTTTTACCCAAGCATCAAAATCTTCGGCGGTAACATAACCCAAACGAACCGCTTCTTCTCTTAAAGTGGTTCCGTTTTTGTGTGCGGTTTGAGCGATTTCAGCCGATTTATAATAGCCAATTTTGGTATTCAAAGCCGTAACCAGCATCAAGGAATTATTGACCAATTCTTCGATTCGTTTGTAATTGGGTTCGATTCCGCTGGCACAATGCTCGTCAAACGACAAACATGCTTCACCCAACAATCGTGCAGATTGCAAGAAGTTGGCCGCCATCAACGGTTTGAAAACGTTCAGTTCATAATGACCTTGCATTCCTCCAACAGAAATTGCAACATCATTCCCCATCACCTGCGCACAAACCATTGTCAAGGCTTCGCATTGTGTAGGGTTTACTTTTCCAGGCATGATGGATGAACCCGGCTCGTTTTCCGGAATAATGATTTCGCCAATTCCTGAACGTGGTCCGGAAGCCAGCATACGAATATCATTGGCAATTTTGTTCAATGAAACCGCCAATTGTTTCAAGGCACCATGGGTTTCCACAATGGCATCGTGAGCCGCCAAAGCCTCAAATTTGTTTGGAGCAGTTACAAAAGGATGTCCCGTGAATTTGGCAATATATTCGGCTACTTTCACGTCATAACCAGCAGGCGTGTTCAAGCCAGTTCCAACAGCAGTTCCGCCCAAAGCCACTTCTGATAAGTGGGCCAAAGTGTTTTTCACCGCTTTTAAACCATAACTCAATTGCGCTGCATATCCTGAAATTTCTTGTCCCAATGTTAATGGTGTGGCATCCATTAAATGCGTACGACCAATTTTTACGACATTGTTAAATTCGGCAGCTTTTGCTTGAAGCGTATCTCTTAATTTTTTGACACCCGGAATGGTTGTTTCCACAACTGCCTTGTAGGCTGCAATGTGCATTCCCGTTGGGAAAGTGTCGTTGGAAGACTGTGATTTGTTCACATCGTCATTGGCTTTGATGAATTGTTCACCTTCGCCAATGGCAAATCCCTTTAATACTTGGGCGCGATTAGCGACCACTTCATTCACGTTCATGTTACTTTGCGTTCCTGAACCCGTTTGCCAAATCACGAGCGGGAATTCGTCAGCCAGTTTTCCGGTTAGGATTTCGTCGCAAACGGCGGCAATGGCATCCCGTTTTTCTATTGGCAAAACTCCTAAGTCACAGTTCGCATAAGCCGCCGCTTTTTTTAAGAAGGCGAAACCTTCGATAATTTCCTTTGGCATTGAGGCTGAAGGGCCAATTTTGAAGTTGTTTCTTGAACGTTCTGTTTGTGCGCCCCAATATTTGTCAGCAGGAACTTGCACTTCACCCATGGTGTCTTTTTCTATTCTGTATTTCATTTTATTATTTATGTTGTATGATTATTCGTTTTTTATACCAATTCCAGTTCTAATAGTTGTAATAATTGCTCCGAAAATTGTTGCCTAAATTTAGGGATTACTACTGTTTTAAAAAAAAATAATATCAACTATTTATTGGTAAGAAAAAATATAAAACATACATTTGTGGCTACATTCAAAAATTCCGGAAAAAATGTTTGATTTCTCACAGTATTTAGGCTTTTTACTTTTCTTAACCGTTCTTACTATAGGATTTTGGTTAATGTTTTTCTTGGTTGGTTTCGTATCCTATTGGGTTGGCGGAGCGACTTGGGAAGCATTCAAGGAGAAAAGAGCAAAAAAGAGACAAGAACAATCACTTTAGTTTGATTGTCAAAAAAAAAGGACCCGTGAAAACGAGTCCTTTTTTTTATCCTGGAAATTCATCCCCAGTATCAGATTCTTTTTTGGGCTGTTTTTCTTTTTCTTTTGGTTTATTGAATCGATAGGTAAATGAAAGATTAATTTGTCGTGTGCGCCATTGCATTTCACTATAAGAATTTAGAACTCCGGGAATAGTTGTTTCATATTTTCTTTTTCTGGAATTAAATACGTCTTGGACGTTCAAGGCAAATGTTCCTTTCTCTTTAAACGCATCTTTACTAAAGCCTAAATTAGCGCTCAAATTTCCCAAAACACGTCCTTGGGCACTACTTTGAGGGCCATTATAGGTTATGTTTGTTTGCCAATCGATTTTGTAGGGTAAGTTCACTTTCGATGTTAGACGAGTGAACCAAGAATTGGCAGTATTGTCGAAATTTTGAGTAACCAATACATTTTGTGAATTGGTGTAGGAATAATCACCTTTAGTATCGACTTTAAAAAAATTGAAATTACTGTTTAATTTCCACCATTTATAAGGCGAATAATTTAAGGTGAATTCGAACCCATAACGGAATTCTGTGGCTAAATTAATCGGTGTGCTCAAAATTACTGGAGTTCCATTTACAAAATCGCCATTTTCTCTTCGGATGAATTGAAAAGAATCGGTTGTTTTATTCAAATACATCGAAGTATTAAAAGTTAGTTTTTCCCAACGTTTCAAGTAGCCAAAATCTAAGGCATTTGTAAATGCTGGATTCAAATCTGGATTTCCCTTGAAGATATTAATATTACTGGAATAGTTCGAAAACGGATTAATCATTCTTCCTCTAGGTCTGGAAATTCTTCGGCTATAACTGATTGAAGCACTACTTTTATCTGATATTTCATAGGTAAAGAATGCACTTGGAAAGAAGTTGTTGTACTTTTTAGTGTTAAAATTACTCGTCACTAATTGGTTGACATTAATTTTTGAATCTTCCCAACGCATTCCAAACAAGAAGGAAAATTTATTAATTTTTGTTCCCAATTGTGTGTATAAAGCATTCACGTTTTCTTTATAATCCAATATGTTTGTATATTGATTATTTGGAGTATAATTCCCTGAGGGATCTAAATTCCCCACTTTATAATCTGTAAGTAAACTTTTGAAATTACCTTTATACCCCATTTCAAACTGGCTTGCTTTTCCAAAAGGCAAAACGTAATCTGTTTGAATCAAACTTTCGTTTTGTTTTTGTGCATTACTGGTTTTCTCCAAAACATCGCTGGTGATAATGGAGTTATCGTTGTCTTTATCATTTGAAAACGATGCGTCAAAAGTAAGTTTATGTCCCTCTTTTTTGAATTTTTTAGTCAAATTTGTTGTGTATTCTACGTCTTGACTATCGCTGTTTTGAGTGCTGTAGCGGTAATTAGTAAAGTCGTATTGGTGGTTTAAATCATAATTATTATAGGTTACAGTTTCGGGATTATCACCACTGTTTTTTCTTATGTTAAAGGTATTTGTCCAAGTGGTTGTTTTATCAAGATACCAATCCACACCAAAATTCGAATTATAACCTTCTCTTAATCTGTTATTTTTTTTGCCTTCATTAATATAGTTTCTAGTACTTCCGTCCGGGTTTAGATATTCAGTATTGGTAAATGAGTTCCCTGGATTCGTGCGGTAATTATAACCCGTTGTCGAAAATAAATTAAACTGTTCCGATTTATAATTTATATTTCCTGAAATTCCATAATTTTCAGGATTTCCAGTTGAGGCAATTAGGGTTCCATTTAATCCCAAATTTTTTCCTCTTTTCAAAATAATATTCAAGAGGCCTCCACCGCCTTCAGAATCGTATCTAGCAGATGGATTGGTGATTACTTCCACTTTTTCAATGGCATCAGCTGGAATTTGTCGAAGTGCCTCGGCAATATTAATTGCGTTTGAGGGTCTTCCGTCAATAAGAATTCGGACATTATCGTTTCCTCTCAAACTCACTACACCGTCCGAATCTACAGAAACAGAAGGAATATTATCTAAAACATCGCTTACGGTTCCACCTCTCACCATTAAGTCTTTACCTACATTATATACTTTTTTATCCAGTTTAATTTCGACAGTTGTTTTTTCAGATCGAACTATAACTTCATTCAATTGTGAAGCATCTTCCTCTAAGGCAATTTTTCCCAAACTGGTGCTTTCCTGAAATTTTCGTTGCTTAATTATACTTGGTTTAAAAGAGATGAATTCTATTTTAATATCATAAGTACCTGGGTTGACGTCAACGTCAAACTCTCCTTTTGCATTTGTAATTCCGCCGGCAATTGCTTTTGGGTTTCTAGGATTTGTGAAAGTGATAGTGGCATATTCAAGGGGCTGTTGACTCACTTTTTCGACCACAGTTCCTGTGATTTTTATTTTAATTGCCATAGGCCTTCCTTGGGCAAAATTTAAAAAAGAAGTGCATAGCAAAAGAAATGTTATGGCAAATTTTAATTTTTTCATGGGTTTGGAAAATGAATTATTTCTATATAAGACTGTAAAAGTAAATTTTGGTTTAATCTCCAATTCACAAAATTTTGTTAAAAACACCAATATAATACTACTAAATAATAACCTTTACTTTCTCCAAAGGTCTTGCAACGACTGCTTTTTCATCGTTAACGACAATAGGTCTTTCGATAAGAATTGGATTTGAAATCATGGTTTGAATGACTTCATCGTCAGACATAGTCCTATTTTTGAAATTTTCTACCCAAATTTTCTCTTTTCGACGCACTAATTCGATTGGTTTTATGTCCAATTTCTTAATAATTGCCTTCAATTCTTCAAAAGAGGGAACATCCTCAAGATATTTGATAACTTCATATTCTTGACCAGATTCTTCAAGAAAAGCTAGGCATTCCCTTGATTTTGTACAGCGTGAATTATGATAAATTTGAATCATTAAATAAGTGTTTAAATTTTTTGTAAAGTAATGGATTAAAAAACGGAAAATAAAGCTAAATTCGGACTAACAAATAATTAGGAAAACGTACTTATATGCTAAATCAATTAAATTCAGGGAAATGTTTATAGCTCAGGCATATAAAGGGAATAATGCTTGGTGGCGCGTTTTAATTACCACGTTATTAACGGCAGGAATATTTGTCGCAAATTTTATTATGTTCTTCTTTATGTCGAAAGAACAAATGAATGAAGCGTATAAAACGATGAGTGAAATCCCGAAAAATCTGTCATTGACAATCAATTTGTTGCCCTTTGTTTTCCTGTTGGGACTGTTGTTTTTATTAGTTCGGGTTCTACACAAAAGAAGCATTCTTTCGCTCACAACTTCCAGAAATAAAGTAGATTATAAAAGAATTTTGTTCTCTTTTGGGTTAATTGTTTTATTGACGATTGTGGGTTTTGCCATTTCCTGTTCCATGGATAGTTCCGAGATTATTTGGAATTTCAACCCATCAAAATTTGCCATATTATTTATTGTCAGTACCTTGTTGTTTCCTTTTCAAATAGGTCTTGAGGAGTATTTATTCAGGGGTTTTTTGATGCAACAAATTGGCATTATTGCCAAAAACAGATGGTTTCCACTGTTAGTTACTTCGGTTATGTTTGGATTATTTCACAGTGCTAATCCCGAAGTTGCCAAAATGGGTTTTGGAGTAATGTTTTTTTATATTGGAACGGGTCTTTTACTTGGCATTATGACATTAATGGATGAAAGTCTGGAACTGGCATTGGGTTTTCATTTGGGAAATAATTTAATGGCGGCACTATTGATTACTTCCGATTTTTCGGCCATTCAAACTGATGCAGTTTTCAAATATTCCGGAGTTGAAAATCCTGTTAACATGTTAAATGAAATGTTAGTTTCGATTGCAATTGTGTATCCGATTATCTTATTTATATTTGCAAAGAAATACAATTGGATTAATTGGAAAGAAAAACTTAGTGGCAAAATAGTAAACCCAAAACCATAAACAATTTAAATATAATACAACATAATGAGGAAAATAACATACAAGAATATACATAATCGATTCAAATTAAATGGTTATCATATTAGTCATGAGGAAATATTTTATGTGGCTTATTGCTTTATAAAAGAAGGCGAACCTTTTGAACAATATGTTGGAAACTTCTTGCTTGATTGGTTCGACGAGAAATCCTATATTGAAATGAATACATCTGGAACTACCGGTACTCCAAAAATCATAAGAATTGAAAAGCAAGCAATGGTAGATTCTGCTTTAGCAACAGGAGATTTTTTTGGATTAGTTCCCGGAAATACAGTATTACATTGTTTGCCAACTAATTATGTGGCTGGAAAAATGATGTTTGTTAGATCCTTTATTTTGGGACTGGAAATGAAATTTGTAGATCCAACTTCACATCCTTTAGAAAATATTGATGAAGAATTTGATTTTTGTGCCATGGTTCCGCTTCAGGCAAAAAATTCTTTGGAAAACTTGAAAAATAAGCAGATCAAAAAATTAATTATTGGTGGTGTAAAAGTGCATAAAGCATTGGAACAAGAATTAGTGAAATTGCCAATTGAAATTTATGAAACCTATGGTATGACTGAGACTATCACTCATATTGCAGCAAAAAGAATAGGAGAAGAAGCATTTACTGTTTTGCCAAATGTAAAAATTTCTGTAGATAGCAGACAATGTTTGGTTATTAAAGCTAAAAACATAAGTGACCATAAAATCGTGACAAACGATATTGTAAATTTAGTTTCTGACACACAATTTATTTGGGAAGGCAGAATTGACAATGTCATTAATAGTGGAGGAATCAAATTAATGCCAGAGCAAATAGAGGAAAAACTTTCTACACTTATCCCTAGACGTTATTTTGTTTGTGGAAAACCTGACGCCGTTCTTGGAGAAAAATTAGTGCTTTATGTTGAAGGAGAACCCATCAAAATAGAAGAATCTGTTTTTAGTGTTTTAAATAAATATGAAAAACCTAAAGAAATTATTTTTATCCCCAAGTTTAAAGAGACTGCCACCGGTAAAATTATGAGAAAAGAAAGTCTATTATAGGGAAATAGAACGATTTAAATAAAAAAAGAGATGATTTTAAAAAATCATCTCTTTTTTTTATAAAATTATTCCTGCATTTTAAAATAGTAATCCGCCGAATGTTTTCCGCTTCCATAAAACAAGAAAGACACACAAATTGTATTCTTTCAAAAAGTGCCACTAAACGAAATAGAGGCTTAATTTACGAAACGGTATTTTAGCTTTAGGCCAAGACTATTTTCAGCATGACCATGAGCTAAAAATTGGGTAAAATCCAATGACAAACCCAGTTTCTTTTTTTTAGTTCCAATGATAAAATATTTCCCCAGATATAAACCCGAACATAACCCAATTTGCTGTGGTCCAGCAAATTCTGATACAAAACCAAGTCCGAATTTACTGTCTGCATCTGAAATTGCATATCCTAATCCTGATTCTACACCCCAGTACCAATTGGAGTTTAAATTGAATTGTACATTTGGTTTAATGCAAATTAAACTAAAGTTACTATGCAATGCTCTTTCCTCTAATGTGCTTTCAGGAGTTAGTATACGGCTGTTTCTTTTGATAAATCGGTAATCATAATCGACTTTAATGCCTAACTCCCCTTTTGGAGAAATTTTTTTCCAGACTCTTGCATTGACACCGATGGCAAGTCTGTGTGTTCGATACATCTGAATATGAACCGGTAGTGATAGATTGATACCAGCCTCCAAGAAAATTAATTTATTTTGCTCGGAAATAATTTTTTTTTCGTCTGTTTGCTGTGCAAAACATGATTGCAAAACTAACAGCATTACACTTACGAATACAACCGGGGACTTTTTCATTTTTTTCTTATATTATATCATTCAAAGAATTGACATGGTTTTTTATTGAATTGAAAAAAATAATGATAATATATTGATCGGCAGTAACTTTATTATGGGTTTTAATAATTGATTTCGTAAATATAAAGGTATATTTTTTTTTGCTAAGAACTTATAAATCAATGTTAAACTTGAATGACTCCAAGGTTAAATTTCTTTTCGATAGGCGAGTGGTTGGCCGCTTCAATTCCCATAGAAATCCAGGTTCTGGTGTCCAAAGGATCAATTATGGCATCTGTCCAAAGCCGTGAGGCAGCATAATAAGGAGAAACTTGTTCGTCATATCTTGCTTTTATTTTGTCGAACAATTCTTTTTCCTTGGCCTCATCCACGATTTCTCCTTTCGCTTTAAGCGAAGAGGCTTCAATTTGCGCCAATACTTTTGCGGCTTGTGTTCCGCCCATAACGGCGAGTTCAGCACTTGGCCAAGCAACTATTAATCTCGGATCGTATGCTTTTCCGCACATCGCATAATTTCCTGCGCCATACGAATTTCCTACGATTATGGTGAATTTTGGCACTACCGAGTTGGAAACGGCATTCACCATTTTGGCACCATCTTTTATGATTCCGCCATGTTCTGATTTGGAACCTACCATAAACCCGGTGACGTCTTGCAAGAAAACCAAAGGAATCTTTTTTTGGTTACAATTGGCAATAAAACGAGTGGCTTTATCGGCAGAATCCGAATAAATAACGCCTCCAAATTGCATTTCGCCATTCTTGGTTTTCACCACTTTTCGCTGGTTGGCAACAATTCCCACAGCCCAACCATCAATTCTAGCATAACCCGTAATGATGGTTTTTCCATAGCCCTCTTTGTAGGCTTCAAACTCTGAATTATCCACCAATCTGCCTATGATTTCCATCATATCATATTGCTCATTTCGAGCTTTTGGCAAAATGCCGTAAATTTCTTGTTCTTCCAATGCCGGTTTCACCGCTTTAATTCGGCTGAAACCTGCTTTGTCGTAATCACCAATTTTGTCTACAATATTTTTTATTTTGTCCAATGCGTCCTTGTCGTCTTTGGCTTTATAATCCGTAACTCCCGAAATTTCGCAATGTGTCGTTGCTCCGCCAAGAGTTTCATTGTCAATGCTTTCGCCAATGGCGGCCTTGACCAAATAACTTCCTGCCAAGAAAATGCTTCCCGTTTTATCCACTATCAAAGCCTCGTCGCTCATTATTGGAAGATAAGCACCGCCGGCAACACAGCTTCCCATAACCGCTGAAATTTGGGTAATTCCCATACTGCTCATTATGGCATTATTCCTGAATATGCGTCCAAAATGTTCCTTGTCCGGGAAAATTTCGTCTTGCAAAGGCAAAAATACGCCCGCACTATCCACCAAATATATGATTGGTAATCTATTTTCCATCGCAATTTCTTGCGCTCTCAAATTTTTCTTCGCCGTAATTGGGAACCAAGCCCCCGCTTTTACGGTGGCATCATTGGCAACGACGATGCATTGTTTTCCTTTGATGTACCCAATTTTCACCACAACACCACCCGAAGGACATCCGCCATATGCTGCATACATTCCTTCGCCAACAAAACCTCCAATTTCAATGCATTTCCCTTTGGCGTCAAGTAAATAATCGATGCGTTCCCGCGCCGTCATTTTACCTTCGGAATGTAATTTTTGAATACGATTTTCTCCGCCGCCTTGTTTGACTTTGGCAAATTTATGACGCAGGTCTGAAAGCAAGAGTTTATTGTGGTCTTCGTTTTTGTTGAAGTTCAAGTCCATAATGAAATTGTGTTTATCTAAATGTAGCGATGGCTAAATTACGAAATCCATTGAAAAGGTTATACTAAAATTGTAATATTAGAAAACACATTTTTTTGAACCATTAAGAAATTAAGGATATTAAGTTTTTATTTCTGATAAAACTTAATTTCTTAATGGTTCCTCTTTTTTATTAATTTCATTAGACTTATTAGAAGTTAGAAAATTTATTTTTTAGACTCATTGACCAATCTTTTTAAAATGGCCCATTGTCTTAGTGTATCGCGGGACTCGATAGCTGGATAACCTAACAAGGTTTTTCCTGCTGGAACATCTTTTGTCACGCCAGAACCTCCGCCTATAATTGCCCCGTCGCCAATAGTCACGTGATCGGTTATAGAAGCGCTTCCGCCAATGAGAACTCCATTTCCTAAAGTTACTGAACCGGCCAAGCCGCTTTGTCCCGCCATAATACAGAATCTTCCCAGTTTACTATTATGTCCAATTTGAATTAAATTGTCAATCTTGCAACCGTCACCCAAAATTGTAGAACTGAATTTCCCTCTATCGACACAAGTGTTGGCTCCAATTTCGACTCCGTTGCCAAGAATCACGTTACCGATTTGCGGAATTTTGACCAAACCTCTCTGTGGGTCTGGACGGAATCCAAAACCATCGGCGCCAATTGTGGCGTTGGGATGAATAATGCAATCGTTGCCAATGTGACAACGCTCCCGAACCACCGCGCCTGACCAAATTATCGTATTTTTTCCAATAGTACATTCGTCGAGAATCGTAACATTGGGATAAATAGTGATGTTTTCGCCAAGTTGAACTTTTGGACCAATGTAACTTCCTGCGCCAATTCGGGTTCCGTTTCCTATGATGGCAGTCGAGTCAATAGTGGCTGTTGGATGAATGTCAGTGCTGAAAAGTGGAGTAGGCGGAGCGAAAAGTTCCAAGACTTGTGACATTGCCAAATCGGCATTTTTCACTTTGATGAACGCCCTATTTTCGCCGGGTCCAATCGAAATATCCTCGTTGACAACAGCAGCGCAGGCTTTGGATGTTTCCCAAAACTTTTCGTATTTTTTGTTTCCAATAAAAGAAATCTCGGAAGCATTGGCAAGTTCTAATTGTTCAGGAGCGGTAATTTTTATGGAAGTATCGCCAACAATAGTGCCTTTTAAAACTTCGTTTATTTCTTGAATGGAATAGGATTTCATTATTTAATGATTTGTTAGATTTGGAATAGAATTACAAAATTAAGCAAATTTGTGTTGAAATTCCTAATGGATTATTTCTTGGCGAGTTTTAGAATTCGTGACAATGAAAGTTTGTTGTTAAAATAATGAAATAATCTTATGATTAATTGGCTATATTTTTGAAGCCAACGACTCTCCCAAACTTTAAATTATCACTCCCAAACACAAATAATTAGGATAAATTATTTTGATTTTTAAAAATTATTCGTAAATTTACGAATAACTAAAAAAGGATATGGCGACTGTCGCAAAATCGGATTATTTTACCAAGGAACAGGAACAAACCGCACGTTTTGCAAAAGCGATGGGGCATCCTGTTAGAATTGCTATTTTGCAATTACTGAACTCCCAAAATTGTTGTTTTCACGGTGATATGGCCGAAGAACTTCCTATTGCAAAATCTACTTTGTCGCAACATTTAAACGAACTCAAAGATGCTGGTTTAATTCAAGGAAATGTTGCACCACCAACGGCGAAATATTGTATCAACAAAGAAAATTGGAATTTGGCTAAAAAGCTTCTGAATGAAGTTTTAAAATAATTTTTAAAAATGTTATTCGTATTTTTACGAATAGAAACTAAAATTCATAAAAATGAGACAAATAAAAGTATTAGGACCAGGTTGCCCAAAGTGCAAAACTACCTATAACAATGTTTTAGAAGCCCTAAAACAATTAGACATTCAAGCCGAAGTAGTAAAAATTGAAGATATTGAAGAAATGATGAAATACAATGTGCTAACCACGCCTGTATTAATGATTGATGATGTCATCAAAGTAAAAGGAAGAATTGCTCAAGTTAGTGAAATTATTGAACTGTTAAAAAACTAAACAAATGGAAAGTCAAACATTAGTTAAAGAAATATGCCCCACCACAACACAAAGTTGGGTAAAAGAAGGAGCATTATTGGTAGATGTTCGTGAAAAGGACGAAGTAGCGCAATTATCTTTTGATGTGCCCAATATTATCAACATTCCGTTAAGTGTATTTGAAGAACATTTTACAGAAATTCCAAAGGATAAAAATGTGGTGATGGTTT
The DNA here is from genome assembly GCA_002413745.1 of Flavobacterium sp. UBA5153. Taxonomy (GTDB): domain Bacteria; phylum Bacteroidota; class Bacteroidia; order Flavobacteriales; family Flavobacteriaceae; genus Flavobacterium. The sequence continues at coordinate 4,028 of DHXP01000051.1, read as the reverse complement.
GTAAAGTTGGAGCTAGAAGTTTAAGAGCTGCAGGATTCTTGGTAAATCACGGTTATGACAAAGTGGTAAATATGAAACACGGAATGGTTCGTTGGGCACAAAAAGGGTTCCCGACCAAAGGGGATACTTCTGTAGTTCTAGGAAACGCACAAGACAGTGGATGTTGCGGAACAACTGCTTCTCCTGCCGCGCAATCGTGTTGTGATAGTAGTCCCAAATCTGACGGAAGTAAATGTTGTTAATCTAAAATAGATTATTATGTTCGACTGGCTGCAATATTTTGCTGATTGGCTAATTTATTCGGTTTTTGCAATTGAGCAACATACAAAATTAGGCGATTCGTTAAATTTCTTTGTATTTGATACCTTGAAAATTGCACTCTTGCTTTTTGCAATAACAACCGTAATGGGAATTGTAAATTCTTATTTTCCAGTAGATAAAGTGCGTAATTTTTTGAGCCGAAAAAAACTTTTTGGCCTGGAATATTTATTTGCTTCCTCTTTTGGAGTCATTACACCATTTTGTTCCTGTTCGTCAGTTCCATTATTTATTGGATTTGTAAAAGGAGGAATTCCGCTAGGCATCACTTTTACGTATCTCATAACAGCACCATTGGTAAACGAAGTGGCGATTGCCATTTTTGCGGGAGCATTCGGATTCAAAGTGACTGCTATTTATGTGCTGACAGGAATAGTTTTGGGGATTATTGGTGGATTTACTTTGGGAAAATTAAAATTAGAAAAACAGCTTTCTCCCTGGGTTCAGAACATTATTGCCAATGCACAAACTGAGGAAGAAATAGAAGAAGAAAAACAATCGCTCTCACAAAGATTTCCTTTGATTTTAAAAGAAGCTTATAACATTGTAAAAGGGGTTTCGCCTTATATCATCATTGGTATTGCAATTGGTGGTTTGATGCACGGATTTTTGCCAACAGGATTTTTCGAAAATTACATCAACAAAGGACAATGGTTTGCGGTTCCATTGGCAGTAATTATAGGTGTGCCAATGTATAGCAATGCGGCGGGCGTTATTCCCGTGGTTCAGGTTCTTGTTGCAAAAGGAGTTCCGCTTGGAACTGCCATTGCATTTATGATGGGAGTTATTGGTTTATCCTTGCCGGAAGCAATGCTTTTGAAGAAAGTAATGACTTGGAAATTAATTGCCATTTACTTCGGAACTATCGCCTTTTTTATGATTGTATCGGGTTACTTATTCAATATTATTTTATAAATAATTGTAAGCAAACCCGACAGGTTTTTGAACCCTGTCGGGTCTAAAATTATTCAAATTGAGACTGACTACTACTCATCATCTTTCTGTCCCATCATCATCAGATACGCTTTCAAAAATTCATCGATTTCACCATTCATCACACCGTCAACATTGCTGGTTTCGTAGCCGGTGCGAACATCTTTGACTAGTTTATACGGTTGCATCACATAATTCCGGATTTGCGAACCCCATTCGATTTTCATTTTCCCTGCCTCGATATCAGATCGCTGTTCTCGTTGCTTTTTTAATTCAATTTCATACAATTGCGATTTAAGCATTTGCATCGCTCTTTGTCTGTTATCGTGTTGTGAACGCGTTTCCGAACATTGAATTTGGATCCCCGAAGGTTTGTGGTTCAACTGCACTTTGGTTTCCACCTTATTCACGTTCTGACCACCGGCACCGCTGGATCGGGCAGTTGTGATTTCAATATCGGCAGGATTGATTTCAATTTCTATCGTATCATCCACTAACGGATACACATAAACCGAGGCAAAAGACGTATGTCGCTTGGCATTGCTGTCAAAAGGAGAAATGCGAACCAATCGATGCACGCCATTTTCGCCCTTTAAATAACCAAAAGCAAAATCGCCTTCAATTTCGAGGGTTACCGTTTTTATTCCTGCAACATCGCCTTCCTGATAATTGAGTTCACGTATTTTGTATCCCGATTTTTCGGCCCACATCATATACATTCGCATCAGCATTGAAGCCCAATCGCAACTTTCCGTTCCGCCGGCACCAGCCGTAATTTGTAATACCGCGCTCAAACTGTCGCCTTCGTCAGACAACATATTTTTGAATTCGATGGCTTCAATATGGTTTTTGGTAGCAGCATATTGCTCGTCTAATTCTTCGACGGAAAGTTCCCCTTCCTTGTAGAATTCGTAAGCCAGTTGCAACTCGTCGGCCATTTCGACCGCCTTATTGTAATCTTCGACCCATTTTTTCTTGGAACGAAGATTTTTCACATAGATTTCGGCTTCTTTGGGATTGTTCCAAAAATCGGGAGCTAAAGTCTTTTCTTCTTCGTTTGTGATTTCAATTAATTTGGCATCAACGTCAAAGATACCTCCTCAACGCACCAAGGCGCTCTACAATACCTTTTATTTGTTCGGTAGTTGTCATAAATTATAGTAATTTTGTGGCACAAAAATAGAAAAATTTTGCGTAGCGACAAGTCGAGACTTGTCCATAATTATATAAAAGAAGAAAATGGAAATAAATTTAGTTAGTGATACCGTCACTAAACCTAGTCAGGAAATGTTGCGGTTTATGTTTAAAGCCGAAGTAGGGGACGATGTATATAAACAAGACCCAACGGTTATAGAACTGGAATCCAGAGTTGCCGAAATGTTCGGGATGGAAGCGGCACTGTTTTTTCCTTCGGGAACAATGGCTAATCAAACAGCCATTAAGTTGCACACGCAACCTGGCGAACAATTAATTGCCGATAAATATGCACACGTTTATAATTATGAAGGCGGTGGAGTTTCTTTTAACAGCGGAGTTTCCTGTTGTTTATTAGATGGAAATCGCGGAATGATTACGGCAGAGCAAGTTGCCGGATCCATCAATGATCCAGAATTTTATCACAGTGCATTGACGAGTTTAGTTTGTGTCGAAAATACGACCAATAAAGGCGGAGGTGCTTGTTATGATTTTGAAGAATTCAAGAAAATAAGACAAGTTTGCGATGCCAATAATTTGAAATTCCACTTGGACGGAGCAAGAATTTGGAATGCTTTGATGGCCACCAACGACGATCCTAAAGAATATGGAAAAGTTTTCCACACTATTTCGGTTTGTTTGTCCAAAGGTTTGGGAGCACCAATAGGTTCCCTTTTATTGTCCGATAAAGCCACGATTCATAGAGCATTGAGAATCAGGAAAATATTTGGCGGTGGAATGCGTCAAGTGGGTTATTTGGCGGCAGCCGGAATTTATGCTTTGGACAACAACATCGAAAGATTGGCAGACGACCACAGACGCGCCAAGGAGATAGGAGCCGTTTTGGAAAAACTAAACTGGGTTGCAAAAGTAGAACCTGTTGAAACCAATATTTTGATTTTCTCGGTTCAGCCGCACGTCAATGAAGCCGATTTAATGGAAAAATTAAAACAAAAAGGAATTTCCATAAGCTCAATGGGACACGGAAAACTACGTATCGTGACGCATCTCGATTATCGTGAAGTGATGCACACTTATGTTTTGGAAACCTTGGAGAAGTTATTTTAGTTTAAAGTTTAAGGTTTCAAGTTATGGATTATCAGAAACTTGAAACCTTAAATATTATTTTTTCATTTCTTCCAGCATTGCAATAATTTTATCTAATTTATCAACATCAAGTTTATTTAGTATTATTGTCAAGGCTTCAATTTCAAGCTTTGCGTCAATATTTGTCTGGTAATCCGCTTGGGCTTGCAATCTGTCTCTATCATTTTGTCTGTTTTGGGCCATCATAATAATAGGCGCAGCATAAGCAGCTTGAGTCGAGAAAACAAGATTGAGCAATATAAATGGGTACGCATCCCAATGATACACATAACCGACAAGATTTAATCCCATCCAAAGCAATACCAAAATAGTTTGGATGATAATGAATTTCCAAGAGCCCATTCCTTTAGCCACTGAATCGGATAAACGACTACCAAAGCCTAAAGTTTCAATGTGTTTTTCGTGCCAGTTTTTGTAATTCAGCATATCGATTTATTTTGGGGTTGTTATTAATAACCTGAATTCGATTAATCAAA
>DHXP01000067.1:88893-92773 GCA_002413745.1 Flavobacterium sp. UBA5153 | reverse complement strand
TGGCGGAGCCGTCTACTCGATTAGCGATTCGTTGTTTTGTCACTTCTTATAAATTAGTCTTGTCGCCACGGCAATTCTATTCCAGGAGTTTATTGTAATAATAAGCATAATGATTTGTGCTGTCATTTGTTTACCAAAAGTGCTTATCACCTTTTTATATGTTTCGTCAGACACGCCATTTTCGGATATTTTTGTTATCTCTTCCGTTAACCGCAACAATGTTCTTTCTTCTTCAGAAAACAGATGGGATTCCTGCCAAACAGAAAGAGCAAATATTCTTCTTGAACTTTCGCCAATTTTCAGAGCGTCTTCTGTGTGCATATCCAGACAGTATGCACAGCCATTGATTTGTGATGCTCGCATTTTTATCAGTTCCTTTAACAATGGATCTAATGCACATGCCTTTCCGTAATTTTCTAATGCCATCATTGCTTGATAGGCATCTGGTTCAAGGGTTTTTATGTTTATTCTGTTATTATTCATAGTTCAATTACTTACTAATGATTTCAAATAGTCGGACGATATTTCGTTTTCTGTTATTGAAGACAATCCTTCAGAATTTTTTAATTCAATTGCGAGTGATTTCATCGCTTTTATTGCAATTTTCAAAAATGAAGGTCCTAAGCTAACTCTTGCTACTCCAATTTCTTTCAATACCTTCAAGTCAGGAATACCAGGTAATGTTAAAATGTTTATTGGCATTTTAAGTTGAGTAACTAGTCTTTGTATGTCTTCTTTTTGTCTTAACGCAATTGGGAAAAAGCAATTAGCACCAACTTCTTTATAAGCTAACCCTCTTTTTAATAATTCTTTATGTCTTGACTCAGCAGTAGGAAAATCTTTGTCATAAAGTAACACATCGGCTCTTGCATTAATGAAAATCGGGATATCCAATTCATCAGAAATCGCTCTTATCAGTTTAATCCTATCACATTGACGTTCGATAGAAAAAATCGTTTTTGTTTTATGGTTGGTATCTTCTATGTTGATTCCAACAATTCCTGTTTTAATAAGCAGTTTAATGTTTTCTTGAAATCGAGTATCGTCAATAGAATAACCGCTTTCAATATCAGCCGTCACAGGAATATTTACGTTGTTTGAAATCCGTGATAAAATTGAAAGTAAATCGCTAAAAGGTATTTTTTCTCCGTCAAGGTGTCCATTTGTATAAGCAATTGAAGCACTTGCCGTGGCAATTGCAGGATAGCCTATGTTTTCAAGTAATTTTGCACCTAAAACATCCCAAATGTTTGGTAGTATTAAAGGGTTGTCAGCATGGTGAAGCTGATATAATTGAAGTGCCTTTTCTTTTTGATTGAATTTATTATTCATTTTGTTCTTTTTCTTGTCTCTTTTTTTGTCGTGGTACTAAATTTTCGGGTGTCCTGTTACAATGACCGCTAACGTTGAGTGTATGCAGCGTGCGGGTTTTCGTGAACAATTCATTATCCCATTTTACAAAACTAGCCAGCGAGTCCTGAACTTGCAAATAGCTCTGAACCCCGCATGATGTATACACTGTGTTATGGCGCGTTTTTATTTTAATTTCAATTCATTAATGTCTTTATCAACTTTAATCCAAGGTAATCCGACCTTTGCTGTATCAACAGGCTCAATTATCCTTAAAAATCCAGCCAATTTTGTTACTTCGACAATTCTCCGATTATATCCTAATGCTCCTTTGTCTTGCATTTGAGATTCAATGGTCTTAAACTTAAAATGGCCATGGTTATATAAAATCGTTTGTGTTTTCCAAGTGCCAACCCAATCAAACGATGTTATAACCAATCCACCAATTAACACTAAAGGTATAATTACAATTCTATTGATTTTTTCAGATATTTTTATTCTTAAAATTCTCAAAATCAAAAATACAAATCCTAAAATTGTCATTAAAAAGGAAAAGTTTCTAATCGTAGGAGAAATAAATTCTAACTTGGTAGTTTGTGAAAGCAAGAATAGCAAACTAAATCCTATCCAAAGGACGTCAATAATTCTATTAATAATCTTCTTAATCATTGTGCTGGGTCTTTTTTAAAATGCGCCATAACTCGTTTATACCAGCCATAAAATGGCTACAATCCATCCAAATTTGGTTGGCTTTGTGCCATAAAAGGCTCTGGTATTTATTTAGCTAATGTATAAAAAAAACATTACAAATCATTAAAAGGACTTTTAATTTGCTGTATGCTTTTTGTGCTTACGTGGGTATATATTTCGGTGGTTTTGCTGCTGTTATGTCCAAGGAGTTCCTGAATATATCGCAAATCGGTTCCGCTTTCTAGTAGATGAGTGGCATAACTGTGTCTCAACCAATGTAAACTTACTGGCTTGCTTATTCTTGATTTTGTTAATGCTTGTTTAAGTACATTAGACAAACTACGTTCATCGTATTTTGTATTCTCTATTTGTCCTTCAAACAGCCAAGTTTTGGGTTTATAACCTATATAATATTCTCGAAGCATTTCTAATATTTTTGGAGATAAAGGAACAATTCTGTCTTTTTTGCCTTTGCTTTGTCGGATGATTACAATTCCTCTTTTTGAATCAATATCAGTTGGTTTTAAATTTAAAAGCTCACTTCGGCGCAATCCACAACTATATATCAAACTCAACATTGTTTTGTGTTTGATATTAGAATGTGCGTTTAATATCAATTTTACTTCTTCTTTACTCAAAACATTAGGTAATATTTTTGCCCTTTTCGGGCGGTGAATTTTGTCTATTTCAATACGTTTTTCTTGTATCGTTTTAAAAAATAGTTTTATGGCATTTACAATTTGATTCTGATAAGATGCTGATAAATTATTTTTTAAAATAAATTCATTATTGTAAATAATTACATCTTCATTTGTGATTTCGACAACTGGTTTTTCTCGATAGAAAACCAAAAATGATTTTAAGGCTTCGGAATAAGTTTTTATGGTGCTTGGGCTATATCTTTTTGAAGATAACCATTGTATGAATTTTTCGATATGTGCGATTCCTTCAACCGAAGGCAGGGAATGGGAGAGAGGTTCTAAATTAAACCGTTCTCTGTTTTCGATAGTATCAGGAATGTGCCAAGCTCTCAAGGTTTGACTCCATCGAGAACCTTCCACCATTTTTATTCGAGCGATTAATTCGGCATTTTTTTCAAAATATACCGCTATTCGTTTTTCTTTTTTATGTGTGATGATTTTGGCGCTCCAGTTCATAATCAATACTTTTATCGTACTAAAGTAGCCAATTATTATTACTTAATAAAAATCAGTCCAGTATTCAATGATAAAATAGCTTTGTAGGACCCTCTCTTTGGTCTTGTAAGGAGCTTTTTTTAGTAGCGTCCTGATAATATTATTTAAAGATGTATATCTTTTATTCAATTTCTGTACATCTTTTTATAAAAAGATATACGGAATTTTATTATTTTCTGTACATCTTTTTGTAACTTCGTAAGGACGAAATTATTTTATAATGCTAATCGTACTTTTTTTATGTCCGTATCTTTTAAAATGGTGCCCAAGAAAAATAATTTGGCAACACCGCCAGAAATAAAATACTACCCTTGTGCCATCCATAATGGCGAAGATGATTTAGACAGTCTGGCTGATATAGTGGCCTCACAATCCACCATCAGCAAAGCCGATTGTTATGGGGTAATCATGGCACTGACCAAAGCGATTAGCGAGTCATTAGCTGATGGGCGCATTGTGCGGATTGACAGCCTGGGTACTTTTCAAATCACCTTACAGGGATTGCCCGCTGACACTCTGGAGGAATTGGGCAAAGCCAACATTAAACGGGCCAAAATAGTCTATAAACCGGCTCTCAATATGAAAAAGAAGTTGAAAGGATTGACCTATAAAAGAATAAAGTAATACCAATGGTTAATATGTTT
>DHXP01000067.1:30635-88772 GCA_002413745.1 Flavobacterium sp. UBA5153 | reverse complement strand
TAGTTCAATTTTTATTGGACTAATTTGAAATAACTAGCGGTATAACAGAGGCAAAGGCATAAAAAAATTGACTTGCTTTCACAAAACGGATTTTTATATCATGTTGTAAAGACGCACTGCAGAGACGCACTGCTGTGCATCTCTACTTTGTTTTTGCGTGAAGGATGGCAGTGAAAATCCTTTTTCGTCAGTTCGAGTTTCCGCTTTTGCGGAAGTATCGAGAACACGAAAAAGATTGCAACATACAGCCTGACCGTGCTGAAACGCTAGTGGAAGCGGGGACACGCCAAAAAAAAAATCCGACTTGCTTTCACAAATCGGATTTTTATATAATATTGTAGTAGAGACGCACTGCAGAGACGCACTGCAGTGCGTCTCTACCACAATAAAAAATTTTATTCAAAATATTTCTGTACCATCTTGTTTAATAAGTCTCTGTTTATAGGTTTGGAAATATAATCATTGCATCCTGCTGCTATTGCGTTGTTTTTGTCGCCGGCAAAAGCATTTGCCGTTTGCGCGATGATGATTACTTTTTTATTGAATTGACGTATTTCCTTGGTGGCTTCATAGCCATTCATCACAGGCATGTTAATATCCATCATTATTAAATCAATGTCGGGATTATTGCGGCAAGCCTCAACGGCTTTGATTCCGGTACTTACCGTTAGAATCTCACTGCTAAACTTGGTGACGGCTTTCATAATCAGTAATTTTGATATGGCATCGTCTTCGACAATGAGTATTTTTAGGTTTTTTACCTGATTCTCCGATTCTTTTTCCTGTAGCGTCTTTATGGGAGCAGTTTCTGTTTTTTGGATTGCATTGTAGGGAATAGTAAAATAAAATGACGAACCAACTCCCACTTCGCTTTCAACCCAAATTTTTCCGCCCAGCATTTCCACGTAAGCTTTAGAAATGGACAATCCCAAACCGGCACCCTGGAATGCCCTTTTGTCTGAAATGTCAGCTTGAATGAAGCGGTCAAATACGGCATGTTGCCTGCCGTTTGGAATTCCCACTCCGGAATCTTTTACATAAAATTCAAGTTCGGGACTTTTTCGATCTGTTTTTAATTCATAACCAAAATCTATTATGCCATTATCACAAAATTTAATGGCGTTTTTAACCAGATTGGTTAAAACGGCATATATTTTTTCGCCGTCAGTGGTAATGAAAGCTTCCTTTTTGGCCAAGCCGTTTTTAAAATCAAGATAAATTCCCTTGCTTGATGCTTCCGGTTTAAAAAAATCATATATGAATTTAATTTTTTCGTTGACATTTGTTTCTGAAAGGGAAACCATCATTTGGTTGGATTCGATTTTTGAAATATCAATAATGTCATTGATAATGTTGAGTAGGCGAGTCCCGCTTTGGTCAATGATTTTGATGTATTCTTGTTGATTTTCAGCAGTGAGATTAGTTTCTTTCAACAAACTGGTGAACCCCATAATTCCGTTCATTGGAGTTCTAATTTCATGGCTCATATTGGCTAGGAAAGCTGACTTGAGACGATCACTTTCCTCTGCTTGTTCCTTAGCTTTTATAATTAAATCTTCAGCCTCCTTGCGACTTGTAATATCATGAATCGAAACCTGAACGGCAGGACTTCCGTTATAATTAACCAATATAGATTGTGTTTCTGCGTCTATTGGAGTTCCATCAATCCTAAGAAGTTTTGTTTCTGTCATGGGTGTGAAATCGCCAATTTTGATTTGTATTTTCGACCTTTCCATTATCATTGCACGACTGTCTGGATGAATTAAATCAAAGGAGGATTTGCCCAGTAAATCATGGATATTATTTGCTTTAAGGAGCTTGATGGCAGCAGGATTCGCATAGAGTATTATCCAGTCCTGATGCACGATAATAGCTTCTGGAGACCATTCAACAATTGCACGATACCGCTCTTCACTTTCTTTTAGGGCATTTTCCGTCTGCTTTCGCTCGGTAATATCCTTTATTGTACCCAACATCCTGAGAGGATTTGACTTATCATCGTATTCGAGTTTGCCAATGCCATGAACCCAGCGTACTTCATTGTCGCTTTTTCGTATAATTTGGTATTCTTTATCGAATGGTATTTTATTACCGATCACTTCTTGAATGAAGAAATTATTCATTGTTTCCTGCCACTCAGGATGAATGATTGAAATCCATCCCTGAACTGATTTATCATAATTTTTTTCTATTCCAAAAATTTCGTCCAGAATTTCGGAACTTGACCAAATACCCGTAGCAATATCGAGAGTATAAGCCCCTAACCGCGCAATAATCTGTGTTTCCCTCAAATGATTTTCGCTCTCTTTTATCTGTTTTTGGGCAACATACGAATCGGTTATGTCTGAAAAAACCAAAACCACCCCGTTAATATCACCTTCTTTGGTTTTGATAGGGGCAGCGCTGTCAGAAATCTGGCATTCGGTTCCATTTCTCGAAATCAAAACCGTATGGTTTGCAAGCCCGACAATTCCTCCACTTTTCAATACTTTTTTAACTGGATCATCAACCGTTTCACGGGTTTCCGCATTAATAATTCTGAAAACGTCAGCCAACGGTTTGCCAGCTGCATCGGCCAATTTCCATCCGCAAAGATTTTCAGCTATCGGATTCATTCGAACGATTAAGCCATTATTATCGGTAGATATTACTCCATCGCCAATGGAATTAAGGGTGATGGACAAATTCTCTTCACTCTTAAGCAATATTTCTTCTGCTTTTTTGCGCTCCGTAATGTCATATAAACTGCCTGTTAACCGAATGCATTTGCCATTTTCGTTAAAAATAGGCGAAACAGTAACAATGGCTGTTTTTACTCCGGTGGGATATTCCGTTTCTTCTTCCCATCTGACGGTTCTTCTGGTTCGAATTGCTTCGTGGTATTTACCAAGTACTAAATCTAACGATGGCTGTGGAATAATTTGCTTTACATTTTTATTTCTGATTTGCTCCAATGTGATCCCAATGGCATTCAACCCGGATTCATTCATCGAAATAAATATAAAATCAGTTTCATTTTGGACCTCGATTTGAAAGATGGTGTCATTTACCGAATCATAAATGAGTTGTAGTTGCTGTTTGCTTTCAAGCAACATATTTTCTACCTGTACCCTTTCGGTGATATCCCGAAGTATTCCTTCGTGAAAAAGAACGTTGGTGGTTTCATCATAATTTAACCACCCATGGTCTTCAACCCAAATTTCGGAACCATCCTTTTTTTTCATCCTGAAAATCCCAAGTTCTTTATTGTTTTCCCGAAGCACTATACTATCGCGGTCAGAAGGCTCAAAGTACAATTGGGTTAGAATATTTATGGACATCAGTTCCTCTTGGTTTGCATATCCAAGCATTTTAACTAAGGCCAGATTAACATCAATAAATTTACCTTCCTCAGTACTTTTATAAATACCATCAGGCATATTTTTAACTAAATTACGGTATTTATCCTCATTTTTTAGTAGCGTTTCTTCTGCTTGCTTGCGCTTACTAATATCTCTGGCAACGGCTATAATTGCTGATTTTCCAAAAAAGGTTCCTAGAGACAAATTGACTTCTTTCGGAAAAATCCTGCCGTCTCTTGTAATTCCCCAAAATTCGAAACTCTGGGCGATACCTTTCCAGGCCAATTGAATCACTTTTGTGATTTTATCTAAATCATTTTTTCCGGGAGCAGAAAGAAATTCAGGTGTTTTTCCAATAAAACTTTCCCTGTTATAACCATATGTTTTTTCGGCGGCTTCATTTACATCAAGAAAACATCCGTTTTCGTCTTGAATATAAATCAATTCGGTAATGCTGTTCAGAATGCCACGATATGTTGTTTTTGATAGTCTACTATTTTCCTCTGCCAGCTTGCAGTCAGTGATGTCTTGATGGGTTCCTTCTAAAATATTAGAAAGGCTTTGTTTTTCAATCTGAAGTACTTTATTCTGAGATTCAAGTTCATTCCTTTGTTCCTTCAATTCTTGGATGAGTTTCAGCATTTCGGCTCCTTGAAGGTCGAAACCTAGTTTTTGCAATTTATCTTTCAAAGTATTGTCTTTTATTGGGGTAGACCGAAATTTAATATTTAAATATTGAGTGATTTCATTCCTTTATCTTGTTGGGATTAAAATTATCTTTTTTTATTGGAAAACATTAAAAAAATTCAATTATTTTTTTCAAAATTCAAAATGCACCCTAATAATTTAAATAAAAGGCATAAAAAATCCGACTTGCTTTCACAAATCGGATTTCAATATAATATTGTAGAGACGCACTGCAGTGCGTCTCTACATCGCGTTGTTCATCTACAAATGGATTACCTCGCCATACGCTTCGGCAACGGCTTCCATCACGGCTTCACTCATCGTTGGGTGAGGGTGAATCGATTTTAGGATTTCGTGTCCCGTGGTTTCCAGTTTGCGCGCTACAACTGCCTCGGCAATCATATCCGTAACGCCGGCACCTATCATGTGACAGCCCAACAATTCGCCATATTTGGCATCAAAAATCACTTTTACAAAACCATCCGGTGTTCCGGCGGCTTTGGCCTTTCCTGAAGCAGAAAATGGAAATTTTCCAATTTTCAGTTCATATCCTTTTTCTTTGGCTTGTTTTTCGGTCATTCCTACTGAAGCAATTTCTGGCGTGGCATAGGTACAACCTGGAATATTTCCGTAATCGATAGGATCCACGTGCAATCCTGCGATTTTTTCTACACAGGTAATTCCTTCGGCAGAAGCAACGTGTGCCAAAGCCGGTCCCGGAACGACATCGCCAATGGCGTAGTAACCCGGAATGTTCGTTTGATAGAAATCGTTTACCAGAATTTTATCCCTGTCGGTAGCAATTCCCACTTCTTCCAAACCTATGTTTTCGATGTTGGTTTTAATTCCAACAGCCGAAAGCAATATGTCAGCTTCCAGAATTACTTCTCCTTTTGCTGTTTTTACAAAGGCTTTAACTCCGGAACCCGAAATGTCAATTTTTTCGACAGAGGAGTTGGTCATAATTTTAACGCCCGCTTTCTTCATCGAACGTTCCATTTGTTTCGAAATATCTTCGTCTTCCAATGGTACAATGTTAGGCAAGAATTCAACTATGGTTACATCAGTTCCCATCGAATTGTAGAAATGTGCAAATTCAACTCCTATAGCGCCTGAACCTACAACAATCATCGATTTTGGTTGTGTTGGCATGGTCATCGCTTGACGATATCCAATTACTTTTACGCCATCCTGAGGCAAGTTTGGCAATTCACGGGAACGTGCACCAGTGGCAATAATAATATGGTCGGCGCTGTATTCAGTAACTTTATTGTCTTTATCAGTAACATCGATTTTTTTGCCTAGTTTCAGTTTTCCAAAACCATCAATAACATCGATTTTATTTTTTTTCATCAGGAATTGAACTCCTTTGCTCATGCCTTCAGCGACACTTCTGCTACGATTTACGACAGCCGAAAAATCCTTGTCGAATTGGGAAACAGTCAATCCATAATCGGAAGCGTGTTTTAAGTAATCAAAAACCTGTGCTGATTTCAACAATGCTTTTGTTGGGATACAACCCCAATTTAAGCAAACACCGCCTAAGTTTTCCTTTTCGATTACGGCAACTTTAAAGCCTAATTGTGATGCTCTAATGGCAGTAACATAACCGCCTGGACCACTTCCTAAAACTATGATATCGTATTTCATTTTTGTATGTTTTCTTAATTAATTTCAGTTGGCAAAATTAAGGATTTATTTGATTAAAGAAAAAGTTTAGGGTTTAAAGTTTTGCATTGGAAAAATCTTTGAGAACTATTGTAGATGCTAGGCTTCTCGATGCATCACGCAAAAAAGCGTGATACTCGAAGTGATGTACTATTTTGGGTTATCGGGAAATCAATCACTACTCCAGGGTAACAAACTGTGAATCGTATAAATTTTTGTAATAACCTCCTTCTCGGGATACCAGTTCTTGATGCGTTCCTTGTTCTACAATCAGACCCTTGTCCATAACAACAATTTTGTCGGCGTTGACAATGGTGGCGAGTCGATGTGCAATAACAATTGAGGTTCTTCCCTTGGTGATGGTTTCGGTGGCACGTTGAATCAACTCTTCGGAGTAGGTATCGATGGAAGAAGTCGCTTCATCAAGAATCAGAATGCTGGGATTGCTTACATAAGCCCGAAGAAAAGCAATCAATTGGCGTTGCCCGGAAGACAACATTACGCCACGTTCCTTCACGTCAAAATCGTAATTATCGGGCAGGCTCATAATAAATTTGTGGACGCCAATTTTTTTGGCCGCAGCCAAAACCTGCTCGCGAGATATTTCGGGATTATTCAGGGTGATATTGTTAAAAATGGTATCGGCAAAAAGAAAAACATCCTGTAAAACTACCGCAATTTGCTTGCGCAGCGAACTCAAAGTGTAGTTTTCTATGTTTTGGCCGTCAATGCAAATTGTTCCGCTGTTGATTTCGTAAAAGCGATTCAGCAAATTGATAATCGTTGATTTTCCGGCACCTGTCGAGCCAACAATGGCGATGGTTTTTCCGGCAGGGACAGATAGATTTATACCTTTAATGACATTTTCTTCTGAAATATAGCCAAAATGAACATCCTTAAACTCTATGTTTCCCCTAAAAATAGGTGCTTCGATAGTTCCTGTATCCTGAATTTGGTCTTGTGTATCCAGAATGTTAAAAACACGATTGGCGGCAATCATTCCAAGCTGCATTTCATTGAATTTATCAGCGATTTGACGCAGCGGATTGAATAACATTGATATGAACATCGTGTAGGAAAACAGATCGCCAAAAGTGGTAAAATGATCGCCATCCAAAATCTTGATTCCACCATATAACACGATAAATCCCAAGGTTAATGACGAAATGATATCGGCAATGGGGAAGAAGATGGAGTTGTATAATATTGTTTTTATCCAGGCTCTATTGTGCTTGTCGTTGATGATTTTAAATTTTTCGAATTCAATGTCTTCCCGATTAAACAATTGAACAATTTTCATTCCCGTAACCCGTTCTTGCACGAAGGAATTCATATTGGCAATTTGTGTTCGCACTTCTTCGAAAGCCAGCTGCATTTTTCTTTGGAATATTCGGGTGATGTAAATTAATATTGGCATCGCAACAATCACGATCCAAGTAAGTTTCCAATTCATATAAAACATAAAAATCAGTACGACGGCCATTTTCATCATGTCACTTATAATCATGAACAATCCCTGACTAAAAATGCGAGCTATCGCCTCAATATCAGAAACGGAGCGTGTAACGAGCTGTCCCACGGGTGCATTGTCGAAATATTTCATTCGGAAACTTAAAATATGCCGAAACATTTTAGTTCGAATGTCTTTCACAATATCTTGCCCGAGCCAGTTAGCCCAATAAACGAAGAAAAATTGGGAAAACACTTCTAATAAAAGTACCAATCCCATTATGGAGACATAGACCAATAGTCCGTGTTGATCCTGGGTTTTTATGTAGCCATCAACAGTTTGCTTCAATAAATAGGGACGCAATGCCGCAAAAATCGATAACGAAACGGCGAAAATAATTACTCCGTTAAAACGCGATTGATAGGGTTTGGTGTATTTTAATATTTTTTTGAATAATCGGGTATCAAATGCTTTTGCTTTCATAATTCTGTCATTGCGAGCTTGCGAAGCAATCTGCCGTTATAAATAATTATAATCAATTTTTGTTAAATACAATCCATGTGCCGGTACTGAAAATCCAGCATTTTCGCGATTTTTACTTTTAATAATTTCGCTGAAATCGTCCAAGGTAATTTTGTGCAATCCCACGTTTACCAATGTTCCCACAATGGCGCGAACCATGTTCCGCAGAAAACGATTGGCCGAAATCGTGAAAATAAGCTTGCTGTTCTCCTGTTTCCAATGGGCTTCAAAAATAGTGCAATCGAAGGTGTTTACATCCGTATTTACTTTTGAGAAACATTGAAAATCGGTGTGATGGAACAATAATTGTGCCGCTTCATTCATCAAAGTAACATCCAACTCTTGGTGAAAATACCAACTTTCGTCTTGCGAAAAAACATCCTTAAAGACGTTGATATGGTATTCATACGTTCGTTTCGTGGCATCAAAACGAGCGTGCGCTTCATCGTGAACAGGAATAATGTCATAAACCGCAATGTCTTTGGGTAAATAGGAGTTGAGTTTGTGCACTAAACTGGAAACATCGAATGGAGTTTCAAAATCAAAGTGGGTAAACATTTCCTTGGCATGTACGCCAGTATCGGTGCGCCCTGCGCCCATAAGATTGATTTGCTTCGCCTGTTCGCTATCGCTCGAGCCCGTGTTCAACAAAACCGAAACCGCTTTGTTCAGTGTTTCCTGCACAGAGGAAGCATTGGGTTGGTATTGCCATCCATGATAATTAGTTCCGTTATAGGCCAGTTTTATAAAATACCTCAATTCAGATTTTAGATTTTAGATTTCAGATTTATTCAGAAATTGAAACCGATATTAAAAATGCAAATCTACAAAGATTGTCAATCGTATTGACTATGTTTTATTTCAAAGTTTTGCCAAATCTCAAATCAAAAATCGTTAATCTTCAATCTTAAATGATAACTTTGAGGCTTCGTAAAAAAAAAGAGGATGAGATTGCTTTGTTCCTCGCAATGACAAAATGAAAAAAATTCTATTACTTTCAGATACGCACAGTCATGTTGACGACACGATTTTGAAATATGTTGCACAGGCTGACGAGGTTTGGCACGCAGGCGATATTGGCGATTTAGTCGTGACGGATGCGATAAAAAAAATCAAGCCGTTGCGCGGTGTTTACGGCAATATTGATGACGACAAAGCCCGAATGGAATTTCCGTTGCACAACAGGTTTATGTGCGAAGGTGTCGATGTTTGGATTACCCATATCGGCGGCTACCCCGGAAAATACAATCCAAATATTAAATCCGAAATGGCTTTAAACCCGCCAAAGTTGTTTATTTGTGGCCATTCCCATATTCTAAAAGTGATATTCGACAAGAAACACAATCTATTGCACATGAATCCCGGAGCTGCCGGAAAGAGTGGTTTTCACCAAGTGCGCACGATGTTGCGTTTTGTGATTGATGGCAACAAGATTAAAGACTTGGAAATCATTGAAATTGAAAAGAAATAAAAAAACCGAACTTTTACATTCGGTTTTCCTTCGCACTAATAATAAAATTAAGATTATAGGATTATCTCAATCTGTCCACAGATTTTACAAGATCTTCATCCTTTTTGATGGCCTTATTAGCTAACACTAATAATACGATAGCAACAATAGGTAGAAACATCCCAATACCTTTCTCCGAAACAGCAAGTGTTTCTCCAGATAAATTTAGCGAACGATATACAAACAAGCCTAATAAAATTAAATTTAATATGATATTCAATCTGCCAATAACAAATTGATTTTGTCTTTTTTTATAGGAAATAATACTCAACAAGGAAAGCGTAGTGCTTAACCCCAACAAAACAACATACACTTGGTTTTGCATAAAAAAGTAATCTTTGCCACCGGTCATTGTCCATAACGGAATAAAGAAAGGCAAAATTCCTGTGACCGCAAAGGCAAGAAGTAAATATATGGTTTGAATTCTTTGTATCATTATCTCGATTTCTTTTACAAAAATATATTTTCTTTTTAATAAATACTATTGTATGATTAAATTTTATTCGTAATATTGCATAACAAATCCGTAAGTACTTCATTCTTCGGCCAATTCAAAATCAAAAATTTACTACTCACTTTTATAGTATTCCCAAATTAATTAAACTCATAGAACATTCATGTTTGATATTTCTGCATTAAAAGAAATGAAGCTTTCTGAGCTTCAAGAAATAGCTAAAGCAGCTAAAACAATAAAATTTAACGGCGTAAAAAAAGAGGCATTAATTAGCCAAATTTTAGACCACCAGTCGGCAAGTATGGATTCAACTTCAGACGATAAAAAAATTGAAACCAAAGTCGAAGAAGATAAGCCAAAAAGAGCCAGAATTGTAGCTCCAAAAAAAGTTGCTATTCAGAAATCTTCGAACAAGTCTCTTTTTACAGAGGAAGAAATTACAGTCGAATCAAGTGTTCCAGAAGTAGAAAAAGAGATTACGGAGGCAGTTGTACCTGAAAAGAAAGTAGGTAAAGTTATAAAGTTTAATAAATCGGCTTACGAAAAAAAGATTGCGCTTCAAAAGGAAAAAGAAGAAGTAAAAGAAACAATTGTAGAAAATGAATCAGTTTCAGAATCTGATTCAGATGCTGCAATTATCGAAAATGCAGAAGTTAGCGTTCCTACAAAAAAACTAAATCCAAACCAGCTGCACAAGCAAAATCCAAACGGAAATGTAAATCCCAATTTCAAAAGTAAGAAAAGTAATTTTAGGGATTCTGATTTTGAATTTGACGGAATAATAGAAAGTGAAGGCGTTCTGGAAATGATGCCTGATGGATATGGTTTCCTTCGTTCTTCGGATTACAATTATTTGGCTTCGCCAGATGATATTTATTTATCTACATCACAAATTAGATTGTTCGGACTTAAAACCGGAGATACAGTTAAAGGAGTGGTTCGTCCTCCAAAAGAAGGTGAGAAATTTTTCCCATTAGTACGCGTTTTAAAAATCAACGGACATGATCCACAAGTGGTTCGTGACCGAGTTTCATTCGAACATTTGACACCCGTTTTTCCATCCGAAAAATTCAAATTAGCCGAAAGACAAAGTACTATTTCCACCCGAATTATCGATTTGTTTTCCCCAATTGGAAAAGGGCAACGTGGCATGATTGTGGCACAGCCCAAAACGGGTAAAACAATGTTGCTGAAAGATATTGCAAACGCTATTGCCGCCAATCATCCAGAAGTTTATTTGATTGTTTTATTAATTGATGAACGCCCAGAAGAAGTTACTGATATGCAACGAAGCGTTCGTGGGGAAGTAATTGCTTCTACTTTTGACAGAGAACCGCAAGAACACGTAAAAATCGCGAATATCGTTCTCGAAAAAGCAAAACGTTTGGTCGAATGTGGTCATGATGTCGTGATTTTATTGGATTCCATTACCCGTTTGGCAAGAGCTTACAACACGGTACAGCCTGCTTCCGGTAAAGTATTGAGTGGTGGTGTTGATGCCAATGCGTTGCAGAAACCAA
Organism: Flavobacterium sp. UBA5153; assembly: GCA_002413745.1. Classification (GTDB taxonomy): domain Bacteria; phylum Bacteroidota; class Bacteroidia; order Flavobacteriales; family Flavobacteriaceae; genus Flavobacterium. The sequence continues at coordinate 77,620 of DHXP01000067.1, read as the reverse complement.
AACGATTTTTTGGAGCTGCCCGAAATGTTGAAAATGGAGGCTCTTTGACTATAATTGCCACAGCACTGACAGAAACAGGTTCGAAAATGGACGAAGTTATTTTTGAAGAATTTAAAGGAACTGGAAATATGGAATTGCAGTTGGATAGAAAAATTGCCAACAAACGTATTTTCCCTGCCATCGATTTGACTTCTTCAAGCACGCGACGTGATGACTTGTTGTTAGACGCAAAAACATTGCAAAGAATGTGGATTATGAGAAAATATCTATCGGATATGAATCCGGTGGAAGCGATGGATTTCATCAACGACCGTTTCAAGAAAACAAGGAATAACGAGGAGTTTTTAATCTCGATGAATGATTAAGAAGAAAAAAGAATATAGAGAATAGAATATAGATTGGTCTCCAGAATACAAAAAAATCCTCGATTTTGTTCGAGGATTTTTTTATGATTCTTATCTTTTTTCTATATTCTATTCTCTATTTTCTTTCTGTTCTAAACTTTCTTTACGTTCCAACAATGCCATATAAAAGCCATCGAAACCAGATTCTGAAGCCAATATTTTTTGATCTTTTATAAAATTAAATTGTTTTCCAATATCCGTTGTAAGGAATTTTTCAACTTGTTCTTGATTTTCTGAAGGTAATATGGAGCAAGTGGCATAGACTAATTTTCCACCTGGTTTTACAATTTTAGAATAATTTTCCAATACTTCGGCTTGCACTTTGCGAATGTTGTCAATGAATTCAGGTTTTAATTTCCATTTGGCATCAGGATTTCTTTTGAGAACTCCCAAACCACTACAAGGTGCGTCAATCAAAACTCGATCAGCTTTTTCGTGCAGTTTTTTGATGACTTTTGTCGTGTCGATAATGCGATATTCAATATTGAAAGCACCATCTCTCTTGGCTCTTAATTTTAATTGTTTCAATTTGCTTTCATATAAATCCATTGCAATTAATTGTCCTTTGTTTTCCATCAAAGCGGCAATATGTAATGTTTTTCCTCCGGCACCGGCACAGGTATCCACCACTCGCATTCCAGGTTTCACGTCAAGGAAAGCGGCCACTAATTGAGAATTGGCATCTTGAACTTCAAAAAAACCTTGTTTAAAAGCATCAGTCATGAAAACATTGGCTCTTTCTTTTAGCACCAAAGCATCGGGTTGATTCTCCAAAAATTCGGTTTCAATGTTCAAGTCCATCAATATGGCTCTTAATTTTTCTTTGGTCGTTTTTAGCGTGTTTACTCTTAGAATTACTTTTGCAGGCTGGTTTTGGGCTGCTATTTCTTTTGCCCAAATTTTCTCTCCTAATTCTTTAACCCCCAATTCGTCCATCCAATCCGGGATAGATTCTTTTAGAGCTCTGGTTTTTGAAAGTTCGTCAAAACGTCCTTTTATTTTTCTTTCGGGAGTTCCTTCCAGTTGGCGCCAATCGGGGATAGGGTAGCCTCTTAAAACTGCCCAAACCGAAAACATTCTCCAAAGGTTATCTCTGTCAAAAGGTTCTTTTACTTCGGCTATTTCGGCATACAGTCTTTTCCAACGCACAATTTCGTAGATGGTTTCGGCAACAAATTTCCTGTCGGAGCTTCCCCAACGTTTGTCTTTTTTTAAGGCTCTTGCTACCACTTTATCAGCATATTCCCCTTCGTTAAAAATAGCGTTTAGGGAATCTATGGTGGTGTAAACTAAATTTCTGTGTAATCTCATTTTAAATAATTGAGGTGCAAAGGTACTACTAAAAGATTTAAAGTTAAATTTTTAATACTGAATGTTGATTTTATGTGTTTTGGACAAAAAAAAACACTGTTTGTGTTACAGTGTTTTTTAGTTCTTTATATAGTAAGAAGTTATGTAATTCTGGTTAATCCCAAATTTTCCGGTGGGTGAAGAACTAATGGGAATTTTTCTATTTTTACAGAACTACTGTCCAATCCAAATGCACTTTCTTCGGATAAACTTAATTTTTTAAGGAAGAAATAGGAGTTCATGATTAATTTTTCGTGCCATAAGATGTCGCTTTCATTTGACAGGAATTTCTCGGACAATACAAATTTGAAATCACCAATAATATTGTTTTTATTCAATGATTCGTATCGACTGGTGATGTCCACTTCGCCATTTTTCACCATGTCTTTGATGACCTCTCGAAACATCAAGTTGATTTTTGTAGGTTCTCTAAAGCCTAAATTAAAATCGACACGGTACAAGTCATCTTTGACAATTTCTGTTACTTTATATTCGGTTTTATAAGGTACTGATAATATATTTACATGCACAAACCAATATATATCCGCTCTTTTTGGTCTGTTTTGTAGAATGGAGTACATTACTTTTTCCTCAATTTCGTCGGTTTTGCCAGCATTTGTCATGTAAACTAAATGGGTTGCATATTTTGGAATGGATAAATCGGCACTTAATTCTATAAGCACTTTTTTATAATCCTCAATTTTTACAATTTTAGTATAACTCTTATTGATTTTCTTGGCTAAATACCATATTGTCATAATCGAAACAAGGACTAAAGCAATAAATAAAGTTACATAACCGCCATGAGAGAATTTTTTAAGATTGGCCAGCAAAAAGCTAAATTCAATCACTAAATAAATTGTAATTAATGGCATTATAAAGTACAATTTGACCCTTTTCATAATTAAATAGAAATTGAGTAGAATTGTAGTCATTATCATGCATAATATAATAGCCAGTCCGTAGGCATGTTCCATATTACTTGATTCCTCAAAATGCAACACAACGCCTACACATCCCAGCAACAGTAACCAGTTTATGGACGGAATATACAATTGTCCCTTTAATTCAGTTGGGTATTTTATTTTTACTTTTGGCCAAAAATTCAATCGCATGGCTTCATTTATCAAAGTAAACGATCCGCTAATAAGTGCTTGAGAAGCAATAACGGCGGCTAGAGTCGCAACTATAATTCCAATGGGCTGAAACCAGTCGGCCATAATCAAATAAAATGGATTTCCATTTTTTCCGCCCAAACCCAGCAAGGTTTCCCCTTCATGGTGAATTAAATAAGCCCCTTGCCCGAAGTAATTCAAGACCAATGTAGTTTTTACAAAAATCCAGCTAATTCTAATGTTTTTTCGTCCACAATGTCCCATGTCCGAATATAATGCCTCAGCACCAGTGGTACACAGAAATACAAAACCCAGTACATAAAAGCCTTCAGGATGAATATTCAATAAATGATAAGCATAATAAGGATTAAGCGCTTTTAGAACTTCAATGTGTTTCGTAATTTGTATTAGCCCTAAAGTACCAAGCATACCAAACCAAAGAATCATCATTGGTGCAAAAAACTTTCCGACTAATTTGGAACCAAATTGCTGAATGGTAAACAATGCAAATAAAATTCCAATAACAATAGGAACTGTATTCATTTTGGGGTAAAACATTCTAATTCCTTCAACGGCAGATGCCACAGATATGGGGGGGGTAATAATACCATCAGCAAGTAAGGCACTTCCTCCAATAATGGCAGGAACAATTAACCATTTTATTTTTGTTTTCTTAACCAATGCATATAGAGCAAAAATCCCGCCTTCACCATGATTGTCTGCACTCAAAGTAATGATTACGTATTTGATGGTTGTTTGTAAAGTAAGTGTCCAAAAAACACATGAAATTCCTCCTAAAACAATGTCTGTATTTATGACATAGTGGCCTATTATGGCCTTCATTACATATAATGGAGAGGTTCCAATATCACCATAAATTATTCCTAATGAAATTAATAAACCTCCTAGTGTTAATTTACTATGAAGGTCTTTGTGCGATGTGCTCATGTATATTTTTTAAAAAACTCGTCAAAATTACTCTTTTTAAATTAGATTAATGATGTTTATTTTTTAAAAATCCACAAAAAAAACACGGTTGATTGAACCGCGTTTTCTACTCTATTTCCGAAGCCTTTATTCTCTTCTGTTATTTCCTCTTGAAGAAGATGAATTATCCCCAGATGATGAATTTCTGGATTGCGAATTATCTCTTTGAGATTCTGTTCTTTGTGGCGCATTTGCTCTTGGAGCTTCAGTTCTGTTTTGAGAATTATCTCTTTGTGATTCCATTCTTTGCGGCACATTTGCTCTTGGAGCTTCGGTTCTGTTTTGAGAATTATCTCTTTGTGATTCCATTCTTTGCGGCACATTTACTCTTGGAGCTTCCGTTCTGTTTTGAGAATAGTCTCTTTGGGTTTCTGTTCTTTGAGGCATATTTACTCTTGGGGAATCAGTTCTGTTTTGAGAATAATCTCTTTGGGTTTCTGTTCTTTGCGGAGAATTTACTCTTGGAGATTCTGTCCTGTTTTGAGAATAATCTCTTTGTGATTCCGATCTTTGCGGAGTGTTTACTCTTGGAGAATCCGTTCTGTTTTGAGAATAATCTCTTTGTGATTCCGATCTTTGCGGAGTGTTTACTCTTGAAGAATTATTCCTGTTTTGAGAATAACCAATTTCATTTCTTGAACCAACATTTCTTGTGTTTCTTCTTTGATCCAATTCGTATCTATTGGTTACATTAGAATTTCTTCTGGAAAAAGCATAATCAGGATGTTGTCTTTCATAACCATTGGAACGTCTGGAATTATATAAGATAGCTGCTTGACTGCTTCTTCTGGAATTTACATAATTATAATTGTTATTAATATTTAAGCTAAGGCCGATGTTATTTCTATATCTGAAAACAGAGAACGGATTCCATGCATAATAATAAGAAGGATAGAAATCCCAAGACCAAGTAGAATAATACGGACGATAATTATAACTCCAGAATGAAGCATAAATTGACGGTGTGTTATAATAAACCGGTTCGTAAATATAATTTTGACCATACAGATAGGCATCACCTATAACTTGTACATGAATGTTATTATACCTGTCTTTTTCCACATCAATTGTGGCTACATCTTGATACACATCGCGATCAAGAACGGACTGTATGATGATAACATGGGTCCGGTTATCAACTGATTCGATTACTCTTAAATAATCGACCTCGTTGTCGTTATTCAAATCTAAATTTGATATTTGAAGATCTGGGTCATTTAATCGTCTTTCAAAATCCTGAAGATTATTTGAATCACCAAATATAGAAGCGACAGCTTTTAGATCTAAATTATCGCTAATTTCGGTATTCATGGCATTTATTCTTGTTCTATCTTGGGCTTGTATTTGTGTCGCAAAAACGAAAGATAATAGGGTCAATAATAGTAGTTGAGTTTTCATAATTAATAAAATTAAGATTAATGATTTCTGAATATCCAATTACTGTGCCAATAAATAATTTGGGCAATCGTTATTATTTTATTTAGTTGTAAATTAGCTTCAGATAATTATAACTTCATGAGAAATATTTTTTTAGAAATATTGGTTTTTTGTATTTTAACATCTTGTAAAACAGATATTTATATAAGTAATGACCATTCTAAAACTATTTTTTAATCAGTGCAAATTGACACTCTTCTAGAAGATAAAATAAGTATTAGAGCTATTCTTGTTGATGAAAATAAAGTTTGGTATTCGGCAAATGAAGGAAGATTCGGGTTTTACAATTTGGATAATAATCAAAAATTTGAAGGTAAAATTACCAAGGACAGTCTTCAAATTGAGTTTCGAAGTATAGCCAAAACTTCAAAATATATTTTTATTCTATCAGTGGCAAATCCAGCTTTATTGTACAGGATTCCAAAAAATGGTGCAGCAACTCAATTAGTGTATCGGGAAAACGATGCGAAAGCATTTTATGATAGTTTGCAATTTTGGAATGATTCCGAAGGAATTGCCATTGGCGACCCAATAGCCGATTGTCTTTCAATACTAATTACACGCGATGGAGGAAATTCATGGAATAAAATTTCTTCCGGTAAATTACCAAAAGTTTTCGACGGAGAAGCGGCTTTTGCGGCAAGCAATACCAATATTGTGATAAAAGGAAATCATACCTGGATTGTTACGGGAGGGAAAAAAGCAAGAGTTTTTTATTCGCCTGATAGAGGAAATAAATGGAAAGTGTATGACTCACCAATAGTGCAAGGAAAAACCATGACAGGAATTTTTACAGCTGATTTTTATGATGCTGAAAACGGATTTATTGCCGGAGGTAATTATGAAGTGCCCAATCAAAATTTTGCAAATAAGGCCATCACGGCCAATGGCGGAAAAACTTGGAAACTTATAGCTGAAAATCAAGGCTTTGGGTTTGCTTCCTGTGTGCAATATGTTCCTAAAAGTAATGGGAAGCAATTGGTGACGGTTGGCGCTTCGGGCTTATATTATTCCTCCGATAGTGGCAATTCCTGGAAACAATTGGCAACTGATTCAAGTCTTTTCACGATTCGGTTTTTAAATAGCCATACTGCTATTGCCGCTGGTTTAAATAAAATAATTCGGATCAATTTTAAATAAAAGAACCAAAAAACAGAATAAACTACCTTTTGGTTCTTTTAGGACTATTGAAATAATGCAATGTTATTTTCTTGGACCTTTGTCCCGATATTGTTGTAATAATTTTCTATTGAAATTCTCTTCGGCTTTTTTTAACTTTATGATTTTTATTGGGGAAATAACGACTTTTAGGTTGTTAACAAAATTTTTTCGATTTTGGTACAAATCCTCTTCGTTACTTTCCATCTGATTAAGTAAATCTGAAGCTTCTTTTTCACTCATTTTGTCCAAAGCGCCTTCATCCATTCTATCCATGAATGATTTCATTTTTTGATGCCTCAATTCAAATTGCTTGTCATCAAAAGCATTATAGATTGGCCAAAATCGGGCTGCTTCATCAGAAGTCAATGATAATTCATTGGTGATAAAAGCTACTTTCAGGGCTTTAATTTGCTCTCTTTTTTCCCCAAATCGTGGTTGCGAAAAAGAATGAATTGAAAGTAAAAATATAATAATTGGAAATAATCTGTTCGTTTTCATTTGTATCTTAATTTAATAAATATTGTTCTAAATTTTCATTTGTTGAAAGTTCATTTTCTATGGATTTATCTTCGATATTTAGGTCAACAGTCATTTTTTGAATATCCTTTTCGTCCAGAAGATTAACTATATCTGCATCAGAAATAGTGGAATTATAGGCAATGTAGTTTTCTAGGGTTACAGTATCAATTTCGGATGAACGATTCGAAAAATGATTGTAAACAGGAATAGTCAATGCTAAAACTATTACTGCGGCAGCCGCATACATCCAGATTTTTCTTCTCGCAAAAAGAGAAACTACTTTTGATTCATTTTTAGGTAATTCTTGTATTATCCTTGACGAAAAATTCTCGAAGTAATTTTCTGGGGATGTAAACCCGGATTTAATTTTCGGTTCGTTTTCTAGTTTAAAAGTTTTCATGATATTCTTTAGACTTAATTTGATGCAAAAGGTTTAATTTGTTGTTACAAAGCTTTCAATTTTTTTTACGGCATGATGGTAGGATGCCTTTAATGCTCCTACTGATGTTCCTAGAATCTCGGATATCTCTTCGTATTTGAGCTCTTCAAAATATTTCATTTTGAAAACCAATTGTTGTTTTTCAGGTAATGATACAATTGCTTTTTGCAATTTTATTTGAATTTCGTCGCCATCAAAATAGGCGTCGGCTTTTAGATTATCGATGGTTTTGTTTTGCAATGTTTCTGATGAAATTCCATTTTTTTTTGCTTTTTGATTTAAGAAAGTCATGGCTTCATTGGTAGCAATGCGATACATCCAAGAAAAAAGTTTGCTTTCCCCTTTAAAGTTTTTCAAATATTGAAACACTTTTACAAAAGTGTTTTGCAAAACATCGTCAGTGTCATCATGGTTCAAGACGATATTGCGAATATGATTATAGAGTGGTCTTTGATACTCCTGCAAGAGTTTTTCAAACGCCTCGTTTTGCGTCTTGGGGTTTAATAATTTCTGAATGAATTCCTTTTCCTCTTGCAAAGCTATTATTTATCAGTTTAGAACGGAATTTATCAAATAGGTTTAATCACGGTTTAAAAATATTAAAATTCGGAAGGGATGTCCTTCTCGATTTTAGCTGGTGGAACAATCTCCTCGGTTTTTATAACCGATGGTTTATAGAATTTAGCCGGAATAACTTTGGGTTTTACAGGAATGTAAATTTCGGTTACCCATTTCGAAGGATTTTTTATTTCAGTTTTGCCAATAGTGTAAATTTCAAGATGGGAAAATGCCAGGTCAGGACTAAGATGATTTGCGTCAAGATATTCCGTCGTTTTATCCAATGCTTCCTTGTTATGGGAATAATCGCCAGTCAAGGTTGTTTTTACGGATTGAAACGGTTCCAGTTTTTTCGATAAAATATCGCTTCCCTCGACTATGAAAATTTTCTCTTTGATGGGAATGCAAATCGATATTCTTGTTAGGTCATTATCACTATCATAAGTGTGATAAATGACAAATGGTTTTCCATTTATGGTAAGATTATTTTGTTTGCAAAATTTAATGATTTTCGGAAAAACGATTCCTGCATTTTTGGTAACATTAGAAATTTTGCTCGTAAAACTTTGTTCTAAATAAAAAGTTTCGAGTTTTTTTACCAAACCATTTACTTTTATGGAAAAGGTATTTATTTCATAATCCAGTTTTTTGTCCAAATTATTTAAACTTTTTTCAAACATCATCCCTATAATCTTGTTGGCACCACCATTGAAAACGGTCAGAACTTTATAACCGAAACCCATTTTTCCTTTTGTTTTCCAAGTCACTTTTGTTCCTCCCAAAGTATCCTTGAAACTCCAAAAAACATCGGAAGAATTACCGTCGTAATTCATTTTTTGGATGATGCTGTCGTTTTCTTTTACATATAATGTTTGTATGTCACCATTTCCTTCTTTTCCTTCCCATGAATAAGAGCTTCCTTTGCCAATAGTATTTTGAGAATGGGTTACCTTAATTCCAGAATCTTCAACTGCCCAAGAACTCCAATCCTCCCAATTTTTATTGTCATTCACATAATTATACACGGCCGATTTTGGTGAATGGATAATTTTGCTTCTTTCCACGACAAAATATCCTTTTTGTGTTGCAATAAAAATTGACAATGCTACTAAACTAAGCAATAGTAAAAGAAATAAATATTTTAAAATTCTCATGATAATTGGGATATTTTCTGATGTAAAGTTAGAGATTTTATTAATATGTTAACTGTCAAAAAAATATAAAATGCTGTTTTCGATTTATTTCGATAAATTTCAATTCCAAAATTGTCATTTTTGAAATACAATTCCAATTTGAGATTGCCCGATATAAATTAGGAATGTTAGACTAATGAGAAATATTTTGATATTATTATCGAATTTGATTCTAAATTAGGGGTGTTATTTATTGTATGTTTAAAGAATACTTATATTTGTTGAATAATAATTTATAAAATAACTAAATATAACTAATAATGAAATTACTTAAAATTACAGGTATTTTTATGGCTGTTGGGTTTTCTTTTATTTGTAATGCACAAATAACAAAAACTACCAATGTAAAAGTTTCCGAAAAATCCCCCTTTGATTATGTTGCAGAACAATTTTCCGACATAAAAGTATTGCGTTATCAAATTCCTGGTTGGGAAAATCTAACGCTAAAAGAGCAGAAATTAGTATATTATCTCACTCAAGCGGGAACTTCAGGGCGTGATATAATTTGGGACCAGCATTATAAATACAACCTGAAAATTAGAAAAGCACTCGAAAATATATATGTAAATTATAAAGGAGACAAAACAACAGCTGACTGGAAAAACTTTGAAATATATCTAAAAAGAGTTTGGTTTGCCAATGGAATTCACCACCATTATTCGTCGGCTAAAATCAAACCTGACTTTTCAAAAGAATATTTCATTAGTTTGACAAAAGCTACTAAAACCAATTTGTCACCAGAAATTACCGATGTTATTTTTAATGATGTCGATACCAAAAAAGTAAATCTTGATGAATCAAAAGGACTGTTGGAAGGTTCTGCAATTAATTTTTATGGCAAGGGAATTACCGCAAAAGAGGCCGAAGATTTCTATGCGAAGAAAACAAGTCCTGATGCCAAAAAACCATATTCTTTTGGTTTAAATTCTAAATTAGTTCGTAATGCAAAAGGACAGTTGGAAGAAAAAATTTGGAAAAGTGACGGTATGTATGGTGCGGCTATCGATAAAATCATTTATTGGTTGGGAAAAGCAAAAAGTGTAGCCGAAAACAAAAATCAAGCTGTTGCTTTGGGATTATTGATTAGCTATTACCAAACGGGAAGTTTAAAAACTTGGGATGATTATAACATTGCTTGGCTGCAAGCAACCGACGGGAATATTGACTACATCAACAGTTTTATCGAAGTATATAATGATCCGTTGGGATACCGTGGTTCGTATGAAAGCATAGTCCAAATAAAAGATTTTGACATGTCGAAAAAAATGGAGGTTATTTCTAAAAACGCTCAATGGTTTGAAGACAATTCTCCATTAATGCCAGAACACAAAAAGAAAAATGTGGTTGGTGTTTCGTATAAAACCGTTATTGTTGCAGGCGAATCCGGCGATTCTTCTCCAGCGACACCCATTGGTGTAAACCTTCCAAATGCCGATTGGATTCGTGCCGAACATGGTTCGAAATCAGTGTCTTTAGGAAATATTTTAGATTCGTATTCAAAAGCAGGAGGAAAAGGAAGATTAAAGGAATTTGCCAATGATGCCGAAGAAATTGCCTTGTCAGAAAAATACGGGGAATTAGGAGACAAGCTGCATACCGCTTTGCATGAAGTGATAGGTCACGCATCTGGACAAATAAATCCGGGTGTGGGGACTCCGAAAGAAACCTTGAAAAGTTATGCATCAACTCTCGAAGAAGGAAGAGCTGATTTGGTGGGATTGTACTATGTTTATAATCCAAAAGTACAGGAATTAGGTTTGGTTGACGATTGGAAAAAATTGGGAATGGAATCCTATGACGGTTACATTCGAAACGGTTTGATGACCCAATTAATTCGCTTGGAACCAGGTGCAAATATCGAAGAAGCGCATATGAGAAATCGTCAGTTTGTGAGTGCCTGGGTTTTCGAAAAAGGAAAAGCCGACAACGTAATTGAAAAAATTACCCGTAACGGAAAAACCTATTTCAACATTACGGATTATGATAAACTACACAATTTATTTGGACAATTATTGCGTGAAATTCAACGTATAAAATCAGAAGGGGATTATGAATCAGGAAAAGCTTTGGTCGAAGATTATGGTGTGAAAGTAGATCAAAAACTACACGCTGAAGTATTGGAAAGAAACAAACAATTTGCATCTGCTCCCTACAGCGGTTTCGTGAATCCTGTTTTGGTTCCGAAATTAGACGCAAAAGGAAACATCATTTCGATTGAAGTAACGCAGCCAAAATCATTCGCAGAACAAATGTTGAATTACTCTAAAAAATACGGTTTTCTGCCTTTGGAAAACTAAGGAACAATTATTAAACAAAAAAAGGATGTCTTGATGGCATCCTTTTTTTATTCCGAAAAACGAAAAACTCTACCTTTTAAAAAATATTTTTATCATAAACAAAATCACGATAAAAAGGATAAAACCAATCAAAATCTTGTAATTTCCTTTGTAAAAAGTTTTATGCAACTTCGCATCTTTTCTATAGGCATATATCATTGCGATAACAAAAGCAACAAAAAAACAGCCGGCAAACAGCAATTGTCCTTGACTAAACATAATTTAAAATATTTTGGGCAAATTTAGGGATTTGTTTAGGAAAAGTTACTAATTTGCCCTTTCATTTAACCAAATAAATTTATGCAAAAGCAAATCAATGCCGTCAAAGAATTTCACACAGCATTCATCATTGGTCACAGTGAAACTCCAATAGCCGATTTGGGTGAAACCAAAAACATGCTTCGGTACAATTTGATGAAAGAAGAAAACGAGGAATACCTTGAGGCAGTACAGAATAATGATTTAACAGAAATTGCCGATGCACTGGGCGATATGATGTACATTCTTTGTGGCACCATTATAGAACACGGTTTGCAGCATAAAATTGAAGAAGTTTTCGATGAAATTCAACGAAGTAACATGAGCAAACTAGGCGAAGACGGAAAACCTATTTATCGCGAAGACGGTAAGGTGATGAAAGGTCCGAATTATTTTAAACCGGATTTCTCGAAAATACTTGGAGGAAGATAGCAGGTTCAAGATGGCAGTCCGCAGGAGATAGATGTCAGATTGTATTAAAAAAAAGCAGTTTAAAGATGAAAATTAATCATCTCTAAACTGCTTTTTAATAATTTCTGTTTGCATACGGCAACCTGCTATCCACAACCTGAAAACTATACCTTAACTGTCCAGCCAAAAGTATCTTCGGCCAGTTTATGTTGGATGTTTGTCAATTTATCTTTGAGTTGTAAAGCGTATGAATTTTCGATTTTCGGCAATTCATAATAAACATCTTGATACGAAAATCCAACAATTGGATTCACCACAGCGGCTGTTCCGGCTCCGAAAATTTCTTTCAAACTGCCGTTTTTGGCTCCTTCAACAAGTTCCGACACTAAAACCGGACGAATCACCACCTCAATATTTTCTCTTTTGGCCATATCGATAAGACTTTTTCTGGTCACGCCATCAAGAATTCTCTCGCTTGTAGGGGCAGTATAAAGGGTGTCGTTTATTCTAAAAAACACATTCATTGTTCCCGCTTCTTCCAGTTTAGTATGCGTTGCATCATCCGTCCAAATCACTTGTTGGAAACCTGCTTTATTGGCCAAATTGGTTGGGTAAAATTGCGCGGCATAATTTCCTGCAGCTTTTGCAGCTCCAATACCACCGTTTGCGGCTCTACTGAAATGCTCGGCAATTAACACCTTTACTTCACCTGAATAATAGGATTTTGCAGGAGACAAAATTATCATGAATTTATAATTATCTGACGGGTTCGCAATTACTCCAGTTCCGGTAGCAATCATAAAAGGTCTGATATAAAGAGTATTTCCTTTTCCTTTTTTTATCCATTCCTTGTCTAATTGCAACAATTGTTTTAGGCCTTCCATAAAGACATCCTCTGGAACTTCCGGCATCGCCATTCTTGTGGCAGAATTATTGAAACGTTTGAAGTTTTCATCAGGTCTAAAAAGCCAAATCGCATCTTGATCATCTTTGTAGGCTTTCATTCCTTCAAAAATGGCTTGACCATAATGGAAAACTTTCGCGGACGGATCCAGCAAAAATGGAGCATAAGGTTTGATGACTGGTTTTTGCCATTCACCATTTGTAAAATCACATTCGAATAAATGATCTGTAAAAACTTCGCCAAAATGTAAATTATCAAAATCCACCTCATTTATTTTTGAAGTTGGGGCTTTTATTATTTCAATTTTGTTGGTTTGGGTTGTACTCATAATTAGTTATTATGTTTTAAAAATATTTTATATAATGGATCGCGCCTAAAATGTTGAGATGATATTCAAATTTATGTTTTGCAAAATTAAATAAAAATCGACAAAATCCTTGTCAAAAATCCATTAATTATAGCATTTAACTGAGATTTATTTATATTCGAAAAAAACTCAGAAAAGGGGAGTCAATTTTATGAAATTTATAAAAATATTAGATTTTTTGATGGCTTAACCTAATTTGTTTTTAATTAAATTTGGCCGGTATCTAAACTGATTACAATTAAAAAATATCTAAGTCTATTTTGAAAAGGGAAATAATTCAAACTCTTGACGGCTCTACAACCATTCATATCAAGGAATGGGACGAATGTTATCATTCTAAATTTGGGGCCATCCAGGAAGCCCAACACGTTTTTATCAAAAACGGACTTTCGCTGTTCGAAAACAGTACACTTTCCATTTTAGAAATAGGATTTGGAACCGGTTTGAATGCTTTTATCACTTTTTTAGAATCACAAAAACTACATCAAACCATAAATTATGTTGGTGTCGAAGCGTACCCGGTTTCAGCGGAAGAAGTTATGTTGATGAATTATGTTTCCGAATTGGATGCCGAAAAGGAAAGATCTGTTTTCGAAAAAATGCACGAAAGCAACTGGGAAGAACCAATTGTTTTAAGAGATGATTTTTTGTTTACAAAAAGAAAGCAGTTTTTTGATGAAATAGATGATTTCGATAAATTTGACTTGATTTATTTTGATGCTTTTGGTTATACGGTTCAACCCGAATTATGGAGTACGGCAATTTTTCAAAAAATGTACAGTGCTCTCAAACCAAATGGTGTATTAGTTACCTATGCTGCTCGTGGGGTTGTAAAAAGAAGCATGATCGAAGTGGGGTTCACAGTAGAAAAACTCGAGGGACCGCCAGGAAAAAGAGAAATGTTTAGAGCTAGAAAAATCTAATTTCATTTTTCGAATAGAAAGCTTAAATGTTTATTTTAAAAATATTTTTTTGTGTGCAATAAAAAATAAAAAAACACGTTAAATTTTATATTTTATTTATTAAATATGTATTTTTACAATACGTTTAAACCAAGATTCAACCCTAACCCTAAATCTTATTTAGTATGTCGAAAATAATGTTTGATTACACAAAATCTGTACTTGAAAGAGTGAGTTTTGATCCGATACTTTTCTGCAAAGAATTAGAAAAAGCGATAAAAGCTTTGTTACCTTACGAAATGGAGCTATTACGAGAATGGTTATTAAAATTTATAATTGAAAAGCCTGAATTAAAACAATGTCTGTTAATAGTAAACACATAATAAAAAAAAGGAACCTAAACAGGTTCCTTTTTTTATGGCCATTTTATTGGTATTTGGGTTTATGCCCTCCATAAAAAAAAAATTGTATATTTTTTCACAACTTACTTCTTGTTTTTAACCGGAAATAACGTTGATAAACGTATTTTTTAGCACTTTATTGATTATTTTTATTATTTTTTATTGTAGCTAATATTTTTTTGTTTTATCTTTATACTACGTTCTTTTAAAGATAACCCTAAATCTTTTTATTATGTCTTATAGAATGATATATGATCACACGAAATTTGTACTTGAAAAAGTGAGTTTTGATCCTTTCCTTTTTCGCAAAGAATTAAGAAAAGAGAATAAAAGTTTGTTGCCATACGAGATAGAACAATTAAGAACATGGCTGGAAGATTTCACTAATGAAAAACCTGAACTGCAACAATATTTAAGTATTGTATGTTAATAATATAAATAAAAAAGGAGTCCCGATAGAGCTATCGGGACTCCTTTTTTATTTCTTTTGAATTGGACTTATGATTTGAACATTCTGAAAAGTAATAGCTCCTTTTACAACTCCTGAAATTGTGTTTCTTAAGGCATCAATAATATGGATTTTCAATTCGCTTTTTGGATAAATCAAACTTACTTCGCGTGCCGGTTTTGGTTCTTTGAATTGTCTCAATTTTGATTTGTCTTTTTCCTTCAAATCCAAAGTGTGCAAATAGGGAAGAAGCGTAGTGCCCAAACCTTCGTCGGCCAGTTTTATCAAGGTTTCAAAACTGCCGCTTTCCAATTGAAATGTATTTTCGGAAACGGCGGTTTGATTTTTACATAAATTTAAAATCCCGTCACGGAAACAATGTCCGTCCTGCAACAACAAAATATCACCAAGATTTAAATCAGAAATTTCAATTTCGGTTTTAAGTGAAATTTTAAAATTTTCGGGAATATATGCCACAAATGGTTCATAATACAAAACGATCTCTTTTATTTTCTCGTCTTCCAATGGTGTTGCCGCAATAGCAGCATCAAGATGGCCGTTTTTTAAACGGTGAATAATTTCATCAGTGTTTAGTTCTTCGATGATGAGTTTTACTTTTGGATATTTTTTGATAAAATTATTCAAAAACATGGGTAATAGCGTAGGCATAATCGTCGGAATAATTCCCAGTCGAAATTCACCACCGATGAATCCTTTTTGATATTCTACAATGTCTTTTATTTTGCCTGCCTCATTGACAATGTTTTTGGCTTGATTTACAATTTTTTGACCAATATCGGTGAGTTGAATAGGTTTTTTACTCCTATCAAATATTAGAACGTTAAGTTCTTCCTCTATTTTTTGAATTTGCATACTCAATGTGGGCTGGGTGACAAAACATTTTTCGGCGGCAAGTGTGAAATTTCTGTGTTCGGCTACGGCCAAAACGTATTGAAGTTGAGTAATTGTCATAGTATAGTATTTTGTGATGTAAATATAAAAACAATCAATTTAATTTATAGCATTAAGTTTTCTTATTTTGTAACTTTATGTAAAATAAAAAATCATGAAATGAGCATAACCGAAACTGGGTCGCAAAAACCATTTGGATGATGAAAGCTTGGCAACAAGAAGAATTATAAAAATCAATTTTTCTTATTGTCTGGATATTGATTATATTTTTTACTTTTGAAAAAATATAATCAATGTATATCAATGAGTGATTTCTACAAAAAAATATTAGACAATAATAAGGATTGGGTTGAATCCACCTTATCAAAAGACCCCAATTATTTTATAGATATAGCTAAAGGTCAAACGCCACCGCTTTTATGGATTGGATGTTCAGACAGTAGAGTGCCTGCCAATGAGCTTATTGGCGCAAAACCCGGAGAGGTTTTTGTACATAGAAATATAGCCAATATGGTAGTGCACTCAGATATGAATATGTTGAGCGTATTGGATTATGCAGTCAACGTTTTGAAAGTAAAACATGTTCTTGTTTGTGGTCATTATGGTTGTGGAGGCATAAAAGCGGCGATGGGAAATGAATCTATCGGGATTATTGACAACTGGATTCGTCATATAAAAGATGTGTATCGTCTGCATAACGTTTATTTAGATTCTATAATTGATGAAAATGATCGTTTTAACGCTTTCGTAGAAATAAATGTAAAAGAGCAGGTTTTTGATTTGGCAAAAACTTCGATTGTACAATCAGCTTGGAAAAACGGTCAAGAATTGGCTTTACACGGTTGGGTTTATGGTTTGAATTCGGGTTTTGTAACTGATTTGAATGTCAATATAAGTTCCAATAAGGATTTAGATACGGTATATCAATTAAAATTTTAAAATAAAAATCGCTTTTGGGCGATTTTTTTTATTCGTTTTCCTCAAGATTTTCGTTGAAAGCAGAAGGTAATAGAGTCGGAATAAATTTGATCAAAATAGGGAGCAATAAACTGCCGCCAGGAAGCATAAATATTGTCAATGAGGGGATAGTTTTACAAATATCCAACAACTGTTTTTTTACTTTCTTCTTCTCTTTTTCATTCAAATCTCTTCGAGTGGAAAAGGCTAATAACAGCATCAATTCTTTGCTTTGAATGATTTCTTTAATCAATCTGTTTTTATTTCGTGTAATTAGCGTTACAACGATTTGAGTCGTTTGGTCATAAAAATGTTTGACCGGATTGGAGTAATTAAAATAAGGAATTTCTTTTTTATGTTTTGTAATAAATTCATTTGTCTTCTCGATACTTTCGGCTACAAATTCATCTGGAACCGTCATCAATTCGGCTAATTTATATAGAAAATAAGCTTCATTTTTTTCGATAATTCCATCACTCCATAATGCCATTCCTGCCATATCGATCAGGTAATTTTTTTCCAACTCGTTTGTGAAATAATCTAATTTCAATTCCTCCAGATTTTGGACATTAACTTTTGAAAATTTACTGTAACGAACGGACGATTCAAAAAGTTTAATCAATAAATCATCATATTTTGATTTGTTGGATTTGGTTTTCAGCGCAAGTGAAACAATACTGACAATGGTTTCTTCAATTTTTTTTAAATATTTTTCAGGAATTGCACCGTGAATCAAGTATTGTCGGAAAGCCAAAACATCTATAAAAAGCAAGGCATTGGTAACAATGTGAGAAAAATTTTTGCTTATGATTGCGATATTGGTTTGAACCCGACTATCGATTATTTTTTCTAAATTTAAAGAAGGAGAACTGTCGGGCAATACTTTTTTAAATAAATTAAATCCTTGCGGATTCATTTCGTTATAAAAAGCCAATGCTTTTGATACAAAGTTTTCAGGATTGTTTTCGTGTGTTGTTAATCCATAAATACCATATAAAGTATTGAGTAATGCGACTTTAGAAATTTCATTTTGAAGCCAACCTTTTGTTTCTATTGGAACAAGTGTGTCAAAAGAAATAATATGTCCATATATAAACCCCGTTTCCCTAACTTTTTTATAAAATATATTTGGATAAACATCAATAGGAAGCAATAAAGGTTTTTGCTTCAAGAAAAATTTATCTATCCAACCGTTTGCCGAAGGGTTAATCATTAGTTTAATTTGAGGCTACAAATCTATGTTTTTTTATTAAATAAAAATTAAAAAACTGTCTCTTCCCGTTTTTTGGAACGAGAAGAGACAGTTTTTATTAAAAAATCGAGAATCTTACTTGATAATTGCCGAACAAGCTACCCTGGCTCCTGAATTTCCTGTAGGTTGTGTAATAAAATCATCGGCGCCTTGGTGTACAATTAGTCCTTTTCCCAGTATATCTTTTGTTGCATCTCCGCAACCAATGCACCATTCATCAGTTGTCAAAGTAATGGTTCCATTTCCTTTTTCATCGGCAATAAAATTGCCAATATCGCCTTTGTGATATT
Source organism: Flavobacterium sp. UBA5153 (assembly GCA_002413745.1). Taxonomy (GTDB): domain Bacteria; phylum Bacteroidota; class Bacteroidia; order Flavobacteriales; family Flavobacteriaceae; genus Flavobacterium. The sequence goes on along the minus strand of DHXP01000067.1, from coordinate 59,019 downwards.
CACCAATTCCCCATTTACCATGTTTTTTGAAAGTAGGATTCCAATGTCCGCCAGCAGAACTTCCATCCGCAGCCGAACAATCTGATTTTTCATGAATATGTATAGCATGAACTCCGGGTTTTAGTCCGGCTAATTTTGCTACAAAAGTTACTTTACCATTTTTTTCTGTAAAAGTGGCATTTCCGGATACATTACTGTTGCTTTTCGGTTCAAAAACAATGTCTAATTTTTTATCAGGATTAGAAATAATATTGGTTTTACAACCAATAATAACCGCAATAATAACTGCAATAGATAGGATTATTTTTTTCATGATATTTTTCTTTCAAATATAAGAAAATTTTGATTCCATTTAATATGATTTTTTATAAAAAATCTGCGAAGTGGGAATTATATAAGATTCATTTAAAATTCTTAAACAATATATTTGTATTTTTAGAAACAATCTTAATTAATTTAAACTGAAGAATTTGGGTAAATTATCATTAGATCTTTTATAGAAATTGCATCACTTTTTTCTTGATTACCATGGTTTTAATATAAGGAAAATCAACCAAGACACTTATTTTTGAATAATATAAATAGTTTTAAATATGAAACACAAAGAAATAGCAAAGATAAGTTGGGCTTTATTAAAGTCAACTTACCGTGAATTTGATGATGACAATGCGATTAAATTAAGTGCATCATTGTCTTATTATACTATTTTCTCATTGTCCCCATTGTTAATTATTATTTTATCCGTTTTCGGTTTTTTCTTTGGAAGAGAAGCAATTACCGGAAAATTTTTTGGACAAATAAATGGAATGGTTGGTAATGAAGCTGCGATTCAAATTCAGGAAACAATAAAGAATATCGAATTATCTAATAGTAATGTATTTGCAACCATATTTGGAGCAATTATATTGCTAATAGGAGCTTCAGGGGTTTTTGCTGAAATTCAAAGTTCTATCAATTTTATTTGGGGTTTGAAAGCGAAACCCGATAAAGGAATTATAAAGTTTGTTAAAAACAGATTAATGTCCTTTTCTATGATTGCGTCAGTTGGTTTTTTATTGTTGGTAAGTTTACTGGTAAATACTGTAATGGATCTTATAAACTCTCGCTTAATCATTTACTTCCCTGATTCAACAATCTATTTATTTTATATACTTAACATATTGATATTGTTTGCAACCACGTCGATTTTGTTTATGATTATTTTTAAAACATTACCTGATGGATATATAGCCTGGAAAGATGCATTGATAGGCTCCAGTTTTACTTCTTTTTTCTTTATGTTTGGTAAATTTGCAATTGGTTTTTATTTAGGAAGTTCAACAGTAGCGTCAGTTTATGGAGCAGCGGGTTCTGTAATTATCATTTTAATTTGGGTTTATTATTCGGCTATAATCTTATATTTTGGAGCAGAATTCACCAAAGTATATTCAAGAGAACACGGAAAAAAGATCATTCCAAATGATTATACTGTTGAAATTAAAAAAGAGATTTTTGAAATTAAAAAGAAATAAATATTTTCAATTTTTAAACGTATCTATTCATCCCCAATAAGAAGAATTCTAAAAAAATAGCTGACCGTTTTTTAAAATGAAATGCATTTTTTTGGAGACATCTAATTTTTTACAAAAAAACCGCACTGTTTATGATAACAGATACGGTTCTTTAACAATTAAATTAGTTAAAACTATCTTTATAATTGGAAACAGTATTCGTTTTCTGTCACTAGTTTTGTTGTAATCAATTCTCTTAATCCAATGATGTTTGAATTGGCAATGTGATTGTAAAGGTTGTTACTTTACCTGGCTCGCTTTCAACCGTAATTTTACCACCAAGAGTCTCTACCTGTGTTTTGGTCATGTGTAAGCCAAGTCCTTTGCCCTCCGATTCCATATGAAATCGTTTGTACAAACCAAAAATACTTTCTCCATATCTTTTTAAATCTATTCCTATTCCATTGTCTGACACCTTTATTAACAGGCTGTCATTTATTCTTTTTGATGAAATGGTTAATTCGAGTATTCTTTTGGAAGATTTATATTTAATGGCATTATTAATTAAATTATACAGGATACTCTCTATATAGCTTTTTATGGAGAAAATTTCTTTGGCATCATCAGAAATATTTGTCTTGATACTAGCTCCTGATTCTACAATTTGTTTATCAAGTGTGTCGAGAATATTGTTGATTACATCAGGAATTTGAACCATTTCCTTTCTGGTATTCAAAGGGGAACGGGAAGCAAGAATCATATTCAAATCTCTTACCAAGTCATCCATTTTGATTGCGGAAGTTTCAATATGTTCAATAATTTCAAGTTTTTCTTCCATACTGGTATCTGACATACTGATAACATTAGCCAGACCCATGATGTTTGCAATAGGGGCTCTTAAATTATGCGATACAATGTAACTAAACTGCATTAGCTCGTTATACTTATCGTTAAGTTCAGCAACTGTTTTTTCTAATTCATTCTCAATGATTTTCTTTTCCGTGATATCCTGTACCGTGCCTCTTGCTTTAATTGGTTTTCCTGCTTCATCAACAATAATTTCTCCCTGTCTCTGGAGATGCTTGATACTGCCGTCAGGATTGTATATGAAATAATAGAAAGAAGGTTGTGAAATACCGGATGTGGTTTCGATTATCGAGTTATTCATGGCCTCCCTGTGCTCGGGAAGTAACAAGGAGATAAGAGATTCCACGCTAGGTTTAAAAGTTTTTGGATCACAATTGTAAATAGTGTACATTTCATCAGACCATTTCAGCTCGTCCCTTGCAAAATCCAATTCCCAACTGCCAATTTTGGCAATTCTCTGTGCGTGCGCCAACCGGGATTCTTCTTCCTTTATTTTTTCAAATGCATCGGAAAGTTCAGCGGTGCGTTCCTGCACTTTTTGTTCGAGCTCGTTTTTGTATTCCAGCAAGGCATTTTCAGTCTGTCTGCTGCCCGTAATGTCCCAATTGGTTCCAATAAATCGCAGGGCTTTTCCATTGGCATCTTGTTCCACCTTGGAAATCGCCTTAATATAATGGATAGAGGAATCGGGCCAAATCACTCGAAATTCACTAACAAAACCCTTTGTGCCTTTTATGGCTGCTTTTACTTCGGCATTGCATCGTTGAACATCATCAGGATGAAGCCCTTTTTTCCACGATTTATACGCACCGCCAAATTGTCCTTTTTCCAAACCATATAGCCGATACATCTGGTCATCCCATTTAAGTTTGTTTTCTAGGATGTCCATTTCCCAGATTCCCACACCGCCTGATTGGGTGGCAAGTGATAAACGAGCGCTGATTTTAAGCAGAGTCTCTTCCACTTTTTTTCGCTCTGTAATATCTATGCGGATTGCAACATATTGAAAGGGTTTTCCTTTTTTGTTCAAAAAAGGAACAATGGTGGTATCCGTCCAATATAAAGTCCCATCCCCAGCTTTATTTCTTATTTCACCGTGCCATATTTTTCCGTTGGCGATAGTTGTCCACAAGTCACGGAAAAACTCTTTTGAATGATAACCTGAATTAACAATACGGTGATCCTGCCCGATTAGTTCTTCTCGTTCATGTCCCGATATTTTGCAGAAATTATCATTGGCGTATTTAATGATTCCCTTGGTGTTGGTAATAGCCACAATAGACGATTCATCTAACGCCTGTTTAAGGTCATTTATTTCTTTTATGTAATCCTTGAGGGTTTCTTCCGATTTTTTAAGTTCACCGTTAGCAATGGTCAGCTCTGCTGCCCTTTTTTCTTTCTCATAATTTTGATAGGCAAGTTCTTTGATGGCAATGCTTAACTCTGCTGCCCGTTTTTCTTTCTCATAGTTTTGATGGGCAAGTTCTTTGTTGGCAATGCTTAACTCTGCTGCCCGGTTTTCGTTCTCTTCGTTTTGAAAAGCAAGTTCTTTGTTGGCAATGCTTAACTCTGCTGTCTGTTTTTCTTTCTCTTCGTTTTGAAAAGCAAGTTCTTTGTTAGCAATGATTAACTCTTCTGCTTTTTTTCGTTCGCTTATATCCTGCACAAAACCCACCGAACGAATAACGTTACCCGAAGCATCCCGCTCGTGATGGCATTTTTCAAATACATATTTTATTTCACCAGTGCTCTTGTTCAACAAACGGTGTTCTGTTTCATAGCTGTCTTTACCTTCTTTTATAGAGTTTGCATAAGTTGCATTAACTTTGTCGTGGTCATCGGGATGAATCGCGTCGAGAAAGGCTTCATAAGTGGCTTCAAATTCCTGTGGCTGTAGTCCGAAAATGCGATACACCTCGTCGGACCAGATGAGTTGGTTTGATCTGAGATCCAAAATCCAACTGCCGAGATGGGCCATTTCCTGGGATTGTTCTAAAAGTTTAGTCCTTTCCTCTACCTTTTTTTTCAAGTTGTTGTTTAATCCCTTGATTTCTAGTTCAGTTTTCTTCATAAAGGTAATGTCCCTTGCAAGAACAGCTATCCCATTGCCTGAGGGATAAATAGACATATCGAAATAATGGAGTTTTTCTCCAAATTGGTATTGGACGGTTGAGTTTTTAGGGATGCCTGTGGTTAATACCTCCTTATGGTCATTATCAAGTGGCATTCCTTTTAGATCGGGAAACAATTCGTAAAAAGTCTTGCCAATAGCGTCTTTCTCTAGGATGCCCGTTACTGTTTCAGTGGTCTTGTTCCAATGGACAAATCTGAATTCGCTCTCTAAAGCGTAAGATTGAACCGGAATGCTGTCGACCAGCACACGGAAATTTTTTTCACTCTCTTCCAGTTTTCTTTTTGAGTCAACCATTTCTTTGAGTTGCTCTGACAGCATATTTATACCGGATGCAATAGCATCCAGTTGATCACCTTCTTCTTTTGTTATTGCCTTATGGGAATAGTCGAACTGGGATAAACGCACAATGGCTTCCAAAATACTGTTGATTTGCTCCTTGTGTTTATTTTTGTTCACAGTGTATCATTTTTTTATTAAAAATGCGATCAGTCATATCGTCCTGTCGCTAGGAGGTTTTCTTTCAGCCAGCTTGGCGTAGTTTGAGGTTAATATATCCAAATATAACAAATTAAAGACAGAAGTTCAAAGTACAGGACTATTTTAAATTAAGCCTAAAACTAATACTGTTTAATCTTTGAAAACACTGTAATTATTTCTTGATGTCAGGCTGAGCGCAGTTGAAGCCGGTTGCCCTTCGACCGCGCTCAGGGTGATGCAGGTCTGCCATTTATTCCAGTAAAATCTATACAAAAAAAGTATAATATCTCTTAAAGGCTACCATTCAACATATTTGTTTTTTGATACTACCCCATAAAATAAAAACCGCACTGTTTATGGCAACAGCAGCGGTTTTTTTCAACAAATTAAATCAGTTAAAACTATCTTTACATTAGAAACAGTATTCGTTTTCTGTAACTAATTTTGTGGTAATCATTTCTCTTAATCCAATAATATTTGGCATATTGGTATATTTTGTGAATCGGCGCAAGCCCATCAACATCATACGTTGTTCATCGCCTTCGGCAAAGGAGATAACGCTTTCTTTCCCTTTTTGGGTAACGACGTCAACCGCTTTATACAAGTACAATTTTGCCATTGCAATTTGTTCTTGTACTTTATCTTCTCCTTCTTTTTTTGCCAATTTTTCGGTTCTCAATATGGTAGATTCAGCCATATAAATTTCGATTAATATATCAGCCGATGCCATTAGCAATTGTTGGTGGGCATCTAAATCAGGGCCGTATTTTTGTACAGCGCCACCGGCAACCATAAGGAATGCTTTTTTCAATTTGCCAATCATTTCTTTTTCTTCCGCAAATAATTCGGAATAATCTGGAGTGTCAAAGGACGGAATTCCCATCAGTTCTTCCTGAACTTTAGTTGCTGGACCAATTAAATCTACGTGACCTTTAAACGCTTTTTTGATTAACATTCCAACGGAAAGCATTCTGTTGATTTCATTTGTACCTTCATAGATACGTGCGATTCTGGCATCTCGCCAAGCACTTTCCATTGGAGTATCTTCAGAAAATCCCATTCCGCCAAAAATCTGAATTCCCTCATCGGCACAATTTTGGATATCTTCAGAAACGGCTACTTTTAAAATTGAACATTCTATGGCGTATTCTTCCACGCCTTTCAATTCGGCTTCTTGATGTGATGTACCTTCAGCTTCACGAACCGTAATTCTATCTTCGATATCTTTTGCAGTTCTGTAAGTGGCACTTTCGCCGGCATAACAGGAAGTTGCCATTTCGGCTAATTTCAAACGTATGGCGCCAAATTGTGAAATTGGAGTATTAAACTGTACTCTTTCGTTAGCATATTTTACGGCTCCGGAAGTAACTCTACGTTGTGCATCCAGACAAGCGGCAGCCAATTTGATGCGTCCCACATTCAAGGCGTTCATCGCAATTTTGAAACCGTTTCCTCTTTCGGAAAGCATGTTTTCGACGGGAACTTTGGTGTCGGCAAAGAAAACTTGACGCGTCGAAGAAGCCCGAATTCCCAATTTATGTTCTTCTTCACCCATTGTAATTCCATTACTTGGGTCATTTTCTACAATGAAACCGGTAATGTTTTTGTCGTCTTCAATACGTGCAAAAACGATAAATAAGGAACAAAATCCCGCATTAGAAATCCACATTTTTCCTCCGGTAATGTTGTAATATTTTCCATCATCAGACAATACTGCTTTTGTTTTTCCTGAATTAGCATCGGATCCAGCATCCGGTTCCGTCAAACAATAAGCACCAAACCATTCGCCAGAAGCCAATTTTGGCACATATTTTTGTTTTTGTTCTTCAGTTCCGTACAAAGTAATTGGCATTGTCCCAATTCCGGTATGCGCCCCAAAAGCGGTCGAGAAGGATCCCGTAGCTCCCGAAATATAATCGCAAACCAGAACAGTATTGACAAATCCCATTCCCATTCCGCCATAAGCTTCAGGAACTGATACGCTTAGGAAACCTAAATCACCTGCTTTCCGCATTGTTTCTTCCGTCAATGCATAATCCTTCTTCTCGAAACGGCTTTTGTTGGGCCAAATTTCTTTGTCCACAAACTCCTTAACCGAGTCGCGCATCATTATTTGCTCTTCGTTGAAATCTTCTGGTGTGAAGACGTCTTCGCATTTAGTTTCTTTTACGATGAATTGACCACCGCGAGTTTTGTCGTTCATTTTTTATAAAGATTAGAGATAATAGACGAATAGATAATAGACGTCCTACCTTGATTTGAAAATTATTATTTATTTAGAGTATTTTGAAAAGACATAGTTGCCTTTTGGAATTCTTCAATTTTTATTTCAATGAAATTGGTGTATTCTTCGGTTATATATTTTCTGTGATTTGCTAGTAAAAGTTGTGTTTGTAATTCAAAAGAAGACCCTAACGATATATCTAGAAAATGACTAAAGGATTTGTCCGTTCTACTTGAACCTTCTGCAATATTTGAAGGCATTGAAATAGAACATCTATCCATTTGACTTTTTAAACCAAATTTTTCAGAACTTGGATAAGTATCCGTAAGATCTAAAATTAGTTTAGCTATTTCCATTCCCATTTGCCAAATTTTTAGTTTCTTAAAATTGTGTCTTTTGAACTCGCTCATATGTTTTTTTAAAAGATTATAGATGATAGACGAAGAGATAAAAGACTTTGATTTGATAGAGTAGGTTTGAATGATAAAAATCTATTATCTCTTTGTCTTTTTCAAATGTATTATCTTTTCGTCTTCTAAAGCAATTCGTAAATCCCCGCACTTCCCTGTCCAGTTCCCACACACATTGAAACAATTCCGTATTTATTTCCCCGTCTTTTCATTTCGTCGAATAGTTGAACCGACAATTTTGCACCAGTACAACCCAAAGGATGTCCTAATGCAATCGCTCCACCATTAACATTCACGATATCGGGGTTCAAACCTAATTCCCGAATTACCGCCAATGATTGTGAAGCAAAAGCTTCGTTCAATTCGATTAAATCAATATCTTTTAATTGCAATCCGGCTTGTTTCAAGGCTTTTGGAATGGCTTTTACTGGTCCAATTCCCATAATTCTTGGCTCAACTCCTGCTGAAGCAAAATTTACCAAACGTGCAATAGGAGTGAGGTTTAATTCTTTGACCATTTCTTCGCTCATAATCAAAACAAAAGCGGCGCCATCACTCATTTGTGAAGAATTTCCAGCAGTCACGCTTCCGTCAGCAGCGAAAACTGGTCTTAATCCTGCTAATGCTTCTACCGAAGTTCCAGCTCTGGGTCCTTCATCTTTATTTACGACATATGATTTGGTTTCTTTTTTGCCATTTTCATTAATGAAAGTTTGTTCGATGGTAATTGGAACAATCTGTTTGTCAAATTTACCTTCGGCTTGTGCTTTCAATGCTTTATTATGCGAATGAAATGAAAATTCATCTTGATCAGCTCTTGTGATGTTATATTGTTTGGCAACAGCTTCAGCAGTCAATCCCATTCCCCAATAATAATCTTCGTGTCCGGCTGCTGCGACTGCATAATCAGGTGTTGGTTTGTAACCACCCATTGGAATGAAACTCATACTTTCGGCACCACCTGCAATGATGCAATCGGCCATTCCTGACTGGATTTTGGCCGTAGCCATCCCGATAGTTTCTAATCCTGAAGCGCAATATCTATTGACCGTTACACCTGGGACATCTTCGATTTTTAATCCCATTAGGGAAATCAATCGCCCAATATTTAATCCTTGCTCTGCTTCAGGCATTGCATTTCCCACCATTACGTCGTCGATGCGTTTCTTGTCGAAATCAGGCAATTCATTCATCATAAACTGGATGGTTTCGGCTGCCAATTCATCAGTGCGTTTAAATCTAAATACGCCTTTCGGTGCTTTTCCCACGGCGGTTCTGTATGCTTTTACTATGTATGCTGTTTTCATATTTTTTAATTATTTTGATATTTTACAGGTCGCTCCTATGGAGCTAAATTGATATTCAAATTATATTTTCTACAAACAGTTGACCTCTACGAGGTCTTTTTAAAACAATACTATATTTTTTTTATTCTAAAAATACATTTAGAATGTTATTTTATTTCTATTATTAATTGCCTCGTAGAGGCGTACTGTTTGTAGCATTAATTGCGTATTTGTTGAGAAGCTCCGTAGGAGCGACCTGTTTGTTATTCAATCCATTCAAACAAATATTTCTCATCATATTCAATTTCAAATTTTTCTAAAAACGAATGATATTCATCTTTAAATGTTTCTTTTTTGTGGTGTTCTTCCTGATTTAGAATGTATTTTATAACATTATCCATATTGCTTTTTGAATAGGAGAATGCTCCATATCCTTCCTGCCAATTAAATTTCCCATTAATCCATTTGCTGTCATTAATAAATTTTGACGAACCTGCTTTTATGTCTCTTACCAAATCTGATATTGAAATATTTGGTTTCATTCCAACCAAAATATGAACGTGGTCTGGCATTGCAAAAATGGCTAATAGCTTTTGTTCTCTATTTTTAATTATCCCAGCTATGAATTTATGCAATTCTTCACGGTTTTCTTTTGTAATCAGGTTTTCTCTTCCTCTTACAGCAAAAACAATTTGAATATAAATTTGCGAATAGGTATTTGCCATACAAACAGGTCGCTCCCACGGAGCTAAATTGATGTCTAATTATCGTTCTACAAACAGTTGACCTCTATGAGGTCTTTGTTTTAATTTTTAAGATAATAGACTTTTTGAATTACAGATTTTGTCTATCGTCTTTTATCTATTATCTAATTTCTTAGAGGTTTCCCTTTGGTTAACATAAATTGAATTCTCTCCAATGTTTTTCTCTCCGTACATAAAGACAAGAAAGCTTCTCTTTCGATATCCAATAAATATTGCTCACTTACTAATGTTGGTTCGGATAAATCGCCACCAGCCATTACATAAGCCAGTTTATCAGCAATTTTTTTGTCGTGTTCCGAGATGTATTTTCCAGCTTCCATTTGGTCAGTTCCAACCAAGAACATTCCCAAAGCTTGTTTTCCCAAAACTTTTACGTCATTTCTGCGAATAGGTTGGGTGTAACCGGCTTCAGCCATTAACAAGGCGTATTTTTTGGCTTCGGCAATTTGACGGTCTTTGTTGACTACGACAACATCTTTCCCGTGTTGTAAAACCCCTAAATCAAAGGCTTCATAAGCCGAAGTCGAAACTTTGGCCATAGCCACAGTCAAGAAATATTCCTGCAAAACATTTAGTTCCACATCGTTTTTGCGAAATAAATCCGAAGCTCTCAATGTCATTTCTTTCGAACCTCCTCCACCTGGAATTACACCAACTCCAAATTCGACCAAACCGATATACGTTTCCGCAGCAGCAACCACTTTATCGGCGTGCATACTCATTTCGCAACCGCCTCCCAAAGTCATTCCGTGCGGCGCAACGATTACTGGAATTCCAGAATAACGTACGCGCATCATCGTGTCTTGGAACATTTTTATCGCCATATTTAATTCGTCGTATTCTTGTTCGACCGCCATCATAAAGATCATTCCAATATTGGCACCAACAGAGAAATTCACTCCTTGGTTTCCAATAACCAAACCTTGATATTCCTTTTCCGATAAATCAATGGCTTTGTTGATGGCTTGTAAAACGTCGCCACCAATGGTATTCATTTTCGATTGGAATTCTAAATTCAAAATCCCGTTACCCAAATCCTGGATAATGGCTCCGCTGTTGCTCCACACTTTTTTGCTTTCGCGAATGTTGTTTAGGATGATAAAAGCATCTTGTCCCGGAACTTTAGTCTGCGTTTTATTTGGGATATTGTAGAAATAAGTAGCTCCTTCTTTTATAGTATAAAAACTTGAATTTCCGGAAGCTAACATTTCATTAACCCAAGAATTTGGTTCCAATCCTTCGGCTTTCATCATTTCGATTCCTTTTTCTACGCCGATTGCATCCCAAATTTCGAAAGGCCCGTTTTCCCAGCCGAAACCTGCTTTCATCGCATCGTCGATTTTGTATAATTCGTCCGAGATTTCAGAAATTCTATTGGAAACGTAAGCAAACATTCCGGCGAAACTCTTTCTGTAGAATTCGCCCGCTTTGTCTTTTCCTTTTACCAAAACCTTGAAGCGATTGATAGGTTTGTCAATGGTTTTTGTCAATTCCAAAGTGGCAAACGAAGCTTTTTTCGCTGCACGATATTCCAAAGTATCCAAGTCCAAAGACAGAATATCTCGTCCTTCTTTTTTGTAAAAACCTTGACCTGTTTTGCTTCCGAGCCAATTGTTTTCCATCATTTTGTTGATGAAATCCGGCAATTTGAATAGCTCGTGTGCTTCGTCGTTCGGGCAGTTTTCATAAATTCCGTTGGCAACGTGTACCAAAGTATCCAATCCCACCACATCGACCGTTCTGAAAGTCGCCGATTTTGGTCTTCCAATAACTGGCCCTGTTAATTTATCAACTTCTTCGATGGTTAATCCTAATTCTTTTACCAAATGAAATAGACTCTGGATTCCAAAAATTCCAATTCTGTTTCCAATGAAAGCTGGAGTGTCTTTGGCAACAACCGAAGTTTTACCCAAGAATTTCTCTCCATATATAGTGAGGAAGTCCAAAACTTCGGCTGAAGTTTGTGGGCCAGGAATGATTTCGAATAATTTTAGGTAACGTGCTGGGTTGAAAAAGTGCGTTCCGCAAAAGTGCTTTTGGAAATCTTCGCTTCGTCCTTCGCTCATAAAATGAATTGGAATTCCGGAAGTATTTGAGGTAATCAACGTTCCGGGTTTGCGGTATTTTTCTATTTGTTCGAACACCATTTTTTTGATGTCCAATCTTTCCACAACCACCTCAATAATCCAATCGACATTGGCAATTTTAGCCAAATCGTCCGTGGTATTTCCAGTAGTGATTCTACTGGCAAATTTCGGGTGATAAATAGGAGAGGGCTTCGATTTTAAGGCATTCTGGAAATGCTCGTTGACCAATCGGTTGCGAACTATTTTGCTTTCAAGAGTTAGACCTTTCTTGGTTTCGGCTTCGGTAAGTTCTCTTGGAACAATGTCCAAAAGCAATACTTCGAGCCCAATGTTGGCAAAATGACAAGCAATTCCCGAACCCATAATTCCGGATCCGATTACTGCAACTTTTTTAATGGATCTTTTCATTTATAAAAATCTTTAGGCTTTATGCTTTAAGCAATAAGCGTTTAGTTAAAATATTTTCTTTTCTGTGATTAATTCATTGATGATTTCTGAAACTTCAATAAAATGTTGAAGTTTTTCTTCGGGAATATGTTGCTTCAAAGTTTCGTTGAATTTTAAAACGGTGTTTTTTGACAATTCTCTTTTTTCTTTTCCAAATTCGGTCAGGTAAATTAAAACACCGCGACCGTCAAAAGGGTTTTTCTTTCTAATAATTAAACCTTTATCTTCCATGGATTTCAGTGTCCTGGTTAAACTCGTGGCTTCCATTCCCATTTTTGGTCCCAAGGCTGTAGAAGGAGTTCCGTTGTCTTTGTCAATGCTCAATAAAGCAAAACCGGTTGCCATTGTGGCACCATATTTTGCGGCCTCTTCGTTGTACATTCTGGCAACGGCTTGCCAAGTGGCACGAAGTATGTAATCTATTGTTTTGTCTTTCATTTATGTTTTTTGATTATGTTATAACCGGTTATAAAAAAGATGATTTCTTTTCAATTATGTTTCGGTAAAACAGGGTATTAATTTACGCAATCGTTTTCAAAGATAATAAAAAATACTATGCACGCATAATAAAAAAAATATTTTTTTGTTATTTTTTTGACATAAAAAAACTCCTCAGAAGCGGAGGAGTTTGGAATATTTAAAGGTTGGATTTTCAAGATTTCTTAAAATCACCACTATCCACATCTTTCAGGAATTTGATTATACCTGGAAAATAGGTTTTTTGATCATCATATTGGGAGAGATGACTTCCATTGGGACAAAACAAGAATCGTCCATTTTGAACTTCTTCTGAAATCCATTTCATATGTTCTGGATCCATCGTGTCATATTTTGCGCCAATTGTCAGCGTCGGAACCGTCAGGGTTTTAAGTCTTGATTTCACATCCCAGTTTTTGAGAGTGGCATTTCCAGTAATCCCAAATTCGCTTTGACCTTGCATATAAACATACACATTAGGGTTAAGATGTTTGAAAGCTCGGGTAATTGACTCTGGCCATTCTTCCAATGGTTTTCTGAGAATGTGTTCTGTATAATAATATTTGAAAAGGAGTTCGCTGTATTTTGGATTGGCAAAATCATTGTTTTTTTCGATGTCTTGAATTTGTTTCAAGATTTTTGGATCCATTTGTGGCCCTAGTACTTCTGCTGCATATTTATTATAATCTGGAGCACTTGCCATCATATTTGAAATAATCAAACCTTTCAGGTTTTTTTGGTATTTCAGCGCATATTCCATTGCTAGAATTCCTCCCCAAGATTGTCCCAACAAATAAAAATTGGTATTGTCTAATTTCAATGCTTTTCTGGCTTGTTCCACTTCTTCGACGAAACGTTCAGTAGTCCATAATTGATTGTCGTTGGGTTGATCACTGTAATACGAACCTAATTGGTCATAATAAATATATTCGATACTTTCTTGTGGAAAATAACCATCAAAACTTTCAAAACATTCGTGTGTTAAGCCTGGTCCACCGTGAAGCAGCAGCACTTTTATTTTGGGATTGTTTCCAACGGTTTTCGTCCAAACTTTGAATTTGCCGATTGGAGTCGTAATTGGAATCATCTTTATACCACCCGTAAACTGGTCGTCACGTTTGGAGAAGTCCAAGTAATTTGCTTTTATGGAATCTTCTTTTGTTTTTTCGTTACAATTAGTAAATAAAAACGGCACAAATAATAAATAAATTAGGGTTTTGAGTTTCATAATTTTTAGTTTTATGTGAGATGCTAATTATATATTTTATGGAATAAATCAATATATTTATCCATTACTATTTTTCGTTTTAGTTTTAGAGTAGGCGTAAGGTGACCGCCGGCAACAGACCAAACATCAGGAGTTAGTTCAAAACGTTTTATTTTTTCCCAATTGCCAAATTTTTCATTAAAAAAGTCCACTTCTTCTTGAATGCGCTCGATAACTTTTGGATTTTTAATAATTTCTTCATTGGTTGAACCAACAGTTATTCCGTGGATTTTTTCCCATTGTCTGACAAAATCAAAGTTGAGTTGAATAAAGGCTGCAGGCATTTTTTGTCCATCTCCAATGACCATAATTTGCTCGATAAAACGGGATTGTTTCATTGCATTTTCCAGTAATTGCGGCGAAATATATTTACCTCCCGAAGTCTTAAACATTTCCTTCTTGCGATCCGTAATTTTAAGGAAGCCTTCACTGTCAATTTCGCCAATGTCGCCCGTGTGAAAATAACCATCCACTATTGCTTCACTAGTTAAAGCATTGTCTTTGTAATAACCTATCATCACGTTTGGTCCTTTACACAAAATCTCTCCGTCTTCGGCAATTTTTACCTCTACGTGATCAATTATTTTACCTACGGTTCCAATTTTGAAACCGTGGTTGCGAGTGTCATTTACCGCGATTACGGGAGAGGTTTCGGACAAGCCATAGCCCTCCATTACAGGAATTTCTGCTGCGGCAAATATTCTGGCCAGTCTTGGCTGTAAAGCGGCGCTTCCGGAAACCATTAGATCTAAATTGCCACCCAAACCTTCTCTCCATTTGCTGAAGATGAGTTTTCTTGCAATTTTTAATTGCATTTCGTACCAAAATCCATTGGCTCCATAAGGTTCATATTTCAGTCCTAAATCGATGGCCCAGAAGAATAATTTTCTTTTAATGCCTGAAAGTGAAGCGCCTTTGGCGAAAATTTTATCATAAACTTTTTCAATAAGCCTAGGAACAGCGGTCATTACGGTAGGTTTTACTTCTTTTACGTTGTCGCCTATTTTGTCAATTGATTCACCAAAATAAATGGAAACTCCATAATATTGATATAAATACAACACCATTCTTTCTAAAATATGGCATACGGGCAAGAAGCTCATAGCACGACTTTTTCCGGCTTCAAAAGGAATTCTCATGGCGCTGGCCAAGACATTGGACACGATGTTTTGATGCGAAAGCATCACTCCTTTTGGTTTTCCCGTTGTTCCGGAGGTGTATATTATGGTGGCTAAATCTTCGGATTTAACGTGGTTTTTCCTGTCTTCGACAACATCTTGATTGCTTTGGTCTTCGCCAAGAATTAGCAATTCCGTCCAATTTTTACAACCTTCAATCTCGTTAAAGGAATATACTTCTTTTAGATTCGGGACTTTATGTTTTATTAAATTTACTTTTTGCAATACTTCGTCATCAGAGACAAAACAATAAATGGAACCGGAATGGTTCAATATGTATTCGTAATCATCTTCGGAAATTGTGGGATAAATTGGAATAGTTTGTGCGCCAGTTTGCAAAACCCCGATATCCATAATGTTCCATTCAGTTCTATTATTGGTAGAAATCAGGGCAATTTTATCATCTTTTTTAATTCCCATTCTCACTAATGCTCTCGAAATTGCATTTACTTTTGCGATGTATTCTTCAGTCGAAGTTTTTACCCAAACACCATTATACTTGGTAACCAAAGCATCTGGAATCGAATAATGCTCTAATTGAAAATAGGGAAACTCAAATAATCTGGTGATTTCTGCCATTTGGAATAATGTTAATTTATCGCAAATTAAGTAATAAATAATTAGTGAACAATTTTTATTCTTTTAAATGTTTTGTGCAAAATTCGCAAGTTTTGATTTTTTTGATCTTTTTTTAACAATTTGTAATAGATTAATTGTAATACCTTTGCAAAGTTTAATTAATTTATACAAAATGCACAAACACTTGCGCTTGAATGAATATAAAGTCCTGTTTTATAGACTATCCTTGGCTTATATTTTTTATTTTATTGCACGAATTCTTTTTTATCTTTATAATACTGAGCTGTTGCGAGTTGATTCGGTTTCGGATTTGCTATCTCTTTGCTATTATGGTTTGGCCTTTGATACTACGGCAATTTTATATGTGAACCTTCTTTTTATTCTGTTTTCGGTATTGCCATTTTTTAAAAACACGAATGTCGGCTATCAAAAGTTTCTTTTATTTCTCTATTTTATCACTAATTTGCTGGCTTATGCCACCAATTTTATCGATTTTATTTATTACAAATACACTTTTGCGCGTACCACAATCGTGGCGCTGAATGTTATAGAGCATGAAACCAATAAAAAGGTTTTGTTTTTCAGCTTTTTGATTGATTATTGGCACGTAGTTGTTCTGTTTCTTCTTTTTTCGACACTTTGGATTTATTTATATAAAAAGGTGGAAGTTCAGGTTTCTCGACCAACCAAAAAATTGCATTACTTTGGTTTCTCGACAATTGGATTTTTGATAATCGTATTGTTTACGATAGGAGGCATTCGTGGAGGCGATTTCGATAAATCCACTCGACCAATAAATCTTTTGGACGCCAGTCGTCATGTGAAAAACATTGTCCATTCGGACATTGTGCTCAACACACCTTTTGCGATTTTCCGAACATTGTTTACCAATAGTTTCCTAAAAACGAACTATCCGGATGTCAACGATCAAGTGATTTTAGATAAAATCCAACCCATAAAACAATACCACAATAATCCTGAAACCAAGCCCAATGTGGTTGTCTTTATTTTGGAAAGTTATGGGCGGGAATATATTGGAGCGTTCAATAAAAACGCTAAAATCCCCAATTATAAAACACATGCACCGTTTTTGGATTCCTTGTCACAACACAGCATGATTTATACAAATGCTTATGCCAATGGTCGACAATCCATTCACGGAATGTCTTCAGTTTTAGCAGGAATTCCGTCCTTTAAGGATGCTTTCACCTCTTCACCTTATCCAAAACAGAAAATAGAATCGCTGGTTTCCACACTAAAAGGTGAAGGGTATGATACTTCCTTTTTTCATGGAGCGGCAAATGGTTCGATGGGATTTTTGGGTTTTGGAAATATTCTTGGCATCGAACATTATTATGGAAGAACCGAGTTTAATGACGATTCGCAATTTGATGGTTTTTGGGGAATTTGGGACGAACCTTTTCTTCAATTCATGAAAAACACCTTGGACAAAAAGAAAACGCCATTTTTTGCCACCGTTTTTACCGTTTCTTCCCATGAGCCGTATATTATTCCTGATAAATATAAAAATAGGTTTCATGAAGGCGGCGTTCCCATTCATAAATGTGCAGAATATACCGATTTTGCCTTAAAGCGATTTTTTACCGAGGCTAAAAAACAACCTTGGTTTTCTAATACCATTTTTATTTTGGTTGCCGATCACTGTAACCAAATTTATTATGATGAATATCAAAAACCAATAAACCGGTATGCAGTTCCCATTATTATCTATAAACCTAACAGTAAATATGTGGGTGTCGACGATGATTTGGCACAACAAATAGATATTTACCCAACGATTTTGGACATGATTGGTTACAAAAAACCGTTTAGAAGTTGGGGCAGAAGTTTGTTCGACAAGAAATCAAGCGAACCATTTGTTATTAATTCTACTGGAAATATCTATCAATTTTCAAGAGGAAATTACATTTGTACTTTCGATGGTAAAAAGGCTCTTGGGTTTTATGATAAAAATGATAAAGGCTTAAAAAACAATTTAATAAAAAATAGAAATTCAGAAATGGATGATATTGAATTGCGTTGTAAAGCATTTATCCAAGATTACATGGATAGGGTAATGGACAAAAAAATGTATACCAAATAAAAATCACCAACTATTTTTGACCATATTACCAATATCATAAAATGGAGTTCCTTTGAGGATGGTAAACCTAAAGGCGAATATTTGAAGACCTATAAAAACAGGAAAGAATTAGCCGGAAAAAAGAGGTAATTTTCCAGTGAACACATAAAAAAACCATTCGCTTGCGAATGGTTTTTTTTATGTGTTATAAGTTTCTAATTATACTTTCTCAATCCACAATCTTGCATTCACGAATGCTTCGTGCCAAGGCGTAACTTCATCGTTTCTGTCTTTCGGATAATTTGCCCAGTTCCATTGGAAAGTGGAACGCTCAATGTGTGGCATCATAACCAAATGTCTTCCTGTTGTATCGCAAAGCATCGCCGTGTTATAATCAGAACCATTAGGATTTGCCGGATAACCTTCGTAACCGTATTTTCCAACAATCTGGTATTGATCTTCGGCTAGTGGCAATTGGAATTTTCCTTCTCCGTGTGAAACCCAAACTCCCAATGTGCTTCCAGCTAAAGTCGAAAGCATCACCGAATTGTTTTCTTGCACTTTCACCGAAGTAAAAATACTTTCGTGTTTGTGGCTTTCGTTGTGCAACATTCGTGGTTTCTCTTCGTGTTCCGAATTGATTAATCCTAATTCCACAAATAATTGGCAACCATTGCAAATCCCAACAGACAAAGTGTCTTCCCGTTTGAAGAAGTTTTCCAATGCTGCTTTTGCTTTCTCGTTGTATAAAAATGCTCCAGCCCAACCTTTGGCAGAACCCAAAACATCTGAATTCGAGAAACCTCCAACAGCTCCAATAAATTGAATATCTTCCAGATTTTCACGTCCCGAAATCAAATCAGTCATATGAACGTCTTTTACGTCAAATCCAGCCAAGAACATTGCGTTTGCCATTTCACGCTCGGAATTACTTCCTTTTTCACGAATAATAGCAGCTTTCGGTCTCTCGACTGCGCTCGAGATGACAGGTAATTTACCTGTAAAATGCGCTGGAAAAGTATAGTGTAAAGCTTGGTTCTTGTAATTGTCGAAACGTGCCTGAGCCGTTCCGTTTTTGGCTTGTTTTTGGTCGAGTAGGAAAGAGGTTTTAAACCAAATGTCTCTGTATTTTGGGATGCTTAAACCACAAGGGCCAAAGTCCAAAGTTTCTTCATTGGTAACTGTTCCTAATTTATAGAAAGCTACATTATTTGATTTTAATTTGCTTTCAACAACAGCATCGTCTTTGGCTTGGAAAACAATCGCAATATTTTCGGAAAATAAGTATTTGATAATGTCTTTTTCTTCAAAAACAGAGAAATCTATTTTGGCTCCCAAATTCACATCAGCAAAACACATTTCTAATAAAGTAGTAATCAAACCACCACTTCCTATGTCGTGTCCAGCCAAAATTTGATTGTCTAAAATCAATTCTTGAATTGTATTAAAAGCATTTTTGAAAAAAGTAGCGTCTTTAATTGTTGGTGCTTCGTTTCCGATAGAATTCAAGATTTGTGCAAATGATGAACCTCCTAATTTGAAATCATCTTGCGAAAGGTTGATATAATAAATCGAACCACCGTCTTTCTGCAAAACAGGTTCTACTACTTTTCTAATATCGGTGCAATTTCCACCAGCCGAAATAATCACCGTTCCCGGCGCAATTACTTCGTCGTTTGGATATTTTTGTTTCATCGAAAGCGAATCTTTTCCTGTTGGAATGTTGATTCCCAATTCGATGGCAAAATCGGAACAAGCTTTTACCGCTGCGTATAAACGAGCATCTTCGCCTTCGTTTTTACACGCCCACATCCAGTTGGCCGAAAGAGAAATTCCTTTCATTCCCTCTTTTATTGGAGCCCAAACGATATTCGATAATGATTCGGCGATTGCGGTTCTGCTTCCTGCAACAGGATCAATAAGTGCAGCAATTGGGGAATGTCCAATAGAAGTTGCAATTCCCTCTTTTCCTAAATAATCCAAAGCCATTACGCCACAATTGTTCAATGGTAATTGTAAAGGGCCAGCACATTGTTGTTTGGCCACTTTTCCGCCCACGCAACGATCGACTTTATTGGTCAGCCAGTCTTTACAAGCAACCGCTTCCAGTTGAAGCACTTGCTCTAAATAAGTGGTGATATTTTTTATTGAATATTCTAAATCTGGATAATTGTAAACGATGGTTTTATCGTTCATTACCACTTTTGGCGAACTGCCAAACATGTCTTCCAAGGCAAAATCCATTGGTTTTGCGCCAGTCGATTTTGATTCGAAAGTAAAACGATGGTTTCCTGTAACTTCACCAACCTGATACATCGGAGAACGTTCCCTGTCGGCAATTTTTTGGAGTAAATCGATGTCTTTTTGCCCAATAACCAATCCCATTCTTTCCTGAGATTCGTTACCGATTATTTCTTTGGCCGAAAGAGTAGGATCTCCCACTGGCAATTTATCTAAATCAATCAATCCTCCTGTTTCTTCCACCAATTCCGAAAGACAGTTTAAGTGTCCGCCGGCACCATGATCGTGAATTGAAACGATTGGGTTGACGTCGCTTTCTACCATGCCACGAATCGCATTGGCAGCGCGCTTTTGCATTTCTGGGTTCGAACGTTGCACTGCATTCAGCTCAATTCCTGAACTAAAAGCACCTGTATCGGAACTGGAAACGGCAGCTCCGCCCATTCCGATTCTATAATTTTCACCACCAAGAATAACGATTTTATCGCCTTCCTGCGGTTTGTGTTTGATAGCTTGGTCTAATTTTCCGTAACCAATTCCGCCCGCTTGCATAATTACTTTATCGTAACCAATTTTGCGATTGTTTTCTTCATGTTCGAAAGTAAGAACCGAACCCGTGATTAAAGGTTGTCCGAATTTATTTCCAAAATCGGAAGCACCATTGGATGCTTTTATCAAAATGTCCATTGGCGTTTGGTACAGCCATTTTCGTTCTTCAACGGCGTTTTCCCATTCTCTGTTTTTTTCTAATCTAGAATACGAAGTCATGTAAACTGCGGTTCCTGCCAATGGCAAAGAACCTTGACCACCAGCCAAACGATCCCGAATTTCTCCTCCTGAACCTGTTGCAGCTCCGTTGAAAGGCTCCACGGTTGTTGGGAAATTATGGGTTTCTGCTTTTAATGAAATAACCGAATCAAATTCCTTGATTTCGTAAAAATCAGGTTTGTCGGCAGTTTTTGGAGCGAATTGTTGCACTCTTGGCCCTTTTACAAAAGCCACATTGTCTTTATAGGCCGAAACAATATCGTTAGGGTTTTCGGATGACGTTTTTTTGATTAATTTAAATAAGGAAGATTCTTTTTCTTCTCCATCGATTACGAAAGTTCCGTTGAAAATTTTATGACGGCAGTGTTCCGAATTCACTTGCGAAAATCCAAAAACTTCTGAATCGGTTAGTTTTCGTCCTAATTTAGTGGATAGATTATCCAAATAATCGATTTCTTCTTGGCTCAAAGCCAAACCTTCTTTTTTATTATATGCCGCGATATCATCGATTTCCAGAATAGGTTCAGGCTTGATATTAATGGTGAAAATTTCCTGGTTTAATTCAGAATATTTTTGCGAAAGCATAGGGTCAAAATCAGAAGAATCAGCCGAAGTTTTATGAAATTCTTCGATTCGCAAGATTCCTGAAATGCCCATATTTTGGGTAATCTCTACGGCATTGGTACTCCACGGCGTAACCATTGTGGCGCGAGAACCAACAAAAAAATCCGTCAGTACGGATTTTTCTATTTTATTAGAGTCGGCAAAAAGCCAGTTGAGTTTTGAAATGTCTTGAGCCGAAAGAGGGTTTTGAGTTTGAACTGCAAAAATCGTCTTGCTTTGGTTTTCAAAGAAATGAATCATTGGAATAATGTAGTTATTGTTGTTTTGCAAATTTAGTTTAAAAAATTAGTAAGAGCAAAATAAACAATAATAAAGACTTTAAAATTATTTAGGAAATGGCATATTTTGATAGGCGCCCAAATCAGGAGGCAAAGTTCGAGTGTTTCCTATAATATCAAAAGGAATAAGATAAGCAGCATTTCCTTTGGCGAAAGCCGCAGATGTGCCATCAATGTTGAGTTTGTTTTGGGAAACATTCAAGAATTTAGGGGCTGTGTTTAATAGTATAGAATTATAATGTACGGCATCAGTATTGAATTGATAATTAGGGTCATTGGTAAATTTATTGGAGACATTGTTAAATTTTAAAAGGCAGTTATTGAATTGGTATTCAAATGTGGCACCCGGTTTTTTGTCTAAAATCATTTCATTTGAATAAGAACCATAGATAATGCAATTATTGAATGATGCCGTTACAAGATTTTTTTCTTCGGGAACTGCACCTAAAAAGTAATTATTTACCAAAACAGCCACTTGACTAGAACTGTTCCAATTATTATTGAAAGTGCAATGGGTAAAAGTATAATCTCCGCCGTAAGTACAAGCTAAACCTGCCAGTCCGGCATTATTGATAACTATATTTTCTCCACTTATTTTCGCTGTTTGTGCCAAAATTCCATAATTGGTAGAATTATAGATTTGTGTATTTTTAATTTTTACCGTTGTTCCGTCATTGTTTTGGATTAACATTCCAATGCTTGCATTTTTAATGGTCAAATGATTAAATTGGTTGTTTGTGCTGCCGTCAGTGAGCCATATTGTTCCCCATTGTCCAGAAACATCAGCAAAATCAGGTTCAAGTCGATCTCCTTCAAAAATGACTTCATTTTCGAGTTTGTCTGTACTCGAATTTGTTCCGTTTACGTTAATGGACGCATTTGAAGTCAAAATTATCCCAGAATTAGCATGAAAATAGACTCTGGCTCCCGCATCAAAAATAGCCGTTTTTCCTGGAGGAACTGCCGCATAGCCATAGATTACGTATGGTTTTTGTTTTGTGAAAGTGAGTTCGTTGCCATTTATTGGGTCATTTTCATCCAAATAAAAACCGTAGATTGTTTCATTTCCAATGGGAAGTGTTTCGGTGGTGCCGTCATTAAAACGTTTCGGATAAAGAAAAATGGCATCTTGAACAAGTGTCACCAATTCTACATTTTGAAGATTTGCTCCGCCGTCAAATTGAATTTGGTCGGTGTATAGAAAGTCTGCGGGATTTGCATCAGCGCTATTTGCGGTGGTTTCAATAAAAATATACAAACTATCCTTGGCTAAAATAGTCACGTTATTGAATGCTTTTCCTTGATTTCCCTGCATTCCATCAACCGTCATCCTGTATTTTGAATTTAATCCTTTGCCTAATTTTATGCTGGGGATAGTAATGTCGTTTTTGCCGTGATTATATACTTTTAAAGTATAAGTACTTGAACCAATGTTGGTAAAAACGGTATCCAAATAAACAGTGTCTTTTGAAAATTCCAAATCACCGGTGCTTGGCACGGTCACAAAATCAGTCCGACACGAGCCAAGAGAAATAAGTATTCCAATAAAAAGCAGAAAAACAAACTGACGCATTTCGTTAGATTTTTTGTAAAAATAGGAAAAATCTAATAGGATTGAAGAACGATTTTCAATTTTGGATTTATAATAACAATTGTATTTACTATTTTGTGTCTCATCTTTTACATAAATTTGTTTTTTAAAGTAAAACATATGACATTCGACAAAGATAAAATCCTTGAATATTATAATAAAATTTCAAGAAATACCTTGATGACCACACTAAATATAGAATTTATTGATGCGGGACCAGATTATTTAGTGGCGAAAATGCCCGTGAATCCTTCAGTTCACCAACCCATGGGTTTGTTGCATGGAGGAGCTTCGGTTGCTTTGGCCGAAAGCGTGGGAAGTGCCGCATCGATGATGTTTGTCAATTCCGAACATAGTGAAATTCGTGGTATCGAAATATCGGCAAATCATTTGAAAGCAAAACGGGAAGGAATTGTTTATGGAACGGCAAGAATACTTCACAAAGGACGAAGCATTCATCTTTGGGAAATTAGAATTACCGATGAAAATGATAATCTGATTTCGCTTTGTAAATTGACCAACATGGTTTTGCCAAAAAGAAAAATCGAAGACTAATAATGGAAATATTTTTAGATAAAGCCACAAAACAAATAGAGAAAAATCTTCCTTTTGTGGTTTACAAAAAGCCTGACGAGGCTAATGTTATTGGGCTATTTCAAGAAAATGACACCTTGTTTGAAGTTAATGATTTTACGGAAAAAGGTTTCGTTTTTGCTTCTTTTGACGGAAGTCAAACGTTGATAATTCCAGAAAATCAGTCTGAAATAATTAACGTAGACCGGATTGAAGACAAAACTGATATTCCGGAAAAAGAAGCTAATTTACCCAATGAAGTGGCCAGAAATAATTTTGAAACCTTGGTTGCCAAAGGGATTCAAGCCATTGAAAACAACGAATTCAAGAAAGTGGTTTTGTCTCGAAAAGAAACAGTTGACTTGGTCGATTTTGATTTGGTTACCGCTTTCGGAAAATTGGTTCAGTTGTATCCTTCCACTTTTGTCTATTGCTTTTTTCATCCAAAAGTTGGGATTTGGCTTGGTGCCACACCAGAACAATTGTTGAAAGTAAAAAATAATGCATTTGAAACCATTGCTTTAGCTGGAACGCAAAAAGATACTGGTTCAGTGGAAGTTATTTGGGCTAAAAAAGAAGAAGAAGAACAGCAATTTGTCACCGATTATATTGTGGAAAGATTGAAAGATGTTGCTTCTGAAGTAATAGTTTCAAAACCGTACAGCATTAAAGCGGGAAGTATTTGGCATATAAAAACAGACATTTCGGGTGTTTTGAATTCGAGTTCCAGTCTGCAAAAGGTGATCCAATTATTGCACCCAACACCTGCCGTTTGTGGTTTGCCAAAGAACAAATCGAAAGCATTCATTTTGGAAAATGAAAATTATGACAGAACTTTTTACACTGGTTATTTGGGCGAGTTGAATAGCAGTTTAGCAAAAGATTCCATAAGTTCTGATTTGTTTGTAAATTTGCGGTGTATGGAGATTTGTGATTCTCAAGCTCATTTATATATGGGTTGTGGTGTCACAAAAGACAGCATTCCCGGGAAAGAGTGGGAGGAAAGCATCAATAAATCGGCGACGATGAAGAGAAGTTTGGATTTTTAATTTTAGATTTTTAGAAAATAGAGCATAGAAAATAGATGGTAGAAAGTAGAACTTAGATTTTTTTGCTTTTTTAGATTTTACTATTGAAATTGCCATTGAAATTGCCATTGAAATTGAAATTGCCATTGAAATTGAAATTGCCATTGAAAATAATTAAATAAAACATTAGATGAAACTAGACATATTAGCATTCGGGGCGCATCCAGACGATGTGGAATTAGGCTGTGGCGGAACAATTGCCAAAGAAATAGCATTGGGAAAAAAAGCAGGAATCATTGATTTGACTCGCGGAGAACTGGGAACGCGTGGTTCGGTCGAAATTAGAAATCGAGAATCCGCTAATGCAGCAAAAATTCTGGGAGTTTCCGTTCGGGAAAACCTGGATATGCGCGATGGTTTTTTTGTAAATGACGAATCGAACCAGTTGGAAATCATTAAAATGATTCGGAAATACAGACCCGAAATCGTGTTATGCAATGCCATTGATGACCGCCATATCGATCACGGAAAAGGAAGTGAATTGGTTTCGGATGCCTGTTTTTTGTCGGGTTTGATGAAAATCAAAACGGAATACAAGGGAGAAGAACAAGAAGCCTGGCGACCAAAATTAGTGTATCATTACATACAATGGAAGAATATTGAACCAGATTTTGTGGTTGACATTACGGGTTTTAACGATAAAAGGGTAGAAGCCATTTTAGCTTACGGTTCGCAGTTTTACAATGCAAATTCTGATGAACCAGAAACGCCAATTGCATCAAAAAACTTCCTGGAAAGCCTCAGTTATCGTGCGCAGGATCTAGGAAGAATGATTGGTGTCGATTATGCCGAAGGATTTACGGTCGAAAGATATTTGGCAGTCAATAGTTTAGGCGACTTGTTGTAATTTTTTGATAATTTTCTTTGTAAAAGCCAACTTTTGTAATATATTTGCACTCGTTAAAAATGGTGGTTGTAGCTCAGCTGGTTAGAGTATTGGTTTGTGGTGCCGAGGGTCGCCGGTTCGAACCCGGTCAGCCACCCAAAACGCAAAAGCTTCGAAGAAATTCGAGGCTTTTTTTGTGGGGTTAACTTTCTCGTGCATTTGTATAAAAAAATATGACTGTCCGCTTTGTGGACTATTTTTATTCGCCACGAATTTCACGAATTAACACGAATTCAAGTTTAATTTACCCCGTTTATTGATAAAAATTAGTGAAAATTGGTGAAATTCGTGGCGAAAATATTTTTTTGGTATCGTTAACGGATAGTCATAAAAAAAAAGAGCTTTAAATTTCTTCAAAGCTCTTTGTGATTTTATTTAAGTTCTGCAACTACTTTCCATCTTTATCAACCACGGGGCGATTTTCCCTATTGGCTAATTCCCAAGCGATGGCAAATGCTAATTGCGCCCTTTTTGCCAAAGCATCAAATTCAATTTTGTCGACTTTATCAGTGGCTTTGTGATAATCAGCGTGGACACCATTGAAGAGGAAAACCGAAGGAATGCCGTTTTTGGCAAAATTGTAATGATCTGAGCGGTAATAAAAACGGTTCGGATCTTTTCTGTCGTTGTATTTGTAATCTAAAGATAAGTTCACATAGTTTTTATTGGCGTCTTCGCAAATGTTGTACAAATCGGTCGATAGATAATCGGAACCAATTAGATACACATAATTGTTTGATTCTTTGTGAAATTCATCACGGCGACCAATCATGTCGATATTGATGTCGGTTATGGTGTTTGCCAATGGAAACAAAGGATGCTCGGAATAAAAAGTGGAACCCAGCAGTCCATGTTCTTCGCCGGTAACGTGAAGAAATAAAATGGAGCGTTTCGGTCCGTGACCTTCTTTTTTTGCTATTTCGAATGCTTTGGCAATTTCGAGTAATGCCACCGTGCCGGAACCATCATCATCGGCACCGTTATAAACTTCGCCATTTTTTATACCAACATGGTCATAATGAGCCGAAATCACGATGACTTCGTTTGGTTTTTCGGAGCCTTCGATGTATGCCCAAATATTTTCTGAATCTGGCAAGTTATCATTGCGTTTGGCATTCAGGAAAGAGGCTGGAATCTTTTGGTAATAATCTGTTGCTCCTTTTGGAAAAGGAATAGTGTTATTTTTATATTGATTAATGATATATTCCCCCGCTTTTTTCTGTCCCTTGGATCCAGTGTCTCGTCCTTCCATCGAATCTGAGGCGACGATGTAGAGATATGTTTTTAAATCACCGGCTGTTATAGTGTTTGCATATTTTGTGAGACTGGCACTGGAAATGCTAGTTTTAGAAGGTTCAGCGCTCCGCAGATTTCCTTTTAAAGTCAGTTGACTGGCATTTTGTGAAGCGCAAGAAATTGTGGAGGCAATCGTAAAAATAATTAGGATTTTTTTCATAGTAGACAATTTTTTTTATAGGAATATGGGATATGACATCTTAAATAAAACCTTCATTCTTATTTGTGTTTTGGTTAAACATGACTATTCTATACAGAATGTGGGTAATAAGTATTTGGGTTTAAATTAGTTTCTATTTTTTAAGGACTTCATTCAGGAAAAGTTTCATGTGTTCCCACGACCGTTTTGCCGCTTTTTCGTTGTAAGCCGCTCCTTTGGAATTGTCATTTCCCGATTCAGGATTGGTAAAGGAATGTACGGCATTGGCATAATAAATCATCTGCCAATCGGCTTTTGTTTCTCTCATTTCCTGTTGGAAAGCAGCGATTTCTTCTTTGGATTCATAAGGATCATCGGCTCCGTGGCAAACCAAAACCTTTGCCGTGATTGGTTCTATAATTCTTTTGGAATCTCTGCCCAATCCGCCGTGAAAAGATACAACTCCTTTTACATTCAAATGTGCTCGTGCGACTTCAAGTGTCCCAGTGCCGCCAAAACAATAGCCGATAACAACAATGTTGTCCGGATTTGCGCCGGAACGAATTAATTGTTCCAATGCCAAGGAAATTCGTTTTTGATATTCCAAGAAATTAGTTTTATAAAAACCAGCATTTTTCCCAGCTTCGGAGTAGTCTTTTGGATAATTCCCTTCACCATAAATATCGGCTACGAAAGCATAGTATCCCAAATTCGCCAAGTTTTCGGCAGTGTCTTTAGAAAGTTTATCAATTCCCATCCAAGCCGGTAGTATCAGGATTCCCGGTTTTTGTTGGCTTTTTTTCGAAGGTTGAATTTGAAAACCATTCAAAACTTGGATTCCATCCTTGTATTGTATGGGTTTCAACTGTGCAAAGGAACCATTTGAATACAATAGGATTGCTAAAAATAAATAGATGCCATTTTTCATAACGTTATAATTTTTGGTAAATATCTGAAATAAAAGGGAGAAAAAAACCTCGAAATAAAAAATTACGAGGTTTCCATTTTTAAAACTCTAGTTGGTGACATTTTTTTCCGGGACTAGTTACAAAATCCAAAATTATACCATTGGTTAATATGTTTTAGTCCAATCGTTCTGGTATAATGCCGCTGTATATTTCATTTAGTTC
>DHXP01000067.1:0-30496 GCA_002413745.1 Flavobacterium sp. UBA5153 | reverse complement strand
TGAAATAACTAGCGGTATTATTCACCGGGATGATAGGTTCGTTCCGCATTTTTTAGAACATCCTCTTTATAAAACAGAACGTCCTTGAATTCTCCTTTTCGATACATTTCTGCTTGGTCATTAAAGTGTTTGGATAGTGGGTCGCCACTGTTTCCGCCCGCAAGCAAAGACTTGGCTTTTATTTTATCGCCAAATTCCACCACGCACACAAAACTATTGCCGCTAGATCCATATCTTTTTTTGGTGTCTTTTTGATAATTGCCTCTAAATGAAGGCAAACAGCCCCACAGTGAAGAAGTATAACCAATAGGCAAACTTTCCAAAGTATCGTTATAAACGAGGTCAATAGCGCCAGAGGGTCTTTGAAAGCGATTGATTTCGCCCCACGGAATTTGCCATTTGCCAAATTTGGTTTTCAATTCATTAACCACCATTTGCAATTGAGGGAGCAGTTGATCGGCCGTGGCGTTTTTTGCGAAATTTTTCGTGTTTTCCACCTGATCTGATTCGCCTTGGTTAATATATACTTTTTGAATAATTGGGTATAATTTTGTTGCCCATTCGACGGCCAATGTTGTCGCAACTGAATTTTCATTGGAATAATAATCCCAGTTTTTCAATACGGCTATTGGTTCGGCCAAATCATTGTACAGCGGGTCACCTGGTTTTATATTTTTATCAAAACTGGCGGTCAGTGGAGGAATCAATACCTCGAAAGCGGTGAGATAAGTGTTGTAGCCATCTGCGATTACTTTGTCTAAAGTATATTTATTTCCTTTGCTTAAAATACGGACTGCATTTATGGCCCTGAAATTTTCACCATCGGGCGCCATATAGGAAGGGTAGTTTTCTTTTTTCGGACTATTGGCACCAGCCACGGAAAAGGGGGTAGAATTACAGTTCTGCAACCATCCGTTTACAGGATTGTATGAATGAACGGATTGGGAAACCTCGTGCAAGCCTTTCCATTGCGTTGCCGAAGTTGTGCCGTCCATAACCTTCGCCCAATTTAAATTCTTGTCTCGAATAGGAATGAAGTTTCCGTGCCAATAGGCTATGTTTCCTTTGCTATCGGCAAAAACAGTGTTATTTGAAGTGTTGGCTTTCAAATCCATTGCTTTTTTATAATCGTCAAATCCCTTGGACTTCGTTCTTACCCAACTTTGAACCAGACTATTCATCGAACGGTTATTCGATTTTAGACTTATCCATTTCTCGTCTCTCTTGGCCATAATAGGACCATGAATTGTAAAGTAAGTCTTGAATTTTTTGCTTTTTAGCTTTCCGTTTTCAGAGTAATTTATGGTGATTGCTTTTTCGATGACAGGCAGTAATTTTTTGTCGTATTCGTAAAACAATTTTTTGTTTTTGGTCACTATTTTCTCGGCATATATGTCGGCTACATCCACGGCTGACGAAGTATGCATCCAACCGCAATTCTCATTGAATCCTTGATAAATAAAAAATTGTCCCCAGGTTACTGCTCCGTATACATTCAATCCTTCCTCGCTGTGTACTTGCACTTCGGGTCTAAAATAAAAAGTAGTATGCGGATTGATATAAAGTATTGCATTTCCCGAAGCCGTTTTAGAAGGAGCCAAAGCAAAACCATTAGAGCCGGTTTGCATGTCTTTCTCTCTTTCCACGTAAGCTACTTTATCAGTATTATCGGAGTAAAAAGCTTTAAGTTCCCCAGTGGAAAGATCGGCGGTGCTTATGGCACCAATGCTTCCGTCAGTCCAGAGCAAAGGATACCAAGGTTCAAAATGGTTTAATAAAGCGGGCTTTACTTCGGGATGATTGTATAAATAGAAGTTGATTCCGTCAGCATAGCCGTTCAATACTTTTTTTAACCAAGGAGCCGCTTTTTTATAATCGGCTTTTGCCTCATTTACATCGATTAAAAGACGTGTTTCTAAATCATTATACAAAAACGATTGCCCATTAATTTCTGACAGACGCCCCAGTTTTTCTACATAATTCATTTCGATGCGTTTAAAATCGTCTTCGCATTGTGCGTAAAGCAATCCAAATACGGCATCGGCATCTGTCTTGCCGTAAATATGTGGAATTCCCCAATTGTCACGGATAATGGTGACTTCTTGAGCTAATTTTTTGAGTCTATTGATTTCTTTGGTATCTGCTTTTTGAGAAATTGCCTGAAAACTGATACAGAAGAATAGCAGTCCCAATTTTATGTAATTCTTGTAATTTTGCATTTTTTTTGAATATTAGTTTTTACTATAGTGTAACATTTCGCTTGAAAGCGCAACCTAGTTCCATTATGGAATCGGTTTTTGAAATACCGGGAATATTGTCGATTTTTTCATATAGCACCTTACGCATATGCTCGTGATTTCGGGCAATGATTTTGATGTAAAGTGTGTATAAACCCGAGATGTAATAGCATTCGGTGATTTCGGGAATTTTTTTCAATTCTTCGATAATTCTACCCGAATCTTGGTCTTTGTTTAAAGTAATTCCCGTGAAAGCACCCCAGTCATAACCAATTTTTTTCTCGTTGATTACCGGTTTTATTCCTGTGATAATCCCCTGTTCCATCAATCGGTTTACGCGTTGATGAACCATCGTGTTCGATATTTTCAAATTGGCGGCAATTGTTGAATACGCCATTCGGCCATCTTTTTCCAATTCCTTGATAATTTTAGTGTCGAATTCATCTAGTATTTCCATAATAATTTAGATTAAAATGACTTATATTTTCGTATAAAAATAAAATATGACTTATTTTAAACAAATATAAGTCAAAATTATTATTTTTTATTGCGAAATAAAAATTTTAATTACTTTTGTATTTAAACGGTTTAAAAAAACAAAGTGCTATGGAACAAATATATCAAACCCTTTCTTCAAAATCTGAAGAAATGATAAAAAAAGAGAATAAATATGGAGCCCACAATTACCATCCATTGCCTGTCGTTCTCGAAAGAGGAGAAGGCGTTTTTGTTTGGGATATGGACGGAAAAAAATATTACGATTTTCTCTCGGCATATTCCGCGGTAAACCAAGGGCATTGTCACCCGAAAATTGTGAATGCGATGATCAAACAGGCGCAAACATTGACTTTGACCTCGCGTGCTTTTTATAATGACCAATTGGGAAATTATGAAGAATATGTAACCCAATATTTTGGTTTTGACAAAGTGTTGCCAATGAACACGGGAGCCGAAGCGGTGGAAACGGCACTTAAATTATGCCGAAAATGGGCTTATGAGGTAAAAGGAATTCCTGAAAACCAAGCACAAATTATCGTTTGCGAAAACAATTTCCACGGAAGAACCACGACTATTATTTCGTTTTCGAATGATGAAAGTGCCCGTAAAAACTTTGGCCCTTTCACGGCTGGATTTATCAAAATTCCTTATGATGATATTGAAGCTTTGGAAAAAGTTTTAAAATCGACAAATAATATCGCCGGTTTCTTGGTTGAACCTATTCAAGGCGAAGCAGGAGTTTATGTTCCTTCCGAAGGTTATTTGGCGAAAGCCAAAGCACTTTGCGAGCAACATAATACCTTGTTCATCGCTGACGAAGTGCAAACCGGAATTGCGAGAACCGGAAAATTATTGGCAGTGCATCACGAAAACGTGCAACCCGATATTTTGATTTTGGGAAAAGCACTTTCTGGAGGTGTTTATCCGGTTTCGGCAGTATTGGCCGATGATGAAATTATGAACGTGATTAAACCCGGACAACACGGTTCCACTTTTGGCGGAAACCCAATTGCTGCGGCGGTTGCCATTGCCGCTCTCGAAGTAATTCGTGAAGAAAAATTATCCGAAAATGCAGAGCGTTTAGGAATTATTTTGAGAAAAGGATTGAACGAAATTGCGCAAAGAAATTCTTTGATTACATTGGTTCGAGGAAAAGGATTGCTGAATGCGATTGTCATTGATTGCGATGAAGAATCCGATTTGGCTTGGAATATTTGTATGAAATTCAGTGAATACGGATTATTGGCAAAACCAACGCACGGCAACAAAATTAGATTGGCGCCGCCATTAGTCATTACTGAAAGTCAAATATATGACTGTCTGGCAATTATCGAAAAAGCATTGAATGATTTTAGAAAATAGAATCGTATGGAACCAGTTATAAAATTAATAAAGAATCGGTCGGACATTGGCGCAGGAACAAGAGGTTCTGATATGGGAGTTGATGCCATTGAGATTGCGGCAATCAACCAAAACAGCGATTATTTCAACCAGTTTGAATTTGAAGACGTGAAAACGCATAACGAATCCATTTATGATAAAAACCGAAGTACTTTTGCCAAAAGAATTGAGCACGTTGTAGAACAATGCACTCGAGTTTGCAATGCTGTCAGGATAAATCTGGAAGCCAAATTTTTTCCCATCGTTTTGTCTGGAGACCATTCTTCGGCTTTGGGAACGATAAGCGGCATCAAGGCAGTTTATCCCGAACAAATATTGGGAGTTATTTGGATTGACGCCCACGCCGATTTGCATTCGCCTTACACTTCGCCTTCGGGAAATATTCACGGAATGCCTTTAGCAGCGGTGATTGCCGATGATAATTTGGATTGCCAAATAAACGAATTGGCTCCCGAAACCCAACAATATTGGGAAGAAATGAAAAATATTGGTTGCAAAGGCGCGAAAGTTTTGGCTGAAAATTTGGTATATTTTGGTGTTCGAGACACCGAAGAAGCAGAAGACAAGCAAATCGAAAAATTGAAAATCAGGAATTACAAAGTGGATGAAGTCCGGTATCGCGGACTCAAAACCTGCGTGAAAGAAGCCTTGGATAAATTGTCCCATTGCGATATTTTGTATGTTTCTTTTGATGTGGATTCGATGGATTGTGACTTGATTTCTTACGGAACAGGAACGCCGGTTCCAAGAGGTTTTGACCAATATGAAATCATCGCTATCATCGACCAAATTATCGAAACCAGAAAAGTGGTTTGCATCGAATTTGTTGAAGTCAACCCACTTTTGGACAACAAAGGAAACAAAATGGCCGAGACGGCATTCGAGGTTTTGGAGCATATTACCGCCACCGTTTTATTGCCAAAAGAATGATGGTTTACTCTTTGTAAAATAATTGATTCCTATTATCAGTTGCCCTGACCTAATGGCGGCAAGACTCCCGAAATTCACATTCACCCAATCCTCAAAAATTGACAGCAGATAAAAAGCCGTTTGATGATTTGTAATAAAAATATTATTTATATATTTGTTTAGAATCCGCTATTCAATAGCGACAATCTACCCGATTTTGGATGTATAGTCGCTATTCTGTAGCGAGTATATACAAGTTAGCAGAAACCTTAAACCAAAATTACAATGAAAATTAAACTTCTAATGTTAATTGTCTTTTTCTCAACATTTTCATATTCACAACTAACGAAAAAGAATTGGTTAGTTGGAGGAAGTGGTAATTTTAAATACACTAAAGTCGAAAAATTATCAGACGGAACAAAGCCATATGATGATAGAATGATTTTTAATATTTCCCCCAATATAGGGTATTTTTTTTATGATAAATTAGCAGCAGGTGTAAAATTAAGCTATACATATGATAATCGGTATCATCAAAAATATCAATACTTTGGAGCTGGACCGTTTATTCGTTACTATTTTTTAAAACCTGAAAACAGAATAAATTTATTACTTCAAGCTCAATATAATTATTATGGTGGTGGTGGAAAAACAATAGATGGTAATGATACTGGAAAGTTTCATAATAATGGTTATGGATTTAAAACTGGACCAGTAATTTTTTTTAATAGTAGCGTTGCTTTAGAATTGACACTTGATTATAACTCAACAAGATTAAACAGTACTGAATTAGAAAGTGAATTTATGCTTGGTTTAGGTTTTCAAATTCATTTAGAGAAATAAAGGCTTCTGCAAGGGTTTCGTTGCGTGCGCAGCACGAACAATGAAACCCGTGTTGAACGGAACCGGAATACCTGCCGTTAACACTATGGAGTTATCGTAAAGATTTCAGAAAGAAATACAAGAGGCAAGTGTGCCCCCCGATAACCGAAGTGTTCTTTAAAAAATGAATGTTCTTAAAAGTCGGAATTGCTGTGCGAAGTCTCCCGACTTCGTACCCATTGCTATTTTAAACTAACACTAATAAACCTAAACAGTCGAAATATAATTGTAATGGTATATTGGAATAGGTACGAAGTCGGGAGACTTCGCACAGCGAGGGGTTTTAGTGGAATTACCGTTTCGCATCAAGTTTTCGTTAAGCCGAAAACTGAAAGGTTACGAATTTCCAGCCACCTCAAAGTGGCAAAACGTTAATGCAGTTGTAAAACGACAATCAACTAAATATTAAAAGACAATCACGACACAAAAAACAACAATGATAAACAAAGTACATCACATTGCAATTATCTGTTCTGATTATCAAAAATCTAAAAAATTCTATACCGAAGTCCTGGGATTAGCCATCATACGTGAAGTTTATCGAGAAAATCGGCAATCCTATAAATTGGATTTGGAACTCAATGGCACTTATGTTATCGAACTATTTTCATTTCCTGATCCACCACAAAGAGTTTCAAGGCCAGAGGCAATGGGACTTAGACACCTTGCTTTTGAAGTGGATGATTTGGAGACAGTCATTGCACATTTAGAAAAATTCGAAATAGAAGCTGAACCCATTCGAATAGATGAGTTCACCGAGAAACGATTTACTTTCATTGCGGACCCGGACAATTTGCCGATAGAATTCTATGAAAAATAAAAATGCGTAAATCTTTCAACTATTATCAAAACTCGATAGAAAGCAATAATTTTTTACATCAGTAAGCCGATATGACATCTACCGCTTTTACAAATCTACGAGTATAGCCCTCCTTTTTTAGACTTGTAATAATTACTTTCATTTCACTACCCGAGGAGGCATGGATAAAATCACTTTCCTTTCCTTTTGGATTTGTAACGATACCCACATGACCTATATCGTTTCTGGTAGGGCTCAAAAATACCAGAATATCTCCTTTTCTTACGCTTTTAATCGGGATTTCTTTTCCGAAATGACTGAATTCTGAAGAGCTTCGCGGCACCTGAATTTTATAATGCTGAAAAACAAAGTAAACAAATCCCGAACAGTCAAACCCATTCCTGCTACAGCCGCCTGCAGCATAAGGTTTGCCCAATAATTCCATTCCAAAGCCCACAATGCTGTCCCTCAGGGAGACATTCGTTTTAACTGGATTTATCAGTGTTTTTTTGACAATAGTTTCGTCATTTTCGGGTAGACTATTAATTCTTTTCAATGAACCGTACGCGATGAAACACAAAACAATTATCACTAGACCAATGAGTGATGCGAATTTTACGGGATTTATCTTTTTAGATGTCATAAAAAAAGGAATTAGCAAGCATTAATAGTACTCAAACAACTGTTAATCATTTTTTTGGTTTCCAATCCAATACTCAATATATCAAAACCACTTAAAGTAGTCAAGAATTCGTCTAGATGCTTGTTGAATTCTTTGGGTTGTTCAAGGTTGGATACGTGACCCGCATTTTCAATGACTTGGAGGATTGATCCTTTGATATGTTTATTCATAAATTTAGATTGTGCCAATGGCGTTACTTGATCTCCCTTGCCACAAATAATCAATGTTGGAATGTGTATTTTGCTCAAGCTGGTACAAGTTTCTGAGCGGCCACCCAATGCTACCAATCCTTGACTGATAACGTGTTGGGAATTATAAAACACGACACCTCGCAATTGCTCGACCAATTCCGTTTTGTTTGCCAGTGAATCTTTATGGAAAACATTTTTTATAAAACCTTCATTAAAATTAGTTACTCCATTGGCTTCTATTTCATCAATATTTTTATAGCGTTTTTCCTTGACTTCAGGAGTGTCGGCAATACATTGTGTATCGCATAAAATCAATGCTTCAAAACGGCTTGGAAATCTTTTAATTGCATTAAGCGTTATGAAACCTCCCATTGACAAACCGCAAATAATGGCTTTATCAATATATAACTTGTCCATAAACGTTACTAAATCATCAGCAAACATTTCTATGCTAAGTAGTGATTCCTCGTCTGTTGATTTTCCAAATCCTCTAATATCGCAGGCTATCAATCGATAGGAAGATTTAAAAAAATCAAGTTGACCTTGCCACATTGTTTTATCGAAAGGAAAACCATGCAAGAAGATAATGGGAATACTTCCATCGCCAACATCATCATAAGATAAATTAAAGTTGTTTACATTGATCGTTAAATTGTAACCTTTAGTTGCTGTTTCCATGGTGTTTTTGTTGTTTTTAAGTCGTTTTAATGATGTCTAATCGGATGTTTTTTTGCTGTTGATTAGTATTAAATGGCAGTAGCAAACTTAGGTATTGAATTATCGGAATGTCTTATGAAATTTGGGATAAGAATTATATAATTCACACTTTGGCAACAGTGCAGAAAAAAAACCTCAAACAACTCGATAAACGAATGTTGATGGGCTTTTTGGGATAGTCTAACTACTTGATTTTCTCAACTATTCCCCCCTCCCGCACGAATCCTTTCGTGTGGAACAAACAAATCAATTCTTTTTTCGGGGGTACTAGCGAGACGCTCGCACTAGCAAAAATGACTGTTTTATTGTCAACGCGCTGCGTTTGAGATGAAAAGCACACTTTTGGAGCCAGATGCGCTGCGTTTAGGATGAAAAGAACACTTTTGGAGCCAGACGCACTGCATTTGAGATGAAAAGCACAGTTTTGGAGTCAGATGCGCTGCGTTTGAGATGAAAAGCACACTTTTGGAGCCAGATGCGCTGCGTTTGGGATGAAAAGCACACTTTTGGAGCCAAACGCACTGCGTTTAGGAGGAAAAGCCCCCAGCTAGCGCAAGCGCAATGCCATTAAGTTAAGGATTTTTTGTCATTTCGACCAACGGGAGAAATCACATAACGTGAGCAATATATGAGTTTCCTCCTTTGTCGGAATGACAAAACCGAGACGATTTTCCTTAACTTAATGACATTGAGCGTGAACATCCCGTTCGTTACAACAAACAAAATCAATACGAGTTTCATCATTAATCAGATAAGACATCTACCGCTTTTACAAATCTACGAGTATAACCCTCCTTTTTTAGACTTGTAATAATGACTTTCATTTCACTACCCGAGGAGGCGTGGATAAAATCGCTTTCCTTTCCTTTTGGATTTGTAACGATACCCACATGGCCTATATTGTTTCTGGTAGGACTCAAAAACACCAGAATATCTCCTTTTTTTACACTTTCAATCGGGATTTCTTTTCCAAAATTCCCAAATTGTGAAGAGCTTCGTGGAACCTGAATTTTATAATGCTGAAAAACATAGAAAACAAATCCCGAACAGTCAAACCCATTCTTGCTACAGCAGCCCGCAACATAAGGTTTTCCCAATAATTTCGTTCCAAAGCCCACTATGCTGTCCCTCAGGGAGACGTTAGTTTCAACTGGATTTATCAGTGTGTTTTTGACAATAGTTCCGTCATTTTCAGGCAAACTATTATCTCCGCTCAATGAACCATACGCGATGAAATACAAAACAATTACCGATAAACCAATGAGTGTTGCAAATTTTACGGGATTTATCTTTTTAGATATCATAAAAAAACGGAATTATTAAACATTAATGGAAGTCATTTTCAAATTATAACAAGAGTTTTAGGCTGTTAATCATTTAAGACCTCTATAATTTACATTCAACTATTCAAAACATCAAAACCACTTAAATCAGTCAAGAATTCACCAAGATATTTATTAAATTCTTTGGGCTGTTCAAGGTTAGATACGTGACCCGCATTATCAATAATATGAAGTATTGACCCTTTATTATGTTCATTCATAAATTCAAATTGGGCCAATGGTGTTACTTGGTCTTCTCTGCCGCAAATAATCAATGTGGGAATGCTTATCTCTCCCAAAGAGGAACACGTTTCTGAACGCTTAGCAAGCGCCACTAATCCCTGACTGATAATATGTTGGGAATTAGAAAACACGACACTTCTCAATTGCTCGACCAATTCCGTTTTGTTTGTTATTGAATCTTTGTGGAAAACATTTTTTATGAAACCTTCGTTAAAATTAGTAACTCCATCAGTTTCTATTTCTTCAATAATTTTATAACGTTTTTCTTTGCTTTCAGCAGTGTCGGCAATGCATTGTGTATCACATAAAATCAATGCCTCAAAGTGACTTGGAAATCTTTTTATTACATTAAGTGCCAAGTAACCACCCATAGACAATCCGCAAACAATGGCTTTATCAATATTTAACGTGTCCATAAACTGTATTAAATCATTACCAAACAAATCAATACTTAGAGGTGATTCTTCGTCTGTTGATTTTCCAAATCCCCTTATATCACAGGCGATTAAACGATAAGAAGATTTCAAAAAATCAAGTTGACCACGCCACATTGTTTTATCGAAAGGAAAACCATGCAGGAAAATTATGGGAATGCTTCCATCACCAACATCATCATAAGAAAAATTAAAGTTGTTTACATTGATCGTTAAATTGTAACCTTTAGTTTCCGTTTTCATGGTGTTTTGTTTTTAATATATTTCTTTTGTAATAAGTGTTTTACAACACCAACAAACTTACTCATTGATTTATTGGAATATCTTACGAAATTTGTGATAAGAATTATATAATTCACGCTATATGGCAACAGTGCAGGAAAAAGCCTATCAAACAGTTCGACAAACAGATGTTGATGGGCATTCTATCGCGTAACAATCACAAATATTCAAAATGTTGTTTTTCAGTACATTTCAAAAAACACACGTCGAAATTATTTCCTAATCAAGAAACCTGTACCTTTGCTAAAATTGAAATGAATGGAGCCAAGATTTAAAGTTGAATTTTTAGACGAGGCAATCGAATTTATAGAAAGTCTTGATGAAAAGGCTAAGACGAAAATTTATTACAACATAAAATTATCGCAATATAAAAATGACAACGAATTATTTAAAAAATTGACTGACAATATATGGGAATTCAGGACTTTGCATAACAAAACGTATTACAGATTTTTTGCTTTTTGGGATAAAACAAATAAACAGCAAACTTTAGTTATTTCAACTCATGGAATTCAGAAAAAAACTGGGAAAGTGCCTAAAAACGAAATTCAGAAAGCTGAAAATTTAAGAACAATTTATTTTGAACAATAAAAACTAATGAAAATGGAAAATAGAAAATTGAAAACTACAAGTTTAGACGTTTTAATTGACAAACATATTGGGGAAATCGGAACCCCAAAAAGAGATGCTTTTGAAAACGAATTAAGACTTGACTTAATTGGCCAAACGATTAAAGAAATAAGATTGGAAAGAAATTTGACGCAAGAACAGCTAGGGGAATTGGTTGGCGTTAAAAAAGCTCAAATTTCTAAAATAGAAAACAGCTTGACAGACGCAAGATTCGATACAATTTTGAAAGTTTTTAAAGCTTTGAACGCTAAAATTAATTTCAATATTGAATTATCGAACAAAAGTATGGTTATCGAATAAATGCCAGTAAGCACAACAGTTGGCAAAAAGCCAAAAAAGCCCCGAACTTGAGAAGTTTCGGGGCTTTTTTCTTGATTTATAGGTGACTGAAATCTGTTTTTAAAAACGAAGTTAACTATTCACCGGCTTCCAAACGCCGTAACCACCATTGAGATTCACGGAATGGATATTGTTGTTTCTCAATATTCGTTGTGCCAAATAACCTCGTAAACCCACTTGGCAATAAATAAGATACTTCGTGTTTTTATCAAAGAAATCCAGATTTTCTCTCAAAGTATCCACGTCCATATTGATGGCATTGGGAATCGCTCCGTTTTCAAATTCTTTTTTGGATCTTACATCAATCAGGATGGCATTTTCGGTCGAAAGATACTCGTCCAATTGGTCATAATTGATCAATCTCAAATCGTCGTTCAGCATATTTTCGGCAACGTAACCCAGAATATTCACGGGATCTTTGGCAGAATTATAAGGTGGAGCATAAGCAACCTCAATTTCCTGTAAATCATAAATGGTCAAATTTCCTTTTATGGCCGTGGCAATAACATCGATGCGCTTGTCAACTCCTTCTTGTCCCAGGGCTTGAGCGCCGTAAATTGTACCGTCTTCACCAAAATTCATTTTCAGGACAATATTAGTGGCGCCTGGATAATAACTGGCGTGATTCGCTCGGGTAACTGTTACGGTGCGGTACGGAATATTATACCTTTTCAATAGTTTTTCGTTGAGTCCGGTTGCGCCAACGGTTAAGTCGAAGAATTTTATAATCGAAGAACCCAAAGTTCCTTTATAAGAAATTTTATTTCCTCGAACGATATTGTCGGCAACAATTCGACCTTGTCTATTGGCTGGCCAAGCAAGCGGAATCAATACTTTTACCTGATTGATAAAATGAGAAACTTCCACGGCATCGCCCACGGCGTAAATATCTGGGTCAGAAGTTTGCATAAACTCGTTCACGGCAATTCCGCCAGTAACGCCCAAATCCAGTCCGGCAGCTTTGGCCAAACCATTTTCCGGTTTTACGCCAATGGCAAAAACGACTGCATCGGCCAGAATAGTTTCGCCATTATTCAATTTTAATTCAATGTCATTGCCCTTGTCTTCAAAAGCTTCAACACCCGTGTTTACAAGAATATTTAGGTTTTTGGCAGCCGCGTGATGCTGTACCATTTTTGCAAATTCATAATCAACTGGCGCCATAACTTGGTTTCCCAACTCGATGACGGTTACGTTGAGTTCGTTTTCAACCAGATTTTCGGCAACTTCCAAACCAATGAAACCACCGTCTACAACGGCAATGTTTTTCAAATTTTTGGTTTTGGAGATAATTCTGTCCATATCGGCAACATTTCGGAGCGTCATTATTTTATCCGAATCAATTCCGGGAATATTGGGTCTGAAAGGTTCTGCACCGGGAGATAGTAGTAATTTATCGTAAGATTCGGTGTAAATTTCTTTTGTGACAAGATTTCTTACTTCGACCGTTTTTTCTTCTTTATTTATTTTCAAAACTTCATTAAAAATACGAACATCTAGGTTGTATCTTGTTCTTAAAGAAGTTGGTGTTTGCAATAATAATTTGGAACGTTCAACAATAACGCCGCCGATATGATAGGGTAAACCGCAGTTAGCAAAACTTACGTGCTCTCCTTTTTCAAAAACAATAATTTCATTTTCCTCACTCAATCTTCTTAATCTTGTTGCTGCAGTTGCTCCTCCGGCAACTCCGCCTATAATAAGTATTTTCATCTGTAGATTATTAATTGTGTTTAATTCTGGCACAAATTTCTGAAAACATATTGTGTGGGTTTGTAGCTTTTGTTACATAAAACCGAATGCTTTAAATTAAAATTGAATTTCGGGAGAAACAGTGAAGCTTCATTGGTAAACTTCGGCATCAAAATAAAAGACAACATATTTTGTCTTTAAAGTAAAAATTTTTAGCGAAATTTACCGTTCAAAAAATGACACAATACTAATGAAAGACTTACTGAAACAGACTTACGGCTTTATATTTGAAGAAAAATTAATTGAAGAAATCGCCGAAGTTTCTTTGTTGCGAGATTTCAAGGAAGGGGATACCATAATAGATTTTGGTGATTCCGTAAGAAAAATGCCATTATTGATAACAGGAGCCATCAAGATATTGCGGGAGGATTTTGACGAAGGGGAATTATTGTTGTATTTCATTGAAAAAGGAGATACTTGTGCCATGACGATGGCTTGTTGTATGGGGGAAACAAAAAGCGAAATTAGGGCTGTGGCCGAAACTAACGGTACGGTAATAATGATACCGATTAACAAAATGGAAGAATGGTTAGGGAAATATAAAACTTGGAGAAACTATGTGTTTAATAGTTATAATAATCGTTTGAAAGAAATGCTGGCAGCAATTGACAACCTTGCATTTATGAATATGGACGAACGATTACTAAACTATCTTCATGATAAAGCCAAAATCAATCATTCGAATGAGATACACAGTACGCATCAGGAAATTGCGTATGACTTGCATACATCACGAGTTGTCGTTTCACGGTTATTAAAGGCTTTAGAAAACGAGGGAAAGATCAAATTGCACAGAGCCTCAATTGAATTTTTAAAAGGATAAAGGGTAACATTTGTTACAAAATCTTAATCATAAAAAATACAATTTTGTACTGCAAAAAAAATTAATTAATGGAAATGTCGCATATAATAGGATACGTTTTAGCCGTTTTTGTGGGGATTACACTTGGGTTAATAGGAAGTGGCGGTTCTATTCTTTCAGTTCCCATTTTAGTTTACATAATGAACGTTGAGCCAATATTGGCGACTGCCTATTCTTTATTTGTGGTTGGAACAACTGCCTTGATTGGGGGCATACAAAAAGCCAAACAAAAATTAGTCGATTTTAGGAAAGTGGTACTCTTTGGAATTCCAACAGTAGTATCAGTTTTTGTTGCACGAAAATATTTAGTTCCTCGAATTCCAGAGGTTATTTTTTCTACCGAAAATTTCA
The DNA here is from genome assembly GCA_002413745.1 of Flavobacterium sp. UBA5153. Lineage (GTDB taxonomy): Bacteria > Bacteroidota > Bacteroidia > Flavobacteriales > Flavobacteriaceae > Flavobacterium. Next base: position 15,965 of record DHXP01000067.1, on the reverse strand, counting down.
CTTTTCACAAGTCGGTTTTAATTATGGTGTTTTTTGCTATCGTAATGATTGCAGCTTCAGTTAGTATGATTAAACCCTTAAAAGGGATTATTCCTTCCAAGAGTGATAAACTTAATTATTATAAAATAGGGGTTCAAGGAATTTTTATAGGTTTAGTGGTGGGTTTAGTAGGTGCCGGTGGCGGGTTTTTAATTATCCCGGCTTTGATTTTTATGACAAAAACACCCATGAAAATGGCCATAGGGACTTCCCTTTTTATTGTTTCGGCACAATCATTATTTGGATTTATGGGAGATATTCATGCCAATCAAATCATCGATTGGAAACTGTTAATACTCTTTACATTTTTATCCATTATTGGAATTTTTATTGGAAATTTTATATCTAAAAGAGTTAATGGGGAAAACCTGAAAAGCTCTTTTGGTTGGTTTGTTTTAGTTATGGGAATTTATATCATAATAAAAGAACTTTTCTTGTCTTAATGTTTTTTCAAAAATGTAACTTATGATACAGTCTTTGATTAAAAAATTAAATAGATTTACGTCACAATTAGCTTTATAAAATGAAAATAGAACAAATCTACACCGGGTGTTTAGCTCAAGGTGCATATTACATAGAAAGTAATGGCGAAGTGGCCATTATAGACCCATTAAGAGAGGTACAGCCATATATAGATAAAGCCATTCAAAATGATGCCAAAATCAAGTATATTTTTGAAACACATTTTCACGCTGATTTTGTAAGCGGACATGTGACTTTGGCTGAAAAAACCGGGGCTCCAATTGTATTTGGACCCAATGCCAATACTGGTTTTGAGGCGCATATTGCAAAAGATGGTGAAGTTTTTCAATTAGGGGAAATTACCATAACCGTTTTGCATACACCTGGACATACAATGGAAAGTTCCTGTTATCTCTTAAAAGATAAAGATGGAAAGGATTATGCGCTTTTTAGTGGAGACACCTTGTTTTTAGGCGACGTGGGAAGACCGGATTTGGCTCAAAAAGCGGCCAATATGACGCAGGAGCAATTGGCTGGGATTTTATTTGATAGTTTAAGAAACAAGGTAATGCCATTGGCAGACGATGTAATTGTTTATCCAGCTCACGGTGCCGGAAGTGCTTGCGGAAAAAATTTAAGCAAAGAAACCGTTGGTTCCATTGGTGAGCAAAAGCAAATCAATTACGCGCTTCGTGCCAATATGACCAAGGAGGAATTTATTGAAGAAGTAACGGATGGGTTATTGCCTCCGCCAGCTTACTTCCCCATGAATGTGAAACTCAATAGGGAAGGATATGTAAACGTAGAGGATATTGTAAAAGAAGCCGTTGCTTATGATGCCAAAACCTTTGAATTAGTTGCCAATGAAACTGGTGCTTTGATATTGGATGTGCGCCATCAAGACAATTTTGCAAAAGGGCATATTCCGAGATCTATTTTTATTGGTATCGATGGTGGATTTGCCCCTTGGATAGGTACTTTAATTGTAGACATTAAGCAACCAATACTTTTGGTAACCCCAAAAGGCAGGGAAGAGGAAACCATTATGCGTTTGGCAAGGGTGGGTTATGACAATACTTTGGGGTATTTGAAAGGCGGATTTGAAACTTGGAAAAGTGCAGGTATGGAATATGATACCGTGAATACGGTTTCGGCTGAAATACTAAAAGAGAAAATGGAAGAGAAAATGGAAGAGAAAATGGAAGAAAAAATCATTATTTTTGATGTAAGAAAACCGGGAGAATATGCTGCTGATCATATTGTTGATGCTCCTTCAACACCATTGGATTTTATTAATGAACATTTTACCGAATTTTCAAAAGAGGAGGAGTTTTATTTGTATTGTACAGGGGGTTATCGATCTATGATAGCTGCTTCAATATTAAAAGCACGCGGTTATCATAATGTTGTCGATGTAAGTGGTGGTTTCGAAACTATTAAAAAAATTGGAATAAAAACTACAAACTACGTATGTCCGTCAACATTAAAATAAAATGAAAGAAATTATTTTTTCAAATTGGCACATAACACGATGGATTCGCCTAGCATTTGCCTTATTTTTAATTGTTCAGGCATTTGTTCTTCGCGAATGGTTTTTTATACCATTTGGTTTGTTCTTTTTATATCAAGCCATTTTTAATTTAGGTTGTGGTCTAAATGGATGTGAAGTTCCTAACAATAAAAACAATAAAAATGAATAGCAGTTTCGAAAATATTATCAAATCAGAAAAACCTGTTTTAATTGATTTTTTTGGCGCCTGGTGTGGTCCATGCCAAATGCTGGCTCCAATTTTAAAACAGGTGAAAGACAGTTTAGGAGAGCGAATTTCCATAATAAAAATTGATGTGGACAAAAATCAGGAATTAGCTTCAAAATATCAGGTTCGAGGTGTTCCCACCATGATTTTGTTTCAAAATGGAAAGCAATTATGGAGACAATCAGGAGTTTTGACTAAAGAAGCAATAATAAAAATCATTTTAGAAAAAAGTAACGGATGAATAAAAAAGCAATTTTAATTACCGGGATAGGAGTAGTCGTTGGAGCTGTTGCAGGCTATCTTTATTATTTTTATGTAGGCTGCGCTTCCGGCACTTGCGCCATAACATCGAAACCTTTGAATAGCACTTTATATGGAGGTTTAATGGGAGGATTGATATTCAATATGTTTGTGAAATCACCAAAGAAGTCATAAAAAAAACAGTCAACAATTTAACCAATAAAATTTTAAAAACATGAAAAAAAATATGGGTTCAACAGACAAAATTATCCGTATTATTTTAGCAATTTTAGTAGGTGTTTTGTACTACACGAAAATAATTGAAGGTACAGTTGCACTAGTTTTGGGAGCCTTGGCGATTATTTTTCTACTTACAAGTTTTATTGGTTTTTGCCCATTGTATTTGCCTTTTGGCATTTCAACCCGTAAGAAAAAATAATTATGGCGGACGAACAATGTTGTGTGGTTTCGCATGAAAAAATACTGGATCAAGACTATTGGGATACTCAATATAAAGCCAATACCATAGGCTGGGATTTAGGTGAAGCGTCACCACCGATAAAAGCATATACTGACACTTTAGAAGATAAAAATACAAGTATTTTAATTCCTGGGTGCGGCAATACTTATGAAGCCGAATATCTTTTGGAACAAGGTTTTACAAACATTACTGTCATAGATATTGCGCCAACATTGATTAGAAACCTAAAACAAAAATTCGCAAATAATACCAATATAAAAATTGTATTGGGCGATTTCTTTGAACATCAAGGGAAATATGATTTGATTATTGAACAAACTTTTTTCTGTGCCTTACCCCCGGCAATGCGCCAAAAATATGTTTGGAAAATGCACCAACTTTTATCAGATAATGGAATATTGGCAGGCTTGTTATTCAATAAAACATTTGATGTGAGTCCACCTTTTGGCGGAAGAAAAGAAGAATATGAACTACTGTTTGCAGCCTCTTTCGACTTTTTAAAAATGGATTTATGTCAAAATTCAATTGCCCCACGGGCTAATGCAGAGCTTTTTTTTGAACTTAAAAAAAACAACAAAGTAGTTGTCAATTTATATAATTTCAGAGGGTTAACTTGCAGCGGTTGCGTGGATACCGTTAGAAAAAAGTTTTCAGAAATAGGCGAGGTGCGAAACGTAAGCATAAGTTCTAATTTTGCCGAAGTATTAATTGTCAGCATAAATGAAATTCCTTTAGAGGCGCTTCAAAGTGTGATTTCGTATGATGAGAAATACAAAATTAATAAAGTTTAAAATAGATCCTCAAAAAATGAAAGAATTTTGGAATGAACGTTATGCTGATAAAGATTATGCTTACGGAATTGAACCTAATGTTTTTTTTAAAACGCAATTAGAAACCTTGCCAAAAGGGCAAATTTTATTTCCAGCCGAAGGTGAAGGCAGAAATGCTGTTTATGCTGCCCAACAAGGTTTTGAAGTCTTTGCCTTTGACAGTAGCGAAGAAGGAAAAAACAAAGCGGAACATTTGGCAAAACTTAAAAATGTTTCGCTTAAATATTCAATTTCTTCAATTGAAGAGATAGATTATCCCCAAGATTTTTTTGATGTGATTGTTTTAATTTTCGCCCATTTTCCAGCGAAATTCAGAAAGGAATACCATCAAAAATTACTTACTTATTTGAAACCAAATGGATTCATTATTTTTGAAGCTTTTAGTAAGGAACAAATTCATAATACTTCCGGAGGGCCAAAAAATACTGAAATGATGTTTTCAGAAGAGGAGATTAAAGCAGAATTTCCTGTAATTAATTTCACACTTTTGGAAACCGTTGAGGTAAATTTAGATGAAGGTCCTTTTCACCAAGGAAAGGCTTCGGTAGTCAGGTTTATTGGAACAAAAAAATAATATCAATGACTGTAAAACGAAAAGATTATTTATTTGTCACCATTCAATTCATCTTGTTTTTTTGTTTTATTTTCGATTTTAATTGGTCTATGAAATTGAGTTTTGGTATTCAAAAAACAGGACTTTGGATTGCAGTTTTTGGAGGAATAATTATCATTTTAGCCTTGTTGCAACTCAACAAAAATCTGTCGCCATTTCCCACCCCCAAAGAAAAGGCCACTTTATTGCAAACCGGCTTGTATAAATACATCCGTCACCCAATTTATACCGGAATTATGATCCTTTTTTTGGGATATAGTTTATATCAAAATTCACTTTATAAATTAGGAATTTCTTTGTTTTTAGTGGTTTTGTTTCACTTTAAATCGAACTATGAAGAACATCAATTAGCCCTAAAATTCCCGGATTATAAATTGTATAAAATCAAAACAGGAAAGTTTTTGCCAAAGTTTAATAATCATGTTTAGTTATTCAAGGTAACAATTCAAGACTATTTTGTAAATTTCAAATTAAAAACTAAGGCAATTTATCGTTAAATACTTTTTTTACCTATCTTTATTAATCAAACGGTTAATTTGTGATGGCAACGGAATAAAAAATATTTAATGCAGCAAGATAAGCCATTCCTAAATTGTAAAACTAAGAAGGAATTAAAAAGCAAGAGTAAAAGTATATATTTAGCAGTCTTTTCAAACATCAAAATTTTTTGACAAAGCAAGAGTTTCTGTTTTTTCCAAAATAAGACCAATTTCATTAGTTGAAGTTTCTTTCATGGTGTCATTAGTAACTCTAGTGCCGTAATTTTGGTAATAATTTTAAAATAAATTTATTTCTATGCAAGAAATGCTCTTTTATGATAGAATGCAGTTTGCCTTTACTATCACCTTTCATTACCTCTTTCCACAATTAACCATGGGACTTTCGTTGCTCATTGTTTATTTTAAATGGAAATTTCTCCGCACTAAATTAGAACAATATAATGATGCATCTAAATTTTGGATGAAGATTTTTGCTCTCAATTTTGCCATGGGTGTTGTAACCGGGATCCCAATGGAATTTCAATTTGGAACCAATTGGGCAAAATTTTCTGAATTAACAGGGGGGATAATTGGCCAGACCTTGGCCATGGAAGGAATGTTTTCATTCTTTTTGGAATCTTCTTTTTTAGGGTTGTTCCTATTTGGAGAAAAATTGCTGGGACATAAATTACATTTTCTTACAGGATTTCTAGTATTTTTAGGATCATGGGCAAGTGGATTTCTAATTATTACCACCCATTCTTGGATGCAAAATCCAGTTGGGTATGAAATTTTAACTAATGGAAAATTTGTTCTCAATAATTTCTTGGCATTATTTACCAATCCGTGGTTATGGCCATCATTTCTTCATAATCAGGCAGCTTCATTAGTAACCAGCTCATTTGTTGTAGCAGGTATTGGAGCCTTTTATATATTAAGTAACAAAAATGTTTCTTTTGGGAAGCTATTTGTAAAAACAGGAGTCATTTTTGGATTGGTTTCCAGTATAATTGTAGCCGTTCCCACTGGTGATTCGTTAGCTAAAAATGTAGTGAAACATCAGCCCGTTACTTTCGCAGCTATGGAAGGAATTTTTAAGACAGAAGAAGGAGGTTCAGAAATTATACTTATTGGTCAGCCTGATGTAAAAAACAAAAAGCTAGACAATAAAATTGCTGTACCTAATATTTTAAGTTTCTTAACTTATGGAAATTGGAATACTAAAGTAAAAGGATTAGACCAATTTGAGGAAGAGAATTACCCAACTAATATTTCAGGTTTGTATTATGCCTATCATATTATGGTAGGTTTAGGAACCCTATTCATTGGATTATTGGCTTTAGCTGTATTTCAATTATTTAGAAAAAAATTATTTACTTCCAAATGGATTTTATGGGCATTATTATTCATGATTCCGTTTCCTTATATAGCGAATACAACAGGTTGGTATACAGCTGAGTTAGGAAGACAACCTTGGTTGGTTTATAACTTGATGCGAACATCAGATGGCATTTCTCCAACCGTTTCATCGGGAAATACTTTATTTACTTTACTTGGGTTCATTGGTTTGTATCTTCTTTTAGGGCTGTTATTCCTGCTTTTAGTTGGAAAAATCATAGGCAAAGGTCCAAAACCTCAAAATATATAAGTTATGGAATTCTTTTGGTATGCAGTTATAGTATGTATGTTAGCAGTCTATGTAGTATTAGATGGTTATGACTTTGGAGCAGGGATTATCCATTTATTTTTTGCAAAAACAGAAAAAGATAAAAAAGCAATTACCAATTCAATTGGTCCTTTTTGGGATGCTAATGAAGTCTGGCTCATAGCTGTCGGTGGTGTTTTGTTTTTTGCATTTCCTACTTTGTATGCATCCTCTTTTAGTGGCTTTTATTTGCCATTAATTATGATTTTATGGTTACTAATTTTTAGGGGTATAGGTTTAGAATTAAGAGGACAGATTCATCATTCTATGTGGGAAGCAGTTTGGGATAAAGCTTTTGGAATCGCGAGTTTATTATTAGCATTATTTTTTGGAGTTGCTTTAGGAAATGTTGTAAGAGGGGTAAATCTTGGTATGGTTGAAAACGGTGTTTCAACTCAAGAAGCGCACTATTTCTTTTTGCCGCTTTGGAACTCAACATTTAGTCCGAAAGCAGATCAGTTAGGAATTATCGATTGGTTTACCTTATTATTAGGAATCGTTGCAGTAGTAGCCTTAACAATTCATGGAGCCAATTGGATTATCTTTAAAACGAATTCGGATCTCAATAAAAAATTAAGAGAAGTGGTTTTTAAACTGAATTTTGTTCTATTGCTATTAGTAATTGTTTCACTACTTTGTTGGCATATTATTGAACCAGAACCCTTTCAAAATTTTATAAAAAATCCATTGCTTTGGATATTCCCATTACTGACATTTTCAGGATTATTTGCGATGTTTAAAGTAAGAACTTTTAAAAAGGACGGTCTGGGTTTTTTATTCTCCAGTATGTTTTTAGTAGGGGGATTAGCAGCTACAGTTGCCTCTATATTTCCAAAATTATTGCCATCAACTAATACTATTAACCCTTCATTAACGATATATAATGTTGCAGCTGATGAATATGGCCTTTCTGTAGGACTGAATTGGTTTTTTATTGCTTTAATTTTAGTGATTTTATATTTCTTTATTCAATATAAAGTCTTTAAAGGTAAAATGGACGATATAGGTTACGGAGATCATTAAAAAAACTAGAAGTAAATAATTCATGATTTAATTATGTTATTTACTTTTTTTATTTATCTTTGTTAACCAAATGGTTAAACTATATAATTAAACAATATGGATAAAGTAAAAACCGAAAATACTGAAACCGAAATATTAAATGCTGCAAAAGAAGTTTTTCAACAAAAAGGAATGGCAGGAGCGAGGATGCAGGAAATTGCAGATAAGGCTAAAATAAATAAAGCATTATTGCATTATTATTATAGAAGCAAACAACTTTTATTTGAGGCCGTTTTCAAAAGTGCCTTTGCGCTATTAGCACCTCAATTAAATAAGGTATTAAATGATGACAGTGATTTATTTGAAAAAATAAGAAAATTTACCGAAAATTATGTCTCATTTGTAATTAAACATCCCTATTTGCCAAATTTTGTCATTCAAGAATTAAATAAAAATCCAGAATTTGTGCAAAAGCTTCGTTCAGAAAAAAATTTTCCTTCTATTGATAAATTCAAACTACAAGTAAGCGATGCTGTCAAACAAGGTATTATTAAACCAATTGAAGCCGAACAATTATTTATCAATATTATATCATTAAATATCTTTCCATTCACAGGCGAATCTCTTTTGATGGCTCTTGTTAATGTGGACAAAGAAGGCTACAATAGAATATTGGAAAATCGCAAAACAAATGTGGCAGATTTTATTATTAATTCCATAAAAATTTAAACTATGAAAAACAAGTTAGTCCTACTATTGCTTTTTCTTTTATCAATAAGTTCAAATGCACAACAAACTTTGACCTTGGAGGATTGCTATACATTGGTCAAAAAAAACTATCCAACAGCAAAGCAAATTGAATTATTACAACAAAAATCTGATTTTGAAATAAATGCTTTAAACAAAAGTAAACTTCCTAAAATTGATATAAATGCACAAGGAACATACCAAAACCAAGTCATAGAATTTCCAACTCCAGGTTTAGAACCTTTAAATAAAGACCAATATAAAGCCACTTTAGATGTAAATCAACTCATTTATAATGGAGGTTTGATTGATGCCAATGCCAGACTTAAAGAAACCCAAACCAAGACTCAACAACAACAAGTAGATATAAACTTATACCAGCTAAAATCGAAGATAAATCAATTGTATTTTTCTATTTTATTACTACAAGAGCAAAAAAATATATTGATTATTAAACAAGAGCAATTGATTTCAAAAATAAAAGAAGTAAAAGTAGGCATTCAATTTGGAGCAATATTGCCAACATCTGAAAAAGTATTGGAAGCCGAAAATTTAAAAATTAAACAACAACTTTCAGCTATTCAATTTGACAAAAAAAGACTGTTTGAAAACCTATCATCACTCACATACTCTACAATTTCTGAAACAATGACATTAGTAAAACCGGTTATTATTTTAAATGCTTCGGAAACAAAATTGCGTCCAGAATTAAAATTATTTGAACTTCAGAACGAACAGATTGAGATTTCAAAAAGTGTTTTATCAAAAAATAACTTGCCAAAAATTAACGCATTTGGAACTGCAGGATACGGAAATCCAGGTTTAAATCCAGTAGATAATTCCTTTCAACCCATTCTAATGGTTGGAGTAAAAGCCAACTGGAATGTCTTTGATTGGAACAAATCTAAAACCGAAAAACAAGCACTTATGGTCTCTACAGATATTGTTGCAACAGAAAAAGAAACTTTCTTGCTCAATAATACCATACAATTGCAAGAAATGGATAATGAAATAAAAAAATCGGCAGAAATTATTACAACTGATGTTGAAATTATTAATTTAAGAGAAAATGTATTGCAATCCATAAACGCACAACTCAAAAATGGCGTTATTACAGCTTCAGAATATTTAGTAGAATTTACCAATTTATATGAAGCCAAAACAAATTTAAAAATACACGAGACCCAACTAGAACTCGCAAGAGCAAACTATCAAGTCATAAAAGGAAATTAATTTAAAAACATACCAATCCAAAAATTAAAAAATTTAAACATGAAAAATATAATTCCAATTTTAATTTTAGCAAGCCTTTTTTCTTGTAATAAAAACAACGATAAAGCTGATGGTTACGGGAATTTTGAAGCAACCGAAGTTACTGTTTCATCAGAAGCCAACGGAAAAATTGAATATCTAAAACTCGAAGAAGGTGATGTTTTAAAGCCACTAACGCAAGTAGGTTTAATAGATACATTACAATTATATTTTACAAAACAACAATTAATTGCATCTAAAAACACGATTGCTGCTAAATCGGCCAATGTTTTATCGCAAAAAAGTGTTTTGTTAGAGCAATTGAAAACGGCACAAATTGAAAGTAAACGTATTAACAATATGTATATCGAAAACGCTGCGACTAAACGTCAAGTTGATGAAATTGACGGTAGAGTAAACGTAATAGAAAAACAAATACAAAGTGTTAATACTCAAAACGCACCAATTATTAGTGAACTAAAAACTATTGATGTACAAATTGAAAAAATTAACGACCAAATTGAAAAAAGTAAAATTACAAATCCAATTAGTGGAACGGTGTTAACTAAATATTCCGAGCCTGGAGAAATAACTGCTTTTGGAAAACCTCTCTATAAAATTGCGAATATTTCTGAAATGACTTTAAGAGTTTTTATAAGCGAAACTCAATTGTCTCAAATAAAAATGGGTCAAGAAGCATTGGTAAAAATCGATGGTTTGGAAGAAATGAAAACATACAAAGGAACCATTTCTTGGATTGCCTCACAAGCAGAATTTACACCAAAAATTATACAAACAAAAGAAGAAAGAGTAAACCTAGTTTATGCAGTAAAAGTGAAAGTGAAAAACGATGGCAGCTTAAAAATTGGAATGCCCGCCGAAATGTGGATAAAAGATAAAAATTAAATAAGAAAACATTTAAATAAAAACCGATAGCATCAATTAATCTGTAGCAAACCTTTTCTAAAAATAAAATTCAAATAATTATGGAAAAAACGCTTCATTATCTATTCGCATTATTATTAGCTGTTTTTGGTTTGCTAACTTTATTTTTAACTACTTCCATTCTTTTTGATCTCTTTGGAGTCAGAGAACAAGAAGGTAATTATGTTTTAACTGTAGTTTGGGCAAATTTTATATGCAGTATAATCTATCTAATTGCCAGCTATGGTTTTATTAAAAAAAAGGAATGGACCTTTTTACTTTTAAGTTTAGCTACAATAATTTTAATTTCTGCTTTTATCCTTTTTGCTGTTCACATCTATTATAATGGAGTTTATGAAACAAAAACTGTTGGAGCAATGGGTTTTAGAATATCATTATCAATTGTTTTTACTGCAATTTCTTTTTACTACATAAAAAATAAAAAAACTATAAAATAATAAATATTATGACAAAATTAAAAATAATTATTGCTACAACGTTAGTTGCACTTATTTCTTCTTGTAACACAAAGGAAAATAAAACAACTGAAATTAAAACAGAAGAACATCAACATTCAACGGATCAAAATATTGAACTAAACAACGGAGAAAAATGGAAAGTAGACTCTAATATGTTACTTCATATTCGAAATATGGAAAAAGATGTTGTCGCTTTTGAAAGTAACAACGTTAAGGACTACCAATTATTGGCTACAAAATTAAATCAGAATATAGATTTACTTACCTCAAACTGCACAATGAAAGGACAAGCTCATAATGAACTACACAAATGGTTAGTGCCATTTATAGAACTAGTTAAAAACTTTTCAGGAGCGGATTCAACAGAACAATTTACAGAAATTCAACATTCGTTTAAAATTTTCAATCAATATTTCCAATGATTTTAAAAAATTTGCACACCGAAAAAAAAGCAGTTCAAACCAATCTCTTATTTGAACCCTCAGAAGCAAAAGTAATTTCCCTGCAAATAGCAAAAAGAGCACAACTCAAAGAACATATTACAACAATTCCTGCATTATTAGTTTGCGTTTCGGGAAATGCTGTTTTCAGTAATGAAAATGGAGTTGTTATAAATTTAAAATCTGGAGTTTATGTCAGAATTGAAGAAAATGTAAAACATAAAGTTGATGCCATCGAAGAGAGTAACTTCTTATTAATAAAATAATGAGTATTTCAGTAAACAACATATCAAAATCTTATAAAACCTTAAAAGCAGTTGACAACATTACTTTTGAAGTTGCCGAAGGAGAATTGTTTGGTTTAATTGGACCTGATGGTGCCGGAAAAACAACGCTCTTTAGAATCCTTACGACCTTGTTGATTGCTGATGAAGGCAATGCAACTGTTGCAGATTACGATGTTGTAAAAGAATATAAGTCTATTAGAAATTCAGTAGGTTATATGCCCGGCAGATTTTCATTGTATCAAGATTTAACAGTGGAAGAAAACCTTGCTTTTTTTGCCACAATCTTCGGAACGACAATCGAAGCAAATTATGATTTGATAAAAGATATATATGTACAGATAGAGCCTTTCAAAAAAAGAAGAGCAGGAAAACTTTCTGGTGGTATGAAACAAAAATTGGCATTATGCTGTGCCTTAATCCATAAACCAAAAGTATTGTTTTTAGACGAACCTACCACTGGAGTTGATCCTGTATCTCGAAAAGAATTTTGGGACATGCTAAAACGATTAAAAGAAAAAGGCATTACAATTCTCGTTTCCACACCTTATATGGATGAAGCAGCATTGTGTGACAGAATTGCACTTATTCAAGACGGGAAAATTTTAGAAATAAATACGCCTCAAAATATTGTAACAAATTATAAAAAAGACATATACAACGTTAGTACACTAGATACTTATAAATTAATTGAAGATTTAAAAAGATACCCTAGCAGTGGCAGCGTATATGCTTTCGGTGAATATATACATTATACAGATATTCAAGACGACTTTAACCCAAATGATTTAAGAAATTATTTAAGTCAAAACAATCATAATCAAATTGAAATTCATATAACTAGTGCTACAATTGAGGATGTTTTTATGGAATTAGCCTCTTCTAATAAATCAAAATAAATTGGAAAAAGAAAAAATAATAGAAGTAAAAAATCTAACTAAAAAATTTGGAGATTTCAGTGCTGTCAAAAGTATTTCTTTTGATGTGTACAAAGGGGAAATTTTCGGGTTTCTAGGAGCTAATGGTGCAGGTAAAACAACTGCAATGAAAATGCTAATAGGCATTTCTAAGCCTACTTCTGGAATAGCGTTGGTAAGCAATTTAGATGTGTTTACACAAGCAGATGAAGTAAAAAGAAATATTGGATATATGAGTCAGAAGTTTTCAATGTATGATGATTTAACTATAAACGAGAACATTACTTTTTTTGGTGGAATTTATGGATTAACAAAAAAACAAATAAAAGAAAAAACTCAAATAATATTAGAAAATTTAAATCTTCAAGAAGTAGCAAATCAATTAGTTGGCTCATTACCCTTAGGATGGAAACAAAAATTAGCTTTTTCGGTTTCATTATTACACGAACCAAAAATTGTTTTTTTAGATGAACCAACAGGTGGTGTAGATCCAATTACAAGAAGACAATTTTGGGAACTAATTTACGCTCAAGCAAATAAAGGAACAACCATTTTTGTTACCACACATTATATGGATGAAGCGGAATATTGTAATCGTGTTTCCATAATGGTAGATGGTGCTATTGAAGCTTTAGATACACCAAAAAAATTGAAAGAAAAATTTAGAGTCGATTCGATGAATGATGTTTTTTTAAAGCTAGCGAGGAATATAGAATAAGAAAATTGAAAAATTAAAACATCAATTATTAATGAGATTGCTCTACAAGCTCACAATAACCAAATAAAATGAAAAGATTTATCGGATTTGTAAAAAAAGAATTCTACCATATTTTTCGTGATAAACGCTCAATGTTTATCCTCTTTGGAATGCCTATAGCACAAATAATGCTTTTTGGTTTTGCAATTACCAATGAAATTAATAATGTAGATATAGCTATTTTAGATAAATCCAAAGATGCTGAGACAAAGCTTATTATTGATAAAATAAGTGCTTCTAAACACTTTAATATACAAGATGAAATCCGTAATGAAAATCAAATCGAAGCTGTTTTTAAGAAAGGAAAAGTTAAAGCCGTATTGGTATTTGAAAAGGATTTTGCTCAAAATTTACAAACCCAGAAAAACGGAAATGTTCAGGTTATTTCTGATGCAACAGATCCAAATACCGCCAATACCATTACAAATTATATCCAGTCGATTTTGCGAAATTATCAGCAAGAACTCAATAAAGGAACTGTAAATCCTTATCAAATTCAGGTACAATCCCAAATGTATTACAATCCAGAATTAAAAAGTGTTTACAATTTTGTGCCAGGTGTAATGACCGTAATTTTAATGTTAGTTTCAGCTATGATGACTTCCATTTCCATTACGCGAGAAAAAGAATTAGGCACTATGGAAATTTTGTTGGTCTCTCCATTAAAACCATTTATTGTTATCATCGGAAAAGTATTTCCTTATATTTTCTTATCTATAATCAACGCTATTGTAATCATTGTACTAAGCATTTTTGTATTTAATGTTCCAGTTCAAGGCAGTTTGTTTCTTCTAGGAATAGAAAGTATTTTGTTTATCATAACTTCTTTGACATTAGGAGTTCTAATTTCAACAATATCAGAAACACAGCAAACGGCATTAATGATATCGTTAATGGGATTAATGCTTCCTGTAATTTTACTTTCCGGATTCATTTTCCCTTTATCAAGTATGCCTTTGCCATTACAATACATTAGTAATATAATTCCAGCCAAATGGTTTATTATAATTCTCAAAGGAATTATGCTCAAAGGCGTTGGCATTGCAGAATTATGGAAAGAAACGGTAATACTTGTAATAATGGCTTTGGTATTTACAGCGATAAGTGTCAAAAAATACAAAATAAGATTAGAATAATTTTTGGTTTTAATTATAAAACAGTTAAAAGAGATTTAATAATACTAAAGTGATGATAAAAAATGAAAACAATCCTATATATCGTTCAAAAAGAATTTAAACAAATACTGAGAAACAAAGGAATGTTGCCCATCATATTTGTATTGCCTCTTTTACAACTTTTAATCCTTTCTAATGCGGCAACTTTTGAAGTTAAAAACATCCAATTTTCCTATGTTGATTATGATAAATCAACTTCATCAAGAGCGTTGGTTGATCAATTCAGAGCTTCACCTTATTTTAATGTTTTAAGGGATTTTTCATCAAAAAAAAATGCGGATGAAGCGATGGAAATAGGAGAAGTAGAAGTTGTTTTAGAAATTCCAAGACATTTTGAAAAGAACCTTGTTAAAAACAAGAAATCAGATCTAGCAGTATATATAAATGCAATTGATGGTGCAAAAGCAGGTGTCGAAAATGTTTATATTAATCAAATTGTAGCAAGCTACAATCAGAATATACTCGTAAAAGCCTATCAGCAAGACAATCAACTTAGCAAACCAATGAATGTAATGGCTATTCCTTCCTTTTGGTACAACAATACTTTAAATTACAAAACCTTTATGGTTCCTGGTATTTTAGTGCTTTTGGTCACTATGCTAACACTTTTTCTTTCAGGTATGAATATCGTAAGAGAAAAAGAAATGGGCACATTAGAACAGATTAATGTAACTCCCATTAAAAAATACCAATTTATAATTGGAAAATTATTTCCTTTTTGGGTTTTAGGACTTGTAATATTGACGGTCGGTTTACTTATTGCAAAAGTAATTTTTAACGTTCCCATAATTGGGAATATCGGACTCATTTATTTGTTTTCATCCGTATATCTATTAGTAATACTAGGTATGGGTTTGTTTATTTCAAATTATACAGATACACAACAGCAAGCTATGTTTATTGCTTGGTTTTTCGTAGTCATTTTTATCCTGATGAGCGGTTTGTTTACACCCATCGAAAGTATGCCTGAATGGGCTCAAAAAATCACTCTATTAAATCCTATTAGGTACTTCGTTGAAGTAATTCGTATGGTGATGCTCAAAGGTTCTGGTTTTTCAGATATTATTCCTCAATTCATCATCATTAGTGCTTATGCTATTCTAATGAACGGTTTAGCCGTTTTAAGCTACAAAAAAACAAATTAATATAAAAAAGAATAAACTATGAAAAAGCTATTATCAACATTCTTTTTAATTCTTTTATCCAATTATTCTCAAGGTTAAGAGTCCTATTCTTTAACGGTTAAAGTATCTGAACTAAGAAATTCCACAGGAGACGTACTGTTTTTGTTATATAATAAAGATGGTTCAATACCAGATGAAAAAATTAAAAACTATTATAAAAAAGAGATTGGAACAATATTGGACATACTAACTTTACCCG
>DHXP01000059.1:14650-20845 GCA_002413745.1 Flavobacterium sp. UBA5153 | reverse complement strand
TTATTAACGGTTAGATCTTTCAATGCTTGACCAAGTTCATTCATATCGTGATTAAATTCATGTTTAAACGATTGCCAATCACTTGATGCGTCGTTTTTATAAGCCTCCATTTTTGCTTTAAGATCTTTGTTTTTTTGTTCCAGGATGTCAATATTTTTTTCATATTTGGCATCAATTGTTTTTCCTGCTTTTTTCATTTTCAACTTTAATTCAGTTATCCGAATTTCGTTTTCATTGATAATTGAATCTGTATTTTCTTTGAAAGCTTTCCATTCTTCAGCACTGGCAGCCTTTTTTGCCACGACCAAATTATCCTTGGCATCTTCTACGTTGTCTTTGGCATCTTGCACATTTTCTTGAGATTCTTTTTCTTCTTTAGTTGAAGGTTTACAACCTAATAATACCGTTCCAGCGATTAGTGTGGTAAATGCGAGGATAAAAATTGTCTTTTTCATATGGAGTGATTTAAGTATTAAAAGCATTGTAAACCAAATTTAAATACGACTTACAGTGCCTCAATTATCTTGTACAATTCCTCTTTAGTTTTGCCAAGTTTTATCTGTAGTTTTCCTATCATTTCTTCCTTCTTTCCTTTTGCAAACAGGAAATCATTGTCAGTTAAAGCGGCAAATTTTTGTTTTAATTTGCCTTTTTGTTCGTCCCAGTTTCCTTTTAATTCTGTAGTGTTCATCTTTTTTAATTTATCTGTGAAAGTATTTTCACAACAATACAAAGGTGGTTTCATTAGAGACAGAAAGTGTTATATAACTATGGAAATAAGTTGCATCATTCACACATTGTTATGTTGAAAATTTATACTAAATCATTGTTCAGCTTTAGTATTAAGTTGTGGGATTTGTATATAAAATAGATTCAATTTGCCTATTCTAAAGATTAGTGGTTGAATCCTTTTTATTTCGGTTTTTTTCAACTGTAATAAAGCCTACGGCAATTAACGCCAAGCCAATGATAGGCGAAAAGGGTATGGAATGTTCCTTGTGTGAGAGTATGGTAATTGGACCTAATTCTACCATTTTTTCGGTGGTTACATAATTGAATCCAGAATAAATCATCATCATTGTTCCTATTATAATAAATACTATTCTAAGAGTTTTTGTTTTCATTTTTATTTATTTTAAATGTTTTAGGAGATGAAAATATAATTTCCTTATTTATCTTTAATAATCTCTTTCACGTGTTCCGCTAATTCAGTATATTCTTTAGAAAGTTCAGTTATTTCTTTTTCTGTTTTTTCTTCGGCATTTATTACCGAATTGTTAGCAGGTTCATGCGATGATACTAATTCGTTTATTTTTAAATGTAAGGAACCCGAAAACTTTTTGAATGATTTCTGAATAATAAACATACTTAAAAAAGTAGTTCCAAAAATGATATCTCCAATAATTTGATGAACATCCCTTGTGGTGAATAGATTATTAATCCACCATTTAATCACTAAGCCTAAAGCTAAAATGAAGGTAATAGAACTCCCAAGAATAGCGGTTGCCATTGTGGTTAATCTTTCAAAAATTTTCTCCGTGAAGGCGTATATATTTTTTATTTTTTCCATTTTATTTTGTTGTTATATTGTGATTTTCGGTATAGTCTTTTAATAAGACTTCCAATGAATCATAGTAATCTTGTAATGCTTTACTGTTCATTTCTGGATTTTCTATATTCGGAATTGTGACCGGCATTTCTAAAATATATTTTGATAATTCAGGAAATTGCTCCTTTATTTTCAAAGTTATTTTTAGAATTTTTTTGTTGATTTTTTTTTCAGTTTTCATAATAAATGTTTTATCAGTTACTAGAATGGTGCTTCCTTTTTTATTTGGGATTTATAATCAAAAAGATTATTTTCTTGAGCTTTCACGGAACATCCACACGATTTATTGTAATAATCTTGTTCTAGTTGATTGGCTCTTTCTTCGTGGTATTTTGCAGTGCTTTTGTGAATGTCAATTTGCATTTGCATTTCGGAAATAGCATCTTGTGATTTGGCTGCATTTTTAAGGGTTGTCATATCTGCCATTTTGTTTTGTTTTTTTGTCGTGAATGAGTTTTCGAGACACTACAAAGGTGGACAGCTTTAAGGAAGAATGCGTTGTATAACTTTGGAGATAAGTTATATTATTTACATATTTTAAATTAGGAGTTAGTCCATAATTAATAGAGTGAGACAATTTATTTAAATGTAAAAAAAACACCCACTCTTTTTAATAGAGTGGGTGTTTTTGAAGGATGTTTTTGAAATCATTTATAAAGCTATAGTTCCTATATCTGTAGTTATACCCGCAGTGACTATAATACTAGTTTTAGTAACAGGGAGTAAAGGAGATGCTGGAGTAATGGTTAGGTTATAAGTTCCGGGAGAAAGCCCCATAACCGTAAAATTACCATTGGCATTTACACTTGTTGAAAAGGAAAGAAGTGGGTTAGTACTATTGACAGCGCTAACAGCTGCTAATCCAACGGGTGAAATTTTACCAGTAATGGAACCGCTTATGGCTGTTTCAATAGTTCTAATAACTGGTTTAAGTTTATAACCTCCATTTCCCAAATCCACGATAGACTTGTTAGCATCAAAATCAAGAAGCACACTATACAAAATGCCTTGTTGGAGCGTTTGATGTACTTGCAATTTCAGTCCAGATTGTTCGGCGCTTGGAGTGCTTAATGGATAGCTTACGTTATTAACCACTACTGAGTTGTTTGTTCCGAGTATCAGTCTTATTTGCTCAACCGTAGAAATTTGTAAAGTATCGGTGGCAATTAATGTACTAACCCCGTTTGAAAGATCCAGTAAGTTGTAAATGCCCTTTTTTACATTCAATGTAACCGTTTGTCCTCCGCTTCCGGTTATTTCTACTCCTTGAAGATCAATAAACACTTTGTTATATGGGCCTGGAGCATCGGTCATTTTTATGGCAACTGGGTAAGCCGATGTTGTAGTATCATTATTACTACATGAATTCATTAAAAATCCCATCATCATTATCGATAGAATAAAATTTATCTTTTTCATTTTCATTTTATTTATTGTTGCAAATTAATTTTTACAACCTTGTAAAGGTGATTACAATTAGATAACGAAGTGTTACATAACTTTAGTATTAAGTTGCATAATTTACGTATTCTCTTTTTCAATGCAATAACGAACTAATCATTTTTTAGGAATTATTTCTTCGGACTTTTTTGAATTATTTTTCTTTTTTAATTCTTCCTGTTTTTTTGCTTCGGCTTTTTTCTTCTTGTTGAAATAGCCTTTTAGTAAAAAATTTTCTTTTGCCGCTTCCATATTTTCACTCAATCCTTTTGTTCCTGATTCAAGATTTGACATCGTTGAATCTAATTTTATGCCTAATTTTTCATCACTGACTAGTTTTGATAATACCCCTTTTCCATTATTCATTTTTGTCGTGAATTCCGCAAATTCTTTGGAGCTAATTTCTAGATTGGCTAGCGTGTTTTTTAGACTGTTGGCAAATTCTTTGTCAGTCATCAATTTTGACAAGGAGCCATTTCCATTGTTCATATTATAAGTAAATTTAGCTAATTGAGTTGTAATAATGCCAGCATTATCGACGCTAGTTTTCACGCTTTTCATTAAGTCCTCCATTTCTATGCTACTTTTTGACGCAATAAAGTTGTTGTCTTTGATAATTTTATTGGACAAATTTCCGGGTGAAATAGTTAGCACTTTATCTCCCATTAATCCATCAGAACCAATGCTAGCAATGGCATCCGTTTTAATAAATTTTTGAACTTCTTTTCGAATCATTAAACCAACAACTACACAGGAATCCGTAACCAATTCAATTTCGTCTACTGTTCCAACATTTATCCCGGAAAAGCGCACATTGTTACCCACTTTTAGTCCACTGACAGTTTTAAATTGTGATTTTAAGTGAATGGTAGAACCAAACAAATTTTGCTGCTTCCCGATAAAATAAATAGTAAGGATTGATAATAATAGTCCAATTATTACAAACATTCCTAATTTCCAATTTGATTCGGTATCTTTATTCATAATTCTAGTTTTTATTGTTTAAATAAAAAAGGAACGCACCCATTCGTCGTCGCTTTTTTCCAGTTCTGCATAAGTCCCTTCGGCATTAATTACCCCGTCTTTCAAAATCAAAATCCGGTTTCCCGTCATTTTTGCACAAGCCATATCGTGGGTAATTATGATGGAGCTTGTTTTGTATTTTTTTTGAACAGATAATATTAATTCGCTAATTTCTCTTGATGTAATGGTATCCAAACCTGAAGTTGGTTCGTCATAAAAAATAATCTCAGGCTTTATGATAATTGCTCTTGCCAGTGCAATTCTTTTTTTCATTCCGCCTGATAATTCCGAGGGCATTTTGTCTATTGCTTCTTTCAAACCAACACTTTCCAATGCTTCAATAATTTGATTTTCGATTGCTGATTCAGATAAATTTCGAGTATGATGTTTTAATGTAAATGTTAAATTTTGTCTTATTGACATTGAATCGTACAACGCACCATTTTGAAACATAAATCCGATTTTGATTCTAATATCATTGAGTTCATTATCTTTTAAATTTGTAATTTCTGTACCAAAAATTTTAATTTCACCTTTGTCACCTTTTACTAACCCAACTAAACATTTTATGGTTACTGATTTTCCTGAACCGGAACGACCAAGAATAACCAAATCTTCTCCCTTGTTTACGGTAAGATTAATTCCATTTAAAATTTTATTTTTTCCAAAAGATTTATATAAATTCTTGATGGCAATAATAGGTTGTGTTTCCATAATTTTTAGAAAAATAAATCGGTTAATTGAACGGCTATCATATCAATAATAAAGATTGAAAGCGAAGCCGAAACTACTGCTTCATTTGCTGCAATCCCTACACTTGCCGTCCCGTTTGAGACATTAAAACCTTTGTAAGAACCTATTAATCCTATAAAAAACCCGAAGAAAAAAGTTTTAATGAGTGCTGGCAGAAAATCTAAAAATCCTAGATGTTCCAATACTTCGGAGAAATAACGATACAAACCTATACTTCCGTGTATGTTAAACCCAATGTAACCACCATAAATTCCTATGAAATCAGCATAAATTACCAAAATAGGAACCATAAGTGTGGTGGCTAAAATTCGGGTAACAACCAAATATTTATAAGGATTAATTGCCGAAACTTCCATAGCGTCTATTTGCTCTGTTACTTTCATTGAACCCAGTTCGGCACCAATTCCGGAAGCAATTTTTCCGGCACAAATTAAAGCGGTTATTACAGGAGCAATTTCCCTGATTAAGGACAACGAAACCATACTTGGCAACCAGGATTCTGCTCCAAATTTTAATAATGTTGGCCGTGATTGAATGGTCAAAACCAATCCCATTATAAAACCTGTAATGCTTATTAATGGCAAGGTTTTGTATCCAACGGCGAAGCATTGCCTAATAAATTCCCTGAATTGAAAAGGGGGCTTGATAAGTTCCTTAAAAAACCTTGCGGTAAATTGGGTAATATTACCGGCTTCATTAAAAATATTTTTTAGATAGAGAGTCAAAATAGGGTACTTTTATGAAATAATTTTCTTGTTTTTTGAATGTGAATTGTATTCGGTAATTTCAGATATTGAATCTAGGCTTTTGAAAAATATTCCCTTACAAAAGCGTTTTTTTGATTTACCGTCATTTTATCGGTTTCTTTAATTTCGATTTTTATAGTAGCGAAACGTTCGTCTTGACTTAAAATATCGAACAATTCCATTTTTGCATTAGTAGGACCGAAGAGTAAAACTCGTTTGTAGTTTTTTATTTCCTCACCCAGTTTTTTATAATAATTGGAAAGTTGTTGTTGCTCTTTATTATGCATCAAGCTTTCACTCTTGGCTAAAGCCTCCATTTTTTTAAGTTGCGTAAATTTTGATTCAATGGTTTTAATCTCAAATGGATTAGAAGTAAACTCCATTAAATAGGCAATGGAATGATCCATCCAAATGCCTAATTTTTTTGTTGCTTTCATAAATTTGTATTTTTTATAATGAAGTTATTTGACACTATGCTTGCCTTGTTAAAGACATAAAGGTCAGTATGTTTATGGTAAAAAGTGTTGTATAACTTTTGTAAAAAGTTACAATATTCACTCCTTTTTATACCATTCGTTAATATGTTTTAGTCCAATCGTTCTGGTATAATGCCGCTGTATATTT
>DHXP01000059.1:12872-14413 GCA_002413745.1 Flavobacterium sp. UBA5153 | reverse complement strand
TTTGAAATAACTAGCGGTATTAGTGAACTTCTTAATTAAATTCCATATCCATATTTGTGAAAAAAAAAGAGGCTGTCCCAAAAAGACAGCCTCTAACGAAAAACCAATTTTAACTATTTGTTTGTGAAATGATGCTTATAATTCTGCTTTTATACACCGAAGTAATTCGGTAATAAAAACTGCAGCAAGTTTATCTGATTCTACCTTGTTTTTTGGATTTCCCAATTCGTCAAATGAATCTTCAATTTTAGAAACTGGAAATGTAGCTGGAACTGTCAAAGCCATAATTTTCCAAAGAACGAATTGCAAAGAAATTAAGACTTGTGAACCTCCGAAAACTCCCGCTGAAACAGTTGATATTGCAATAGGTTTATGAAACCATTCATCATACAAAAGATCAATTGCGTTTTTTAAACTTGCCGGAAAACTTCCGTTATACTCCGGGGTAATGATGATTACTCCGCTGGATGATTTTATTTTATTGGCAAACTCAACTGCTTGTGGCAAAGTCTCTTTTTGAAATTTTAAACGTTCCTCAAAAACAGGGAAATTGTAGCTTTTTAAATCCAAAATTTCGGATGTAGCCAAGTTGTTTTCTCTTAAATATTTTTCAAAATATAAAGCAACTCTATGACTTTTGCGCCCAGTTCTAATACTTGAAGAAATAATTGAAATATGATGCATAGCTACAGTTTTAAATATTTATGGTATTAGTTTATATGACTGTCCGCTAAGCGGACTAAATTTTGAGGACTCAAACGCTTTAAAAATTTTGCCACGAATTACACGAATTTTCACAAATTTTTCACAAATTTTTTAAAAATTAAAATCACAATTCGTGGTAATTCGTGGCTGAAATAATTAATTGATATTAGTAACGGATTTAGTCATATTAGCTCAAATATCTCCTTAAAATCCAGGCAATGGTTTCATGTTGTTGCAAAATTCCGGTAAGTAAATCCGCCGTTCCAGCATCGTGATTTTCATCGGCACATATATCTATATCTTTTCGCAATTCGGATATTAGGGTTTCGTGATCTGAAAGTAATTCAGAAATCATCTCTTTTTGAACAGGATATTTGTTAGGATGTTCAACAATTCGAGAAAGTTGCATGAATTCGTTCATTGTTCCAATTGTTTTGCCTCCTAATTTATTGATACGTTCCGCTACAGTATCAATAATTCCTTCTAATTCGGAGTATTGATTTTCGAATAATTTATGCAATTCCATAAAACTTTCGCCGGCTACGTTCCAATGAAATTTTCTTGTTTTGATGTAAAGTGTCATTTCATCAGATAAAATAACGGAGAGTAAACTGTTGCCTTTTTGTAAATGATTTTCGGTAATTCCAATTTTAGGTATCATACTGTTTTGTTTAATTTGTTAATTTTCAATGCTTTGGTTTTATTTAGGGTATTTAAAAAAAAATCATCAATGTCATTTGTTAGTACCAACAAATTAAATTGTGGTGAGGATCTTCTTCTCTTGACTAAACAACATTGATTATTTTTTTCAATACTTTTAACTATTCTTTTCAGAA
>DHXP01000059.1:0-12706 GCA_002413745.1 Flavobacterium sp. UBA5153 | reverse complement strand
TTCTTCTCTTGACTAAACAACATTGATTATTTTTATTTAGAAATTAATAACTATTAATTTTCTACTTTGTAAAATTCCATAAATTGGACAGTTAAATTGTTATATAACTTTTGATAAAAGTTATATAATTCCTAGTTTAATAGCTTCATAATTAGCTCATTTTAAATCGTAAAGGCATGATTTTAATTAGTAATTTCTGGAAATAACCTTTTTGTCAGTGTCTTTTTGTTTTTAAAGTTCAAATGTTTTTCCATCGTAAGTCTTGCCATTAAATAACTCACTGTTGATTCGGCACCTTGATTCAAATTGATATAATGGTCTTCTAAACCGTCATAACAACCTCCAGTACAAGGATTGTAGATGATTTGGTGCAAATGATTGTTTCCTAAAAACCAGCTGAAAGCAATTTCCATTTTTTGTAAATACTTTTCTTTCCCGAAAGCAGTGTAAAATTTGCTCAAAGCAAGAATAGTATAAGCAACGTCTACAGGTTGTTCACCACCCAATTTTTCATAATTTAATTCTTCGCCATTGGTTAGCCAACCCTTGTTTGATATTACTTTGATGCTCTTGTTTCTGTAGGTTTTTGACAACAAGAAATCAAAGGATTTCTTTGCAATTTCCTTATAAATATTTTCATCCGTTGCTAAATAGGCACACAACATCGCTTCTGGCAAGATACTATTGGCATACGTAAGATAACTCTCGAACCATTGCCAGTTCGCGTCTGCTTCGTGTTTGTACATTTGGACTAATTTGTTGGCAAGATGTTGTATTAAAGATATATTTTGAATAGAATTGTTATTCAAATTACTATAATAAATCCCTTTTATGATGAAAGCCATTGCTCGAGTAGAATGAATTTCACGAACATTTAACAACGCTATTTGCATGGTTAAAACCACTTTTTCATATAATCCTGTTGGCAAAATAGCACCTATCGAAATTAGATATCCCAAAGCCCAAATCGCTCTTCCATTAGCATCGTCGAGGTTTTCACTATTTTGGTTTGTGAATTTTCCGTTTTCGTCTACATAATTCAAGAAATAACCATCAGATTGAAAGCAGAATTTTATAAAATTGAAATAAAGTTCG
Organism: Flavobacterium sp. UBA5153; assembly: GCA_002413745.1. Classification (GTDB taxonomy): domain Bacteria; phylum Bacteroidota; class Bacteroidia; order Flavobacteriales; family Flavobacteriaceae; genus Flavobacterium. The sequence continues at coordinate 11,611 of DHXP01000059.1, read as the reverse complement.
ATGTATTCTAAATCAACTGCATCATTTGTCAATTCATAATGTTGGCAAATCGCCACCAAAGCTCGTGCATTGTCGTCTAAAGTATAGCCCGAGTCTAAATCAGGTTGGTTGATCTTAGAAAACTGAATCATTCCAAATGGGGTCGTTAAATTTTTGAAATGGTTGAAGTTGATCTTGGGAATTTTATAATGTAAAGCTATTCTTTTATTTCCCATTTTTTCAAACAGCAAAGCGTGTGCAATTGCCGAGTTTTCCCAAACAGTTGGGGCTAATTTATGAATGCCATTTGCAGCAATGCTTTTGCGCAATTGTTCATCATTCAACAAACGAATGACTTGTTGGGCTAATTGTTTTGGGTTTTCAAAATCGATAATAATTCCGGTTCCGTTTTGCAATACTTCGATTGCATGTGGAATTGGAGTAGAAATAATGGGACAACCGCAACTTATGGCATAAGAGAAAGTACCGCTTACGGCCTGGTTTCTATCCTTGGTTGTAAAAAGATAAATATCCGTTAGTTGCAAGTATTCCAATAGCTCATCTAATGGTAAATATTGATTAATGAATTTAACATTATTTTGCAATCCTAATGCAATAATTTGGGCTTCAAGCGAATTTCGGTATTTTTCACCTTCGTTTTTAACAACACTTGGATGTGTTTTTCCGATGACAAGAAACAACACTTCTGGTTGTTCTTTAACAATGGTTTGCAGCGCCTCTATAGAAGTTTCAATACATTTTCCGGAACTCAACAATCCAAAGGTTGAAATGATTTTTCGACCTGATAAATTGTATTTTTCTTTGAGAACTTCTTTGTCAGAATGCTCTACTAAATGCGTTCCGTGCGGAATTACAGTGATTTTATTCTGCAAAACAACGTAATCATTTTCTAATATTTTTGCGGATGTATTTGTCATTACGATAAATGCATCAACAGCATTACTAATTTGCTGAACTTGCTTTTTAAACTTTTCATCCGGACGGGGTAAAACGGTATGAAAAACTACAATTATTGGTTTATTGATCGATTTTAAAAAGGACATAAAATCGGCTTCGTTTGTTCTGAACAATCCAAATTCATGTTGAATTAAAACGATTTCAATAGTAGTATTTTCATTAATATTCTCCGCTAATTCCAAATACGAATTTGGATTGTCAGTTTCTAAAACGGCATATATATCATCCTTATATTTGTGCTTTTCATTTTCTAATTCTAAAGCAACAATTTTTAAGGCAAACGATTTTTTGAATTTGTTTTTTAGTGCCAAAATTAAATCTTGGGAATACGTTGCAATGCCACATTCTCGTGGAGGAAAAGTGGTGATAAATAAAATTTCAGGCAACTTGTTTTCGTTTCTTATTAAATTTAATTTGCTGTCAGAACTATTTTGAAGTTGTTTTTTTATGGAAAGCAAATGCTTAGTATTGATTGCTGTTTTAGTTCTCATCTTGTTTTTTATTTAACATTAATTCTTTTAATAATCCGGATAAACTCATTGATGCACATGCAATTCTTTCGTCGGCTGCACCGTAATAGATATATAAAGTATCATCAAAAACAACTGTTCCTGTTGGAAAACACACATTGTTTATTTCGCCTTTTAATTCCCAAATTTCTTCGGGTTTAAATAAGTCATAAGGCAATCGGGAAATTTCAACTTGAGGATTTTCAATATCCAATAAAGCGGCGCAAGCGGAATAAACATAGCCATCTATCGAAGTAATAACTTTATGATAAATGACTAGCCAGCCAAATTCGGTTTCTATTGGTGGGCAACCGCCTCCGATATAACTAATCCCTTCATCATATTTTGGTATAAGCACAACATAATCCTTAAAACGGATTAAATATTTTTGCCAAAATTCTTTGGATAAATCATCCAATGAATCGATTTTGACGACAATTTGTATTTCGGGACGAATGCGATGAAGGAAACACAACTTGCCATTGATTTTTCTTGGAAAAAAGATAACATCTTTGTCCCAGAGCATCATTTTCAATCCCTCCTTTTCAATAATATGATTGTGCTGATTGAAACGATAATATTTTTCGTCTATTGCCCCTTTTATTTCTGCCAAACGATTAAAATCTTCATAGGTAATTTTGGGAACAATGATTCCTTTTTTGTCAAAATGAATTAAATCTTTAGAAGTTGCCAATGCCCCCAATGCGTTTACACCATCATAAGCCGTGTAGGTGAGGTAATACAAATCTTCAATTTTTACGATTCTTGGATCTTCAATGCCGTGTTTTTCATACTCAAATTCAGGAGAAATCAAAGCAACATTCATCCTTTGTTCTACTTCTAAAGGCCCCATTAATTTACAGTAGCCTATACAGGAATGATTTCCTTCGCTTACTGCTCTATAAAACATATGAACAAAATCACCTTCGCGAATGGCGGCTGGATTTAACACGCCTTCATTTTCAAAAGGAAGGGTTGTTTTCTCGAGTATTATTCCGTCTTTTTTTACTGCTATCATAACTAATTAATTATTTGATTTTCTTCATAATAAGGAATTATAAAGGTCGATTTTAAATAAAAATAAAGAGTTATATTACTTTAGTAAAAAGTTGCAATATTCACATATTAAGAGGTGTTATATTTGTGTTCTTATTTAAAGTAAAAAAAGAGGCTGTCTCAAAAAAGACAGCCTCCTAACCAAAAACCAAAAAAAAATCATTCTCCAAAAATTTCATTGGATAGTTGCTCATCTAAATTATAAATATCATTTCTGAAATTCAATTGCCCGGCATTGTCAACCCAGGAAGTGAAATAAACAATATATACCGGTACTGAAGGCTTTACTTGAATGTCAAATTTTTCATCAGTTTTAAGAATGGAATCAACTTTTTTCTGGTTCCAATTCGTATCCTTTCGAAGGAAATAGAACACCAATTTCTTTGGGTCTTCAACTCTTATGCATCCGTGACTGAAATCACGTTTTGATTCGTTGAAAAGACTTTTTGAAGGGGTATCGTGCAAATAAATATTGAAATTATTGGGAAATAAAAACTTCATTTTTCCTAATGCATTATTTTTACCAGGTTTTTGTCGGATGTCATAAGGAATATTTTTTTCGTATTTATTCCAGTTTATCGTTGACGGATCTATGACTTTATTGCCGGAAAGCACTTCCATATTGTTGGTTTCCAAATAATTGGAATTCTTTTTTATATTAGGCACTATTTCATCTCTTATGATGCTATTGGGTATATTCCAATATGGATTAAGGATGATTTGTGAAATATTTCCTTTGAAAATACTCGTTTGTTTGGCATCTTTTCCAACAACGACATTTGTGGTCCAGACGACCTTGCCGTTTTCAATAATATGCAACTTGAATTCAGGAATATTTACAAGCAGAAATTCGTTTTCCATTTCTACCGGAACCCATCGCAGTCGCTCTAAATTCAACATCATTTGTTTAATTCGAAATTCAATAGGCTTATTCAATTCGACTATGGTTTGAGTATTTAATTTTCCGTTTTCATCCAATCCCATGCGGTGTTGAAAATTCATAACCGCTTTGGCCAATTGTTCTGTAAAAATAATGGTCTTGTCATTTGCTTTCAGGTCACCCGTTAAGAATAGATGTTGTTTTATATTGAGTAAACACGAATCACTTTCTGAAATTGAGATAAGTTTATTAGTGGTAATGATAATAGGAAAACCACCATTTTTAGCAATTTCACGATATTCCCTAAGTTTTGCTTTTAATTGTACGTAATAATGATTTACCGGTTCCAGGATCTTTTCTCCTTTATTTGAAACGACCAATGAATCGAGTAACACTTGATAATTTTTCTTTTTCCTTGGTATAAACCAATCGAGTTCATACGGGCTTTTTGAAATCCCTCCATACACTTTTTTAGAATACTTAAAAAAGGTGGTTGTAAGCAGTATTTCCATTTCTTCTTCGCGATTTTCTTTTATGAGAGAATTTTCTTTTTCCGCTTTTATATAATAGATTAATGAGTCCAGTCGCTTGTTTATAAAGTTTTTATTGTCAAAATCAGCACTATAATTTTGTACTTGGTTATAAAAATTGGATACGGCTACCGTCATCCCTTTTTTATTGAACCAAGCAAATTGATAATCCCGTCTTTTATAGAATTTATTCACTTCATTTTTAATGCTGTCCCCTTCGGGAAAGGTTTTAAAATAGGAATTTATTGCAGATTCATCTAGAGATAAATCAGTATAATTTTGGTTTGTATAAATACTTGATTTAGGTAATTCTTTGCTTTTCTTATTGCATCCCAATATTGTTAAAGCAATCAATAAAACAAAAACAATCTTGCTTTTGGAATTAGACGAAAAAATGGAGATGTAATTCATGTTTGTTTTTTTAATGAAAAGAGGATGTCAAAAAAAGAGCAATCATTAACCACACATTGTGCAATGGCATTCAACAAGAATACATTATGCTGATTTTAAATAACAATATAATACGAGTCTATATGACTTCTACTATACTTTGTGGTTAACCTCATTTTTTGACAACCTCTTCGGTAAATCCAAATTTATAAGTAAAATTTAATTTTATTTATGGAACTTTAGGTATCCATTATCTTCTTGAACCTCGTACCCATCGAGAGCCATGTTCGTTTTTTTCCCAATGACCCTGTTTGTGTTTACGGCCATAATTATTTTTCTCCCAATTACCATTAATTTGGATGTATGAATTTGTTCTGCTGTTCCAATTCCAGCCGCCGTCTATCCAAATGTAATCATTGCTAGGGCGTTGAGGTCTATTGTATGTTTGATACACGGGTTCCTCTGAAACATAACCTGCTGAACAGGAATTAAAGAATGGTAAGAGTCCTACCATACTGATTAAAAAAATGAATTTTTTCATGATCTTGTTTTTAATGAATTAAATTATTTAAATTATTTGAGTTTTCACTTCATTCTCCACTGATAATTCCTAAGGACTTATATAAATCTCTTTATGATATTTGCCATAAAAGGTACCGTTGGCAGAAAAAGGATTTTAAAGAAAATTAGTTTTCCTCGTCTTTTGTCTGTTGAATAGTCAAGCTTTAATTTTTTGCTTTCTTTTTCATCTGCTTTGATCAAAATTGACACTACAAAGTTGAGAAGATTTGGATTTAAATATATTACACAATTCTTGAAAAAAGTTGCATCATTCACATGTTAAACAATCTAATTTGCTTTACGTAAATATTAAGTACGCCCTTTTTTATCAAGGACAAGAATTACAATGCCTCCAATGAGAAGTACTCCGCCAATGATAGGGGACCATTGGACAGGATGATTCGTTTGTTTGTTTATTTCTATTGGACCTAAGTCCACTACTTTTTCAGTAGTTACATAATTGAAACCAGTATATACCATCATAATTATTCCTATTGTAATAATTGCGATTCCTAAAGTTTTTGTTTGCATATTTTTAATTTTTTAGATTTAACTTATTAAAAGGTTTGTAATCATTAGATTATAGCTAGTTAATTTATAATTTATAAATCCTAATTGCTTAATGAACGGTCACCGAAAAGTTTAATGTTTTCTTAAAAAAAAAGTAAAATATCAAAAAAACAAATGTAGTGGTAACCACAAATTCAGTAAACAAATTTCTGGACGAGTGAAACTGTATATAACTTTTCCCCGTATTCCGAAAGGCTCAGAGAGATTTTATCCCAGCAATGTATATACTCCATAACCGAAGTCACTTCCTTTTTTACTGTGTTGAAGAAATAATTTTTTATTTTGAATGAAGAAAATGTTAGCATGAACCAAAAGCAGAATTCAGCATTTTGCTCATCTGCTTTTATCACGCATTTAATAATAGTGTTCCAACAAAGATTTACTTTATGATTCGTCTTTTGTTGTACGTACAAGGCTAATGCCTGAAACGAAGAATACTAGACCAAGTACTCCGTAAATGATAAGCTCTTTAACATCGCGAGTACCTCCTGAAGTATTGGTAAACACTACAGCAGTATAAATAAGACCACCTATTCCGAGGGCTGTAAGTAATGCCCCAAAGATTCTTTTGATATTCATAATATTTAATTTTTAAAGATTTTCTGTGATAGAAAACTGATTTTTTTATACATGCATACCCACCAAGGAGTTTAATAGCCCAAATACCTTGAGAAGCCATACAATTACAAGAATTACAACCACAACGTTGAATATTTTTTTGATTTTGCCATCCATGGGAATGAACGTATTGACAAGCCATAGAAGAACACCAACAATAATTAATACGAGTAAGATATTGAATATTGGCATAAAAAAAGATTTATAAGTTTAATTCAAAAATAATCCTTTTAATTTACATATGTGTTATATAATTAAAAAAAAAGTTGCGTTATTCACAGATAATCTTTCCGAATAATAAAAATGAGCACTATTTATTAAGTAACACTATTTTTTATCTGGTAAATATCTCCTTATCACATTGGTATTGCCTCCCATCAGTTCTTTGTATACCTTTGTTGTCAAGTATGAATGTAGCAGTAAAAAGAAAGATTGCACTGTCATAAAGGTTCCCATAAATAGAAATATTAGAAAAGTTGCAAAAGTGGACATCTGACAAAAAATGTTAATTGCCAACACCACAGCAATTTATAAAAGTACAAAAGCTATTTAAGGAAACTATTTAAAAAAAAAAGAGGTTAACCTACAAGGTCAGCCTCTTTTGATATTTTGATTCTTTTGATTTATTGTGGTTGTGTAACAGTATTCATTTGAAGGGTTACGGCAGTTTGCGCCAACATTCTTCCGTTTATTGTTGCACCTGTCTGTAAATTAATACCTGACATTCCCAAAATGTTTCCTTCAAAATGACTAGTTGTTCCGCATGTAACGGCATCTGAAACTACCCAGAAAATATTTTTAGCTTGTGCTCTTCCAGCTAAGGTAATCCTAACAGCAGAACTCATTTTAAGAGTACCGGCAACTTGGAATATCCAAACATCAGTTGAGCTACCAGAAATAGTAATATCCGTTGGAATGTTAAGGGCAGTTGTCCATTTATACAAACCAGCTGTGAGTATTTTTCCTCCAATATTCCCAGCACCCAAATTCAGAAAATCAGGGTTAGATCGTCCAGCTGCATCAGTGTATGCAGTTTGCATATCGCCTACAGCCGTAGTTAATCTTGTAGCATTAGTTATACTACATGGAAGCGGACCAGCAGCATCGACTGTGTATATTGTCCCTACCACTTCGTTACATCTAACTAAAACAGCGGCACCAGTGATTGGGCTTGACCCAATATCGCCAGTAATAGCTGATTTATAGACATCTGTAATTCCTGATTTTGACAGAATTGCAAAATTACCTGCAATCCCAAGATTTACCGCAGCCAATGAGCCGCTTTTTGTTTTACCATTAACTGATTTCCCAACTGCAGACACTTTTGAAGTCAAAGCAACTGAATTTGCTACTTGAGCAGTTCCGGAAGGCGGAGTGGTGTCATTATTCTGATCACAACTGGACATTAACACAACCAATAGCACTGCCATGGTTGTGAATACATTTCTTATTTTCATTTTTATTATTATTAAATGTGACATAATTATCACAGAACAAAGATGGTCTATTTGATGCCTAAAAAAGTTACACAATCTTGGGCAAAAGTTGTGTTATTCACACAGTTTTCTGTATGGAGAAAGAATAAAAAAACAGGAGAGAGGCGAGATATAAAAGGGCAAAAGCTATTTAAGGAAACTATAAGGAAAGAAAAAAGAGGTTAACCTACAAGGTCAGCCTCTTTTGATATTTTGATTTTGATTTTGATTTATTGTGGTTGTGTAACAGTATTCATTTGAAGGGTTACAGCAGTTTGCGCCAACATTCTTCCGTTTATTGTTGCACCTGTTTGCAAATTTATTCCTGTCATTCCAAGAATGTTTCCTTCAAAATGACTGGTTGTTCCGCATGTAACAGCATCTGAAACTACCCAGAAAATATTTTTGGCTTGTACTCCTCCAGCAAGGGTCATCCTAACGGCAGAACTCATTTTAAGAGTACCGGCAACTTGGAAAATAAAAACATCGGTTGGACTACCAGAAATGGTAATATCCGTTGGGATGATAAGTGCACTCGTCCATTTATACAAACCAGGTGTAAGTGTTTTTCCTCCAATATCCCCTGCGCCCAAATTTAGAAAATCAGGGTTAGATCGTCCGGCAGCATCAGTGTAGGCAGTTTGCATATCACCAACAGCCGCAGTCAACATAGTTGCACTTGTAGTTTTACAGGCAGGACCCGCAGCATCAACTGAATACACATTTCCTGTCACTTCTCCACAATTTACAACCATAGCTGCTCCAGTGATTGGGCTTGTACCAATATCTCCTGTAATAGTAGATTTATAAACACTCGTAATTCCCGTTTTTGACAGAATTTCAAAATTACCGGCAATCCCAAGATTTACTCCAGCCAATGAACCACTTATTGGTTGAACAGCGTCGGATAGCTTGCTTGTAGACAAAGCAACTTTTCCTACTTGAGCCGTTCCAGAAGGTGGTGTTGGGGTATTATTTTGATCACAACTAGACATTAACACAACCATTAGCATTGCTAAGGCTGAAAAAACATTTTTTAATTTCATTATACTTAGATTTGGAATGTGACTTAATTATCACAAAACAAAGGTGAAAAATTCATCACCGTAAAAGTTACACAATTCTGTATAAGAGTTACATCATTCACACATTTTGCAATATAAAAAGAGAAAAAGAGGAAGTTCACTGGTGCAAATAAGTCTTATTATTCACTATGGTAATATAATTTTCTTCTTGCAAAAAATGAGGAGTAATTATAAAAAAGAATGATGCAATCTATAAAATAAATTGCATCATTGACAGTGTAGGTAAATAGGTAGATTAATGAATCGAAGCCGAATAGGAGAGGGAATGACTACATTCTATCCATATACCAACTTAATTCTTTTTCCATTTTTTTATATTGAAAAATGGCAGTAATTATTTTTTGCAAACGCATAAAAGCAGTTTCACTTTTTACCACATAGTCAAAAGCCTTGTGGTGCATACAGTTTATGGCTACTTCAATTTTGTCTTGTGAGGATAACATCACCACTGGAATATCAAAATTAATAGCTTTAATTTTATCCAAAGTTTCTATTCCGTTCATCGCAGTTTTGTCAATTCCATCCAGTTGATAGTCCAAAATAATTACATCTGGATTGTGCGATAAATGCGCTACACAAAGTTCCCCTGTTGCATACGTTTCAATGGTAAAATCAGCATGTTGCGTAAATTCAATTTCTAATGATTTTAAAAATAAGGCATCATCATCTACCAAGAAAAGTTTAATTTTATTTTCGTTTTTCACGATTAAGTATTTTTAATTATGTTAAATTCTATTTCTAGTTCTTCGCAAGCTTGCATGCAAATGGTTTCTATTTGAACGACCATTCCTTCTGTTTCATCTGTGAATTGTTCTGTATTTGCAGATTCCTGTATTTTTTTTGCCATATCTTCGAAATCCGAGCTTATGCCCATTATTGAAAAGGAAGGAATAATTTTATGAACTGCAGCACTTAACAAAGACCAGTTTTTATCCGCCACACTTTGTTTCATGGCATCTATTAATGGCGGTGTTTGTTGTAAATAGAGTGAAATCATTTCCATTGTTAATTTTGGATTTGATTTTGTTCGGGTATTTAAATAATCCAAATTGATGCATTTTGATTTTGCTCTTTCAATTTTACTTCCGTTCCCATTTTTACTGATAATGTCAGTTTCATTAGCTTTGATAAGTCCCGGTCTTTTTGCCAAGCCCACAATTTTGCTATATAGTATTCGCTCATCAACCGGTTTTGCAATGTAATCATTCATTCCGACTTCTTTGCATTTTGCCAAATCAACCGTGGTAACATCAGCGGTTAGAGCGATAATTGGAATTTTTAAATTCATTGTATTTCGAATGTATTTTGTAGCCTCAAATCCATTCATTACGGGCATTTGCAAATCCATCAAAATGACGTCATAGGATTCTTTTTTGAGTTTTTCGATGGCAATTTTTCCGTTTTCGGCAATATCGCGTTCAAAACCAAAATCATCCAAAAGGGTCTTCATCAATAATTGATTAAGAGGAATGTCTTCTACAACCAAGACTTTTATGTTATTGATTTCGGAATCTAATTCCAATATTTCAGTTTCGACTCCAGCTTCAATAGTTGTTTTTTGAAAACTTAAAATAAAACTAAAAGTGGAGCCTTCGCCAATTTTACTTTTTACGGCAATGGTTCCGCCTTGTGGTTCTACTAGCTGTTTGACGATGGCAAGTCCTAATCCCGTTCCGCCATATAATCTTGATGTGTCGCTAGTTGCCTGTTGAAAATCGTCAAAAACAGAATCTATTTTACTTTCTTCAATTCCAATTCCTGTATCTGCAACCGCAAATTCAATTGTGGAGGATTCGCTATCTTCATCTAACAAACGAATACTTACCGTGATTTTTCCTTTTGAAGTAAATTTAATGGCGTTACTTACCAAATTTAAAATAATTTGGTGCAAACGAACGGGGTCGCCCAGCAATACTTTTGGAATATTGTCATCATATTCCGTTACCAATTCCAGATTTTTTTCCTGTATTTTTGTTTCAAATACATGGAGCATTGCCGAAATAGAAGAGGCTAATTTAAAAGGTACCTTTTCAAAAGTCATTTTCCCGGCGTCTACTTTTGCCAAGTCAAGAATATCGTTGATTAGCACGATTAATGCATCGCCACTTAATTTTATGGCTGATAAATATTCTTTTTGTTTGGCTGATAAATCTGTTTTCAGAACTACTTTTGTAAATCCGATAATCGCATTCATTGGCGTACGAATTTCGTGACTCATATTGGACAAAAACTGTTGTTTTGCTTTTACGGCATTTTCGGCAATTATTGTGGCGTTTTCGGCATTTATTTTTTCTTCTTCGGCAATACCTGTTGCTAATTCTGCAAATACTTTGGCCTCAATCAACTCAGTTGCAATTCTTTTTTGATCCGTAACGTCCCTGGCGACAATTACGACTCCCATTACATTTCCATCATGGTCTTTATAGATGGAACCGTTGAATAATACATCGGTTAATTTGCCGTCTTTGTGGCGAAGTGTAAGTGGAGAATCGGCAACAGAACCTTTGGCAAATACTTCCTGATAAACTTCCCTTGCCATTTGTGGTTCCGTGAAATAATCGAAGAAATCAGAACCTTTGAGTTCTTCACGCATCATTCCGGTAATGTTCACTAATGCTTCATTCATATCGGTAATTTTGCCTTCGATATTTATGGTCACCAATGGATCACGACTTGCCTCGATAAGGCTGAGAGAATATTGCGAAGCTAATTTTGCCGAATAGTTTAATGCTTCGAGTTTTTTGTTTTCAATTTCTCGTTTTTCTTTTTCAATGTTTTGAAAGTCAAGTTCTTTGTTGGCAATAATTAATTCATTAGCACGTTTTCCTTTCTCATCATTTTGATACGCCAATTCTTCGTTGGCAATATCTAATTCATCGGCACGTTTTCCTTTCTCATCATTTTGATAGGCCAATTCTTTGTTGGCAATAACTAATTCTGCTGCGCGTTTTTCTTTTTCATCATTTTGATACGCCAATTC
>DHXP01000068.1:39069-68070 GCA_002413745.1 Flavobacterium sp. UBA5153 | reverse complement strand
CGCACCAAAAACTGGGGGCTATTATAAAATTAATGAGGAGTCAGGAAGTTAAGACTAAGGAACTCGCAGCCTACCCAACTATAAATATAAACTTTTGACTAAATCTGCAATTTATTACTAATGCATAGGATGAACAATCACCTTTCCTTGGAAAAATTAATTAAACATGGGGAAGGAGAAAACCTCGAGTTTAAAAGTAATTTTAATACCGAGCTTATTGAAACACTGGTTGCTTTTGCCAATACAGGCGGAGGAAAGGTTGTGGTTGGTGTCAATCAAAAGAATGAATTGTGCGGAGTCGTGATCCATGCAGAAACAGTGCAAAATTGGATTAACGAAATTAAAAACAAAACATCGCCTACATTGATACCTGATGTGGTTGTTTCAGAAATCGAAAATAAAAAAGTAGTTGTTTTTGCCATTCAGGAATACCCCATAAAACCAGTTGCAACACGAGGCAAGTATTTTAAGCGAACTGCGAACTCAAACCATTTGCTGAGTATAACAGAAGTAGTTAACCTGCACTTGCAATCGTTTAATACAAGTTGGGATTTTCATGCCAATAACCAATTCAAAATCGATGCTATTTCGCTTTCAAAAGTTCAGTCAGCTATTGATATTTTCAACCAAACAAACGCTAGGATTAACGATGATCCTTTAACATTTCTACTAAAAAATGATTTGTTGCGAGGGGACCAAATAACCAATGCCGCTTATTTGTTATTCACCGAAAGGGATACTGTTTTTACCACCATTGAATTGGGACGGTTTCAAACCGAAACCATTATAAAAGACAGTGCGCGCACAAAATCGGATATATTATCTCAAGTTGATCAAGTTATGGACTTTGTGAAAAAACACATCAACAAAGAAGTGATCATTACGGCACAAGCCCGAAATATTCAAAAATGGCAATACCCGTTGGAAGCAATCAGGGAAATTATCACCAATATGATTGTCCACCGCGATTATCGTTCCTCTTCCGACTCTATCGTTAAAATATTTGACACCTATATTGAATTCTACAATCCAGGCAGATTGCCCGATAGTATTTCGGTTGAAAACTTGCTTTCGAATAACTATAAATCAACACCAAGGAATAAACTCATTGCTGATTTTTGTAAAAGTATTGGACTCATAGAAAAATATGGTTCAGGAATCCGCAGGATTGTGGAGTATTTTAAAGAAGCCCAACTCCCAAGTCCTGAATTTAGAAATATCTCCGAGGGATTTATGGTTACCATATTTGCCCTTAAAGACGCAAATGTCCCTTTAAATGTCCTTTTAAATGTCCCTTTAAATGTCCCTTTAAATGTCCCTTTAAATGAAAGGATGGAACTATTATTAAAACTAATACATGCCAATAAATTTATTACCGCAGAAGAGTTGGCGGCAGCATGTGCTGTTAGTGATAAAACAATTAAAAGAGATATTGATTTTTTAAAGAATAATACTATTCTGAAGCGAATGGGCAGCAAAAAAAGTGGTTATTGGGAAATTATAATTTAAATTTGAAAATTAAAAGAGAGTTATCGATTATCGGTTAATCGAGAACCCATTGCTTCGTCCTTCGTCCTCGCAATGACAGTGTTCGGTTATCTGTTATCCGTTATCTGTTGACAGTTGTCCGTTCGAGCGCAGTCGAGAACCGAGGTTTGTTAAATTCCAAGAGTAGAGAGACCACATCAAAATATAAATGAATACCAACGAAATTATTTTATACCAGCCCAATCATCTACCCACTCCTATAGAGTTCGGATTAAAGATGAATCAGTATGGTTGAATAGGCAACAACTTTCCTTGTTGTTTGATAGAGATATTAAAACTATTGGGAAACATATAAATAATGCCTGTAAGGAAGAGTTAAAAGGTATTTCAGTTGTCGCAAAATTTGCGACAACTGCAACAGATGGTAAAGTGTATCAGATGGAGCACTATAATCTTGATATGATACTCTCTATTGGTTACCGGGTAAAATCAACACGGGGGGTAGAATTCAGACCCGAGCGAAGCGAACGGGCGAAGCAATCTGGGCCAATACTATTTTAAAAAGTTATTTGTTAAAAGGGTATGCGTTGCACAACCGAATGGAGATTTTGGAGCAAAAAGTAACCCAACTAGAAGAGAAGAACAATCAATTTGACTTATTGCTAAGAACCACACTACCTCCAAGCGAAGGTGTGTTTTATGATGGACAAATATTTGACGCTTATGAACTTATAGCCAAGATTATTAAATCGGCCAAAAAATCTATTATTCTGGTAGATAATTATTGTGATGAAAGTATGTTAGTACTACTTTCAAAAAGAGCCCCTAAAATAAAAACAACGATATATACCAATAAAATAGATGCAGCTTTGCAATTGGATTTAGATAAGCACAACCAACAATATCCGCCCATAAGTATAAAATTGTTTAAAAAATCACACGACCGATTCCTAATCATTGATGAAACAACCGTTTATCATATAGGAGCGTCATTAAAGGACTTAGGAAAAAAATGGTTTGCTTTCTCCAAGTTGCAGCTACCAATAGCTCCTTTTTTAGATCAGTTAAAGTAGCCGATCCCGATAGCTGTAGAGACAAAAACTGAGAACTGAGAACGGACAACCGACAACTAATAACAGAATACAATGAACCAAAATAATCTTAAAACAGGAATAACTTTTAGCGCTTTCGACCTTTTTCACGCTGGACATGTAAAAATGCTGGAAGAAGCCAAGCGGCATTGTGATTATTTAATCGTAGGTTTGCAAACGGATCCCACGCTGGATTGACCAGAAAAGAACCAACTGGCACAAACGGTAGTGGAGCGGCATACTGACGGAATTGGTCAAACAATCTGAACTAGTCAAAGTGGCCTTGCGTAAGGAAACACCATTGATTCAAATCATAGACTGACCTATTTTGCCTTTGGCGAAAGAAGGATTCGGGAAAGCCAAAGGCATTCTTTTGGGTGGATTTTTAGCGGGGTTTTTGATGGTTTTGGGTTTAATTTTAAGAAGAATAGTTAAAAATTTATAATTCATGAAAATATTGATTACCGGAGGAGCCGGATTTATTGGATCTAATTTATGTGAGCATTTTTTGAGCAAGGGATATAAGGTAGTTTGCCTGGATAATTTCGCCAGTGGACACAGGCATAACATAACAGCTTGCTTAGAAAACTCTAATTTTACATTGATAGAAGGAGATATACGTAATTTATCTGATTGTCAGAAAGCCATAGAAGGGGTTGATTATGTTTTACATCAAGCGGCATTAGGATCTGTGCCACGGTCCATAAATGATCCAATAACAACCAATGATGTGAATGTTTCTGGTTTTTTAAATATGCTTACAGCTTCACGTGACGCAAAAGTAAAACGATTTGTATATGCGGCAAGCTCTTCAACTTATGGAGATTCTGTTGGCTTACCAAAAATAGAGGAGGTAATAGGGAAACCACTTTCCCCTTATGCGATAACCAAATATGTTAACGAATTGTATGCTGAAATTTTCAGTAAGACTTATGGTTTAGAAACAATTGGTTTACGTTATTTTAATGTTTTTGGAAGAAAACAAGATCCAAATGGAGCTTATGCTGCCGTAATACCAAAATTTGTAATGCAATTTATGAATTACGAAAGTCCATTGATCAATGGTGATGGCAATTATTCTAGAGATTTTACTTATATTGATAATGTAATTCAGATGTGTGAATTGGCCATGACAACCCAAAATTCAGAAGCTATTAATACGGTTTATAATACTGCTTTTGGAGATAGAACTACTTTAACAGAATTAGTCGGTTTGTTGAAAGAAAACTTATCGGCTTTTGATGTTAAAATAGGGAGTGTTGAAATTATATATGGTCCTAACAGGGCGGGGGATATTCCTCATTCTTTGGCTAGTATAGCTAAGGCAGAACGGCTATTAGGTTACAAACCACAATATTCTATTCAAGATGGTCTAAAAGAGGCTGTTACTTGGTATTATAATAATTTAAAATAAAATTTTCCTTAAAAAGAATTCACTTTAAAAGGAATTTATTTAGGCACTAAAATTTCTGGAATAAAATTAAATATGAAGAAAATCGCCATTATTGGTCTTGGTTATGTAGGACTTCCTTTAGCAAGATTATTTGCTACAAAATATTCTGTAATTGGATTTGATATTAATAAAGATAGAATTGCGGCTTTAAATGCAGGTCATGATAGCACTCTTGAAGTAGAAAACGATGTTTTACAGGCTGTTTTGGTTAATCAATTTTCGGATAAAACGGGTCTTTATTGTACTAATGATATAAAAATTTTAAAAGAATGTAATATTTTTATAGTTACAGTCCCGACACCCGTGGACAAAAATAATCGCCCTAACTTAACACCGCTATACAAAGCAAGTGAAACAGTGGGAAAGGTTTTGAAAAAAGGGGATATAGTAGTATATGAATCAACAGTATACCCTGGTGTTACAGAAGAAGAATGTGTCCCCGTTTTGGAAAGAGTTTCAGGGTTACAATTTAATGTGGACTTTTTTGCAGGGTATTCACCTGAAAGAATCAATCCAGGAGATAAAGAACATACCGTAGAAAAAATATTAAAAGTGACTTCAGGTTCTACTCCCGAAATTGGGATTATTGTAGATGAATTATATAAAAGCGTCATTACAGCAGGAACGCATTTAGCACCTTGTATTAAGGTGGCTGAAGCAGCCAAGGTAATCGAAAACTCACAACGCGATATCAATATTGCTTTTGTGAATGAGTTGGCAAAAATATTTAATTTAATGGATATCGATACCCATGCTGTTTTAGAAGCAGCTGGAACTAAATGGAATTTTTTACCTTTCAAACCAGGATTGGTTGGGGGGCATTGCATAGGAGTAGATCCATATTATTTGGCTCAAAAAGCGCAAGAATTAGGATATCATCCTGAAATAATTTTAGCAGGAAGACGTTTAAATGACAGTATGGGGGAATATGTAGCCTCGCAAGTGGTAAAGCTGATGATAAAAAAAGGAATCACCATTAATGGAGCGAATCTACTGATGCTCGGAATTACGTTTAAAGAAAACTGTCCTGATGTGCGTAATACAAAAATAGTAGATGTAGTTGCCGCTTTAGCTGATTATGGAATTGCCGTTATCATTTATGATCCTTGGGCAAACCCAGAAGAAGTAAAGTATGGATACAATATCTCAAGTACGCGAACATTATCAAATCAACAATTTGACGCTATTGTTTTGGGAGTAGCACATAAAGAATTCAGAGGTTTGGATATGACAAAACTCCAAAAAGAAGTAAATGTGGTTTATGATGTAAAGGGAGTTTTGGGAGAACAAGTTGACGGAAGATTGTAACAAATTATAATAAATAGATAAAATAATCATTATATAATGTTTAAAGATAAAATTTTATTAATCACAGGTGGTACAGGCTCATTTGGTAGTGCTGTTTTAAACCGTTTTTTACATACCAGCCATTTTAAAGAAATACGTATTTTTTCACGTGATGAAAAAAAGCAAGATGACATGCGTAATTTTTATAAAAATGATAAAATTAAATATTTTATTGGCGATGTAAGAGATTACAACAGTATACAATATGCGATGCACGATGTTGATTATGTATTCCATGCAGCAGCATTAAAACAAGTGCCATCTTGTGAATTTTTCCCCATGCAAGCCGTAAAAACCAATGTAGAAGGGACGCAAAATGTTATTCGTGCAGCGGCTTCTAATAAGGTTAACAAGGTAATCTGTTTGTCAACTGATAAAGCAGCTTATCCAATCAACGCTATGGGGATTTCTAAAGCCATGATGGAAAAAGTAGCCATAGCAGAAGCGCGTAATTTAACAGATACTACTGTTTGTTTAACACGTTACGGAAATGTAATGGCTTCTCGTGGTTCGGTTATTCCGTTATTTTTATCTCAAATCGAAAAAGGGGAAGTATTAACTGTTACAGATCCTCATATGACCCGTTTTTTAATGTCGTTAGAAGAGGCTGTAGAATTGGTTTTATTTGCCTTTGAACACGGTAATCCGGGTGATTTATTCGTTAATAAAGCACCTGCTGCTACAATAGGTGATTTAGCGGAGGCAGTTTGTCAATTAAAAAATGTAAAAAACGAAATTAAAGTTATCGGAACCAGACACGGGGAAAAACTCTATGAAACTTTATGTACGCGTGAAGAAATGATGAAGGCAGAAGATATGGGTGATTTTTATCGTATCCCTTCTGACAACCGTGATTTAAATTATGCTAAATATTTCTCCGAAGGAAAAGAGATTCAACCTGAAATTGAAGATTACAATTCGCATAACACAAAACGAGAAGATGTTGAAGGGGTAAAAGTGCTATTAAAAAAACTTGACCTATTTCAAGACTAAATAAAAATGCTTACTACAATAATTGGAAATACTTTTGCAGATGAAAGAGGCACATTATCATTTAATAATGAACTGGATCTATCTGAGGTAAAACGCATTTATTTTATCGAGAATGCGGATTTATCAATACAAAGAGCATGGCAAGGCCATCAAATTGAAAAAAGATGGTTTATTGCCGTTAAAGGCAAATTTTTAATCAAATTAGTGAAAATTGATAATTTTGAATGTCCTTCTGGTGGTCTAGAAGTAAGGTCGTTTGAACTTGACTCTAAAACACTAGATGCCTTACTTGTTGAGGCGGGTTATGCTTCTTCTATCCAAGCTTTAGAAACGGATTCTAAATTGCTGGTTTTTTCCAATTATAAGATGGGAGAAGTAGCGGATAATTATAAATTTAATCCAACGCAATGGAAATAAATATGAAGAAATTAAAAGTAGCAACAATTTTAGGGACGCGCCCTGAAATTATACGTTTAGCTGAATGTATCAAAAAATGTGATATCTATTTTGAGCATGTTTTAATTCATACGGGCCAAAATTACGATTACGAATTAAACGAAATCTTTTTTGAAGATTTAGGTTTGAGAAAACCGGATTATTTTTTGAATGTTGCGGGAAATCATTTAGGAGAAACGATTGGAAACGTAATTTCAAAATCGTATGAAATTTTATCAAAAGAACTGCCCGATGCTTTATTAGTTTTAGGAGATACTAACAGCGTGTTGAGTACCATTGCCGCTAAACGGTTGAAAATTCCGATTTTCCATATGGAAGCAGGTAACCGTTGTTTTGACCAAAATGTACCTGAAGAAATTAATCGTAAGATTTCGGATCATATCAGTGATATTAATTTGACTTATACCGAGAATAGTCGTCGTTATTTATTAAGTGAAGGTTTCCGAAAAGACCATGTTTTTGTTACGGGGTCACCTTTAAAAGAAGTATTGCTAAAATATAACGATCAGATTTTAAATAGTGACGTTGTTTCCCGGTTGGATTTAAAAGATCAACACTATATTGTAGTGAGTGCACATCGTGAGGAAAATATTGATTTGGATAATCATTTTGAAATATTAGCGGAATCTTTAAATCAAGTAGCTGAAAAATATCAGCTGCCTGTCATTTTTTCTACACATCCCCGAACGAAGAATCGGATAGAAAAAAATAAAATTAAATTTCATCCGTTGATTTCCAATGTACCACCTTTAGGCTTTTTTGATTACGTTCAGTTGCAAAAAAATGCTTTTGTTGTGCTTTCGGATAGTGGAACAATTAGTGAAGAATCAGCGATGATGGGATTCCCGGCTGTCAGTATTCGAACAAGTACAGAAAGACCCGAGGCAATTGATGCGGGTACCATTGTTTTAGGAGGAATATCGACAGATCAAGTATTGAACGCTATTGAAATTGCAAGAGGTTTATTTGATGTAAATATCAAATTGCCAAAGGAATATGAAGTGACTAACACTTCTGCTCGTGTGATTAAAGCGATTCAGAGTTACACTTCAATTATTAATAAAGTAATTTGGGATAAATAGTTTATCAAATGAAAAAAATATTAGTAATAGGTGTTAAAGGTATGGCAGGTCACATGCTTTACAATTATTTTGATGAAAGTAAATTATATGATGTTTATGGTTTAGCCAGGAATATTGAAGCCAGTCCGCAATTATTTAATATAGATGTTTCAGACACAGCACAATTACGTTCTCTTTTCATAGAAAATCAATTTGATTATGTGGTTAATTGTATTGGAATTTTAAATAAAGATGCGGAAGATTATCCCTCAAAAGCCATTTGGTTTAATAGTTATTTCCCTCATTATTTAGAAGAAATTACAAAAGAAACACAGACTAAAGTAATTCACATTAGTACCGATTGTGTTTTTTCGGGTAAAGAAGGCGGATATACTGAAAATGACATCAAAAATGGAATTGGTTTCTATGCAAAGTCTAAAGCATTAGGAGAATTAACAAATACTAAAGATGTAACGATTCGCACTTCTATTATTGGGCCAGAATTGAATCAAAATGGGATAGGTTTATTTCATTGGTTTATGTCTCAATCTGATGAGGTGCGACTAAATGGGTTTACCAATGCTTTTTGGTCAGGCTTAACTACTTTAGAATTAGCAAAAGTGGTGCTGGAAATTATTCGCCAAAACGTCAGTGGATTAATTCAAGTAGCACCCTCTGCCAAGATTGATAAATATAATTTGATTTCTCTGTTTAATTCTATTTACAGAAATGGTAAAATGACAATTGAACCTAACGGGAATTACCACGTTGATAAAAGTCTAGTGAGTATTCGAACTGATTTTGAATATCAAGTACCTAATTATCAGGAAATGCTGGAAAGTCAAAGGGACTGGATTTTAAAACATTCGGGCGTTTATTCTCATTATTTATAAAATTTTATTATGATTTCTGTAGTGACTGCATATTTTAATCGCAGAAAGTTATTGATCCGTACTTTAGACAGTATGAATTCGAATTATGGTACGATTGATTTTGAATTTATAGTTGTTGATGACGGCAGTGAGGAAGAAGAGCGTTTGGAAGATTTGCAACAAATTTATCCATTTTTAAGAATTATTCGTTTAGAAAAATCAGACAAGTGGTATAGCAATCCTTGTATTCCATTTAATAGAGGTTTTGAAGCCGCAAAAGGAGATAAAATAATTCTTCAAAATCCAGAATGTTATCACTTTGATAATATACTGCAATATGTCGATACCCATCTAAATGCAAACGAATATTTAAGTTTCGGATGTTATTCCTTGGATAAAAAAAATACTGATGATGACCTATTATTTTTTGAAAGGGATCATGTAGCATCACTAATTGAAAATAATGCACATATTGTACAAACGGATGGTGGTTTAGGATGGTATAATCATTCTAGGTATCGTCCTAGTTCTTATCATTTTTGCACCGCAATGATGACCAGTGATTTGGTGGATTTAGGGGGTTTTGATCCAAGGTACGCTTTAGGTCATGGCTACGATGATGATGAATTTGTATTCAGGGTTCAACAAAAGCGAATGCATATCCAGTTTTTAGACACTATTAAAGTCATTCATCAAAACCATTATGTCAAACAAGTTTCTGTTGATGAACAAAAAGAAAAATATATAAACGAGAACGCCTCAAGAAATAAAAGTATTTTTAATAATATAACTAAAAATTCGTTAAATTATAGAGTTAATTTTCTAACTATAGGAAATCATCACCAAAATAATAAACAGTATGTTATTCCAGCTATTAGGAATTATTTTCTTAAAATTAAATATAAAATACAAAGAAAATTTTAGAATAATTTCTTACTAATGAATTTAATAAAAATAAATGGCGCCTTCTAAAAATAAAACTCTTCTAAAGAATATTACCTCTTTAGGTCTTGTTCAAGTAGTCAACTATATTTTTCCGTTAATAACCATACCTTATGTTTCAAGAATAATAGGTCCTGAAGGTTTTGGCGAAATAAATTATATTACAGCATTCGTTAGTTATTTTATTCTGCTAATAAGTTATGGTTTTGATTTTACGGCGACAAGAAAGATTGCAGTTGATCCCGACAATTTAGAGATGCGTTCTAAAGTTTTTTCTGAAGTCACTAGCGCCAGAATATTATTGTTTATTATATCAATGGCAGCTTTTATGATTTGTATTGGTGTCTTACCTCTTTTAAAAGGAAATCTAATGCTTTCCAGTATATTGTTTTTAAATGTCATTTCGGTTCTTTTGACTCCCCAATATGTATTCCAGGGTTTACAAAAATTACCTATTTTAAGTCTAGTGACTATACTAAAAGGTATTATAAATACAAGTTTAATTTTTCTTTTTGTGACAAAAAAGGATGATTTATTGTTATATGCCGGCATAGGTGTTTTTAGTAATTTTTTGATTAGTTTAATTTCTATTTTATATGTACTTTTTGTTATTAAAATTAAATTTAGTTTTTATTCTATAAAGCATTCTTTAAATATTTTAAATGAGGTTAGGTTGGTTTTCTTTTCTTCCATAGTTTTTTCGCTTTATACAACAACAAATATAATTGTTTTAGGACTTTTTTCAGAAGCTAAAACCATAGGTTATTATACGACTGCTGTCAGTTTTATAATGATTGTACAGGGAGTTGTTAATATCCCACTTTCATCATCATTGTATCCATATATTGGTAGGGCTTTTTCAGAAAGTCAAGAAAATGGTATAATCAAATTAAGAAAAATTGCACCTATAATTTTTTATTTTACTGCTGCAGTTTGTCTTGGAATTTTAATATTAGCTCCTTTTGTTATTTTTTTAATATATGGCAAAAGTTTTGAAGGCTCAATAATTACTGTCCAGATTTTAAGTTTTCTTCCTTTGATTTCTGCAATGAGCAATTTGATGGGTATTCAAACAATGCTTAATTTAAACATGGATAATTTGTTTTTAAAAATTACCAGTATTGCAGCTTGCTTTAGTATAGCATTAAATTTATTATTGTGTCATTATTTCAGTTACATAGGAACAACCATAAGTTATCTTTTTACAGAGCTATTAATTTGTTTTTCATTTTATGTTGTTTTAAGAAAAAAGGGTCTGTTTTTGTTTGAAAAAGATAATTTCAAATTTAACAACGTAATGTTACAGATTAAAAATTTAAAAAATATATAAGTTAAGTGCGCAAAGATATTTAACTTCTGTTTTTTAAATTTTAGAAGGATAACGAAAGAAAAGGTTAGTTAATTTAAATATTCAATAAAAAAAATTTGCATGCTCTATCTTATGTTTTACAAAAAAAAAATGACTAAATATTTTAGCTTTAAAGAAGGTAAAGTTTTCCAAAATCAAAATATTTTGAAAATCATTTAAAAAAAATTTTAGGTTCTGTCTCTGAGAAGAATGAAAACTTACATTGCAATTATCATCGAACGAATGGGCTAAGGGCAATCAAATGCAGTCCTATTTTAAATGAAGTAAAAACTCAATTAGAAGTTTTTAAAAAATGTTTGGAAGTAATAAATAATTTAGATGATTTTATTAAATGGATAAAAAATATTACATCGGACACACAGTAAGAAATCTTAACGATGGAGGTCAGTCAAGAAATAAAGCTTTTATGCAAGCATTTCTTGATAAAAATGCTTTATTAATGACTGTTTATGATTCCAATCCGTTACTTAGATTATTTTATGGACTGAAAGTTTTGGGGTTTATGTTGTTCTCAAAGAACAATCAAATTTTCATTCATCAAGGAACCCTGATAGTTTTGTTTCCCATTCCAATTATAAAATACACATGGGTAAGAAAACTTGTTTTTATATTGATTCAGCATATGGCCAATCGGAATGATGTCACTATTGAAGTTAACGATTTACCTTATGAGCAAGCCATAGATTTAGAACTGTTTGTTCAAGAAACCTATAAAGTTTTTCAAGATAAATTATATACTTTGAAGAATGTAAAATATGTATTTGCTTCTCATGAAATGGGTAAATATATTAAAGATAAATTTAAAGTAAACTATGAGGTAATAATCAATGGCTCAAATGAAGTAAAAGATTTTTCAAATTCAGAGGCGATGCATTATTGTTTCAGTTCATCTGAAACTAAGTTTATTTATGCGGGAGGTTTAAATAAAGGCAGGCAAATAGAGGCTTTAATTTCAAAGTTTAGCAATAGAAAAGAAATTTTAATTCTTATAGGCGAATGGGGTGAATGGCTTGATGATTACAATGTTTCAAATAACATATTCTATTTAGGTAAGTTTGATGAAGATTATGCTCATTACTTAACTTCTAAATGTGATGTTGGGATAATACCTTATGATGAATCAAGATTTTATTATAATATTTGTTATCCTACTAAGGCGTCTTTTTATATCACAGCAGGAATTCCATTTTTGTCGACTCCATTATTGGAATTAAAAAATGTTTTTGAAGAGAGTGGCGTGGCTTTTTTCGTTCCTTTCGATGATTGGAATGTATTTATAGATAATTTTGAGAAATCTAGATTATTAGAGATTAAAAGAAAAATAAATAATGAAAAATATAAGTTTTACTGGAAGGAGTTATTAAAGCAGGTTTTTTAAATATTAATTAAAAAAAGTAAATGTATTTTATTATTAGTTTTATTTTGTTTTTTTTGTCATACTTTGAATTCTATCTCAATAAGAAATATTTATTTAGAATCCTGCTTACTTTTGTAACAGGTGTTTTATTTTTTATTTTGTTGGGTTTTAATTCATTTTCGCCAGATCTGGATGCATATAAAATACATTATGAGGATATCGATCAGGAGTATATTAAATTAAATATTGAGCCATTTATATTTTATTTTATGACTTTATGCAAAAATATAGGATTGTCCTTTAAAGGATACCAATTGGTTTTCTCATTTTTGACATTTTCTTTATTTATATATTCTATATTCAAATACAGTCCGTTTCCCATATTTGTTTTTTTGAATTTTTTTTTCATCCCTTTCTTTCCAGATATTACCCAGGTTCGGTTTTTTTTGGGTTTTGCCTTTTTTATGTTTTCACTTCAATTTTTTAAATCCAAAAAATGGTTGTTTTATTTCCTGTTGCTTATTGCAATTCTATGTCATTTGTCATTAATGATTATAGTAATCTTTTTAATAATAAGAAAATTCAAATTTTTTAAAAGCCAATTTAAATCAAACATCATTATTATCTCAGGTACTTGTTTGTTGTTGCTCGTGCCAAAAAATATACTGGAGCCATTATTAATTTTATTAAATCCAAAATATTCAACCTATTTTAATCCTGATGCCGAAGGATTAGGGACTTTTATGGGGACATTGGCGCTATTTATTCCTTTTTTTATTCTTAATAATATAATACTATGGCACTATCATAATAAATATACTGAAGAAACGGTACCAACAAAATATGCTAAAAATGTCCCGTTATTTATTGAACTCGTCCAGTTTTTCAATTATATAATTTTATTTCAATATTTTATTCGTGATTTCTCGAGAATTACCCAAAATGGTCTAATTATAGCTTCAATTTATTTTTCGATTATTATATGTTCATTAATCCATGAAAAAAAAATATTGTCAGCAAAATTACTTGCCATTATTTTTTTAACCAGCACGATCATTATTTATTACATCCAGTTTTTAATGGTTAATAAGTTTCAATATTTTGAAGTAATAAACAAGACATATACCAGCAATTATTTATTTGATTCTTTAGCGGGACTTTTTAATTTTGAAAATTTATGAAAATTTTATTCTTAACAAAATATAACAGTGATGGAGCCTCGTCAAGATATAGAACGTATAATTATAAACCATATTTTGATAAAAAGGAGATACAATACTATTTCAAGCCTTTACTAGATAGTGATTATGTTTTGGATTTGTATAATAAAAAAAAGATAAAAACTTTAATTCAAAGCGTTTTTTCGGTTTTAAGAAGAATTGTTTTTTTATTATTTAATTCGAAACAGTATAATTTGATTATAATAGAAAAAGAACTATTCCCTAATCTGCCCTATTTTATAGAATCTTTTTTTCTAAAATCGAAATTGTATGCATTAGATTTTGATGATTATATTGCAACACAGTATAAAGAAAATAAAAATAAACGTTTTTTTTTAAAAAATAAGATTGACAAATTAGTTAGTGGGGCTAAGTTTGTAACGGTTGGTAATCATTGGTATTTTGAAGAATTTAAAAGCAATAATTTAATATTTTTGCCTACTGTTATTAATTTGGAAGATTATCCAAATGTGAAACAAAATTACCTAACCAAAGTGGTTACTATAGTTTGGATTGGTTCTCCTACAACTGTAAAATACCTGCAAATAGTGGTTCCTGCTTTGCAATGTTTAGCTAAAAAATATGCTATAAAATTGAAGGTAATTGGGGCTGCAATAGCTATCGAGGGTGTCGATGTGGAAATTGTAGATTGGAGTGCTCAAACCGAAGCAAAAGAATTGCTTTCGTCCGACATCGGTATTATGCCTTTGAGAGATACGTTGTGGGAAAAAGGGAAATGTGGTTTTAAGTTGATTCAATATATGGCCTGTGGTCTTCCAGTTGTAGCTTCACGGACACCTGCAAATGAAGAAATAGTTAAAAACGGAGTTAATGGGTTAATAGTTTACAATGAAAACGATTGGTACACTAAACTGGAAGAACTTATTTTGAATGAATCTCTGAGGGAGCGATTTGGTAAATCAGGCAGAAATAGAATAGAGTCAGATTATTCATATCAAGTTTGGGGTAATCGTTATGTAAATATGATTAATAATGCATAGAGTTGATATTTTATTGCCTACTTATAATGGAGCTGATTACATAGAGGCCCAAATTGATTCTATTTTGAGTCAAACACACTCCAATATAAGATTAATTATAAGAGATGACCAAAGTCAGGATCAAACCATTGCACTTATTGAAAAATATGCTGATAACGATTCAAGAGTTTTTATAATAAAAGAGAACGGACCTAACCTTGGATTGGTTAAATCCATAGAATATTTATTAAATGTTTCCGAAGCGCCGTTTATCATGTTCTCAGATCAGGACGACGTTTGGTTTCCGGATAAAGTAGCAATGTTTTTAAAAAAAGCTTTAGAAATAAATCAAAATATTCCAATGTTGATTCATTCGGATTGCTTTGTTGCAAATCAAAAATTAAAAATTTTGAAACGATTTATGGGTTCAAAAGCTTTTAATTATGGATTGAAAAACAGTTTGTTTCATTTTTACGTACAAGGTTCTTCAGCGATGATTAACAGTAAGTTAAAAGAGGAATCCTTGCCCTTTCCGAAAAATTTGTATTTGCATGATCGTTATTTGCATATTGTTTCCGAGATAAAGGGAATCAGGGTTTATATAGACAAGCCTTCGATGTTGTATCGGCAACATGACAAAAATTTGGTAGGAAGCCACTCAATTGTGAAAAAAGTTATCAGGAATCTCGATTGGAACCAAAAATTTTATTTAGCCAAGGATAGAGTTCTTATGTTGTCAATTTATGGGAATAAGTATCCTGAAAATGAGCTGCTTGGAATTTATTCTTCTATTACTGACGATGAAGTGAATAGGCTAAAAAAAATAATTTTAATTTTAAGAAATGGAATACCGCTGCGGATAAAAGAATTAATATTGTTAATATTTAAAAATTAGGAATCATTATGGGACATTTAATAAATTCGAAAAAGAAAATAGCGATAGGTGTGCTTGTCATTTCAGTTTTGTGCCTTAGTTTTTATAAAATAAATATGGTGGATTGGGTTTATATTAAAATTCCTGCGAAATTCGTTTCCCAATTTTCTGCTCGTTCAAAGAACTATTTTTACGATACTAAAAATGTTTATAAAATTCAGGATGGACTTCCCAAGAACTTTGTCAAAGATGGCTCTGTAGATTATACCGCTTATGTTCAAAATAGTCTAGATAATCATAGGAAGGTTCTGTTTCCTGACTTTCCAGTATTAATTAATGCCAAAGGCTTAACTATTTCCTCTAATTCCATAATTGTTTTCAATAAAAATTCTAAAATTAAATTAGTGCCCAATGATAAAGGTGATTATGAGATGCTTAGGATTCATGATGTTGAAAACGTTACCCTATACAATGCCAATGTCGAAGGGGATAGATACAAGCATATAGGAACAAAATGGGAGTGGGGTATGGGAATATCCATAAGAGGATCCAAAAACGTAAAATTGTTTAATTCTGTAGCAAAGTATTGCTGGGGTGATGGAATTTATCTGGGGATTACCGAGAAAAGTTCAAATAATGTGAACATTACAATTACTAATACATTGCTGGATGACAATAGAAGAAATGGGATGTCTATTATTACTGCAGAAAATTTGTGGGTAAATAATTTAGTAGTTGCCAATTCCCACGGAACTTCCCCCATGGCAGGAGTGGATATAGAGCCTGATGCCAATACTGATGTCATAAAAAATTTAAATTTTAATGGCATTACTTCATTTAATAATGCAACGCATGGTTTCTTGTTTGCACTTAATAATCTGGCAGGGACAATAAGCCATAATGAGGTTAACATAAAGGTCAGTAAATTTAATGCCATTTATGGAGAACTTGGAATGAGTTTTAAATTGGGTCAATCAAACATTGGCGCTAACGTTCCTAAGGGATTAATAACTATTGATAAACCGCAATTTTATAAATTGAAGCGTTCCAATTTTTTGTCATATGAGGGGAATGAGTTAAACCCTATTCAGGTAAAAATAAAAACAAATACAGTTGATTTTGAAAAGGCTAATGTGGCATTTAAGGGCGCTAAAAATATTTTGGTCACAAAATAAAGCAATCTCAAAAAGTGTATTATGGCATCCCCTAAAAAAGTAAATTAAAATTTTTAAATTTAAAGAGTAACATTTAGAATAGAAATAATGAAAATTTTATTTTTGCCAAAATATAACGAACTGGGACCCAGCAGCAGGTATAGAATATATCAATATTTAAACGCTTATGAAAAAGCCGGAATAGAAGTTGTTGCAGCTCCTTTGTTCGGGTCTAACTTTTTTACCAATAACAAAATAATTAAAATAAGCTTTACACTGTGTTATTATCTGAGGAGAGTTTTTAAACTATTGCAAGTTTATAAATACGATTTGATATACATAGAATATGAATTATTTCCGTATTTTCCTTCCATCTTCGAGAAATTATTTGGAGTTATTAACGTAAAATATATTGTTGATTATGATGATGCCATTTTTCATAACTACAATACATCCCGAAATTTTTTTATAAAATTATTTCTCTCCAATAAAATTGATAATGTTATAAAAGACGCTAACTATGTGGTGAGTGGAAGCCCTTATTTGACCAATTATATAAGTCGACTTAATGCCAATTGTATTGAAATTCCAACATCGGTATGCAAAGAAGTGTATCGCCAAAAAACTAAAAGCGAAACCAATGCTGTTTTTACAATAGGCTGGATAGGCTCAAGAACTACTAGTGTCAATGTGTTGAAACTTATTCCAGCATTTGAAGTCTTAAGCAAAAAAATGGAATTTCGATTGCACTTGATTGGTTTTGACCAGAATGAATCCAGCAAACTGGCACATTTGAATGTAAACTTCATCAATTGGGATTCTAAAACTGAAATTGAGGAAATATATAAATTTGATGTGGGAATAATGCCATTAGAAAATACGCCCTTCAATCAAGGAAAATGCGGTTTTAAATTAGTGCAGTACATGGGTTGCTCGCTGCCGACCATAGCTACACCTCTTGATGCTAATGTTAAAATTAACAGGAATAAAAAAAATCTTTATGCAATTACCAATGAAGACTGGGTAAGTGCCTTTGAAAAAGTGTATAATAATCAAGACTATTTCAGGGAGGTAGGGCTGGAAAATCATGATGCTTTTACAAAATATTATACCGTTGAAAGCAATAGTGGAACTTACATTACAGTTTTCAACAAATTAAAATAATAAACAAATGGAAGCCCCAAGAATGAGCTACTCCATTTTTTTTAATCTTTCCAGTAATCTTGTTTATCAAGAACAAATTGCTACAATAAATGGATGTAATGTATGTGTGGAATAAACGGATTCGTATCAAAAAGCTTTAAGGAAACGAAAATTATTGATGGTATTCTGGATAAAATGAATCACGAAATTATTCATCGTGGGCCGGATCAAGATGGTTTTTTTGCTGAAAGCAACCAAAATTTTTCAATCGGAATGGCAATGCGAAGATTGTCCATCATAGATTTATCTACGGGAAAGCAACCTATTTTTTCGGCAGATAACCAGAAAGTAATTGTTTTCAATGGCGAAATTTATAATTACAAACTATTAAAACAGGAACATCTAAGCGAATACAATTTTAAAACCAATTCCGATACGGAAGTAATTATTGCTTTGTATGAAAAATATGGAGTGGAATCCTTTGCCATGCTCGATGGCATGTTTGCTTTTAGTATTTATGATAAAAAACAGGATAAAATTATAATAGCCAGGGATTTCTTTGGTGAAAAACCGCTTTATTATACTAAAACCAATAATCGTTTTATATGGGCTTCCGAGTTAAAATCGCTTATAAAATCGCTTCCGATAAAACCAAAGGTCAATACTAAGAGTTTGAATCTTTTTTTGCAACTTACCTATATTCCTGCTCCTTATACTATATATGAAGATGTTCATAAATTAGAAGCCAATCATTACCTTGAATTTGATTGCTCCAGCTTTAGTTTTGAAATACATGAAATTAAACAAAATTTCAAAAAGTATGGAGCGCTTTCTAAGTCTGAAGCTGTTAAAACAACACATGATTTGGTTCAAGAAAGTGTAGTTTCTAGATCAATAGCAGACGTGCCTTTAGGGACTTTCTTGTCTGGAGGAGTCGATTCTTCAATTGTTTCTTTGTGTTTAGCACAACAGTCTAGCACAAAAATTGAAACGTTTTCTATAGGTTTTGATAAAAAATCTTTTGATGAAACCGATAAGTCCAGAGCAGTAGCCCAACTTATCCAAAGTAATCACCATGTATTTATTATTACCGAAAAAGACTTAACGGCTAATATTGATGAGATTATTTTAAATTTTGATGAACCTTTTGCTGATTCGTCCGCTTTAGCCAGTTATGTAGTTTCCAATAAAACGAAGGAGTTTGTGACAGTTGCTTTAACAGGAGATGGAGGAGACGAAGTTTTTGGGGGTTACAACAAATACTATATGGGCAGTTTGAATGATAAATATACAAAATTGATCCCTAAATCATTACACAATAGTTTGTCATCTGGAATTTGTAGTTTGTTAAATACAAATCAAGATAATAGAGGTATCCGTTTTAAAATTAATAGATTGTTAAAGTCAATAAATTATGAGGGAGATTTTTATTACAATATAATTTCATTAGGATTCCAAGAAAATGAAGTGAAAGAAGTTTTGAAACAAAATTTATACAATGAAAATCCATTGGCTTATTATAAAAATAAAATAGGAGATAAGAACAAAACTTTGACTGATTTTAGAAATATTGACCAAATTTTAAGTTTAGAAGGAGATATGTTAGTAAAAGTAGATAGAACTAGTATGTTAACATCCTTAGAGTGTCGCGCTCCTTTTTTGAATAAAGAAATCTGGAATTTCACAAGTCAATTGCCTGAAAATTTTCTAATAAATGATTGGGATAAAAAACATATTTTGAAAGAATCTTTTAAAGATTATTTTCCTAAAGATTTTTTGAATAAATCGAAGAAAGGTTTTGGAGTGCCAGTTGGTGATTGGTTAAGGGCGGATTTAAGAAATGAATTACTCTCTTATGTTGATAAAGCGTTCGTTGAAAAACAAAATATTTTTCATTTTGAAATAGTTTCCAAATTGGTAAACAATCATTTGCAGAGAAAAATCGATAATACTTTCCGAGTTTGGACATTCTTTTGTTTCCAAAAATGGTACAAGCAAACCTATGAAAAATAAGAAAAAACTTATTCGGATCACTACAATTCCTATTTCCTTAGAAAAACTTCTGGAAAATCAGTTGCGCTTTATGGGAAAATATTATGAGATAACTGCAGTTTCTTCGGATAAAACTTATTTAGAAAGTGTAGGAGTTTCTCAAGGAGTAGCAGTTTTTTATGTTGAAATGACGAGGCAAATTACACCTTTTAAGGATTTAAAAGCAGTGTGGGAATTGTATAATTACTTTAAAAAAGAAAAACCTTTTATTGTTCATACACATACCCCAAAGGCGGGAACGGTAGGGATGATTGCGGCTAAACTAGCTGGTGTGCCTTACAGATTGCATACCATAGCAGGGTTGCCATTATTGGAAGCTAAAGGAAATAAAAGACGGTTACTTGATGCCGTTGAGAAAATTACGTATGCTTGTGCTACTATGGTGTATCCTAACTCTAGAGGGTTAAAAAAAATTATTATAGAGCAACAATTTTGCAATTCAGAGAAATTAAAGGTAATAGGAAACGGCAGTTCCAATGGAATCAATACTGCCTATTTCAATCCGGAAATTTTTTTTGCTCAGGAAAACCAACTCTTAAAAACCAATATAGGAATTACTCCTGATGATTTTGTCTTCATTTTCGTAGGGCGTCTGGTAGGCGACAAAGGGATAAATGAATTGGTTGCCGCTTTTGAATTATTTTCTAATCCCGGCAGTTGTCACCCTGAGCGCAGTCGAAGGGCCTCTCTTCAGAGGGGTAAGGGGTGTGTTTTGCCTTTGAAGCAACAAATAGGATTAAATCCCCGACAAACTAAACTCTTGCTCGTCGGTCCTTTTGAATCCAAGCTAGATCCATTGCAAAAGGAAACTCTGGAAACAATTATTGACAATAAAAACATCATCTCCGTCGGTTTCCAGAAAGACGTTCGTCCCTATTTTGCCATAAGCGATTGTCTTGCTTTTCCTTCTTACCGCGAAGGCTTTCCCAACGTCGTTATGCAAGCGGGAGCTATGGGTTTACCCAGCATTGTGACCAATATCAATGGCTGCAACGAAATCATAATAGAGGGAGAAAACGGAGTCATCATTCCTGTCAAGGATACCGCAGCGGTTTATCAGGCAATGAAAAAAATGGTGGAAGACAACGCTTTAAGAAATTATTTACACCAAAATGCCCGTCCAATGATTGTTCGCCGCTACGAGCAAAGCGTGGTTTGGGAAGCGATTTTGGCAGAATATAAAAGATTGGAACACCATGTATAAGTCCTTTTTCAAGAGAAGTTTCGATTTTACAGGAGCAATTATAGGATTGTTGTTCCTGAGTCCGTTGTTATTCGTGGTAACTATTGCTTTGTATTTTGCCAATGAAGGCCAACCCTTTTTCTTGCAGCTGCGTCCCGGCAAGAGCGGACAATTGTTTAAGATAA
The DNA here is from genome assembly GCA_002413745.1 of Flavobacterium sp. UBA5153. GTDB lineage: Bacteria > Bacteroidota > Bacteroidia > Flavobacteriales > Flavobacteriaceae > Flavobacterium. Next base: position 46,850 of record DHXP01000068.1, on the reverse strand, counting down.
TCAAGTTCAAAACCATGAACGATAAGAAAGATATTAACGGGAATCTGTTATCCGATGCAATCCGATTGACAAAAATCGGTTCTTTTGTTCGTAAAACCTCCTTAGACGAAATCCCACAATTGATAAATGTAATCAAAGGGGATATGAGTCTAATAGGACCAAGACCATTACTCCCAGAATATTTAGCGTTCTACAATGCGGAGCAAGCAAGACGACATGAAGTGAAGCCTGGTATAACAGGTTGGGCACAGGTTAATGGCAGGAATGCCATTAGTTGGCAACAAAAGTTTGAGTATGATGTGTTTTATGTGGATAATATTTCTTTTAATTTAGATGCCAAGATTATTTTCAACACATTTAAAAAATTATTTTCGTCTAAGGAAATATCAGCAGATGGACATGCAACAATGCCTCGTTTTGATGATTTAGGCAATAATTTTAAATAGTATTATAAAATGCTTTTTTAAAGCAAATTTTTTAGATTATATCAAAAATAGATAAACAAAGAAATGAAAAAAAACATATTAGTAACCGGGGCAGGCGCTTTATTAGGGCAAGGAATTTTGAGATTATTGCAAATAGCAGATTTTTCAAAAAAAATTTACACAGCAGATCCAGACCCTCGTTCTACGGGACATTGGCTTGGTGATTACGCTATTACCATTCCAAAAGTAAATGAAAACAACTATATTGATTCCATAAGAAAAATTGTAGTTGATTATAATATTGATGCTATTTTAATTGGCACCGATGTTGAATTGCCTATTCTTTCAAAATATAAGGATGAATTTTTGAAAAAATATAATTGTAAAATAATTATTAGTAGCGAAGAGGTAATAAATATTGCCAACGATAAATTTTTGACAGCTGCCTTTCTTGAAAAAAATAATTTTCCATTTCCTTTTTCTGTGATGGCAAATGATAAAGAAAAATTGAATGAAATTGAGCGAAAATTAGGCTTTCCTTTATTTGCAAAACCTTTTGATGGTGCTCGTTCTCTTGGTATTAAAAAAATTGAAAACCATGAGGAATTAATGGAAATTTATCATCCTAATAGTAATTTAGTCGTGCAACAATTTTTATCTGAAACTCAAGGTGAATATACTTCGGGTTGTGTGGTTGTTAAAGGGGAATGCAAAGCAATTGTGACTCTTAAACGAGATTTGCGTGACGGTAATACTTATCGAGCTTATAGAGATGCTGAAACATCAAAATATGATAAATATATCATTCCGATTGCAGAAAAATTAAATCCGGATGGACCTGTCAATTTTCAGTTCAGAATTTTTAATGATAAACCAATTATTTTTGAAATAAATGGTAGATTTAGCGGAACAACTCCCTTGCGTCATTTTTTTGGATTTAATGAAGTTGAGGCATTATTAAAATACTATTTATTTGATGTTGAAATCGAAGTCCCAATTTTGCAAAATGGTATTGTGCTTAGAGCTTGGTCTGATTTGTTTATTGATGAAAATCAGTTTGAAAAACTGAATGATGAAAATAATCTAGAAAATCCTGATGCTGTGTTTTATAATTTTAATTTAACAAAATAGATATGAATTTAGCGGTAGTTGTAGGAGCAAATGGTTTTTTGGGAAGTGCAATTGTTAATGAACTTGTTAATATGAAAATTAAGGTTTTAGCCGTTTATAATACTCGTTTTGAAAATGTTAATAAAAGAGCTAAGCTAATAACTTCCGATGAACTTCTAATTTCTGATTTTCAGCCAGATTGTATATTTTATGTATCCGGTAACTACACAAATTCTCATAAGGAGTTATTGTCAATTAATAATACATTGTATAATTATTCTTTAAGGTTTACTGATTCTAAATTTGTTTATGTTTCAAGCACAAATGTTTATGGAGCCCATAATGAAACTATTTCAGAAAACACACCGTTTAATAATCCTAATAATTATGCTTTATCGAAACTTTCAGGAGAATTTATTGTTAGTGCATCGAAAAGCTATTCGATAGTTCGTTTAACTTATGTTTATGGGCCTGGTATAAACAATTACTCTTTTATTCCTCAAATAATAAAAAGCGCAAAAGAAACTAATCAAATAAATTTATTTGGAAACGGAGGCAGAATGCAAGATTATATTTATATTGATGACGCCGTGTCTTTTTGTATAAATGCAGCTCAAACGAAAAATAATTGGATTTTATTAGGAGCAACTGGGAAATCAATATCAAATAAAGAAGTTGCTGAAGAAATAGTAAAAACTATTGATTGTCAAATAGTTTATAAAGATGGAGATTTAGGGCAGTCTTTTAAATTTAATCCAGAAAAATCCCATAGTTTACTTAATTGGAGTCCTAAAGTTTCGTTTGAGGATGGAATAAAAATGATGATAGCATGAAAATAGCAATTTTTGGAGATGTACATGGCAATTTGATTGCGCTTGAAAAATTTTTCAAATTAGAAAAAGATACCACAGATTTGTTTATTTCACATGGTGACATAGTTAACTATGGACCGTGGTCTAATGAATGTGTTCAGTTTTTGAATGATCAGACTAATTGTAAAGTTCTCAAAGGAAATCACGAACAATTTTATTTAAAGGGAAATTATGGAGGAAACAATATAATAGCTAAAACTTTTTTTGAAAAATGTTTTGAAAATTTTAATGCAAATTTATTAGATATTATAAAAAAATATGATGAAAAGATAGTCATAGATGATTATACAATTCAACACACAATAAACGATTCTTACATTTTTTCGGATACAAAATTAGACGATATTGTACTTGATTCTAATTATATTATAGGACATTCTCACCAACAGTTTCAAAGAACTGTCGGCAATAAATTATTAATCAACACTGGAAGTATTGGTCAAAATCGACAGTATCTAAACCAGTCTTGCTACCTTAAGCTAGATACCAACACAAAAAAAATTACATTAAAATCCTTCCTGCATGATATTGATAAAGTGATAAATCAGATGAAAAGTGATAACTATCCCGAAATTTGTTTAGATTATTATTTGTCTAAACAAAAAGTTATTTTCTAAATTAATTGTTACCTAGATACAATACATAATAAATTATTAAATATCATGAATAATTCAAAAATATGGCTTTCTTCCCCACATATGGGCGGAAGCGAACAAAAATTTGTACAAGAAGCTTTTGATGCCAATTGGGTTGCACCACTGGGACCTAATGTCAATGGTTTAGAACTTGACTTAGAAAATTATTTAGGGAACCAATCCCATGTAGGCGCTTTGAGTTCCGGAACTGCAGCAATACATCTTGGTCTTATTTTATTGGGGGTGAAGGCGGGAGATGAAGTGATTTGCCAAAGCATGACTTTTTCGGCATCCGCCAATCCTATTTTATATCAGGGAGCAATTCCTATTTTTATTGACAGCGAACCCGAAACCTGGAATTTGTGTCCACTTGCGCTGGAAGAAGCCATTGTGGATCGGATTTCGAAAGGGAAGAAACCAAAAGCCATAATAGCAGTGCATTTATATGGCGTTCCTTATAAAGTGGACGAAATAAGGGCAGTTGCCAATAAATATGAAATTCCCATTCTGGAAGACAGTGCTGAGGCATTGGGGAGCAGTTATAGAGGACAAAAGTGTGGCACTTTTGGGGATATTGGGGTTTTGTCCTTTAACGGGAACAAAATCATCACCACTTCGGGAGGAGGAGCGATTATAACCAAAAGCAAAGTACTAAAAGATAAAGCCTTATTTTTTGCCACCCAGTCCAGGGACAATGCGCCCCATTACCAACATAGTGAAATCGGGTATAATTACAGAATGAGTAACATTTGCGCGGGTATTGGCCGTGGGCAAATGAAAGTATTAGATGACCATGTTGCCTTGCGCAGAAAGATGCACGAATTTTATGTGGAATTATTCAGAGACGTTGCTGGGGTTACCGTTTTTACGGTGCCTAACAACGATTATTTCGCCAATTACTGGCTGAGTGCCATTGTGGTCGAACCTAATGCAGTGAAAGGAATTAATAGAGAGGCCTTACGATTGGCTTTTGAAGCTGCTAATATTGAATGTCGTCCTTTGTGGAAACCGATGCATTTACAGCCTATTTTTGAGAAATATCCCTATTACGGAAATAAAGTTGCCGAAACCTTATTCGAAAATGGTTTGTGTCTGCCTTCGGGATCCAATCTTACGGATGAAGAGAGATTGAGGATTAGTGAGGTGATTCATGATTTTTTTACTACAGTATAAAATAATTTTTAATTGTATATTTTACTGTTATTGTATATCATTTTTTAATACTATGAATATAGCACCCACTTTTATAAAAGATTTGTACTTATTTCCCCTAGCGTTTTTGAAGATGCGAGGGGATATTTTTTTGAGGCTTATAACAAAAGCAAATTTAGCGATTTAGGGATTACTATTGATTTTGTTCAAGACAATAGTCTTTTTTGAAAAAAAGTGCTTTGAGAGGCTTGCATTACCAAAATCCGCCTTTTGCGCAAACGAAACTCGTTCGTGTACTTCAAGGAGAAATTATAGATGTTGCGGTTGATTTGCGAAAGGATTCGCCAACTTATGGGAAACACTTTTCCGTTCTTCTATCCGCCGAATTAAAAGCAATTGTTAGTTCCACAAGGGTTTGCTCATGGCTTCTCCGTTATTAGTGAAACTGCTGTGGTGTTGTATAAATGCGACCAATATTACAATAAACAAAGTGAAGGCGGTATTCGATTTGATGATGCCCAATTGAATATAGACTGGGGAATGGATTTGAAAGATGCGATTGTATCTGATAAAGATCTTATTTTACCTGATTTTGCTAGTTGTAATAGTGCGTTTTAAGCACTTTTATGGGTTGTGAGTTTGGGTTATCGGTTAGAATTTGTATACTTGAATATACAAAATAAGGTCTATTTTGTATAGCCGAATATACAGTTTTTGTTGTTTTTTTGTATAGTGCGATATATGAAAAACATTTTTTTTGTTAGATATAACGAACAATAATTGATTATTTTGTATTGTCTGTCGAACAAAAACAAGTATTTTTGTATTGTAAACAAAACAATATGGAAGAGTTAGTTGAGAAATTTCGTTTTAAATTAAGTCTTACTTCAACGGATTTTGTCAGGAGTTTGGGGAGTGATATTAATTGGAACGCAAGATTAATAGGGGTTAAAGGGGCAAGAGGTGTTGGGAAAACAACAATGCTCTTGCAGCATATTAAAATGAATCTAACGAAGGTGTTAGATAAGACATTGTATGTGTCTTTAGATTCAATTTGGTTTAGCAATAACACATTGGTCGATTTGGCGGATGATTTTGTGAAAAAAGGCGGTGAGTATCTTTTCTTAGATGAGGTACATAGATATGACAACTGGTCGCAGGAGTTGAAAAATATCTATGATGATTACCCGATGCTAAAAGTCGTGTTTACAGGGTCTTCTTTGTTGCAAATATTGAACGCTAGAGCTGATTTGAGTCGCAGGGCTATTACTTATACCATGCAAGGGCTTTCGTTTCGTGAATATCTTAGTATTGAAACTGGACAACATTTTGATAAATTGACTTTAGAGTCCATTTTGAGTAATCACTCAAAAGAATCGACTTTGATTAATGCCAAGGTAAAACCATTGCAATATTTTGATACTTATCTCAAGCAGGGATACTACCCTTTTTATAAAGAAGAATTAGATTTGTACGTGCCTCGTTTGGAAGCCGTTATTAATATGATGCTTGAAATTGAGTTGCCTTTGTTGCGAGGTTTGGATTTGGCTTATGTTCATAAAATAAAGCAATTATTGCTTATTATTTCCGAATCGGTACCTTTTATCCCTAATGTGAGTAAATTGAGTACGAAAATTGGAATTGCCAGGAGTACTTTGCTTTTGTATTTTCATTATTTGGCTGAAATTGGTCTTACGATCAACTTGTTTAAAGAGTCGGGTGGTATTAGTAAACTACAGAAACCGCTTAAGGTGTATTTGGAAAACTCAAATTTGATGTATGCTTTAACTTCGAGTGCTGCTAATACTGGAAATATAAGAGAAACATTTTTCGCAAATCAGCTCGGGTATACCCATAAAATCATGTATTCTGACAAGGGTGATTTTTTGATAAATGAGAAGTATGTTTTCGAAATAGGCGGAAAGGATAAATCCAGAAAACAAATTGAAGGTATTGAAAATTCCTTTATCGCCGCAGGCGATATTGAGTATGGCTTTCAGAACAAAATACCATTATGGTTGTTTGGCTTTTTGTATTAATCCTTACTTTTTGTAGTCAGAAATTTTTTAATTTAACCGCAAAACGCTTTGCTTGTTTTTAACCGCAAAGTTCACAAAGGTGTCACAAAGAACGCAAAGGGCTTAGAGTATTTTAAAGAAATATAATTTCGCTTAATTCCGAACACTGGCACAAACTTACCGAGAATTATGTAGTGAGTAATGAAAAAATTGTCGCGGCTGTGGGGAAATCGTTGCCTGTAGCTTCGAAAGAGGGTTTGTTTAGGACATTTGAGTCGTTTAAGGGAATAATTGTTTAATCGATTTAGCGAGAACAGATTGCCACGCTTCACTGCGTTACGCTCGCAATGACTGGTTTGTGATTAAAAAGATATTCAGCTCATTTTAGTTTGTTATTTGGCTCAAAAACATAATTTTTAAGCTGAATTATTTGTATTTTTGAGCCGAATGAATACTTTGTAGCATGAAGGAAGATAGAAATAGTGTTGTTTTAGAATTTATTAGAAATAATCCTAATTGTTCTTCGATGGATATTTATGAAAAAGCCAATACTTCTTTAGGTCTTGCTACCATAAAGCGAATTTTACAAAAAAACATAGGGTTAAAATATATAGAGGTTGTTGGGAAAGGTAAAAATACACGTTACAGCATTGGTTCTTATTTTCAGTTCTTATACCCGATTGACATAGATGATTATTTCAAAAAAGAGATCGATGAAAGAAATAGCAACACCGTTTTTAATTATCAGGTGTTTGAATTTTTCAAAAACAGCACTGTTTTTGAAAAGGAAGAGTTGGATAGTCTGGATGTTCTTCAAGATAAATTTACTAAAAACACGGAACATTTAACTGACCTGGAGTATCAGAGTGAGTTAGAGCGTTTGGCAATAGATTTGAGTTGGAAGTCATCGCAAATAGAAGGCAATACCTATTCATTATTAGAAACAGAGCGATTGTTGAAAGACAAAGAAACCGCTTCTGGAAAAACAAAAGAGGAAGCTATAATGCTTTTGAATCACAAAGAAGCTATTGATTTTATTGTAGCAAATCCGGATTATTTAGAAACACTAACGGTAGCAAAATTAGAAAGCGTACACAGTTTGTTGATAAAAGATTTGGGGGTAGATAAAAACATCCGAAAAAGAAGAGTTGGTATCACAGGAACAAATTATCGGCCTATCGATAATGAATTTCAAATACGAGAAGCCTTAGAAATGATGTGTGGAATTATAAATACCGAAACCAATGTTTTTATAAAATCCTTGTATGCACTTGTTTTGTTATCGTATATTCAGGCATTCAATGATGGAAATAAGCGAACTGCGAGAATTATAAGTAATGCTATTTTGTTAAGTAAAAAGTATTGTCCTATTTCTTTTAGAACAGTCGATACCCTAGTTTACAAAAAAGCAATGCTTGTTTTTTACGAACAGAACAATATATATCCTTTCAAAAAGATTTTTATAGAGCAATTTGATTTTGCTGTAAATAATTATTTTTGAAATGTTTAAAAGGTGTTTAATGCCATTGGTTAATATATTTTAATACAATCGTTCTGGTATAATGCCGC
>DHXP01000068.1:28774-38904 GCA_002413745.1 Flavobacterium sp. UBA5153 | reverse complement strand
AATTTGAAATAACTAGCGGTATAAATACAAAAAATTGCAAGCTGGAAATTCGAAATGTTTTGGAGTGGATGAAGAGGTGAATGTGTTTTATCTTAATCGGCACTATTTTGATTTATTCATTCCTTTGTTGATACTATAGTTTAAAAATAAAATATAAATATGAAAATAGCGCTTATCACAGGAATCACAGGACAAGACGGTGCGTATCTTGCGGATTTATTATTAAAAAAAGGATACGAAGTACACGGTATCAAACGCCGTAGTTCTTTGTTTAATACGGATCGAATCGATCATTTGTACCAAGACCCACACGAGAAAAATGTGCGTTTCAAATTGCATTATGGCGATTTGAGTGATTCCACTAACTTGATTCGAATCATTCAGGAAGTGCAACCCGATGAAATCTATAATCTGGGAGCGATGAGTCATGTCAAAGTGAGTTTTGATACCCCGGAATATGTCGCCAATGTTGATGGTATTGGTACTTTGCGTTTGCTGGAAGCGATGCGCATCTTGAATTTGACCAAGAAAACAAAGATCTATCAGGCCTCGACTTCGGAGTTGTACGGATTGGTGCAACAGGTTCCTCAATCGGAAACGACACCTTTTTATCCGCGTTCCCCTTATGCGGTGGCCAAGATGTATGCCTATTGGATTACGGTAAATTATAGAGAGGCTTATGGAATGTTTGCCTGTAATGGGATTTTATTCAACCATGAGAGTCCGTTGCGCGGGGAAACCTTTGTAACCCGAAAAATTACCCGAGCGGTGTCTAAAATGGCATTGGGGTTACAAGACAGTTTGTATTTGGGAAACCTGGACGCGAGACGCGATTGGGGGCATGCCAAGGATTATGTGGAAGCGATGTGGTTGATCCTGCAACAGGAAAAGCCGGAAGATTATGTGATTGCTACCGGAGTGACTACTACCGTCCGTGATTTTGTACGGATGTCCTTTGCAGAAGTGGGTATTGCTATCGAATTCAAAGGAGAAGGCATTGAAGAGAAAGGCTATGTGGTTTCTTGCTCTAATCCAGATTACCAAATTGAAATAGGCAAAGAAGTGGTAGCGGTTGATGCCGCCTATTTCCGCCCTACCGAAGTGGATTTATTGATTGGTGATCCAACCAAATCGAACACTAAATTGGGATGGATACCCAAATATGATTTGCCCATGCTGGTCAAAGAAATGATGGCCTCGGATGTGTTGCATTTTCAAAAAGAAAAACTCTTAAAGGCAGCGGGTTATTTTATAAAAAATCAGTTTGAGTAGTTCTCGATACGATTTGAAAAGCTATCGCATTTCAAATTTACTACCATTGATGTTTTTTATTAATGTATTGAATATCAATTAAATGATAAAATACAATTGTAAGAAAACACATTATTATATTTTAATGAAAATTCTACTTACGATAGAATAATGTGTTTTTAATTGACATCTGTTCTTTTTTGCATTGCCCAAAAAAGAACCAAAAAAGGCTAGCCCAAGACTGTTCGCCGACCCGCTATTTTCTCAATTCTTAAATCCAACGAACTCGCTACGCTCAAACAGCGTTGGATTTTACAGAATTTTCGAAAAGCGGGTGCCCGGCTGCCACAGTCAAAGGGCAGAGGAGCGCGGAAAAAAACACTAAATACGTCATTTTATATTGCTTTTTTTAGAATAAAAATTATGCCTCGAACTGACGGATTCTCGATACAATTTGAAAAGCTATCGCATTTCAAATTTGCTCGAACTGACCCTTCGGCCCTTCGATAAAAACTCAGGATAAACTCAGGGCAAGCTAGTCGATACCGAAAAGGTTTTTTAAATTTTAGTTTTTTAATGAATTTGGTTATGAAACAGCAACAAGCCTTACAATTATTTGAAGATAAAAAAGTACGGACCCTTTGGGATGCCGAACAAGAAAAATGGTATTTCTCTATTGTAGATACCATAATGGTTTTGACAGGGAGTTCTATTCCCAAAAGATATTGGACGGATTTAAAAAAAAAATTGGTTAAAGAAGGTAGCCAGTTGTACGAAAATATCGTACAACTGAAAATGCAATCTGCCGATGGGAAATATTACAAAACTGATGTGGCGGAGTTACTATCTTTGTAAAAGTAAAATTTTAAATTTTCGGTTATGACACAACGCCAAGCCTTACAGTTATTTGAAGACAAAAAAGTACGAGCTCTTTGGGATGCGGATAAAGAGCAATGGTATTTTTCGATAGTGGACACTATTTCTGTTTTGACAGATACTCCAAATGCGAGAAAATATTGGAGTGTTCTAAAAACACGTTTGAAAAAGGAAGGAAGTCAGTTGACTACAAATTGTAGTCAACTGAAAATGCAATCTGTCGATGGTAAGTTCTATAAAACAGATGTGGCGGATACCGAACAACTTTTTAGGCTGATACAATCCATACCTTCGCCAAAAGCGGAACCTTTTAAACTTTGGTTGGCACAAATAGCCTCTGAACGCTTGGACGAAATGCAAGATCCCGAATTGACCATTGATCGAGCATTGGAGCAATATTTGCAATTGGGTTATTCTGAAAATTGGATTAATCAGCGGTTAAAAAGTATTGAGGTTCGGAAAGAATTAACTGATGAATGGAAAAGCAGAGGATTGAAAGAAGGAGTACAATTTGCTACACTGACCGATATTATTACCAAAGCTTGGTCGGATAAAACCACAAAAGAATATAAGGTTTTGAAAGGGCTGAAGAAAGAAAATCTTAGGGATAACATGACGAACACGGAATTAATCCTAAATATGTTGGCTGAAGCTTCTACGAAAGACATCTCTCAAGCGGTAAATCCTGAAACTTTTGAAGAGAGTCAAAAAGTGGCTCAACAAGGTGGCAATGTAGCCAAAGTAGCCCTACAAGAATTGGAAGCCAAAACAGGTAAGAAAGTGGTTTCGGAATTGAATGCAAAAGTGGCTTTGCAAGAAAAAAATAAAAAATGAAAATCGTAATTTTAAAAGAAATAGTTCTATAAACATGAACAAAAAAGATAAAATATACATAGCCGGCCATCGGGGAATGGTGGGTTCGGCTCTTTTACGGAAATTACAGACTGAAGGATTTAGCAATTTCGTGTTGCGTACTTCGGCAGAATTGGATTTGCGGAACCAACAGGCCGTTGCTGATTTTTTTGCGCAGGAAAAGCCGGATTATGTGTTTTTGGCAGCAGCGAAGGTTGGGGGAATTATAGCCAATTCTACTTATAAAGCCGATTTCATATACGAGAATCTGATGATTCAGAATAACGTCATTCATCAAGCCTATGTGAACGGAGTGCAAAAACTGATGTTTTTGGGTTCTTCCTGTATTTATCCCAAGTTGGCGCCACAACCGCTGAAAGAGGAATACTTGCTTACAGGGGAATTGGAACCTACCAATGAACCTTATGCCATTGCCAAGATTGCAGGTATCAAGATGTGTGATGCCTATCGCGACCAATATGGGTGCAATTTCATTTCGGTGATGCCTACCAATTTATACGGGCCGAATGATAATTATGACCTGAACAAATCCCATGTACTGCCAGCGATGTTGCGCAAGTTTATCATGGCGAAACGAAACGGGGAGGCGGACGTTACGATTTGGGGAACAGGTAGTCCTAAAAGAGAGTTTTTGCATGCCGATGATTTGGCGGAAGCCTGTCTTTTTCTAATGGAAAATTTCAATGAATCAGGCTTGGTCAATATCGGAATCGGGGAAGACATTTCTATTTTGGATTTGGCGTATCTGGTACGAAAAATTGTAGGATTTGAGGGGGAGATACTAACGGATCCTTCCAAACCCGATGGTACTCCCCGTAAACTGATGGATGTTTCTAAACTGAATGGTTTGGGTTGGAAAGCCAAAACCACATTGGAAGAAGGAATTCAAAAAGTGTATGAAGAAATAAAAAATAGTGACTGGAAACAATAATAATAACCGTTGGGTGTAATTAGGGTTTGATTATAAATTTTCGTCAGTTCGATTTGATTCCGCTTTTGGGCGGGATTGTATCGAGAACAGAAAATTTATCATTAAAAAGGGTTCTCGATACATTTTTATTAAAATTATTGTCTCATTTTTATTAAAAACGCTCGAATTGACTTTTGAATAATTGTAGTCGACCGCTTATTTTAAAAGTTTTAACTCAGGATATATAAAATAGTTTTAACTTTGTAATAAATAGCGAACTAGAAAACAGAACTATTATGAGTACGACCGAAATAAAGCTTTATGATATCTTTAGAAACGATTTGAAACTATCTGATGAAAAGGCAAAAATATTTGCAGAGGTAGTGCAGGAAACGATACAAAACGAGGTAAAGCATGAACAAACCGAGTTTAAAAGCGTTCTGAAAGAAGATTTTTACAAGATCGATATAAAAATCGAACAAATGAACGCAAAGATCGAAGGGGTCAGAGGAGAAATAAAAGACAGTAAAGCAGATATGATAAAATGGATGTTTGCATTTTGGGTTACTATTATTTTAATGTTGTTAGCTAATTTTTTTCTAAAAAAATAAATTAAAATCTATTAGGCTAATAGCGGTGATTTTTTTCTGTTTTTCACCCTTTTTTATGGTGGAGCTGTTTTTTTTGATTTGGGAATTAGCCCAATTTGGAGATCCTCTGCATTTGTCATTGAATTCAGAGCGTCTGCAAAAGCTAACGGAGAATTATGTGGTGAGTAATGAGAAAATTGTTACTGCAGTAGGGAAGTTTTTTCCAGTTAATTCGAAAGAAGGTTTATTAAAAACATTTGAATCATTTAAAAAATAATGCACTACCTTTTTGTTACTCTCATTCTTTTTGGTCTGGAATTAGTATACTTCAAACTAGCCAATACCTACAATATCATTGACAAACCCAATCTGCGTTCGTCCCATACGAGTATTACGTTGCGTGGTGGCGGTATTATTTTTCCCATTGCCCTACTAATTGCTTTTTTTTTTGGGTTATGCCAGTTGGGCAGTAACTTTGGCTGTTGTTTTGGTTGCGGTAGTTAGCCTAAAAATATTTATTAATGTTATTACAATCAACGGGTTAAATAATAGATTCATAAAAAAAATGAAGCCTTCCAGAATATACATCTCTTCACCCCACATGGGCGGATTTGAACAAAAGTATGTTCAGGAAGCCTTTGATACCAATTGGATTGGACCGGAGGGTCTTAATCTTAATGGTTTTGAACATGATTTAGAAGACTATCTTGATCAAAATAGCTTTGTAGGCGCTTTGAGTTCCGGAACTGCAGCAATACATCTTGGTCTTATTTTATTGGGGGTGAAGGCGGGAGATGAAGTGATTTGCCAAAGCATGACTTTTTCGGCATCCGCCAATCCTATTTTATATCAGGGAGCAATTCCTATTTTTATTGACAGCGAACCCGAAACCTGGAATTTGTGTCCACTTGCGCTGGAAGAAGCCATTGTGGATCGGATTTCGAAAGGGAAGAAACCAAAAGCCATCATTGCGGTGCATTTGTATGGAGTTCCTTATAAAGTGGATGAAATAAGAATAGTTGCAGACAAATATGGGATTCCCATTCTGGAAGATGCTGCGGAGGCATTGGGCAGCAGTTATAGAGGCCAAAAGTGTGGCACTTTTGGGGATATTGGCGTTTTGTCTTTTAATGGAAACAAAATCATCACCACCTCTGGTGGAGGTGCCATCGTTACTCATTCGGCAGCCTTGAAAGAAAAAGCCCTTTTTTATGCCACCCAGTCCAGGGACAATGCGCCTCATTACCAGCATAGCGAAATTGGGTATAATTACAGAATGAGTAATATTTGTGCGGGTATTGGTCGCGGCCAAATGGAGGTTTTAGATGATCATGTCGCCCTGCGTAGAGCCATGCATGACTTTTATGTGGATTTATTCCAAGACATTGATACAGTTACGGTTTTTTCTGTTCCCAATGCCGATTATTTCGCCAATTACTGGCTGAGTGCCATTGTGTTGGAACCTAATTCAGTAAAAGAGATTGACCGTGAAAGCTTGCGTTTGGCTTTTGAAGACGCCAACATTGAATGCCGCCCTTTATGGAAGCCGATGCATTTGCAACCTATTTTCGAGAAATATCCTTATTATGGAGGGACCGTTGCCGAAACCTTATTCGAAAACGGTTTGTGTTTGCCATCGGGATCCAATCTTAGTGATGAAGAGCGATTGAGAATAAGTGAGGTGGTTAAAAATTATTTTAAATGATAACCCGAGCGGTAGCGAACGGATGAAATAATTTTAAATTTTATGACTGTCCGTTACTAATACCAATGTAATTAATTTTGTCATTTCGACAAAGGAGAAATCACATTAGTTGCTCAAGTTATGTGATTCTTCGTTCCTCAGAATGACAAAAGAGCAAAATTATGTTTATAAATTTAACTTGGTCTGATTAACGGACAGTCATTTTAAATTTTAAAGGGATGAGATCTATTCTCTGTTATCGGTTGTCTGTTAACGGTTTTCAGTTGGTTAATTGTACCAGGGTTACAATACCAAGCCTAGTCCGCTAAAAAGAAAGCCCTTGACTGTACTTCGACTTCGCTCAGTATAGACTTTTCGGGGTGACAAAAATGGATGAGTCAGAGTTATGGTTTCATCGTTTAATTGGTTATTTGAAACCACATCAACGCTGAGGCTCTTTTATCTTTATAAACCCACATTACACAATTTATCAATTCAACAAATCATCAACAAACAAATAAAGTTTTTACGTCTATAACCATAAAAAGTATTATTATTATAATATATTTGTGTTTATAAGCGTAAAAATAACTAAATGATACCAAGAGAAATTTACTTACAGCAGCTGCGGCAATTTATAGACAAGCCACTAATAAAAATACTTACAGGTATTCGTCGCAGCGGCAAGTCATCAGTATTGTTGTTGTTAAAAGAAGAGTTGCTTTTAAGGAATGTGCCGGAAGCGCAAATTATTCACCTCAATTTTGAAAGTTTTGAATATATAGCACTGCAAACAGCCGAGGCATTGTACAAGTTTATTAAACAACAAATAAAAACAAACAAACAATACTATTTTTTGTTAGATGAAATACAGGAAGTGGAAGGTTGGGAGAAAGCTGTCAATTCTTTTTTGGTTGATTTTAAGGCAGATGTTTATCTTACGGGTTCCAACTCGCATTTGTTGTCGTCAGAGTTGGCCACTTATTTAGCCGGGAGATATGTTGAAATTCCTATTTATACACTTTCGTTTGCCGAATATTTGCAGTTTCAGAGATACTATTTCCCGGATAAGATACAAGATAATCGTGCCGCTTTTGAGTCTTATTTGAGTTTAGGTGGTTTTCCGGTTATTCATACCGCAAATTATTCGGAAGAAACTGCCTATAAAGTTGTTTATGATATTTATTCCTCGGTTATTCTTCGTGATACCATGCAACGCTATAAAATAAGGGATGTAGAACTGTTGGAAAGAGTAGTTAAATATGCTTTTGATAATATTGGAAATACATTTTCCGGAAAAAATGTAGCTGATTATTTCAAAAGCCAGCAGCGCAAGGTTGATGTGAATACGGTTTACAATTACCTCCATGCGCTTGAAGGGGCTTTTATCCTTTTTCGCAGCCCGCGTTACGATCTGAGAGGTAAAGAAATACTGAAAACACAGGAAAAATTTTATGTCAGCGATTTGTCAATCATCTATGCTGTAATGGGCTATCGGAACAGGATGATTTCCGGCATTTTGGAAAATGTTGTGTTTCTGGAACTCAAACGCAGAGGGTATCAAGTATTCGTTGGTAAATTAGACGATAAAGAAATTGATTTCATCGCTGAAAAGCAAGGAGAAAAAATATATGTGCAAGTGGCTTACAAATTAGAAAGTACGTCAACCGCCGAACGGGAATTTGCCTCACTTTTAGCGGTTAAAGACCAGTATCCAAAATATGTAGTAACTATGGATGCGTTTTGGAAAGAATCTGTTGAAGGCGTAAAGCATATCCATATAGCCGATTTTTTATTGATGGATACATTTAGTTGAAAGTCTAATTTAGCTCACTGGTTATCTGTTTTCGGTTATGGGTCTTCAGTTGATGAATCAACGGGGTCAGAATACCAAGCCTAGTCCGCTAAAAAGAAAGCCCTCGACTGTATTTCGACTTCGCTCAGTATAGACTTCTCGGGGTGACAAAAATGGATGAGTTAGAGTTATGGGTTAATCGTTTAATTGGTTATCTGAAACCACATCAACGCTGACTAAGGCTATTTTATCTTTATAAACCCACATTGACCATTAATAACAAACAATGTTGTTTGATGATTCACCACAGCGGAGGACAAAATTAATATATTCCCGAAGTCTCGGAAGTATCACACCTATATTTTGGGCTAATTAACATTCGAAATTAGTATATGTAGTCAAAAAACCGAATGATTTCAAAATTATTATTTATATTTACACTTGAAATTATCATGATATAAGTAAGTGTAGGTTTTAATTATCATAATGTTATTGGCTTAAAACTAAAATTATGTTTGTTCGAAAGCAAATCCTTGAAGGTTCCGCTAATGAAAGTCTTTTTTTGTGGGGAGCCCGCCAGACGGGAAAAAGCACTTTATTAAAAATGCTGTTTCCAAAGGCGATTTGGTTTGATTTATTAAAACGGATGTGTTTGAGCGTTATCAAAATAGTCCTGCTCAATTCAGGGAAGCAATTTTAGCAACATCCTCCGGAGCTGTAGTGATTGTAGATGAAATTCAGAAAATCCCGTCATTGCTTGATGAGATTCATTGGCTCATAGTAAATCACCAAACTCGTTTTATATTGAGTGGATCCAGTCCGAGGAAAATTATTCGTTCAGGAGCTAATTTATTAGGAGGCAGAGCATTGAGATATGAACTCTATCCGCTAATTTATGTAGAAATTCCAGAGTTTGATTTGCATAGAGCATTGAATAATGGTCTTTTGCCGAGACATTATTTATCTGATAATTCAAAAAAAATAATTTCTGCATACATAGGGAGTTACTTAAGAGATGAGATTATTGCGGAAGCAAAAATTAGAAATAGTAGTGCCTTTACAAAATTTTTAGAAACTGCGGCATTCTCTAACGGAGAAATGGTAAATTATACCAACATTGCTTCTGAATGTGGGGTAAGTTCGACGACTGTAAAGGAGTATTTCCAAATTCTGGAAGACACATTAATTGGTCGTTTCCTTCCGTCATTTCAAAAGAAGCCCAAGCACAGAGTCATTCTAGCTCCAAAGTTTTACTATTTTGATGTTGGCATTGCTAATTATTTACTTAAAAGAGGGCAGATTGAAGTTGGTAGTGAAGCATTCGGAAGTGCATTTGAACACTTCATATATCAAGAGTTGTATGCTCACAGTAAATATTCAGACCTTGATTATGCAATTTCCTACTGGCGAACTACCTCTCAAATAGAAGTAGATTTTATTTTAGGGGATCATGAAGTGGCTATTGAAGTAAAGGGAACCAATAACGTTCAAACTCGTCATTTGAAAGGATTAAGAAGTTTTTCAGAGGAATATACCGTGAAGAAATTAATTGTTGTCAGTAATGACCCACTAGCAAGAATCATTGGTAATGTCACTGTTTTGCCGTGGGAGCAATTTTTACAAAAACTATGGGAGGGCGAGATTATTTAATTGACTTGGTCACTCAGAGCTTTCAAGAATCAGCGTTCTTTTTTGAGTATCGAAAACCTTTGTTTCGTCATCAAGGAATTATTGGAAAATGAGTTGATTCCTTCGGGGGGTTATCAAGTAGCGGATGACAATTCGTTATCTACAAATGAATTGATTCGATTGCTAGGAATGAGTTTGGATAAAAAAAGCAGAATACTCAACTTATCACAAAATGTGATAAGTTCGATTGCAAAATTAGGAGATCATTTGCATTTACCATTGAATACAGAACGTTTGCAAAAACTTACGGAGAATTATGTGGTGAGTAATGCCAGAATTGTGAGCGCCATCGGAAACTCGCTGCCGATAAGTTCGAGGAAAGGCCTGATGAAAACTTTTGAGTCGTTTGGGAAGTAATACCATTATTCATTATATTTTAGTCCAATCATTCTGGTATAATGCCGCTGTATATTTAATACCATTATTCATTATCTTTTACTCCAATCGTTCTGGTATAATGCC
>DHXP01000068.1:313-28493 GCA_002413745.1 Flavobacterium sp. UBA5153 | reverse complement strand
TTGAAATAACTAGCGGTATTAGGCAAGCAAAATTAATTTCAGGGATTCCTTTCGAATGATGAAAACACACCCCCAGCCCCTATAACTCCGTCCTATATTTAATTTTGGAGTCGTTGAACCCAAAAGGGTTTCAAGAGGGGAGAAGCTAGAAGGAGAAATTAAAAAGGAAATGATATTGTTATTTTTTAATTTTTTGCCCCAACCCTAAAGGGAGAAATTAAAAAATGGTATAGATTAGCAAATCAAGTTCCAATCTATTTTTGCCGCCTTTAGGGAAGGGGCAAACAAAAATGAATTTATAATTAACACATAACCCAAAATACAAAATACAATGAAAGGAATTATTCTAGCGGGAGGATCGGGCACTAGATTGCATCCGTTGACTTTGGCCATAAGCAAACAAATGATGCCGGTGTATGATAAACCCATGATTTATTACCCTCTGTCTACCTTGATGATGGCAGGAATAAACGAAATATTAATCATTTCGACACCACATGATTTGCCCAATTTCAAAAAGTTATTGGGGGATGGTTCTCGTTTAGGCTGTAAATTCAGTTTTGCCGAACAAGCTATTCCAAACGGATTGGCACAAGCCTTCGTGATTGGAGAAGAGTTTATAGGGGATGATGCGGTGGCCTTGGTCTTGGGCGATAATATTTTCTTTGGCGACACTATGAAACAATTGCTGCAATCGAATATCAATCCTAAAGGAGGCGTAGTATTTGCTTATCATGTGGCTGATCCTGAGCGATACGGTGTTGTGGAGTTTGATGAAGAGAACACGGCCATTTCTATCGAAGAAAAACCCTTGACGCCTAAATCAAATTTTGCGGTTCCGGGATTATATTTTTATGACAACAGTGTTGTTGAAATTGCCAAGAGTATCAAGCCAAGTCCAAGAGGGGAATATGAAATTACCGATATCAATAAAGTTTACCTTGAAAAAAGGCTTTTAAAAGTAGGCATCTTGGGAAGAGGCAACGCCTGGCTAGACACAGGAACTTTCGCTAGTTTGATGCAAGCGGGTCAGTTTGTGCAGGTGATTGAAGAAAGACAAGGACTGAAAGTAGGTTGCATAGAAGAAATTGCCTGGAGTCAGGGATTTATTGACGATGAACAACTAAAAGCCTTGGCAGAACCTTTGGTGAAATCGGGTTACGGCACTTATTTGCTTCAATTGTTAAAAAGTAAAATCCCTGTTTAATAGGTAGCTTTTTTAATGAATTGTGAATAAAATTATCTATACTAACCCGTTGGCTGTAATTATTAAAAAAATGTATCAAGAACCAGTTTTTTAATAATTACACCCAACGGGTTATTTTGTTTTAATATTCGGCCATAATACGCCATTCATCTAGTTTTTTTACCGTTCATCTATGGAAATGAAATATATTTTAAAGAAAGTATTATTTTTGAATAGTTAAGTTGTAATTTTGATATTGAAAGGATATAACCTAAAAATAAATATTTTGAGCACAATTAAAGATACTAGTTTAGCCTCTTTTTTTCCAAGATTTTTTTCAAAATCAAACTTCAGATTCAATATCCAAAAATTAAGCTATTTGCCTAGATGGATCATAGTTTTTCTTGATTCTATGGTTTTGGTCCTGGCGTTTTGTTTTACGTATCTAATATTTAAAGGAACGGGATTAGATTATATTATTACCCCACATGTTTTTGCGTTTATTGGTTCATTTTTCTTAGTTAATTTATTCTTCTTTTGGTTATTTAGAACCTATTCTGGTATTATCAGGCACTCCTCTTATATTGATGCGGTCAAACTTTTGTTTTCACAAATGGCTGTTTTGGTTTTCTTTCTTTTTTTTAATTTTTTATTCGAATTGTTATATAAGGAAAAGATGTTTTTAAACACAGCTCTTTTTATTAACATAGTATTTTCTTTTTGCGGTTTGTTTTTGTATCGTGTCATTGTAAAACAAACTTTTGAACTTTTTTTTTCAGAAAGCAATGATAATAAATTAACAAGAACCGTAATTTATGGAACGGATGCCAATGCGATATCGGTTGCCAATGCCTTAAAGTTTGAATCACCTTCCCGTTTTAAAATTGTAGGATTTGTGGATAGGAACAGTCAGCATGCTTCTAAACGTATACTGGATTTACCCATATTAATTCTGAAGAAAAAGTTACCTGGCTTAATGCGTTCTGTTGGCGCTGAAGGCGTTATTATGGCCGATAAAAGCTTATCCAAAGAGGAGCAATTAATCATTGTTGACCAATGTTTAGAATACAATTATAGGGTTTATATGGTACCTTTGATTTCGGACTGGGAAAATCAAAAAGAGATTTCCCAAAAAATAAAAAACATTCAAATTGAAGATCTGCTCGAAAGAAGCCCCATTGTATTAGACAGCAAATCCATCACGAAACAGTTAAAGGACAAAACCATTTTAATTACGGGAGCCGCTGGATCAATAGGGAGTGAAATCGTACGACAAGTACTACGTTTTGAACCCAAAATGGTAATTGTAGTAGATCAAGCTGAAACGCCATTGCATCATCTTTGTTTGGAGATGGAAGGAATCAACACAAATACAAAGATACATACTGTTATTACCGATGTAAGAAATAAAGCAGCATTGAATAAAGTCTTTAAATTATACCGCCCTCAAATGATTTATCATGCTGCTGCCTACAAGCATGTGCCATTGATGGAAGAAAACCCTTCTCAAGCCATTCTTACCAATGTAGAGGGAACCAAAAACCTTGCCGATTTGGCCTGCAAATATGAAGTCGAAAAATTTGTAATGGTGTCTACGGATAAAGCGGTAAACCCCAGCAACGTTATGGGGGCAAGTAAAAGAATAGCCGAAAAATACGTACAATCATTACAATTAAAAAGCAGGAATGAAAATAAATTATATGCAACAAAATTTATTACCACTCGTTTTGGAAATGTTTTAGGATCCAATGGCTCTGTCGTGCCTTTGTTTACAAAACAAATTGCCGAAGGCGGTCCCGTTACCATTACGCATCCAGACATCATTAGGTATTTTATGACCATCCCCGAGGCGTGCCAATTGGTTTTGGAAGCCGGGGCTATGGGTAATGGAGGCGAGATTTATATTTTTGATATGGGAAAACCGGTCAAGATTATCGATTTGGCAAGAAAGATGATCCGGCTAGCCGGATTTAACCCTGATATTGATATCAAAATAAAGATTGTGGGTTTGAGGCCAGGAGAAAAATTATACGAGGAGTTGCTCAATGACACTTCAAAAACATTGCCTACCTACCATGATAAAATTACAATTGCACAGGAAATTCAAGAGGAGTTTGAAACCCTGCACACTGACATTATTGAACTTATAGGTATTGCCAGCTTTTTTGACAATGATGACATTGTTTTAAAAATGAAAAAAATCGTGCCGGAATTTAAAAGTATGAATTCTACTTTTGAAGTTCTGGATAGACAACTTTTTTAAATTGTATCTGTTGTGAAATAGGAATCTGTACCAATACTGTTTACAAGTTAGTCCAATTGTCAGTTCGAGCGCAGTCGAGAACCATTATTTCATCTCGACTGCGCTCGATGTCAATGTCATTAGGTTAAGGATTTATTTGTCATTTCGACCAACGGGAGAAATCGCATAATGTGAGCAAATAATGAGATTCCTCGTTCCTCGGAATGACAAAACAAGGACTTTTTTTCTTAACTTAATGACATTGCGCTCGATGTGACAAAAAAATATTAGACTAATGGATATCAGCAATTGGTATAATTAAAAAATTATCCTTGTCATTCCAATGCATAAAAAAAGTTCACAAAGAATCATTTTCTTCGTGAACTTTTTTTATGCAATCCACCTAAGGGAGCCGTTTTGGCACCAGGAGAAAAAACAATCCTCTTGAAGGCTATTATGAAAGTTTTTTTCTGGGCAAAATCCTCATGAGTTCTAAAAAAAAAAATAAGCAAAGTAATCCCTAAAAGTATATTTTTGAATTGCCAAACGTTATCGTTATATTTGCCTTAGGGCATTATAAGAATAGTGTCTATTTTAACAATGAAAAGAGGCTCCTGATTTTTATCGAAAGGAGAACTTAGTAACTATAAATGGACAATACAGAAAATACGGAGACTGATTGGTTGTTTGAAATAACGCCAAAAAACAAATTCTTCTCGCTGAATCTCAAGGAAGTTTGGCAGTACCGGGATTTGTTGATGCTTTTTGTCAAAAGGGATGTCGTTACGGTTTATAAACAAACCATTTTAGGGCCATTATGGTACTTGATACAACCCTTGTTTACCTCGATTATCTTTACCATTATTTTCAATACTGTAGCCGGAATAGAAACGGGTGCCGTGCCTCCATTTTTGTTTAATTTGGCAGGAATAACGGTTTGGAATTATTTCACGTCTTGCCTGACCGATACCTCGGACACTTTCAAGAGAAATGCAGCCATATTTGGCAAGGTTTATTTCCCTCGTGTCATTATGCCCATTTCTATCGTGATTTCCAATTTATTAAAATTCGGAATTCAATTCTTGATATTTATGGCGTTTTATGTTTTTTATTATTTTCAGGGAGCTGCCATAAGCCTGAATGCGGCCACCGTATTTTTTCCGTTACTGGTAGCTTTGATGGGTGTTTTGGGATTGGGACTGGGAATGTTTATTTCGTCCTTGGTTACCAAATACAGGGACTTCAGTTATCTCATAGGTTTCGGGGTGCAATTGCTGATGTACTTGTCGGCGGTAATGTATCCCATGGCATTGATCAAAAGCAAAATGCCCGATTATGCTTGGTTAGTTCAATATAATCCTTTGGCTTACGTTATAGAAACCACACGATACATGTTGCTAGGAATAGGGCATATTTCTGTTTTGGGGCTGGTTTACACCATCAGTGTAACCATCATTGTGTTTTTTGTGGGCTTGTTGGTTTTTAACAAAACGGAGAAAAGCTTTATTGATACGGTTTAGATTTTAGATTGCCAATGCTCAAATAGTGTCGGTAAATAACGGATAATAATTACTTGAATATGAATAACAAATAGTGAAGTTTTAAAAACCCATAGTGCCCAAAGAGGAACAAAGACATCCTATAAAAGCCGAAAACAGCTCCAAGGCAAGCTTCTTATCCTCGGGTTGTATCGCTTCCTTGCTGAAAGTGGGCACAGGATTTTTACTAAACCCTATGTGTTTTTTATTCTTTAGCCGGGTTTAAACAGACCCATACGGTTAAATAAACAAACACACAGCATTAAAACTTACTTTAAAAGAACAACGCTGTTGTTTACCGATTTTTTATCGATTTCATCAGATGTTTGATTAGATTTGTTTTTTAAAGAGAAGTTGCCCCACTGGATATGAAAAAGAAAAACAAAATACATTTTGAAGTATCGGAAAGAAAAGTGCTGCTGAGAATTTTTGATGTTGTTTTTATTTTGACTGCATTGCATCTCACGGGGAATTTTCTTGATCTTGATTATCTGGATGTTTCGACTTCCCATTTCGAGTATGCCCTAGTCCTTGCCCTATATCTCAATGTTATTGGAACCATTTTCGAAATGTATGATCTGCAAGTAGCCAGTAATCAGTTCCAAGTTTTGAAAAGTACCATTCTCACTGCTTCGACTACCGTTTTGCTTTATTTGCTAACGCCTGTTTTCTCGGCTGGGTTGCCGTCAAAAAGATTTCAGATTTTGCTCTTTTATTTTACCGTACTTTTTGCTTTGCTTTTATGGAGAATATTTTATGTCAAGTTTTTGGCATCCGATCGATTTGTTCAAAACGGGGTGTTGGTATGTGACAAAGAGCAAGTGGAAGAATTAATTCTGGGACTCGAGAGTGCGGATCCCCATTATAGAATTATTGCCTATGTCAATATTGGAAGTGCCAAAAATAACATCCTTGAATACGATTACGTCCAACATCTCAAGATTGATGATTTGGAGTCATTTGTCAAAGAAAATGTCATTTTCGAAATTATCATTGCCTCACAAAAAACCGAAGAAATTACCGTCGAGCTATACCATAAATTACTCCATTTGTTGGAATCCGGGAATACCATTCGCGAATATACCCAAGTGTACGAGAGTAAAACACAACGTATACCGGTGCAATATATCGCAAGGGATTTTTATAAGTTTTTCCCGTTTGGCAGAAGCAATAGTAACCAAATTTATTTGTTGGTCATAAATTTTTTGGAAGTGCTAATTTCTGTCTTAGGATTGTTTTTTGGAGCGATGTTGGTTCCCTTTATCTTTATTGGGAATGTCATCGGAAATCGAGGAAAACTATTCTATACCCAGGAGCGAGTGGGTAAAAACGGTAAAATATTTCGAATACTCAAGTTCAGAACCATGATTGAAAATGCCGAAAAGGGAAGGGCCGTATTTTCTGCCCCAAATGACACTCGTGTTACTCCTTTTGGTAAATTTTTGCGTAAAACGAGAATCGACGAAATCCCACAATTTATCAATATTTTAAAAGGGGATATGGCAGTTATTGGACCACGACCCGAACGACCTTTCTTTGTGAAGGAAATCGCCGAAATAATGCCTTTTTATGAAACACGGCATGTGATTAAACCCGGACTTACCGGATGGGCACAAGTTAATTATTCCTACGGAGAATCATTGGAAGACAGCTTGGTAAAACTGCAATATGATTTATATTACATCAAACACCGAAGCGTTTTCTTGGATTTGAATATTACCATTAAAACCATAAGTACGGTATTGTTTTGTAGAGGGCAATAGATTGAGAAGGAGTATCGGAAAAAAAGGAGTTTTGCCCAATACTTGAAACGAATTTTTTTATTGGTCTCAAATATAATTTAAAACCATACAACATTTATTGCAATTCGTGGCTAATGTTTGTTTTATAACGTGCAGAATTTCAGTCTGCCAAACAAATCTATAGACTTTGAGTTCCATGGTGGTTTAGTTTTTGTCCATATTAAAAGCTAAAAGAGGTTTTTGACCAAGATTAATAATCGAATACAAGATTAAAAAACAAGGGGAACTCGTTTGCTGTTCTTAATGGCTGTTTTTGCCAACAGTACCGCACTTGTTAGCATAAGCGGCAACACAATCAATAAATGTGTTTTGTTGACCATAATGATGAGGTAAACAAGAATAGAAAGCGCATTAAGCACGCATAGGTTGACGGTCCACTTTTTATTTTTCGTGAAATAAAAATAAAGCAATGCCAGCAGCGTTGGGTTAAATAACAGCATATTATAATTATTTGACAGCTCTTGGTGAAACGAATAGAACCCAACAAAGCCGAAGAATATTCCCAACAGGCCCATTATTGAAAGATAAAACAAATCAATGCTTTTTTTGTTTAAAATGACAATAAACCCAAGAAGCAGGGCATAGGTATAAAAATTATCCCACAACGTGCCTGGAACTTCTTTTTTAAACTCCAACAGGATTTTGCTTTCCTTGCAAAGGGGGTGGTCCTGGAACTGGATTAGTTTCAAACTTTTTTGTAGTTCAAAAGGCAAAAAGATTTGTGTTCCATAAGCGTCCACTTTCTTTCCGAAAATGATGCTGGTTCCCAGTTTTTCATAAAAAGAATTATCAAAATAGGGATATAGGATGGATCTATAGGTTTTGTCCGTGTCGGTTTTTTTTACAATTACCTTCCCTTCCAATGTCTTATTCAGCATATCCACCACCATCGAAGTGCAGTTCTTGTCAATAAATTTATAGGTATAATAGCTTTCGCTGGAGCGTAAGGCTTCGCTTAAATTGTCAAATAATTTTTGTTTGTAAGCCAAGGGAAGAATTAATTCCTGTTCATAAACACCTCTTTTCTCATAGGTATATTGATTCAGGAAATCCGAAAAAGCATTGGCGACAGCAAAATATTGCAAATCCCCTTTTATGAATTTCGGGACAAAATTAGGAGTGGCAAAATCAAAGGCGCCATAATTATAAACCACATCCAAATTATTGTCTAAATCAGTTATCCGGATGGCGGTGTGTCCGAATAATGAATAGGATTCGTTGCCGGTATCGCAAGTGATTACACTGGCACGGGCGTTTTTTGACAATACAATGTTTTGGGCAAAGCTGTTGATTGTCAAACCAATCAGAAGTGTAAAAGAGAAGATTTTTTTTAATAAGGATGAATTCATTTATGGATATATTAAAAGAATAAATTAATTTCTAAATAGTGCTAAATCTACTTTTACCGAAAAAATATTCGAATACAAGGTCGCGCTTTGATTGCCCAAATCAGTCAGGGCATAATCAACCTGTATGCCTTTGTATTTAAATCCCAATCCGATATTAGGTTGGAAGCCCACTTTTTTGGTATTGTCAATTTGTTGTATGTTTTGAAAATTTCCCACGCCTGCACGTACGAAAACCAAGTCGGTGTAGCCAAATTCGAAACCCAATGTGGGATCGACACTTACAAAACTCGTCGCAATGAGGTCGTTTGTTTTGGCGAATCGCATATTGATATTAGCTGCCGCCAAAATACTGTAATCATAGCGAACAATAAACTTCTTGGATAGTCCCAGTTGGGCTTTTGGAGCCGTAATTTCGGTGCTTTCGGGCAATTCCTGGTTTTGTCCCGGAATGGCATCGGCTATTTTTTTGTATTCTGCCTCGTTGATATTCCAAACATTATAGGTTGTGGTTATATCCCGAAGCATCAAGCCAAATTGCCAGTCGTTTTTTTCGAATTGCAAGCCGGCATCAAAACCAAATCCCCAAGAACTGGCAAATTTGCCAATAATTCGACGGATTATCTTGGCGTTAACGCCGTATTGAAATCCGGGAATGGCTGATTTTCGGGCATAGGAAAAGGTAAAACCATAATCGGCCGTGGAAAAAAGACTGATTCTGTTGTAGTCAATATTGCCTTGGCTGTCGATTAATTCGGTGGTATTCAGGATATCATCAACGCCAAAACGAATCATCGAAATGCCCCAAGCGCTTTGGTCATCTATTGGTTTGGCGTATGCGATATAGTCATATTGGGCGATATTGGCAAAATAATTGGCGTGCATCAAGGAAATCTGGTGGTCTTCGAGATGGATAAGCCCGGCCGGATTCCAATAGCCCGAATTCACGTCGTTAGTGCTGGAAGTTACTGCATTCGCCATTCCCAACGCTGCCGCATCGACACCAATATTCATGAACTCGTTCGAGTATTTCCGGACGGATTGACTGTACGAACTGGCGCAAACCATAAGGATGAAGAAGAATTGATTTTTTTTCAACATTGATTATTTTGCAAGCCGAAGGACTGCGTAAATTTTACCAAAAATATAATTTTTTACCGAGCTTCATCCTTCCCTTGGATAAATAAATTGTAAAGTGGAACAACTGTTGAAAATCTCTTGTAAAAACAATCTTCACATTCACTTATTATACTAAATTTGTCAAGTTTGCCAATCTAATCTTTATACTTATGAATATTAAAAAACACATCCCGAATCTAATCACGTTGCTCAATCTTTTTTGCGGCTGTATTGCCTTGGTTTTTGCAGCTGAATTGAATTTTGAAATGGCTTTCTATTTCGTGTGTTTGGGTATCTTTCTGGATTTCTTTGATGGTTTTTTTGCAAGACTATTCAAAGTTTCCAGTCCGCTTGGTTTGCAATTGGATTCTTTGGCCGATATGGTTACCAGCGGTGTCGTTCCGGGTTATGTGATGTTTTGTTTATTGGAAAAATGTCAAGATACGGTATCCCCTATTGTGATTTTGCCCTATCTTGGTTTTATTATTACTTTGGGTTCCTGTTATCGTTTGGCCAATTTTAATATTGACACCCGACAGACGGATTCTTTCATTGGTTTGCCAACGCCCGCCAATGCGCTGTTTATTTTGAGTTTGCCATTGGTTTTAAAATATTCGGATTCCCTGTTTGTTTTCGAAATTTTGACAAATCATTGGGTTTTATTGGCCATAACTTTGTTCAGTGCTTATATCCTGAATGTCGAAATTCCGTTATTTTCATTAAAAATAAAGGATTTTAGTTTCAAGAAAAATGCACTTCAAATCATCTTCTTGACGGTATCGGTGTTGTTGTTGGCTTTCTTCCAATTCTTGGGAATTCCGTTGGTTATTATTGCTTACGTTTTGCTGTCGGTAATCAATAACAAGTTCCTGAAAAAGCAAGTTGTTATCAATGAGGAAAAATAGCAGCCGAAGTAGGACGTCAATAAAACGAAAACCCCGAAAAAAATCTTTTTTTTTCTCCGGAAAACTGTTGCGTTTTTCCATAATCGCTTTCGTTGTTTTGTTGTTTTTTGGACTTGTCTATCATTATCGCGAGGGTTTGGCGTATTATTTGGGTTTCAAATCCGATAAAACCCAGTACGAGAAAGCCGAAGCCAAACGCATTTCGGATGTTCGCAATTATCAGGTTTTGGAAAATCACGAAGGCAAAGCAATTGGTTTGGATGTTTCGGAATTTCAAGGAACAGTCGATTGGACTTTGGTTAAAACCATAGAAAATAGCTATCCGCTGGAGTTTGTTTTCATTCGTGCCACGGCAGGAAATGATAAAGTAGATGGACAATTTAAAAACAATTGGCTTGGTGCCCAAAAAAGCAAAATTATCCGTGGGGCTTATCATTATTATCGTCCCAACGAAAATTCATTGGAACAAGCCGAACTTTTTATCAATACCGTGCAATTACAAAAAGGTGATTTGCCTCCTGTTTTGGACATTGAGAAACTACCGAAAGAGCAGTCTTTAAAAAATATGAAACTGGGTTTGAGCCGATGGCTAAAAGCCATTGAAGCCCATTATAAAGTAAAGCCGATTATTTATACCAGCGAGAAATATTATGATGATTTCTTGAAGGAAGAGTTTAGCGACTATCTTTTTTGGATAGCCAATTATAATTTTTATCGGGAGAAAATCGGAGACGATTGGCTTTTTTGGCAATTTACCGAAAAGGCATCCGTGCCGGGAATAAAAGGCAATGTGGATGTCAATATTTACAACGGAGATGTTGAGCAGTTGAGGTTTATTGCGGTGGAGTAGTGTTCAGATTTCAGTCCCGATAGCTATCGGGATTAGATTTCAGATTTCAGATTTCAGATTAAGAATGATAAACAACTAGTCTGAAATCTGATTTTTATTTTTGCTGCCTGCTACCTGATTAAAACTCCAACTTCTTCTTTCTCAACTCGAAATTCTGTCCAAGATACACGCGACGTACCATTTCGTCTTCGACCAATTCTTCGGGAATTCCTTCTTTCAAGATGCCGCCTTCAAACATAAGATACGTTTTATCGGTGATAGCCAGAGTTTCCTGAACGTTATGGTCGGTAATCAGGATTCCGATGTTTTTATTTTTTAGTTGCGCCACGATACGCTGAATATCTTCCACGGCAACGGGGTCAACTCCCGCAAAAGGCTCATCGAGTAATATGAATTTAGGGTCGGTGGCAAGACAACGTGCAATCTCGGTACGACGTCGTTCTCCGCCCGAAAGCAAATCGCCACGATTGGTGCGGATGTGCTGCAAACCAAACTCGTCGATTAAACTTTCCATTTTGGCTTCTTGTTCTTCTTTGGAGAGTTTTGTCAATTGCAAAACGCTCAAAATATTATCTTCAACGCTTAACTTCCTGAATATGGAGGCTTCCTGAGCCAAATAACCGATACCTTGTTGGGCTCTTTTGTACATCGGGAAATGGGTGATGTCTAAATCGTCAAGATAAATATTGCCCATATTTGGTTTTACCAATCCCACAATCATATAAAAAGAGGTTGTTTTTCCGGCTCCATTTGGTCCCAATAATCCCACAATCTCACCTTGGTTTACTTCAACGGATATGCCTTTTACGACACTGCGTCCTTTATATGTTTTAACTAGATTCTCGGCTCTTAATTTCATTTGCGTACTCATTATTCAATATTCGTTATTCCTAAATCCCAATTCCTGAATCCTTATTCTTCATTTTCCAATGCTTCCCAAAATTCATAAGCCCTGCGCAAATGCGGCACGACAATAGTTCCTCCCACCAAAGTGGCAATTCCCATTGCTTCCATCATTTCTTCTTTGGTTACGCCTTCTTTGTAGCTGGTTTCCAAATGGTATTTCACGCAATCATCACATCGCAAAACTGCCAAAGCCACCAATCCCAACAACTCTTTTGTTTTCACGTCAAGCGCTCCAGCCGCATACGCATTGGTGTCAAGATTGAAAATTCGTTTTACGATCTTGTTGTTGTCGGCCAACAGTTTTTCGTTCATTTTGGAACGGTAATCATTGAATTCCTTAACTAGCTTGCTCATTTTTATTTTTTCGTTTATATACTATTGCAGAAATTATAACACTTAATTCAAAAATAATAAGCATTGGGATGGCTACAATTGTTTGGCTCACCACATCTGGAGGGGTGACTATAGCGGCAACAATTAGCACAATTACAATGGCATATCTTCGGTATTTTCGTAAAAATGTAGGCGTTACTACCCCTAATTTTGTCAGGAAATAAATAATTATTGGCAGTTCAAAAAACAATCCGCTGGCAATAATGGATGTTTTTACCATTCCAATATAGGAATCCAAAGTAAATTGGTTTTTTACGATATCACTCACCGAAAATGTAGCCACAAAATTGACTGACATTGGGATAACTACATAATACCCAAAAAGCACGCCCAAAAAGAATAGCATTGAGGAAACAAATATAAATACTTTGGCATTTTTTCTTTCTTTTTCATACAAGGCAGGGCTGATAAACTTCCAAATTTGCCATAATATATAGGGAAAAGCCAAAATAAAACCTGCCAGGATGCACATCCATACAAACATGTTTACCTGACCTTCCATTTCTGTATTCTGTATGATAAAAGGTAATTCGGTAATGCAAATACTGTCGGCAAAACCCAATGAGTGGGATAAATCACAAAAAAAACGGTAGGTAAAAAAGGAGGGTCTTGTGGGGCCAAATATGATGGTGTCAAACAAGTAATCACTTATAAAGTAGGTGCCAAAAGCCATTATTATTACTGCTGCTGAGCTTCGAACCAATAACCATCTTAATTCCTCGAGATGGTCTAAAAACGACATTTCTTCAAGTGTTTTCTTTCCCATTATACAATTCCTTCTTTTAATATGTCATGTAAATGCAATACGCCTTTGTACTCCCCATCATCCACAACAATCAGTTGGGTGATGGCAAAATCTTCGAGAATATTTAATGCGTCTGCCACCATGGTCGTGGACTGTATCATTTTTGGATTTTTTGTCATAATGTCTTTTGCGGTCAAATGGGTAAAAGTATCGTTTTCATTCAGCATTCTTCGAATATCCCCATCGGTAATAATCCCAATCACTTTTTCGTTTTCAACCACGGCGGTAACACCAAGGCGTTTTTCGGAGATTTCGAAAATCACTTTTTTTATGGGTGCATCCGGGGCAACCATTGGTTTCATGGAATATTCAAGCATGTCTTTTACTCGAAGCAATAGTTTTTTGCCTAAAGCACCACCGGGATGGTATTTGGCAAAATCTTCACTGGTAAAATTCCGCAATTCCATTAAGCATACAGCGAGGGCGTCGCCCATAACGAGTTGTGCAGTGGTGCTGTTTGTGGGAGCCAAATTATTCGGACAGGATTCAGCATCAACAGTGGTGTTCAAAACCCAATGGGATTCTTTTGCCAAAAAAGAAGTCATATTTCCGGTTATGGCTATTAGTTTATTGCCAAATCGCTTCAATAGAGGCACGAGGATTTTTATCTCGGGACTATTACCGCTTTTTGAAATACATAGTATCACATCGTCGGCTTGTATCATGCCTAAATCACCGTGAATGGCCTCTGAAGCATGAAGAAATAGCGAAGGGGTTCCGGTAGAGTTGAATGTAGCGACCATTTTTTGTGCGATAATGGCACTTTTTCCTATCCCCGTGACAATCAATCTCCCTTTTGAATTAAACAGGATTTGAGTGGCTTCGGCAAAGCTAATGTCAATAAAATCAATTAGTTTAGCTATGGACTCACTCTCGGAAAGAATGGTCTTTTTTGCCAAAATCAATATATTTTCTTTTGTGTCCAAAATAGAATTATTATAAAATTTGTATGTATAAAAGAAAGTAGTATCTTTATGTGTCGCAAATTTAGATAAAATACCATTAATAAAGAATGAAATCAAACGAAATTGACATACACAAAGAATTAAAGAAGTATTTCGGCTTCAGTCAATTCAAAGGTTTACAAGAACAAGTTATAAAAAGCATACTCAACAAGGAAAACACTTTCGTGATTATGCCTACAGGTGGAGGCAAGTCACTTTGTTACCAGTTACCTGCTCTAATTCAAGAAGGGACAGCCATCGTTGTTTCTCCTTTGATTGCCTTAATGAAAAATCAGGTAGATGCCATTCGAAGTTTATCTTCAGAGAGTGGCATTGCCCATGTTTTAAACTCTTCACTTACCAAAACTGAAATTGCCCAAGTCAAAAAAGACATTAGTTCCGGTTTGACTAAACTGTTATATGTTGCTCCGGAATCCTTGAACAAGGAAGAATATGCCAACTTTCTTCAAACTGTGCCCATTTCTTTTGTTGCTATTGATGAAGCCCACTGCATCTCGGAATGGGGTCATGATTTTAGACCAGAATACAGAAATCTAAAGCATATTATTAAACAATTAGGGGATGTTCCCATTATAGGTCTTACGGCAACAGCCACTCCAAAAGTGCAGGAAGATATTCTTAAAAACTTGGACATGACCGATGCGACAACCTATAAAGCATCGTTCAACAGACCCAATTTATATTACGAGGTTCGGACCAAAACTAAAAACATAGAATCAGATATTATTCGTTTTATCAAACAGCATAAGGGCAAATCTGGAATTATTTATTGCCTGAGCCGTAAAAAGGTGGAAGCTATTGCCCATGTTTTACAGGTAAACGGAATTAGTGCCGTACCCTATCACGCAGGTCTGGACGCAAAAACACGAGCCAAACACCAGGACATGTTTCTTATGGAGGATGTAGATGTGGTTGTGGCCACCATTGCATTTGGGATGGGAATCGACAAACCCGATGTGCGTTTTGTAATTCACCATGACATTCCCAAATCATTGGAAAGCTATTATCAAGAAACAGGTCGTGCCGGTCGCGATGGTGGAGAAGGACATTGTTTGGCCTATTATTCCTATAAAGATGTTGAAAAACTGGAAAAATTCTTGTCCGGAAAATCCGTTGCCGAGCAGGAAATTGGTTTTGCCTTATTACAGGAAGTCGTGGCTTATGCCGAAACCTCAATGTCAAGAAGAAAATTCCTTTTGCATTATTTCGGAGAAGAATTTGATAATGAAACTGGTGAGGGCGGCGATATGGATGACAATGTACGCAATCCTAAAGTCAAAATTGAAGCCAAGGATGAAGTCGTTAAACTACTGGAAATTGTTCGAGACACCAAGCATTTATATAAATCCAAAGAAATTGTTTTTACCTTAATTGGTCGTGTAAATGCAGTCATAAAAGCGCATAGAACGGATGTTCAGCCTTTTTTTGGTTCAGGTTCAGGTCATGACGAAAAATATTGGATGGCATTATTGCGGCAAGTATTGGTGGATGGATTATTATCCAAAGACATCGAAACTTATGGAATCGTAAAAATCACGAAGAAAGGATTGGATTTTATCAAAAAACCAAAGTCGTTTATGATGTCAGAGGATCATGAATATAATGAAAGCGAAGATGAGGCCATCGTAACTGCTGCAAAATCAAGCGGAGTTGCCGATGAAGTTTTGATGGACATATTGCGGGACTTGCGTAAAAAAGTGGCAAAGAAACTGGGAGTTCCTCCTTTTGTAGTTTTTCAAGAGCCTTCGCTCGAAGATATGGCCTTGAAATATCCAATTACAAATGACGAATTGATTAATATTCACGGTGTTGGAGAAGGAAAAGCAAAGAAATATGGCAAGGAATTCTTGGAATTAATCAGCCGTTATGTCAAAGACAATGATATTATTCGTCCCGATGATTTGGTTGTGAAATCTACCGGTGTCAATTCAATCAATAAATTGTATATCATTCAAAATATTGACAGAAAACTACCCCTAGATGACATCGCTTCTTCCAAAGGATTGACCATGGATGCCTTGATAAAGGAAATGGAACAAATCGTCTATTCCGGGACAAAACTGAATATCAAATACTGGATTGATGAAATGCTGGACGAGGACCAACAAGAAGAAATTCACGACTATTTTATGGAGTCTGATTCTGATAATATAGAAAAGGCACTCAAGGAATTTGAGGGCGATTATGATATTGATGAATTGCGCTTAATGCGAATCAAGTTTATAAGCGAAGTGGGGAATTAATACTAGATGATTAGGAATTAGTGTTGGATGCTCAGTTTTGGGATTCAGTTTTTATGCCAATAAAAAACAGAAAACCGCTTACTCAAAAACTTCCCCTCTATGTGGTTTCAAGGCGTCACGAATCAAAAGCATGTCTTTTTCGTCTACAACCATAAATGTTGTGGCATACATCTCGTTTAATATGTTATAGCCGACAGCTTTACATTCGATTTTTTCTATTTCGATGTATTCCTTCAAATGATTTTCGTGATGCTCGGCTGTTTTTCCTGAAGCCGGCCCACGAAATTCCCATATTAGTTTTATTTGTCGAGACATTTTTTGAGTTATTTGAAGCGCAAAGTTACAAAGTCTAATTTGAAAATTGGATATTCAGTTTATCAAACATCTTTGTCAAAGTTTTAAACTTTGACAAAGGAAGTAATAAATACATTTTAAAGTTCTATGCTGTTTTCTTTTGTGAATGATTTTATTTCTTTTGCGATTTCTTCAAGAAGTTTGTCTGAGATATTCATACTTAGTTGTTTTGTATGAATAAGCAATTTGGATTTTCCTCCCTCTTTGTTTGTATGTAAATTATACCATTGTCTTGGATTTTCATCAATGTGTTTAGTTTTTTGAAAATCAACATTGAATAATTTACAAATGTCAATATTGTGTTCTTTTGTATAATGAGAGGTAGCAAAAATTACAATTTGAAAATTCTGAATAAAATCTGATTTAAAAAAAATATTAGATCTTTCGTTAATTGAATTTTTCCGATTTTCCGGATTTTGATCCTTACTATAGTTAGAAGGATTTGCGTTCAGTTCTGTAATAAAAATATCATTATGGAAATCAATTTCGGTGGGTAAGTTTTGAGTTGAAATTCTGATTCTGTTATAAAGTTTTTGATAGTAATACCAAGTACTACTTGTTCCTCCTTTACCAGATTTTTTTTTCTCGTTATAAATAGTGAATTTCTGTCCTTTGTAAGGAAATAACGGATTTATAAAATTGGGATTTCCATTCCAATTTTCAATTGCTAGACTAGGATTTTCAATATTGGCTTTCCAGTTAATCAGGTTCTCTTTTATTTCTCGTTCATATTGTTCAGGCTCTTGTCTAAAATCTACGGCGCATTCCTTTCCAATAATCAAAATTTTTGCATTCGGATTTCCTGTTCCAATATAATTATTAAGATTTTCAGGCTTTGACTTTTTTATAAGTTCTTTAAATTCATTTGAGTAGTTCATATATTTTATTTTTTTTCAAACCTACAATTAAGATTTTGCTTCTCGAAATCTGAATGTAAGAATTTTTATTCTTGTTTTGTTTTTATATTTCTAGTCCGTAATTCTTTCCAATGGTTATCTTTGTAGAAATTTATTTTTAGATGAAACAGTTTGTAGATTTAGATAAAACAACCTTGATGAAATTGAAATTGATTTCGACTATTGAGAAAGTAAGTTCTGATGACTTAATTCAAAAAATTGTGGAATCGTATGTAGAAAATGTATGGCTGAAAAAGTTTAGCGGATTGACAGATGAAGAAAAAGAAGATTTGGGATTATTAATGTTGATGCAAGAAGCTGATAGAAATGATAAAGTAAGTAGAGAGGAAATATTCAGCATTCTATCAAAATAATCTATAAATAACAGTTCAATTTTCACAACAATGCCACAAGAACTTCTACTTCAAGTATCGCCAGAAATAGCCTCAAACGAATTGTTGCTAAAACAACATATTTCCAAATTAATTCGGGTGGATGCCAAGGAAATCCAACATATTTCCATTTTGAAACGTTCGATTGATGCGCGCCAAAAAGCCGTAAAATTCAATTTGAAGGTGACTATTTATTTGGTGGGCGAAGCTTTTCATTCAACTAAAATTCAGCTTCCAGAATATAAAGATGTTTCCAATTCACAGGAAGTCATTGTTGTTGGCGCTGGTCCGGCAGGACTTTTTGCCGCTTTGCAATTGATAGAATTAGGCTTGAAACCAATACTAATAGAGCGTGGCAAAGATGTTCGTGGCCGTCGTCGCGACTTGAAAGCCATCAATGTAGATCATATTGTCGATGAAGACAGTAATTATTGTTTTGGAGAAGGTGGAGCAGGAACTTATTCTGACGGAAAATTATACACACGTTCCAAAAAACGGGGCGATGTCAACCGGATCCTCGAATTGTTGGTTGCTTTCGGAGCATCGCATGACATTTTGGTCGATGCACATCCGCACATTGGCACCAATAAATTGCCACAAATCATCCAGGACATTCGGGAAAAAATTATCGAAATGGGAGGAAAAGTCTTTTTCGAAACCCGATTGACCGATATTATCATCAAAAACAATGAGGTGCAAGGCATCGTTACCAAAAATGGAGATACGATTCTTGCCAACAAAATAATTCTGGCCACGGGACATTCTGCGCGTGATATTTTTGAATTGCTCGACAGAAAACAAATTTTCATCGAAGCCAAAGCATTCGCCTTGGGCGTTCGCGCCGAACATCCGCAATCGCTAATCGACAGCATCCAGTACAGTTGCGATTATCGGGGAGAACATTTGCCGCCAGCACCGTATTCCATCGTGAAACAAGTGGGAGGACGCGGAATGTATTCGTTTTGTATGTGTCCTGGTGGTGTGATTGCGCCTTGTGCGACGAGTCCGGGCGAAGTGGTAACGAATGGTTGGTCACCCTCAAAACGGGATCAAGCAACCGCCAACTCCGGGATTGTAATTGAATTAAAGTTGGAAGATTTCGCGCCGTTTGCCAAATTTGGTGCTTTGGCAGGAATGGAATTCCAAAAAAGCATCGAGCAAAAAGCGTGGCATTTGGCTGGCGAGACTCAGCGAGTTCCCGCCCAAAGAATGGTCGATTTTACCCAAAATAAAGTTTCCTCTAATATTCCGAAAACATCTTATGTTCCCGGAACCACTTCGGTAGAAATGGGGCAGGTTTTTCCGGGATTTCTCACCCAAATATTGCGGGAAGGTTTCGTCGAATTCGGGAAATCAATACGTGGTTTTTTGACCAATGAGGCCATACTTCATGCTCCAGAATCGAGAACTTCCTCACCGGTGCGTATTCCCAGAAATCCGGAAACGCTGGAACACGTTCAAATAAAAGGCTTGTATCCTTGTGGCGAAGGCGCGGGTTATGCCGGTGGAATTATCTCGGCGGCAATTGATGGCGAGAAATGTGCACAAAAGATTGGGGAGATTTTGAATAACTAGAATGATGAAACTAATGTGTTTTTGCTGAGCAGGCCAAACGCGCCAGTTTTTATTTTAGTGCCTATGGCACATTTTTAACCATTTCATACTGCTGCGTTTGACCTAGAGCAGGACGCATATAGCTCGTTTATTTTATCAAATTCACTATCTTTGAAAAGTTGTCTTTTAATTATTTAGTATAATTTTATTTTTATGACCCCAGTTTTGCAAGAAATTATTTTGTTTTCTCTTCTGCCCGTTTTTACCATGATTTTAGGCGGAGTAATTGCCATTGTTAAGAAGCCAAGCGGAAATGTAAGAAGTCTTATTTTGCATTTTGCGGCAGGTGTTGTTTTTTCGGTAGTTTCGGTAGAAATTTTGCCGGATATTATTAAAGAAAATTCTCCTATACATGTTGTTATTGGGTTTTCATTGGGTTTAATTTCAATGCTTCTTATTCGTAAATTTTCTGAGGCAAAAGAAGGTCAAGAAATAGATATTAATCAAAGTAAATTACCTTTAAGCTTACTGATTGCGGTGGCTGTAGATATTTTTATAGACGGTTTGCTTTTGGGAATTAGTTTTATGGCTGGTAGCAAAGAGGGAATGCTCCTTGCGATTGCATTATCTTTAGAATTATTGTCTCTCGGAATGGCAACTTCAACAGAATTGCGTGAAAATAAATTAAGTAAATTTAGGACCATAGGCTTAATCGTTATGCTAACGATGGTGTTTTTTACAAGTGCCGTTTTGGGAACTACTTTATTGAGTGATTTGTCTCCAAACTCCCTAGAGGTTATTTTGTCTTTTGGTATGGCGGCACTATTATTCCTCGTAACCGAAGAATTATTGATGGAAGCTCATGAAGAACAAGAAACCGTTTGGCACACCGCGATTTTCTTTGGCGGATTTTTATTATTTGTGATTTTAGGAATGGTAGTTTAGATTTTAAGACTTATGCTGTTTACATTTACTTGTCTCTTGGAAAGAAATAAAAAATTACAATCTTTATTTTGATTGCGCCTTTTGGAAACAAATTTTATCCTTTGTCTTTTTCAATGTTTATTATTTTCGAGTAATGGATAAAATCAACACTTCGGGTTTAAAATATTGTTCTTGATCGGGGTGAAGTTGTTGAATTTTTTTTACCACACCCATTCCATTGATGACTTTTCCAAAAGCGGCAAATCCCTGTCCGTCCTTGTTTCTTTTTCCGCCATAATCCAAAGCAGGCTGGTCGTTGATACAAATAAAAAAACTGCAAGTGGCCGAATCTGGTTTGTCTCTCGCCATCGAAAGGATTCCGTTTTTATGATGCAAGCCCGTTTTCGTCGTTGTTTCGAGAGGAATCGCCGCGAAAACCTTTGTCGAATCGACTTCGCCACCTTGTATTACCTCAATTTTTACGGAATCTTTCGGTTGATTGTTCAAAGTTACCGAACGAAAGAAGCTGGTGTTGTCATATAAATGCGCATCGACATATTTCAAAAAGTTGGCCACCGTAATCGGGGCTTTTTCAGGATATAATTCGACAGTAATGTTGCCCAGTGCCGTTTTAATAACGCAAATTTCCTTTTTTTGAGCGGAGCCATTCGTGATTGCAAAAAACAAAACAATCAATGTTAGCGTGATTCTTTTCATCGTTTTGGAATGAGTTTTGTTATGGTCAATTTGAGGAGTGGAAGTTCTTATTAATTGAATCCGAAGTCAGGAGACTTCGGATAGCTGGAGTAGGTACGGATTGCAAATCCGCGCTAACGGGATTAGCTGGTTTAATTTTCGCTAAAAGGAATTGAAGAGTTTTCATCAAAGTTCATCATTTTTATTAATGGCTTTTGTTTCAATTTAGTTTTTTTGTAACTATTTTTTTTCCTGTTTTGGTCTTCATTATACATTTCTTTTTCACTTGTTACAAAATTTATTTTTTCATTATAAAAAGCATCTTTTCCATTAGTATGTCCTGCCCAATATTGAAAACTCTCAGCACCTATTAAGTACCATTCATTATTTTGAAGTCTAAAATAGTAAGAGAGAGAGTTTCTTGAGGTTCCTCCTGTTAAGAATTTTATTCCAAGAGTATTCCTTCTTACTTCAATTTTTTCAAAAGGCTCTTGACCTTGAATATCCCAATTACAATTTCCAAATAATTTTGTCGCCGTAGTTGAAAGTTGGAATGTTTTGTCTGTCTGTCTCAAAAGAATTATTAAAATTTTCGGATAAAAGGGTTCAGTGCTAAAACAAGTTTTATCCTCAAAAAGTAAAGGTTTTTTTGTCTGAATTACAACTGCAATGTCGTTTAAACTATCTTTATTGAAATCGCCAGAAATAGTGTCAAGAATAGTCCAATCGGTTGGTATAAAGTCATTTTTGTTTTTGCCTATAGGTTTAATTTTAGGAAATTTGTAATTATCAATCTGCGAAAAGCATAAAGTAGCTGATAATGTTAATATGATTACTAAAATATTTTTCATTTTCAAAATGTTTAATGTAAAGTTATTTTCAACATTATTGCCAATTTGTTTTTACACTCTCAAGCCTTTTCCTTCACAAACCCGTCAATCACTTTTTGGTAATAATCAAAAGTGGTTTTGGCTATCGATTCCCAACTAAATAGTTGCAAAACCCTTGCTCGTCCTGCTTTCCCCATTCGGATTGCCAATGCTTCGTCATCTAGAAGAACGTTGATTTTTGTGGCAAAATCTTTCTGGAATGCTTCGGGGTTGGCAGGATTAAAATCGGTTCTGGAAACGCTCTGCAACGGCACCAAATATCCGGTGTTTCCCTCGACAATGATTTCCGGAATTCCGCCCACATGACTTCCCACGACGGGAGTTTCGCAAGCCATGGCTTCGAGGTTGATGATGCCAAAAGGTTCATATAACGAAGGACAGGCAAACACGCGGGCGTGACTGTACAATACTTTTAATTTTTCGCGTGGCAGCATTTCCGAAATCAAAATCACGCCTTCTCTTTCTTTGCGCAACTCGGCAATCAAGGCTTCGGTTTCGGCTTCGATTTCTTTGGTATCGGGAGCTCCGGCGCAGAGCACGATTTGGCAATTTTTGTTGAAATGTTTGGCGGCGGCAATCAATTGGGAAATTCCTTTTTGGCGCGTGATGCGACCCACAAAAAGCACAAATGGGACTTCGGGATCAATCCCATATCCCAAGAGCAAATTTTCGTTAAACGTGGGTTTATAAAATTCAGGATCGATACCGTTATGAATCACGGTCACTTTTTCGGGAGCAACGCCGTAAGCCTCGATGACGTCGCCCTTCATTTGTTTGCTCACTGCGATAATTCCATCGGCGGTATTGTAGGCGCTATTTTCGATCCATCGCGAAAGGAAATAGCCGTTGCCCAGTTGTTCCACCTTCCATGGGCGGTGCGTTTCTAAACTGTGCGTGGTTAAAATAAGTGGCGCTTGCAATAATTCTCGGGTAAAAATCCCCGCTAGATGCGTATACCAAGTATGGCAATGAATGATGTCGGCTTCAGGCGTGGCTTGCGACATTTCAACATTTCGACTTAGGTTATGAAACATTTTGATGTGTGGATTACTGTCATCAACCATTTTGGTCAGCGAAGAGTTGATTCCGTGCACGTGCATCGTTTCGGTATTTTCCTGTTGGTCGCCAAAACAACGTACTTCAACCTCGCCCAATTTAGCCAATTCCTGGCTAAGAAAGTCGATATGAACGCCTGCGCCTCCGTATATATTGGGTGGAAATTCATTGGTGAAAAGGGCTATTTTCATATTGATATTTTTTTATTGATTCGTATTTTTCTTCTTGTGTTTACGGATTATTACATCAACAACCCAAATATAATAAATTTCCTTTAGCTATTACAAAGCTATAGAAATGAAAGCCCTAAATAGTAATGCATAAAAAAAACCAAAAATCACTTTCCGGTTTTTATCTATTCTATTTTTGTCTGATTTTCAATATTTGTAATTCAAAACGGAATTGGTAAGTTTAAAGTTTTGAACAATTAATCTTTTCCAAGCGTTTTCTTCATTTCTTTATATTCTTCTTTTGTAATCTCGCCTTTTGCAAATCTTTTTTTCAAAATGCCCAAAGGAGTCTCTCTTTTTGTTCGCTGACCAGGAATATCCCAGGGAGTTGCAAATATCCATAGTATTATAATTATCCAAAATATCCACCAGAAGAGATGCATTCCCCAAAATTGATGTTCATCATATATGTGCCACATAACTTTTTATTTTAAAGTTAAACATTTGGTTTTTACTCACGTAAATATATGAATTTCAAAATAATGACGCAATTATATAAGATTTATTTTTATATTTGAATGGCATCAAAATGTCTTTGACAGGCTCAAATTGACATTCATTTCATTATTTTTAATGCAGATTTTTTTACCATAAAAGTTTATTTCTTTTTCAATCGGTTCTTGAAAAGTTTTTCGAATTTTTCAATTTTGGGTTGGATGACCATCTGGCAATAAGGTTGGCTTTTGTTGTTTTCGTAGTAATTTTGATGGTAGTCTTCGGCTTTGTAAAATTGGGTAAACGGTTCGATTGTCGTGACAATAGGCCTGTCATACACTTTTGCTTTTTCCAAATCATTGATAATTGTTTGCGCTGCCAGTTTCTGTTCTTCGTTTTTATAAAAAATTACTGAGCGGTATTGTGTTCCCACATCGGCGCCCTGACGGTTTAGCGTGGTTGGGTCATGAACGGTGAAGAAAACCTTGAAAATTTCGTCCAATGAGGTGATTGTTTTGTCATAGGTAATTTGAATGACTTCGGCGTGACCGGTATTTCCGGAACAAACTTCTTCATAAGTGGGATTAGTTGTTTTTCCACCAGAAAATCCTGAAACCACCGATTTCACTCCGTTTAATTTTTCGTAAACCGCTTCCACACACCAGTAGCAACCGCCTCCAAGCGTGATAGTTTCAAGGTTATTTTTGCTTTTGTTTTCTATAATCGTTTTATCTGGGACAAAATCCAATGCTATGGAATTCATGCAATATCGTTTACCTGTTGGAGCTGGGCCATCATCAAAAAGATGTCCTAAATGTCCGCCACATCTGCCGCAAAGTGCTTCGGTTCTTTTCATTCCATACGAACTATCTTCTTTGTAAACCACGCTGGTCGCATTGTCTTGTTCAAAAAAACTTGGCCAACCACAACTGCTTGAAAATTTGGCGGTGGAACGAAATAGTTTATTGCCACAAGCGGCACAATAATAAGTTCCTTTTTCGTCGGTATTCCAATATTTCCCGGTAAAAGGTCTTTCGGTGTCGGCGTGCCGTGACACTTCGTACAAATCTTCGGGCAATACTTTTTTCCATTCGGCATCGGTGAGATTGAGTTTGGTAGTGTCGGTATTTGAGTAATACGGATTCTCTGGTTTGCTAATTGTATTTTCCATTGATGAAGGTTTTGTGATATAGTTTTGTTTTTTTGTTATTTGTCCACAAGCTTGAAACATAAATAAAGGGAGCAAAAATAGTAGGATACGAAATTGGATTGTTGTTTTCATGTTTTTTCTTTTTATACCACAAATGCATAATGCCAATGAGTATCAAAATGTCGTGTACTTTACAAATGAATAATTATTTAGTAAACTTTAACAGTTATTTTTTTGGCTCGAAATTCCATTTATATTGAATATCTAAATAGTCCGGAACTCATTTTCAGGGAATAAAATTAACCTATTCGATTATTAAACGCTCGTTAAACTTTTCATAAACTTTCCACAGCCCCAAAATCAATTTCTTTTTTCGTATTTTTGACAAGCTAAAAATAGATATGAAAGAAGAGAATGTAATATTGGTTAACCAAAAAGATGAGCAAATAGGGTTGATGCCCAAACTTGAGGCACATGAAAAAGCGGTATTGCACCGAGCGTTCT
Organism: Flavobacterium sp. UBA5153; assembly: GCA_002413745.1. Classification (GTDB taxonomy): domain Bacteria; phylum Bacteroidota; class Bacteroidia; order Flavobacteriales; family Flavobacteriaceae; genus Flavobacterium. Next base: position 3,112 of record DHXP01000068.1, on the reverse strand, counting down.
CTGTTTTTGTGCTAAATAATAAAAATGAAATTATGCTTCAGCGACGTGCGCAGCACAAATACCATTCGCCGTTGTTATGGACGAATACTTGTTGCAGCCACCAGCGCGAAGGCGAAACCAATATTCAGGCTGGAAGCCGAAGATTATTTGAAGAAATGGGTTTCAAAACCGAGTTGAAAGAATTGTTTCATTTTATATATAAAGCACCTTTCGACAACGGATTAACAGAGCATGAACTCGATCATGTCATGATTGGTTATTATAATGGAGAACCAAAAATAAATATCGATGAAGTGGAAAATTGGAAATGGATGAGTATTGAAGACGTGAAAAATGATATGCAGTTGCATCCAGAAATTTACACCGTTTGGTTTAAAATTATTTTTGATGAGTTTTATCACTTTTTAGAAGATCATAAAATTTAGAAAATGAGAGTAACCGTTTCAAGAAAAGCCCATTTCAACGCAGCCCATCGATTGTATCGAAAAGACTGGACTTTTGAACAAAACGATGCTGTTTTTGGCAAATGCAACAACCCCAATTTTCACGGACATAACTATGAATTAATAGTGAGTGTAACTGGTGAAATTAATCCAGAAACGGGTTACGTGATGGATATTAAAGATTTGAGTGATTTGATTTTTGAAGAAGTGGAAAATCCTTTCGATCATAAAAACCTGAATCTTGATGTTCTCGAATTTGAAAATCTAAATCCAACCGCCGAAAACATAGTGGTTGTCATTTGGAATAAAATCAGAAAAAGGATAAAACCCGAGTTTGATTTAGAAGTAGTTTTATTTGAAACACCGCGAAATTTTGTAACTTATAATGGGAAATAATGGCATTAGGAGTAGGGGACAAAATCCCCAAGTTTTCAGCAAAAGACGGTAATGGAGACGATTTTGACAGCGTGTCAATCGTTGGTAAAAAACCGATTGTATTTTATTTTTATCCAAAAGATCAAACTCCGGGTTGCACGGCACAAGCCTGCGGTTTTCGAGATAAATACGAAGACTTTAAGGTTTTGGGAGCCGAAGTTATAGGTATTAGCAGTGACACTGTTGCCTCGCATCAAAAATTTGCCAAACAATACAAGCTGCCTTTTACTTTGCTTTCAGACAATGATAAAAAAATCAGGACCCTTTTTGGTGTAAAGCCCGATTTGTTTGGTTTGCTTCCAGGAAGAGTAACCTATGTGGTTGACAAGAATGGAATAATCCAACTGATTTTTGATAGTTTAGTCGCCACAAATCATATACCGAGAGCATTGGAGGCAATTAAAAAAATTGTATTATAAATTACCAAAATAGTATCATAGTTTATTATCCAAATGGATGAAATTTGTTATCAAAAAAAATATGGACACAAAAATATATCCTTTACAATTTTCTCCAATTTTCAAAGAAAGAATCTGGGGCGGAACCAAGTTGAAATCATTGCTCAATAAGTCGATTGTTTCAGACAGAACAGGCGAAAGCTGGGAAATATCAACCGTTGAAGGTGATGTAAGCATTGTTTCAAATGGAGCTTGGGCGGGAAAATCACTCAACGATTTGATAAATTCAACTCCCGAAGCCATTTTGGGAACCGAAGTTTTTAAAAGATTTGGGAAACAATTCCCCCTGCTTTTCAAATATCTTGATGCCCGCGAAGATTTATCCATACAAGTACATCCCAATGACGAGTTGGCAAAAAAGCGCCACAATTCTTTTGGCAAAACCGAAATGTGGTACATTGTTCAAGCCGATGAAAACGCTAGAATAATTGTTGGTTTCAAGGAAAAATCCAACGCCAGCGAATACTTGGAAAATCTAAAAAACAAAACGCTACTTTCTATCCTTGATGATGTAAAAGTGAAAGAAGGGGATATTTTCTTTCTGGAAACGGGAACCGTTCACGCCATTGGTGCCGGACTGGTTGTTGCCGAAATCCAGCAAACTTCTGATATTACCTATCGTATTTATGATTTTGACAGGGTAGATGCCCAAGGAAATTCAAGAGAATTGCATGTTGATTTGGCTCTTGAAGCCATCAATTACAATAAAGTTGATACCCATAAGAAATACAATACAGTATTAAATCAATCGAATACTGCGGTGGATTGTCCTTATTTCACGACCAATTTTCTCCCGTTGGATGGAGAAATTTCCATCAACAAAACAGGAAATACATTTACGGTGTATATGTGTGTCGAAGGCAGTTTTGAAATTGATTGCAACGGCGCAAAATTTCAATATAAAAAGGGAGACACCGTTTTAATTCCTGCTGCCCTGAAAGCTTTCATTCTCAAAGGAAAAGCTTCAATTTTAGAAATTTATATTTCATAGTCGGTAATAGAAAGATTATGTGTACTTTTGCAGACGCAAATTAAAATTAAAAATAAAATGGCAAACGTTAAGAATTTAAAGAAAGACATCAACTACGTTTTAGGAGATATTATTGAAGCAGTTTACTTGTTTGAAATTTCAACTTCAGGAAAACCAACCACAGAAACTAATGCTTTAATTGATGAAGCTATTGCAGCTTTTGATGCTTTGATTACAAAAGTAAACGCTAAAAAAGTAGAAGATAAAAAAGCGCACTTCAAACAAATCAATGTTGAGTTGGAACAAACTGCAAATCAATTGATTGCCAAAATCAACGAATTGTAGCATAAAAAAGGGCAAATTTATTTTGGAAAATTCAAATTCAGACTTATATTTGCACCCGTATTGAGTCGCCAGCGTAGCTCAGTTGGCTAGAGCAGCTGATTTGTAATCAGCAGGTCGTGGGTTCGAGTCCCTCCGCCGGCTCTTTTAT
>DHXP01000068.1:0-122 GCA_002413745.1 Flavobacterium sp. UBA5153 | reverse complement strand
CTCCGCCGGCTCTTTTATAAACCGTAAGTTTAATCGCTTACGGTTTTTTTATTTGGGTAACTTTGGGGCGAGAAGTTCATCCCGAGCGAAGCAATTCGGGAAGTCCCTCCGCCGGCTCTTTT
>DHXP01000017.1:84548-84700 GCA_002413745.1 Flavobacterium sp. UBA5153 | reverse complement strand
GGTACATAGGCTCTGCCAATAAGGGATTAGCAGGAATGGAGCTATGCGGCTTTCGAAGTTTGGCAGTCGTCAGACCATAAGGTGATACCATTGGTTAATTTGTTTTAGTCCGATCGTTCTGGTATAATGTCGCTGTATATTTCATTTAGTTC
>DHXP01000017.1:78781-84337 GCA_002413745.1 Flavobacterium sp. UBA5153 | reverse complement strand
GCTGTATATTTCATTTAGTTCAATTTTTATTGGACTAATTTGAAATAACTAGCGGTACAAACTTCCGGGATTCCAAATTTCGAGTCGGTCTTTAAAAAGCATCACCTGTACGCTTCCATTGCTGGTATAATCCCGATGTGCTACCGAATTGACAATGGCTTCCGTAACTGCTGCACGAGGCAACTCATATTGGATGGGCACTTGGATGCTTTCGTCTCGCGTACCCACAGACACATCAATTCTGGACAATACAAAATCCACGGCCTGATTCACCAATTCAAATACATCTCTTTTATAAACCTGATAGGAAGGAATAGGCTTCCTAATTTCCGTACCGTGAAAATGAGCACATTTGACCTCCGAGCTAATGAAAAATTGCTGCGGCTTTTTGGCAAACAACAAAAGAGCCGCATTCGTTACTCTTTCTTGTGCTATTAAATTAAGATGGGTAAGTATTGTTACCGAAGGGGATTCCGCAGAAAAAGGAAATCCTCTTTTCGAACGGGCAATACCCACAAATTCCTTTATTTTCTCGGCATCCAAATCAGCTATACTGGCGCTCCTATGTAGAGTGGCATCAAAAGGAGCCGTTCGAATGTATTCATTTTCTTCGAGATACCGAATCAAAGAAACATAAACTCCTGTTTTCAATTCGAGCATCGAGCCAAACCGTTTTCTAACAACCCGCTGATCGGCTTTTTGAATTAGAATCCGCTCCTTCAAATCCCTTTCGGAATCAACAGCATTGCTTAAAAAGACCAGGCGTGTTTTCGAATAAAGACCGGCTAGGTCAAATTCTCTTTCAGTCGGCGAAACACCTTCGGAATCTTCAAATCCGTATTGTTTGCCAAAAATACCAAGGTAAATAGCGCAATGTTCTACTTCATTGCTAAAGACCGAAGTGGCAGAATAGTTTACCGCAGGCACATTTTCGAAAATAAACGGCTCGAAAAACTTCCCCAAAAGAGCATCAGAAGTCAGATAATCATACAGAATCCGCCGTTCTCCGGCAAATTCCGATTGTACACTGCTTATAAATACTCTTATCTTTTTCATTATATACTCCTTTAACCCGTTGGGTGTAATTATTAAAAACGTCAGTTCGAGTGTTTTTTGTGCAGTAAAACGGAACAAAAAATGTATCGAGAACCGTTTTTAATGAAATTTTTCTTGTTCTCGATACGATCCCGCCCAAAAGCGGGATCACTCGAACTGACGAAAATTAATCATCAAAAACTAATTACACCCAACGAGTTCCTTTACCAAAAAGACTTTTCGTTTTATATTTTAGTTATCCGTCATCTGTTCTGGATTAACCAACCAATAACCGACAACTTCTAACCAATCTGCTTCAAAACCCGTCTCATTATCAAACCCAACACCATCAAAAAACCCGCTAAAAATCCACCCAAAAGAATCCCTTTCGCTTTCCCGAATCGTTCTTTAGCCAAAGGCAAAATAGGTCGGTCTATGATTTGAATCAAAGGTGTTTCCTTGCGTAAAGTCACTTTGGCCAATTCAGATTGTTTGACTAATTCGGTCAATATCGCCGTATTGGCCTGCACATCAACTTGTCTTCTGGCAGAAGGGGTGCGGCGCACATTGAGTGCGGGATTCAAACTAAAGGTATTGTCGGTGGCCACCGCAACCCCGGTAATGGCCGCATTCAATTCGCCCCGAATGGAGTCTGTCTGTTTTTCTAAAATGGCCATATTCATTCGGGCCTTTTTGCTTTTGGTATCGATATAGAAGTCCGAGACTTTTTTGGCCAAGGCTTCGGTGAAATATTTGGCAAACAATTCATTGGTAGAGGACATATCAATACTAATGATGGACACTTTTTTGTCCTTTTGAGCCACCGTCAATCCGTTTTTAGACAAATCATTATACATCACGCCCAAGATACTGTCATGAACGCGGGTAAAATTTTTTCGATTGGCATTGGGCAAAAACTGAATGCTTGCAAATTTTGGTTTTTCAATCCATTTTTCTCTCCATTCCTTGTCTTGAATATACATTTCTGCCAAGGAACTGATTTTTCCGTCTAAAATAACAGGGCTTAATAAGGTTTGTTCTACCATACTTCGGGACTTAAACAACTCGGTCAAATTAGACCCGGTAAACATTCCTCCACCACTGCCACCAAGATCAAATCCAAAAGAACTGGCCAGACCCAAGGCACCGCCCAATCCGCCGCCTGATTTTTCGTCTTCTAAGGCAAAAGACAAAGTGGCGGTGTAAACAGGCTTTTTAATAAAAGAATACGTCAAGCCTAATGCAGCTCCCAGTACTCCTGCCAGCACAATGATTTTCCATTGGGACAGCAAATAGGCAAACCATTCTTTTCCTTTATCGATTAATTCTTTTAACGAAATTTCGTCGTTTTGTTCGTTCATATTTTTTTGTTATCGGTTATCCGTTGTGTGTTATCCGTCACTTCGAGTGTCCCGATTTTTTATCGGGATGTATCGAGAAGTCGGTTATCTGTTTTCTACTGTTATATGTATACTATAGGTATTCTACTAAAAATGTTTGGTTATCCGTTTCTGAAGAACTGAACACTGATTACTCTTTTCTTTCATCTTTTTTCATTGGACTCCCATGTCACCCTGAGCCATGCCTGCCCTGAGTTTTTATCGAAGGGTCGAAGGGAGGGTTGGGGCAAAACAAATGAAAAGGGTTGTCGGTTTTCTGTTCTCAGTTTTCATTTGGCTCCCATGTCATCCTGAGCCCAGCCTGCCCTGAGTTTTTTATCGAAGGGTCGAAGGGCATAACCCATAACGGATACCCAAATCTAAAGTTTAAGAATGGCTATCACAACGCCTGCCAAACTGGCCAAAACACTCGCAATACCTATTATCTCTCCGGTAGTTGCTTTTTTGGTCTCCGGTTTTTCTGGTACCACAATTTGGGAACCCGGAGTTACTTTGGGGTAGGATCTGATAAACAAAAAAGAACTGGCCACTGCGGCACTGCCATTTGGATAAATGATATAGGCTTTTTTCTTCCATCCTTTGGCATCTATCCCTCCAACAGCATTCAGGTAATAACCAAATCCTTTTCCTTTCTCGTAAGGAATCTCTGAAGTCAAGAGTACATTACCCGTTATTTTGACACTTTCATTATAAGCTTCCACTACAATTTCATCGCCAGGAAACAAGGTAATATTGGTATTGCTGCCTGGATTTTTCATGATTTCCCTGTAATCAATTGGAATAGTCGCGAATTTTAAATCTACTTTTAATTTTTTAGTCAGTTTATTTTGAATACTGTCCTTTTTACCCAAATTCAAATCTATGTTTTTCAAAGCCTGAATTTGTTCTGCTTGTATGGGACGTTTGATTTTTACTCCATCCAAATTGGCAACGGCAGTCAAACCTCCCGCTCTTTGGATGACATCGTATACTTTTTCTTTTTTATTCGCCAAAGCATATTTTCCGGCATACGGCACGGCGCCACTGATGGTCACCATTTCCGGTTTTTCATATACTGCCATTTTACGGATATTCACCACATCAAAAGGTTGTAGTACAAAATTTTTCAGTTGCTCATTGTTTGCTGCCGTAATCTCAAGATTAATTAATTCCACTTTACTGGGATTTGTATCATCTATTTCGTCCGACTTCATCATACGGGCAATCTCCACTCTTTTGGATGCCGAACCGGTTAATCCTCCGGCTTGCACCAATAAATCATTCAAGGTCAGATTCTCGTAAAAAGTATAAACTCCCGGTTTTTTGATTTCTCCATCAATCGTTATTTTATATTCTTCTTTAAAGTCCAAAATAGAATATACGGTTACGATGTCTTCTTTATTCAACGCAATATTGGCTTCAGGATCACCTGCCAAGGCTTTAGCCAAATTCACATTAACTACCTCGGTGGTCAAATCAGCTTTCAAACGGATAATGGTGGCTCTATTCGTATAGGCATCTTCTTTCAAACCATCGGCTTGCGCAACCAAATTGGAAACACGCATCCCTTCATAAAAAGAATAGGTGTTCGGTCTAAAAACAGCACCGCTAATTTGGATACGATTTTCGAATCGATCTAAAATCTTGCTAACCCGAAATACGTCGCCGGCAAGCGGTTTGTAACTAGCGTATTCGGAAGCTTTTATGTCTTTTACCCTAAACTCTTTACTGGTTTTCTGGGTGACATTCACCGAAGCAGTGTAGGCAACCTCATTGAATCCCGAAGTGAAAACCAATAAATCTTTGAAGGTTTCTCCTGTTTTCATTTCGAAAATCCCGGGACGTTTTACTTGCCCTTCCACGGTAACTCTATGAGTGTAGGCCGGAATCCGGATCACGTCATTGTCTTTCAACCCCACGTTATCTGATTGATTGCCGTTGACCAAAAAATTGTAAATATCGATATACTTGAAAACTTTGTTGTTTCTCAACAACTCTATGTTTCTGTAACTTCCGTCTTTTCCAGGACCACCACCCAAAAACAAGGCGTTATAAACCGTAGCCAACGAGGAAACGGAATAGTTTCCTGGTTGCACGCTGCCGATCAGGGTCACCTTGATGGTTCTAATGCGACTTAAACTTACGCTTACCTGCGATTGACCTGAACGAACCGTACTATATACTCTTGAAATGGCCGCTTTAATTTTCTGGGTAGCTGCTTCGATTGTCATTCCCGAAACCGGAATTTGTCCTACAAATTGAATGCTTATCTTGCCTTCTACAGATATTGGCAAACTTGAATTGTATTCTTGAACGCCGAACACGCTTACCTGCAATTCGTCGCCGGGTCCCAAAACGTAGTTCACCGGAGTGGCCAATTTTAAATTGGGTTCAAAATTCAGGGTGGGATTATCAAACAATTCCGATCCGAAAATCCGGGCATTCACGGCATCCTTTACTTTGGTGTTTACAATTATTTCTTGTCCTCTTGACGCTACATTTGCATTATTTGAAATTCCAACACTCGCGGCTTGTGTCCCAACTCGAGCCTTTAATTTGGAAAACTCGCTTGCCGACATTCCTTTGGCCAAAGCCATAGGTTCAGCCTGTTCGATGGTCATGTTATTACTTTGCAATTGCGACTTGATATTGGCTATATCACCATCGGTTAAATTATCAACCTTCAATGTGCTCAGATCATTGGCTTTTAACAAATCTTGAGCCACCATAGTTCCCGATTGAAAAAGGGCAAACAATAGTAAAAGGACAGTAATTATTTTTCTCATAATTTTATTTTAATTGGTATTAAAATTTTTAAATTGAACCTTTAAAATTCTAAAGGGTATCGTACTTTTTAGTGTGAGGTATCGAAAACGAAAATCGGTTTTCTGTTATCTGTTAGGCCTACTGACCAATCCATTTATTTTATAGGCGCCTTCTCATTCTTCCCCGTCATCTTGACGGTATAATTTTTATTCTAAAAAAAGCAATATAAAATGACGTATTTAATGTTATTTTGTATTCCTACGCCCCTTGACTGTGGCAGCCGGGCACCCGCTTTTCAAAGATTCTGAAAAAATCCAACGCTGTTTGACCCCGAAAGCTTTCGGGGGAGTTTGTTGGATTTCAGAATTGAGAAAAT
>DHXP01000017.1:71374-78616 GCA_002413745.1 Flavobacterium sp. UBA5153 | reverse complement strand
TTGGATTTCAGAATTGAGAAAATAGCGGGTCGGCGAACAGTCCAGGGCTAGCGTTTTTTGGTTCTTTTTTGGGCAATGCAAAAAAGAATAGATGTCAATTAAAAACACATTATTCTATCATAAGTAGAATTTTAATTAAAATGCAATAATGTGTTTTCTTACAATTGTATTTTATCATTTAATTGATATTCAATGTGTTAATAAAAAACGTCAATGGTAGCCTGCCGAAGGACACTCTTCCCCGTCATTCTGAGCCTGCCGAAGGACACTCTTCACTTTTGACTATCTGTTCTCTGAAGCCATTCCCCTCTTGAGAGGTCCCGATAGCTATCGGGATAGGGGTGTGTTTTACATTTTATCGTAAAACAAATCGCTATCGTCGAGAAATTGTAACATATAAAGTCGTAACCTTAAATCGCGAAACCGTTAACTGACAACCGACAACTCTTTTTCACGGCTTCGCCGTGGTGACTCCCATAACTGGGCTCACCATAATTTCAACAGATTACAAATTTATATAAAAAAAGGAGAATCCAACTTTTATTGATACTATATAAAAAGTTTAAAATATTTTAAATACATTGTATCTGTTCCGCCTAATTGATTAAAAATCAATACCTTATTTTAAAAAAAAACGAACCGTTATTTATTTCAAAAAAAACTTTAATAAAAACAAATTATACTTCCTTTTTTTTCACCTTAAGAATGCAACCCAACGATTCCAAAATCAACACATAATGATTTTGTTTTACTTCCTGAATGATGGCAGATTGGGTTATAAATGATCCAGATTCTAATATGTATTTAATAGCATTGTCTAATTGTCTAGTTTTCTCCCTCAGTTGAAACTTTGGGTTATGGCTGTAAAATAATTTTAACTTCCTCCTATCTATCGCCCACGGTTTTAACCGTGGGATTGGAAATAGCTATAAAAAATCACACTTCTTTTTTTTTCACCTTGAGAACGCAACCCAACGATTCCAAAATCAAGATGTAATGGTTTTTTTTTACTTCCTGAATGATGGCAGGCTGGGTTATAAACGGTCCTGATTCTAATATGATTTTATCCCCTTTTTGCCATTTATCGATGGACACCTCAAAATCAGCCGGAGCGGAAAGCCAATTCTGTATCGCCTCAATTTCCGAATCCCTTACCACTGCCGGTTTTCCCAGCCAAAACAAATACCGGATGGCACCTGTCACTTCAAATATTTTATTCCTTCCCTTTTCTGGTACCTGAACAAAAATATAGGAGTTGAACAAGGGCACACTTACTGTTTTTTTTCGATCAGACCATTGACTGATTTTGGTAATCAACGGACAATAGGTGACCACCCCAATTTCATTCAATCGTTCCGCTACTTTTTTTTCCCACTTGGGTTTGGTGTACACTACATACCAATTCATACTTATTTCATCTTTTGTTATCAGTTCTCGGTTATCTGTTATCTGTTCTTTATGTGCTTAACGTGATAATTATGCAATCGAAAAACAAATGTTTTTGGTTGTCGGTTTTTCTATTGACCATTACAAAACAAAAACAAACTCAAATTATAGATATTTAAATCTTTATAACTCTTCATTATTTTCTACCCGTTGGGTGTAATTCAAATTATTGTTTTTTTAAACACATAGACACACAGTTTTTATTAATTAAATCAAGACGTTTCACTTAATTAAAGTTAATCATAGCTCTGTTACCCGAGACCGAAGGTCGAACAGGCTAAGCAAAACCAAGAATTGATCTATCTCATTCTTTTTTCTATGTTTCGAGCCTGCACTGAGCAAAGTCGAAGTGCGTGTAATTTTTTTATATTTTAATTATTTCAAAAATTCTATTAATTGCACCCAACGGGTTATTTTCCGTTATTGGTTAGCTATTTTTTCTATTGTTTGTTTGAATCAATGCGTATCTATTCTAAATACCTTTTAACTGTCTTTTTTTCATTAAGTCGCTTTAAACTATCCTGTTTTATAATCCGAAACTGATAACTGATAACTTTTTATGACTGTCCGCTAAGCGGACTAAATTTTCAGGACACAAATGCTTTATAAAAACTTTGCCACGAATTACACTAATTTTCACTAATTTTTTAAAAATTATAACAGGAATTCGTGCCAATTTGTGTAATTCGTGGCTGAAATAATTAATTAGTATTAGTAACGGATAGTCATATAACTTTTTTAAGAGTACATCTTCTCGTAATACTTCCCATATTCTCCTGAAGTCACATGATGCAACCATTCCTGATTATTAAGATACCAATCAACGGTAATTTCCAATCCTTGCTCGAAGGTTACCGAGGGCTTCCAACCCAATTCCGTGTTTATTTTTGTCGCATCGATGGCATAACGCAAATCGTGTCCTGGACGATCTTTGACATAGGTAATCAGTTTGGCCGACGTACCCGCTTCCCTGCCCAATTTCGTGTCCATAATAGAACACAACACTTTTACCAAATCAATATTTTTCCATTCGTTGAAACCTCCAATATTGTAGGTTTCGTGATTCCTGCCTTGGTGAAAAACCAGGTCAATAGCCACAGCATGATCTTTCACAAACAACCAATCACGGGTATAATTTCCGTCACCGTAAACAGGCAAAGGCTTGTTATTAATAATGTTATTGATGAAAAGGGGAATTAATTTTTCAGGGAAATGGTTGGGTCCATAATTGTTGGAACAATTGGTGACCACATAAGGCAAGCCGTAGGTTTCACCGTACGCTCTTACAAAATGATCCGAACTTGCTTTGGAAGCGGAATAAGGTGAATTGGGGTCGTAAGCGGTGGTTTCCGTGAACAAGCCTTCGGCGCCTAAAGAACCATAAACCTCATCGGTACTGACATGATAAAAACGTTTCCCTTCGGCAGTATTGGCCCACTGTTTTTTGGCTGCATTGAGCAAATTCACCGTCCCTATCACATTGGTTTTCACAAAAGCCATTGGGTCTTCGATGGATCGATCCACGTGTGATTCGGCAGCCAAATGGATCACTCCGTCAAACTGGTGTTCCAGAAACAAGTTGGAAATAAAACTTTCGTTGGTTATATCACCTTTCACAAAAGTATAATTCGGTTCTTTTTCGATATCCATTATATTTTCCAGATTTCCCGCATAGGTTAGCGCATCCAAATTAAAGATTTGGTATTCCGGATATTTCTTTACAAAAAGTCGCACAACATGGGACCCAATAAATCCCGCACCGCCCGTAATCAGTATTTTTTTCATCTTTTTATTTTTTATTACAATCTAACTTTTTTCAATCACAAAAACTTTTTTGGTTATTTGCACTCCAAACTCCCCTGTCATTGCGAAGAATAAAGCAATCTGCTGGGGGTGCGTTTTTTTTGAAAACACAATAAATCCAATCAATTTTCGTCTTCTTCAACTCGCTTCCGTTTGCTATCGGGACAAAAACCGACAACCGACAACCGATAACTCACAACAGATAACTGCTATAATTTCCCGTCAGCCATATCCCCCAAAACCCCTTTTACGTCATAGAGAATGCTGTTTTCATTTCTTAGGGAATTTAGGTCCAAATCCAGAAATTCTTTATGGGCCACGCCCAAAACCACTGCATCAAATGAACATTCCGGTTTGTTATTGCTGGTTGTCAATCCATATTCAAGCAACACATCGGCAGGATTTGCCCAAGGATCGTATATGGTTATTTTAATACCATAATCTTCTAACGCCTTTATAACATCGACAATTTTGGTGTTGCGGACATCAGGACAGTTTTCTTTGAAGGTAATGCCCAACATTAATAGACTCGCCCCATTGATGGTCACTCCCTTTTTGATCATTAGCTTGACCACTTGCGAAGCCACATATTCCCCCATACTGTCATTCAAACGGCGTCCTGCCAATATTATTTCGGGATGATAGCCTTTTTCCTGTGCTTTTTGCGCCAAATAATAAGGATCTACGCCTATGCAATGCCCGCCAACCAAGCCTGGTTTGAAAGGAAGGAAATTCCATTTGGTTCCCGCTGCTTCCAATACGGCGTGGGTGTCAATTTCCAATATATTGAATATTTTGGCCAATTCGTTGACAAAGGCAATGTTGATGTCCCTTTGCGAATTCTCGATTACTTTGGCGGCTTCAGCCACTTTTATGGAGGGAGCAAGATGCGTTCCTGCCGTAATCACCGATTGGTACAATTGGTTTACTTTCTGTCCAATTTCTGGAGTGGATCCCGAAGTCACCTTCAAAATCTTGTCTACCGTATGCTCCTTGTCTCCGGGATTGATGCGCTCCGGAGAATATCCGGCAAAGAAATCAACATTAAATTTTAATCCTGAAACTCTTTCCAAAACCGGCACACATTCTTCCTCGGTAACCCCTGGATAAACGGTGGATTCGTAAATGACGATGTCTCCTTTTTTCAACACTTTACCTACGGTTTCGCTGGACTTGTACAAGGGCGTTAAATCAGGACGATTGTTTTTGTCCACAGGCGTGGGAACCGTAACAATGAAATAATTACAGTCGGCTATTTCCTCAAGGGACGATGTGCAATACAACCCTATTGCATCACCCGAAGTTTCGAGTAATACTTTTTTTAAACTGGCAGCATCAATTTCCAGTGTGCTGTCATTCCCCTGTTTAAGCGCGTTGATTCTGGATGTATTGATGTCAAATCCTACAACGGGATATTGTGTTGCAAATAATCGTGCCAAAGGCAAACCCACGTATCCCAAACCGATGACGGCTATTTTTATGTCTGTGTTCAATTTTTAAAAGTTTTTTTGGTTCTTCTTGAGGAAGAATCTTATTTAACCCGTTGGGTGTAATTCAAATTATTGTTTTTTTTAAACACATAGACACATAGTTTTTATTAATTAAATCAAGACGTTTCACTTAATTAAAGCTAATCATAGCTCTGTTTAACCAAGAATTGGTCTATCTCATTCTTTTTTCTATGTTCCGATAGCTATCGGAACTATGCGTTTAATTTTTTATATTTTAATTATTTCAAAAATTCTACTAATAACACCCAACGGCTAATGCTTTAGTATAATTTTAAGACAACCAACTTGATGCTTGCATAACAAATTCCTTAGTTTTAGTCAAAATAATAAAGTCTGGCCTACTTTTCATTTCAAATTTCGCCAAAATTACTTTAAATAAAAATACTTCTTTTACGGTTTTCCTCATTTTTAAATTCTAATTAAACAATGCCAATTATAAAATGTTCCAATCAACTTGCCGATAACAGACAACTCCGAAATCCCGTCAGTTCGAGTGATCCTGCTTTTGGGCAGGATTGTATCGAGAACCCGCAACCAATAACTGATAACCGACAACTCTGAAACCCGTCAGTTCGAGTGATCCTGCTTTTGGGCAGGATAGTATCGAGAACCCGCAACCAATAACTGATAACCGACAACTCCGAAACCCGTCAGTTCGAGTGATCCTGCTTTTGGGCAGGATTGTATCGAGAACCCGCAACTAAGTAACCGACAACTCTGAAACCCGTCAGTTCGAGTGATCCTGCTTTTGGGCAGGATTGTATCGAGAACCCGCAACTAAGTAACCGACAACTCTGAAACCCGTCAGCGTGAGGCATAATTTTTATTTAAAAAAACCAATACAAAATAACATATTATGAATTTAAAGCACTCCTGACTCCCCTCTTGAGAGGGGCTGGGGGTGTGTTTTTCAAATGCCGCTGTTTATATCTTAATAAAAAACGTCAGTTCGATCCTGCTTTTGGGCAGAATTGTATCGAGAACCCGCAACCAATAACCGACAACTAACAACCATTATCAGGATCCAATCGCCTGATAAACAAACCCGATGGCTTCTAATTCAGACTTATTCAATATATTCCTGCCGTCAAAAACGAAAGCCGGTTTTTGCATTCCATCATATATTTTTTGCCAGTCATATTGGGTAAACTCGTCCCATTCAGTAAGAACGGCTATGGCGTGTGCCTCTTTACAAGCTTCATAAGGGTCATCAAATGAGCTAATTCCCTCCACATTTCTTTTGTGTTTTCTTGACTCCAAATAATCCAAATCGGCCAAGACTTTTTTCCTTGACACTTTAGGATCGTAAACCGCAATTTTGGCCTGTTCGCTTATCAAATCATTGGCCACATAAATAGCCGCCGATTCCCTGGTATCGTTGGTATCTTTTTTGAAAGCCCAACCCAGGAACGCTATTTTTTTATCGGCAACGGTATTGTAAAGGGTTTGCACTATTTTATTGGAAAACCTCTTTTTCTGATGGTCGTTCATAATAATTACCTGTTCCCAATAATCGGCCACCTCGTTTAACCCGTAGGATTTAGCGATGTAAACCAAATTCAAGATGTCTTTCTGGAAACAAGAACCACCAAAACCAACAGAAGCTTTCAAGAACTTTGGACCTATTCGGCTATCCATCCCTATGGCTTTCGCCACTTCATTGATGTTGGCACCCGTTTTTTCACAAAGTTCGGACAGTGCATTTATGGAAGATATTCTTTGTGCCAAAAAAGCATTGGCGGTCAATTTTGACAATTCTGACGACCACACGTTGGTGGTCAGTATTCTTTCGGGACTTACCCAGTTCAAATAAATATCAACCAATGCCTGGATTGCTTTTTGACCCTCCTTTGATTCATCTCCGCCTATCAATATTCTGTCAGGATGCAATAAATCCTTGACTGCGGTGCCTTCGGCAAGAAATTCCGGATTGGAAAGAATCTGGAACTGCACCCCATTACCCGTATTGTCCAAAATACTTTTGATGGCCTCGGCAGTTCGTACCGGCAAAGTCGATTTTTCGACTACGATTTTGTTGTCTTTGGCTACTTTAGCTATTTGTCTGGCACACAATTCGATATATTTCAAATCGGCGGCCATGCCTTTCCCTTTTCCGTAGGTTTTTGTGGGCGTGTTTACCGATATGAAAATGATTTGGGCTTCATCGATGGCTTTTTCCACATCGGTCGAAAAAAATAGGTTTCTTCCTCTGGCTTCGGCAACAATGGCGCTTAATCCTGGTTCATATATTGGAATATTATTCACGTCTTCATCATTCCAGGCTGCAATTCGTTCCGCGTTCAAATCGACTACGGTAACCTGAATGTGGGGGCATTTTTGTGCAATAACCGCCATTGTTGGTCCCCCAACATATCCAGCGCCAATGCAACAAATTTTTGTGATTTTCATTTTTTGTTTCTTTTCTCTATTTTCTTTTCTCTATTTTCTTTTCTCTATTTTCTTTTCTCTTTTCTCTTTTCTC
>DHXP01000017.1:66226-71249 GCA_002413745.1 Flavobacterium sp. UBA5153 | reverse complement strand
CTTTTCTCTATTTTCTTTTCTCTTTTCTCTTTTCTCTTTTCTCTTTTCTCTTTTCTCTTTTCTCTATTATCTTTTCTCTTTTCTCTATTTTCTTTTCTCTATTATCTTTTCTCTATTATCTTTTCTCTATTTCAGATTCTCCCAATACCAATCTACTGCTACCTTTAACCCTTCCTGCATTGAAAATTGGGGGTCATAGCCCAATAATGCTTTGGCTTTATCAATACTCGCCAAGGAATGTGGAATATCTCCTGCTCTATTAGGACCGTATTCTATGGTGACATCGGCAATTTTTTCGTCATAATCCGATAAAAATTCCTTCAAATAGTTCACCAGATTATTCAGGGTATTCCGGTCTCCATAAGCGGTATTGTAAACGGTGTTTACTGCGTCCGGATTTTTGGTGGTCATTGCCAATTCATTCATTTGTATCACATTATCAATATAAGTGAAATCACGTGAATAATTGCCGTCACCATTTATCAGTGGACTTTCGAGTTGCATTAATTGCATCACGAATTTTGGAATAACCGCCGCATAAGCCCCGTTTGGATCCTGTTTTCGCCCAAAAACATTAAAATAACGCAAGCCTATCGTTTCCAAACCGTAAGTTTTACTGAAGATTTCGGCATACAATTCGTTCACATATTTTGTTATGGCATAAGGCGAAAGTGGTTTCCCAATTACTTCCTCCACTTTTGGCAATCCAACAGAATCTCCATAAGTGGAAGAACTTGCCGCATATATAAATCGTTTTACCTTGGCATCCCTTGATGCCACTAGCATATTCAAAAAACCCGAGACATTTACTTCGTTAGTTGTGATTGGGTCAATGATGGAACGCGGCACGGAACCCAAAGCAGCCTGATGCAGAACATAATCCACTCCTTTTACCGCATTCTGGCAATCGGTTAAATTTCGAATATCTCCTTCGACCAAACGGAAGTTTGCATCATTTATAAAATCCTTCAAATTATGCCTATGCCCAGTTGCAAAATTATCCAAACAAATCACTTCGTGTCCCTTGGACAAAAAATATTCACAGAGATTAGAACCGATAAATCCTGCCCCTCCCGTGATGAGTATACTGCTTTTTGTTTCCTCTTTCATTTTTTTACATTTAAAACAATGGTCTTATCGAATTTGTTTTTTTCTAAATTTTCTCAGTATTTTTTCGAAAATAGTTTTTGGTTTATCCTCATCGTGGTAGCCGTTGGAGTAGGTTGTGCTTCCGTAACCATATCCATAACCATATCCATAACCCGCGCCGTACTTGGCTTTATTTTGAAATCCGTTCAAAATAATACTGGTATTGTTGAGTTCTCCCCGCTTGACCCTATTGTTGAGCAACGTAATCATTTCTTTTTTGGTGAAATTCTGCCTTACGATGTATAAAGTGACATCGCAATATTGTGCCAACTCTAATGCGTCAGACACCAAGCCAACCGGTGGCGTATCCAAAATAATGTAATCGTATTTTTTCTTTAATTCTTCTATCAACTCCTTCATGCCATCACTCATAATCATCTCGGCGGGATTGGGCGGAATGGGTCCGGAAAATATAACATCCAAAAAAGGAATATGGGTGTGGTTTATGATTTCGTCCAAACTTTTCTGTTTGATTAGATAATTTACGACTCCTATATCATTCGATAAATTAAATTCGTCAAACATTTTGGGTTTTCTTAAATCCAGTCCAATAATCACGGTTCTTTTTTCGCTTAATGCAAATACCGTGGCAATATTTAAAGAACAAAAGGTTTTTCCTTCCCCGCTGACGGAAGAGGTTATCATAAGTGTTTTTGCCCCATCCAGACGCTGTTGTTTATATAGAAACTGAAGGGAAGAACGAATGGCTCTAAAGGATTCGGATAAAGCCGATTTTGGTTTTTCAAAAACTGCCAAATCAGAACTTTCTTTACTTAGACCGATGACTCCTATCAATGGAATCTGGGTCAATTTACTGACATCCTCCGTGTTTTGAATGGAATTATTGACGAAGAAAATCCCAAAAACAAAAATCAACGGAATCAATAATCCCAGGAATAATGCCAATACATAGTTCACGGACGTTTTCGGTCCAATGAGTCCGCCACCAATATCTTTTGCAGGATCGATAAAATGAATGTCCGACAAATTTGCCGCTTTGACAATATCGGCTTCACTTCTTTTTTGAAGAAATGTGCTGTAGATATTATCGCTTAAATCATATTTCCTTTTGATCTTAATCAACTCCTGCTGGTCTTCAGGGAGTTGCTTTATGGTGCTTTCCGTTTGGTTGATTTTGCTGTTGACCATTGCCAAATCATATTGCAAGGAAGCTTTGGCAGATGCTATATTTTCGAGTAAAACCTTTTTAACAGCTTCCATTTGATTGTCAAAATCCTTGAATATTTTATCGCTTTTTACTGCATAAGCCATTTCTGATCTTTGGGTGGAAAGTGAAATCAATTTAGAAACATTCACGACAATATTGGGATCTTCAATTCCAGCTACTGATGGTGCCGGAAGTTTAGAATAGTCAACGCTGCTTTTCAAATAGGATTTCAAGGAATTATAGTAGGCTATTTTGCGGGTTACCTCATCCTTTTTGACATCAAATTCAAGAACTTGATCCGAAAATTTAGAACCATCTCCTTGTACATCATATATATTTTTGTCTTTTCTGAATGATTTTAACTCGTTTGTAGTTTCTTTCAGTTGTGATTCCATTGCCACCAGTGTGCTGTCAATGAATTCTATGGTATTGGTTGCAAATTGATTTTTACTGTCGAGTTGTCTTTTGATAAGCATTTTCACGGTCGAATTCAAATATTCGACCATTCTGGCTTTATTGGTTCCCTGCATTCCCAGCGTGATTATGGAACCTCCTTTGTCATCGGACTTTACATTTATACCCTTGTAAGCAGACACTGTCGCATCAAAATTATTAAACTGAACGAAATATTCGTTTCCCTTATAAAAACCGGGGTTATCTTTTATTTGCAATTTCCAGTTCAAAAAGGGTAATGAAACCTGTTCGCCCACTTTATATTTCTTCACAAAATCACCTATTGCAACCGCAGTTTTACCATAGGAATTATCAGAATAGGAAACTATTGAAACAGTGTTGCTTTCAAATGGAATTTTGATTTCATATTCATTTTCGCTCAAAAACTTGATGCCAATGAGTTTTCCTGCTAATTGACCCTTTGTCTTATCAATATTTACATAAAAAGGCACGGCGCCATAAGCATCCTCAAGATTATACTTTCCTTGTGTCAAATAACCAATATAATATTGTAATTTATCTACAACCAACTCATTATGGGACCTGGATTGCAAGGTTGTAGAAATAGTTTGAACTTGATCTGAAGTGCCGCCCCAGTTGAAAACCAAGCTGGTATTTGAAGTGAAAAAAGGATTATTTTCTTCCTTAACGGAAATAAGCGTCTCCATTCCATAAATTTTTTCCTTACGGATATTTACTTCATAGGCAATCGTGAAAGCGATGACTAAACTCAGCAAAAACCATTTCCAATAACTCGCGATTTTTATTAAGAACCCTTTAAAGTCGAATCCTGTCTGGGTTTCAAAAATCGAAAAATCTTTTATATCTAACATTTTTTGAAATATGTTTTATTTTTTTAATAGTAAAAAAGTCGTTGTTGCCAAAGACAAAAGCGTTATGATGGTTCCCAAAGATTCTATCCCTGTTTTTCCGGTTCCCCAAGTTTTCTGTTTGAGCGGTTTTACATAAATATAGTCATTGGGCTGCAAGTAGAAATAAGGAGATTTCATAACATTTATATCCGTAAGGTCGATATCGTGCATTTCGGTTCCGGAAGGCAATTGTCGTATGACAGTTACGGCTTTTCTATTTCCAGTTATGGTTATATCACCGGAATTTGCAATGGCTTCCATGATATTTACGTGGTCCTGAAATAAGGTTTTGGTTCCCGTACTTCCCACTTCGCCATTAATTGTGTATTTAAATCCGGCCAATTTTACGGTCACAAAAATATTTGCTTCCTTGTTAAAATATTCCGCCAATAGTTGCTTCTCTATTTTAGTCCTTATTTCCTCGAGCGTAAAACCAATCACGTTTATTTCGCCCAAAACCGGAATTCTTATATTACCATGATCGTCAACCGTGAAACCGTCAAAATACAACCCTGATTCTGATTTACCGGCTGACTCTGCCTGATTTGTGGGACTAAAAATAGCCACCAACTTCGGATCGTTTGCTTTTATGGTTATACTCAAAACATCATTGGTCTGTAATCTGTAAGGCTTTGATACCACAGCCGAAATTGAAGCTTCATCTCCAGTTCCATTTTTTTTCTGTAAATAAATTAAATCTTGGGTAGGAATGCAAGAAGTAAAAAATATACTGATACCTAGCAATAAATAGAGTACGGATTTGTTCATTTTTATATTTTTAGTAACAAATATAGCTTTTCATTTAACAATTTAAAAGTATCGCCATTCATTAAATGGATTAATTGTTTTTAAAAGACTTTTCAAACGGGACCCTTTGCAATATACTTCTTCCCAGAGTAACTTCATCGGCATATTCTAATTCATCACCAACAGAAATTCCCCTGGCGATTGTAGAGGTAATAATGTCACAATCCTGAATTTGCTTATAGATGTAAAAATTGGTGGTATCGCCTTCCATTGTTGAGCTTAAAGCAAAAATAATTTCGGAAACAGTACCTGATTTCACTTTTTCGACTAAAGTATTTATGTTCAACTGGCTTGGTCCAACACCATCTATTGGCGAAATTTTCCCTCCAAGAACGTGATAAATTCCCCTAAATTGACCCGTATTTTCGATTGCCATTACATCTCGAATATCTTCCACAATACAAATAATCTGGTGATTCCTTTTGGCATTGGCACAAATTTCGCAAACATCAATATCGGAAATATTGTGGCAACTTAAACAAAACTTCACTTCTTCGCGCATCGTCGTTAACGATTGTGTCAAAAAACCGGTTCGTTCTTTAGGCTGCTTCAACAAATGCAAAACCAATCGCAA
>DHXP01000017.1:4680-66163 GCA_002413745.1 Flavobacterium sp. UBA5153 | reverse complement strand
TCGCTTATCATTGTTTATTTCGGAATTTTATTTTACATCTCGCATAAAGTAAGCAGAGAGAACAGCGGCAATGATGCTTTTTTCAAAGCCAATAAAAACTCGAAATGGTATCTTGTTGCTTTCGGAATGATTGGTACGGCACTTTCGGGCGTGACTTTTATTTCGGTTCCCGGAGAAGTGGGCTTGCCGGATAATCANNAAAAGTTTTGATGAAAATTCCATAAATGCAAATGTAGTAATTTGTTTATTTGGTTATTCGGTTATTTGTTTAATCGATTGAACAAAAATTTGTATTTTGGCTTCCAATAAAAATCGAATTATGACACCATTTACCATTTTGTCGCTTATCATTGTTTATTTCGGGATTTTATTTTATATCTCGCACCGCGTCAGCAAGAAAAACAGCGACAATGATGCTTTTTTCAAGGCCAATAAAAACTCGAAGTGGTATCTTGTTGCTTTCGGGATGGTGGGTACTGCGCTTTCGGGAGTGACCTTTATTTCGGTTCCTGGCGAAGTGGGCTTGCCGGATAATCAATTCAAATATTTTCAGTTCATCTTGGGAAATGCCATTGGCTTTATCATTATTGCCAAAGTCTTGCTTCCGTTGTACTACCGAATGAACCTGACTTCGATTTACGGCTATATCGAAAAACGGCTTGGGATCGTAAGTTACAAAACGGCGGCAACGATTTTTTTAATTAGCCGAACCATTGGTTCCTCCTTTAGATTGTACCTCGTCGTGATTGTTTTGCAACGCTATGTTTTTGATTTCTACCAAATTCCCTTTGCCGCAACGGTATTGATTTCACTGGCTTTGATATTTTCCTATACGTATCGTGGTGGATTGAAAACCATTATTATCACGGACACTTTGCAAACTTTTTTCCTGGTTTCTTCTGTTTTCCTGACCATTTTTTTTGTTTGCCGTAGCTTGAACCTCTCCGTTTTTGAAGCTTTCGAACAGGTGAAAAACAGCAATTATTCCAAAGTTTTTTTCTTTGATGATTATAGGAGAGGAAATTATTTTTTCAAACAAATTCTGGGCGGTATTTTCGTAACCATTGCCATGGTAGGCCTCGACCAAGATTTAATGCAGAAAAACTTGAGTTGCGCAACCATTGGTGAAGCCCAAAAAAATATGTTTACGTTTACCGGAATATTCGTGCTTATCAACATCTTCTTTCTTAGTGTAGGCGCTTTGCTTTACATTTATGCCAATAAAAATGGCATCGAAGTTCCAACTGATTTAATCACGGGAAAACCCAGAACCGACTTACTTTTCCCCGAAATAGCCTTTCATCATTTGAGCTTGATTCCGTCGATTGTATTCCTGTTGGGATTGACGGCCGCCACATTTGCCACGACCGATTCGGCTTTGACAGCCTTGACTACCTCATTTTGCGTGGACTTTCTGGGGATGGATAAGACCGAAAATCAAAACAAACCCAACGTCGTGAGAACACGGCATTTTGTCCACATCAGTTTTTCGTTTTTGATGTTCTTGGTAATTGTGATTTTTAATGCCATCAACGATTCGTCGGTGGTGAGCATGATTTTCAAGATTGCTTCCTATACTTACGGTCCGCTTTTGGGTTTGTATGCTTTTGGGCTATTTATGAAATCCAAAACGGTACACGACAAGTTTGTGCCCATAATTTGCGTGCTTTCACCAGCAATTTGCTTTTTAATCAGCTACAATTCCTCGGTGCTTTTTGGAGATTATGTTTTTGACAATGAGTTGATTGTCGTAAACGGCTTGATTACTTTTATTGGATTATTGTCAATAAGCAAACCTGCGGTTGGAGAAACTCGATTTTAGAAATTTGTAAAGTTTCCTGCATTTAAAAGGCAGGAAGCTTTACAAAAAAATCTAATACTGGTTTGTGGTCAATAATACCAAAGTACACGCCACTTCCACTTTTATGTTATTCAATTCCAACAATTGGTAGAACTCCGGATTTTCGGTTCCGGGATTAAAAATCACGCGTTTTGGCTTTGATTCAACTATGTAATTGTAATAATCACGCTGGCGAGTTGGGTTTAAATATAATGTAATGGTATCTATATTTTTTAAAGGGATGGCTTTGGTTTGGATTTTTATTCCTGCCACTTCACCCGCATTTTGACCAATGGCGAGAACGGAATGTCCTTTTTCGACAAGCATTGTAATGGCTTTATAAGCGTATCTGTCTGGTTTCGTGCTAGCACCAAGAACCAAGGTTTTTTTATTTTTCATTTGACAAAAATACAAAAAATGAATGGGTTGTTATTCTTCTCTTGGCAAGAAAATTTCCGCCATCATACATCTGGCACTTCCCCCGCCACAAGCTTCGATAGTATCAAGGCTTGAACTCAAAATAGTAACGTGTTCTTCGAGTTGGGCAATTTGCTTTTTGGTTAAACTTTGATGCGCCGAAGTGCTCATAACCAAATATCTCCTGTCATTTCCCCCCTTTACTTCGAGCATATTCCCCGCAAAATTACTGACTTGGGCTTCGGTGATCAAAATGATTTCTTTTTCGTCGCCTCTCAAACTGTCAAGCACCATTTTTCGTTCTTTTTTATCATCGATACAGTCGGCACAAATTACGGCAAAAGTATCGCCAAGGCACATCATCACGTTCGTATGATAAATCAATTTTCGCTCTCCGTTTACGGTTTGGAAAGCTTCGAAAAGTATGGGTGAAAATTCGAAATCCTCACAGAATTCTATAAATAATTCTTCGTCGGCACGAGGCGAAAGCGCACAATAGGCTTTGCCATTTTCCCTGTCCAAAACCAAACTTCCTGTACCTTCGAGATAGAATCCATCCTCCTCGGCAGAAGTATAATCCATAATTTCATTGATAACAAAACCGTTATCTTCAAGTATATCCAAAATATCTTCGCGACGTTCGGGACGACGATTTTCGGCAAACATGGGATACAAAACCACATCGCCATTTTCGTGAAATGAAATCCAGTTATTCGGAAAAATGCTGTCTGGAGTGTCAGGATTTAAAGTATCGTCGACCACAATCACATTGACTCCTACGGCTCGCAGTTTTTTTACAAAAGCATCGAATTCTTCCTGTGCTTTGGCGTTCGCCGTTGCGGGCAATAAATTGTCCAGTAGAGACGCACTGCAGTGCGTCTCTACTTTTTGGTAATAATTGTTTACGGCCGTTTGTTCGTTCATCCTGAACGCAACCGGGCGAATTATTAGGATGGAATTTGTCGTTTGTTTCATTTTTTTTTATTTTGTTTTTTGTAGAGACGCACTGCAGTGCGTCTCTACAGTGGTGCATCTCTACACTATGGTTAATCTCTTATCAATGGCAAAGTGGAACATCGTAATAATCCTTCTTGTTTGGCAATCTCTGCATACGGAATTTCTTCGACCACAAAACCATTCGTTCGTAACCAATCATTGAGTCTGGTAAAATTCCTTTCGGAAACCACAACATTGGTATCTATAGAA
The DNA here is from genome assembly GCA_002413745.1 of Flavobacterium sp. UBA5153. Classification (GTDB taxonomy): domain Bacteria; phylum Bacteroidota; class Bacteroidia; order Flavobacteriales; family Flavobacteriaceae; genus Flavobacterium. The sequence continues at coordinate 62,700 of DHXP01000017.1, read as the reverse complement.
AAAACATTGGAATTCATATTATACATTTCCTTTCTGGTTATATGAAACAAGTTTTCCTCGCCAAAAAGATTAAGAAGAAACCTATAATCGGCTTCTTCACGGAAACCTCTTTTATATATGATACCTTTATTTTCGCCAATAGTCTGAAAACAACAATCGAGGTGCAAGGCATTATCACGCGCCTCGATTTTTGATTTTACCAAATCAAATTCCTTGACAATCTTGTTGGGGAATAAATCCTTGATGTACTGAACGCCTTCCTTGTTTGTTCTTGCGGTAATATGATCGGCGTAATCACTTCCTTTATAGGTTCCAACAAAAATATAATCATTCCACAGCATCACGTCGCCCCCTTCGATATGCACTTCATCGGGAGGACGAACGACTTTTGCAGCATTGATTTGATCCATTATGTATTGAATAGCGTCCAGTTCTCGTTCTCTATCCGGTAAAATATTGGATTTGATGAAAACACCCTCAATCACGAAACCAATGTCCCTCACAAATATCTGGTTGTAATTTTCAATCAATTTTGGACGATAAACGGTAACGCCATATTTTGATAAAACTTGGTTGAACGCTTCCATTTCTGACACCATTTCTGACTCTAAAGGATACGTTCCTGCCAAAATATGCTCCAATGATTTTGGGTCATACGCTTCATCAATATTGGGTGTAGGTCCGTTATCGATTGCGGTTCCCAGAACAACGGCTCGCAATCTCGAGGTTTCGTTCTTGATCTTTAATTCAAGCATATTTTGTTTGTTAGGCTTTTGCCAAAGATAAAAAAAGCCCCACGGAATGTGAAGCTTTTTGAATCGAATTTTATCGTTTGTCAGAAGTCTTGAAATCTCGCAAAGGATGCCCTGTATATATTTGTCGCGGACGACCGATAGGCTCTTTGTTTTCGCGCATTTCCTTCCATTGGGCAATCCATCCAGGCAATCTGCCTATTGCAAACATCACGGTAAACATATCGGTAGGGATTCCCAATGCCCTATAAATAATTCCTGAATAGAAATCGACATTTGGATATAATTTTCTTGACACAAAATACTCATCGACAAGTGCCGCTGCTTCCAGTTTTTTTGCGATATCCAGAATAGGATCTTCAACTCCAAGGGTTCTTAAAACTTCATCCGCCGCTTTTTTAATAATTTTCGCTCTTGGATCAAAATTTTTATAAACTCTGTGTCCAAAACCCATCAATCTGAAAGGATCGTTTTTGTCTTTGGCCTTAGCAATGTATTTTTCGGCATCCCCACCATTTGCATGAATTTCTTCGAGCATTTCGAGAACTGCCTGATTCGCTCCACCATGCAATGGTCCCCAAAGTGCGGAAACTCCCGCAGAAATGGAGGCAAATAATCCAGCGTGAGAAGAACCTACCATTCTTACGGTCGATGTTGAGCAGTTTTGTTCGTGATCCGCATGAAGGATAAACAATTTATCTAAGGCATCAACTATTATTGGATTTGCTTTGTAAGGTCCTGTAGGCAATTCGAACATTAAACGCATGAAGTTTTCAACGTAACTTTGGGTATTATCGTAATAATTCAAAGGATAACCCATACTTTTCCTGTAGGTCCAAGTGGCGATGACAAGAAATTTAGATATGGTTTTACAAACCGCCTCATACATTTCTTTTTCGTTTTCAACATTTACAGACTTTGGATTGAAGGCCGTTAATGCACTTGTCAAAGCAGCCAAAACCCCCATCGGATGGGCCGTTTTCGGAAAACCGTCAATGATACTCTTCATTTCTTCATTGACCAAAGAATGTCTTCTAATATCATTTTCAAATTGCTCCAATTTTTGCGCAGAAGGTAATTCTCCGAAAATCAGCAGGAATGACACTTCAAGAAAACTGGCTTTATCCGCCAAGTCTTCAATCGAATAACCCCTGTACCTTAAAATTCCTTCCTCACCGTCCAAGAAAGTGATTGTACTTGTGCAAGAACCGGAATTTTTATATCCTGGATCTAATGTGATTGCTCCTGACAAATCACGTAATTTGTTAATATCGATGGCCACTTCATTTTCGCTTCCAACAATTACTGGAAACTCGTATTTTTTACCATCAAATTCTAATGTTGCTATTTTTGACATAGTAGATGTTAAATTATTTAATTTCTCAAAAATAAGAAAATTTATGCTAATTAAAAGTGAGATTTGTTACAAAATTGATAAAATATCATAAAAAAAGCCATCCGCAAGAGCGAATGGCCTAATATAGAATTATACTAGATAATTATTTCACTTTAAACGCTTTTACACCCGGGAAATAAGCGGTGTTTCCCAATTCTTCTTCAATTCTAATCAATTGATTGTATTTAGCCATACGATCAGAACGAGAAGCTGAACCTGTTTTTATTTGACCACAATTCAAGGCCACTGCCAAGTCAGCAATGGTATTGTCTTCGGTTTCTCCTGAACGGTGTGACATCACTGAGGTATACCCTGCATTTTTTGCCATATTTACCGCTGCGATAGTTTCTGTCAATGTTCCAATTTGGTTTACTTTTACCAAAATCGAGTTGGCAATACCTCTTTCAATTCCAGTTGACAAACGTTCCACATTGGTCACGAATAAATCATCTCCAACTAATTGAACTTTGTCTCCAATTTTATCGGTTAAATATTTCCACCCATCCCAGTCATTTTCATCCATTCCGTCTTCAATAGAAATAATTGGATAGTTGGCGGCTAATTCAGCCAAATAATCCGCTTGTTCTTCTGAAGTTCTGATTTTTCCAGTTTCACCTTCGAATTTAGTATAATCGTATTTTCCGTTTACGTAAAATTCAGATGAAGCGCAGTCTAAGGCTACCATAACTTCGTCTCCAAATTTATAACCCGCAGCTTCCACCGCTTTTTTGATGGTATCTAAAGCGTCTTCAGTTCCACCGGCTAAATTTGGAGCAAAACCACCTTCATCTCCAACAGCGGTACTCAAACCTCTATCGTGCAATACTTTTTTCAGATTATGGAAAATTTCCGTTCCCATTTGCATCGCTTGCGTAAAAGAAGTTGCTTTTACCGGTATAATCATAAATTCCTGAAACGCAATCGGAGCATCAGAATGTGAACCTCCGTTGATGATATTCATCATTGGAACAGGCAATGTATTTGCCGAAACTCCACCAATATATCTGTACAATGGCAATCCCAATTCGTTGGCAGCCGCTTTTGCAACCGCAAGAGACACTCCAAGAATAGCATTTGCACCCAAGTTTGATTTATTTGGAGTACCATCTAACTCGATCATAGTTTGGTCAATCAAGTTTTGTTCGAAAACTGATGTTCCCAATAATTCTTCAGCTATTTTAGTATTTACATTTTCAACCGCTTTTAAAACTCCTCTTCCAAGAAAGGCTTTTCCACCGTCACGTAATTCCATTGCTTCAAATTTTCCAGTTGAAGCTCCTGATGGAACTGCCGCTCTACCTAAAACACCGTTTTCGGTAACTACGTCTACTTCTACAGTAGGATTTCCTCTTGAATCGAATATTTGTCTTGCGTGAATTTTGATAATAATACTCATCTTTATTTTATTTTTATGTTTCGAAATACAAAGATATTCTATCTTTTGAAATGATTTTATTAAACTACTGAATATTATTAACGATAACGTTGTAATTTTTTTTAAATATTATAGGATTGAGTCCTATTGGAATCATTTATCTCCTATTGGTTCAATTTTCCTTCTCCAATTAAAAAAGAGACAAAAAAATATGCCTCCTCCATAAAAATAAAACAACAAAAACCACTGCTCTTTTTAAATATATTTTAAATGAATAAAATTTAACAAACACCCCTCATTATCAAATATATAACGTAAATTTATATGTGTTTTTTTAGACATAAACTAAACTTTGGCTGATATTATTTCTAGTTGACAATTCCGTTAACACTACATGTAATTTAGAAAAATCAAACAGTATGGAAACATCAAAAAATTTAAACAATCCTATCAATTCTGATAAAATCATAGAATTATTAAATCGTTCCTCTTCCCCTTTGGAAAATTCAGAAGATTTGGACCCGCTAATGGATTATATTGGCGATGCTAAGTATGTCCTGCTCGGAGAAGCTTCGCACGGAACACATGAATACTATACGTGGAGAGCAAAAATAACAAAAAGACTAATTCAAGAAAAAGGTTTTTCCTTTGTGGGAGTAGAAGGCGATTGGCCTGACTGTTACCGCATTAATCGTTTTGCAAAAGGATACCTGAATTCAGGAAAAGATATTTATGGCGTCCTGAATGAATTCAACCGTTGGCCAACATGGATGTGGGCAAATTGGGAAATAGCCGCATTTATAGATTGGCTCAAAGTTTTTAACGAAAGTTTGCCTTCCAATAAAAAAATAGGTTTTTATGGCTTGGACGTGTACAGTTTCAGGGAATCCATGAATTCCATAATTCAATATTTGGAGAAAAATGATCCAGAAGCGCTTAAGTCTGCCAAAAAAGTAATGGAATGCTTTGAACCTTATGGCAAAGATGAAGGGCAATCGTATGCAAGAGCCTCCACACTAGTTCCGGAATTGTGCGAAAAAGATGTGCTTCATTTGTTAACCGAAATAAGAAGCAAGGTCGAAAGTTACAATACAGATCACGAGAATGTCATGAGCACGGAACAGAATGCTTTCGTGGCAAGAAATGCGGAAAAATATTATCGTGCCATGATAAAAAGAGGTTCGGCATCATGGAATATCCGTGATGAGCACATGGTTTCCACTTTAGAACGGCTTATGAAATACCATGGCAATGAAGCAAAGACAATCGTTTGGGAACACAATACGCACATTGGCGATGCACGTGCCACAGACATGGCATCAGAAGGAATGGTCAATGTGGGACAGTTGTTGAGAGAACAATATTCGAAAGAAGGAGTTGTGGCTGTAGGATTTGGCTCTTACAAGGGAAGCGTCATTGCAGCAAGGAGTTGGGGCGATGAAATGCGAAAAATACGAATTCCAGATGCAGTTGAAGGAAGCTGGGAACACGCCTTTCATCTAGCCAGCAACGGACAGAATAGATTATTACTATTGAATAAACTAAAAGAAGAAAAATGCATTTCCTCCCATATTGGGCATCGTGCGATTGGTGTCGTCTATAACCCAGAGCATGAAAGATTTGGAAATTATGTTCCTACCATTTTACCAAAGAGATATGACGCCTTTATTTTTATTGATGAGACAACCGCATTGCACCCCATACACATTGTGCCGGACGGAAACCAGATTCCCGAAACCTATCCTTTTGGGATGTAAACTTTCAATTAGAAGCCGAAGTTTATTTAGATTATACTATTTTTTTAATTGGCATTTATAAATAGTACTTTTGCAAACTATTTATATAAATATGGGCTTTTTAGAAGAAATACAGCGAAGAAGAACTTTTGGGATTATCTCGCATCCCGATGCCGGAAAAACAACGCTTACAGAAAAACTTCTCCTTTTTGGAGGTGCCATTCAGGAAGCGGGTGCGGTAAAGAACAACAAAATTAAGAAAGGGGCAACCAGTGACTTTATGGAAATTGAACGCCAGAGAGGAATTTCGGTTTCGACTTCTGTTTTGGCATTCAATTACAAGAACAAGAAAATAAATATTCTGGATACTCCGGGACACAAGGATTTTGCCGAGGATACCTTTAGAACCCTGACCGCAGTTGACAGTGTCATTGTTGTTATTGATGTTGCCAAAGGGGTCGAGGAACAAACGGAGAAACTGGTTGCCGTGTGCAGAATGCGGAAAATTCCCATCATCGTTTTTATCAATAAACTGGATCGCGAAGGAAAAGATGCTTTTGACTTGATGGATGAGGTGGAACAAAAACTGGGCTTATCGGTTACGCCGCTAAGTTTCCCCATTGGGATGGGTTATGATTTCAAGGGAATCTACAATTTATGGGAAGAAAATATCAATTTGTTTAGTGGCGATAGCCGCAAGAATATTGAAGAAACCATCGCTTTTCAGGATGTGCTAAATCCTGAATTAGAAAAAATTATTGGTGAAAAACCAGCTTATAAACTGCGCGAAGAATTGGAACTGATTGACGAAGTGTATCCAAAATTTGACCGTCAGGATTATTTGGACGGAAAATTACAACCCGTGTTTTTTGGTTCGGCATTGAATAATTTTGGCGTTCGCGAACTCTTGGACTGCTTCATCGAAATTGCCCCATCTCCAAGACCAAAAGAATCGGAAACCCGATTAGTTGACCCAAAAGAAGAAAAAATGTCGGGTTTTGTTTTTAAAATCCACGCCAATATGGATCCGAAACACCGAGACCGATTAGCCTTTATAAAAATTGTCTCGGGGACTTTCGAGAGAAATAAACCGTATTATCACGTTCGCCAAAAAAAATATTTAAAATTCTCAAGTCCGAATGCTTTTTTTGCTGAGAAGAAAGAAATCGTTGATATTTCCTATCCTGGCGATATTGTGGGATTGCACGACACGGGGAATTTCAAAATTGGAGATACTTTGACCGAAGGCGAGATTATGAGCTTCAAAGGAATCCCAAGTTTCTCACCGGAACATTTTAGATACATCAACAACGCCGATCCTATGAAAGCCAAACAGCTCGACAAGGGAATTGACCAGTTGATGGATGAAGGTGTAGCGCAGTTGTTCACACTCGAAATGAATAACCGAAAAATCATAGGAACTGTGGGAGCACTTCAATATGAGGTAATTCAATACCGATTGGAACACGAATATGGAGCCAAATGTACCTATGAAAATTTCCCCGTTCACAAGGCTTGTTGGGTAAAACCCAATGATCCGAAAAGCGAGGAATTCAGGGAGTTTCGAAGAATAAAACAAAAATTCTTGGCCCACGATAAATACAACCAATTGGTTTTCCTTGCTGATTCCGATTTTACGATCCAAATGACGCAAAATAAATTTCCAAATGTGAAGTTGTTTTTCACATCGGAATTTGAATAATTTCAGTAGTTCTCAAACCAAAAAAAAGCTCCCGTCTTGGCGGGAGCTTTTTGTATAAAGGTACAGGAAATTAATTTTAGTGATAACTTAAGCTACTCCAATTTCAAAGTTAACCGCTTTTTTCAAGAAAGCCTTAATCAACAAACGGTTAGGAGCTAATCCAGAAGTTATGAATTGTCTCCTTGTGTTTTCGCCTGTAGGTGAAATTTTTACGTTTGGATCTTGTTTTGACCCCATAAACCAAAGCACGAAATTCATATTTGAAAAAGTTGTTGTGGCCTCTTGTCTACCAACACTAATTTCGGCTGTATCGTTTATGATCGTATTATTCAAAAAAACATTGTTTTCAATTGAAGTTTGACCAAAAACAGAAACATTTGATAATAAAACAAAAACAAACATCATAAAAATGATACTGTTTTTTTTGCTACCGTATATTTTGGAAAAATTATTCATATTCGTTTTTTTTGTTGTGATATGAGGTAGGTCTCTTATCTGGGGTCAAAATTAGACGATTCATTTTCTACTAAAAAATATTTTCGATGAAGCTCCTCAATACTCGTTAAAACACAAAAAAAACTAGCACTACAAGTCCAATAAAACAGGGTATTATCCTAAATCCATTATAATGCAAAAAAAGAAAAGGCTCCATTTCTGGAGCCTTTTATACAATTATGCTTGTCCCGGCGGACCAAAATTAAGCGGTATTGAAGGTTGTTCTACGTCTTTAATTTCGCCGTGGGCGACTTCAAAACGGTGAATATTTTCTCCAATTGCTTTCAACAATCTTTTGGCGTGTTGCGGAGTCAAGACAATTCTTGATTTCACTTTGGCTTTAGGAATACCAGGCATGATACTTACAAAATCCAATACAAATTCAGAGGAAGAATGATTTATTATTGCCAAATTGGAATAAATTCCTTCTGCAGTTTTTTCATCCAACTCAATGTTGATTTGCTCTTGTTGTTGTTTAGAATTACTCATATCTTAATAAATATATTCCTCTTTGTTTGCCATCATTTCATTATAATCTTCATTCGAACCTACAATGGTATTGTCATATTCTCTCATACCGGTTCCGGCAGGAATTCTATGACCAACGATTACATTTTCTTTCAATCCTTCTAGGTAATCGATTTTACCTGCTACAGCAGCTTCGTTCAATACTTTAGTGGTTTCTTGGAACGATGCAGCCGAGATGAATGATTTCGTTTGAAGCGATGCTCTCGTGATACCTTGTAAAACTGGAGTTGCAGTTGCCGTGATAACATCACGAGCCACAATCAGATTTTTGTCGGAACGTTTCAATAACGAGTTTTCATCACGCAATTCACGAGGAGAAATAATTTGTCCTGGTTTTAAGTTGCTGGAATCCCCGGCATCTTCAACTACTTTCATTCCGTATAATTTATCGTTTTCAACGATAAAATCTTTAGTATGAATTAATTGTTCTTCTAGGAATAAAGTGTCTCCAGGATCTTGTACTCTTACTTTACGCATCATTTGACGTATTACTACTTCAAAGTGTTTATCGTTTATTTTTACCCCTTGCAAACGGTATACTTCTTGAATTTCATTTACCAAATACTGTTGAACAGCAGCTGGACCTTGAATTCTCAAAATATCTTCCGGAGTGATGGCGCCATCAGACAATGGTACACCCGCTCTTACAAAGTCATTTTCTTGAACCAAAATTTGGCTAGACAATTTCACCAAGTATTTCTTAACCTCACCAAATTTAGATTCGATAACGATCTCACGGTTTCCTCTTTTGATTTTTCCAAAAGAAACAACTCCGTCGATTTCAGAAACGACTGCTGGATTTGAAGGGTTACGAGCTTCAAGCAACTCGGTAATTCTTGGTAAACCTCCCGTGATATCTCCTGATTTAGAAGAACGACGTGGAATTTTAACCAATACTTTACCTGCTTTAATTTTTTCGCCATTTTCAACCATCAAGTGGGCACCCACTGGCAAGTTATACGAACGAATCAATTCACCTTCTTTACCGTAAACCAATAAAGTAGGGATTAATTTCTTGGCTCTAGCTTCAGAAATTACTTTTTCTTGGAATCCGGTTTGCTCATCAATTTCAACCATGAAAGATTGTCCTTGCTCTAAATCTTCGTAAGCAATTTTACCCGTGAATTCCGAAACAATAACTCCATTATAAGGATCCCATTTACAAATTGTAGTTCCTTTGGTCACTGATGCACCATCTTTAACAAAGATGCTTGAACCGTAAGGAATGTTGTTTGTACTCAGTAAGATTCCTGTTTTTTCGTCAACTAATTTCAATTCAGAAGAACGAGAAACTACAATATCCACTGCATTTCCTTCGTTGTCTTCGCCTTTAACCGTTTTTAAATCTTCGATTTCAATTTTACCGTTAAATCTTGTAACGATACTGGATTCTTCAGAAATACCACCCGCAACCCCACCAACGTGGAAGGTACGCAGTGTTAACTGTGTTCCAGGTTCTCCAATGGATTGCGCTGCAATTACACCAACCGCTTCTCCTTTTTGGGTCATTTTTCCTGTTGCCAAGTTTCTACCGTAACATTTAGCACAAATACCTTTCAATGCTTCACAAGTCAATGGAGAACGAACTTCCAATTTCTCAATTGGAGAAGCCTCGATTAATTTCATAAATGGTTCGGTAATTTGTTCTCCCGCTGCAATGATAAGCTCATTTGTCAAAGGATTGATAACATCTTGCAATGCCACGCGCCCCAAGATTCTTTCGCCTAAACTTTCCACGATTTCCTCATTCTTTTTCAATGCAGAAACTTCAACACCTCTTAAAGTACCACAGTCAACCGTGTTTACAATTACATCTTGAGAAACATCATGCAATCTTCTTGTCAAGTAACCCGCATCGGCCGTTTTCAAAGCCGTATCCGCAAGACCTTTACGCGCACCGTGAGTAGAGATAAAGTACTCAAGAATCGAAAGACCTTCCTTAAAGTTGGAAAGAATCGGGTTTTCAATAATTTCACCACCACCAGCAGTAGATTTTTTTGGCTTAGCCATCAAACCACGCATACCGGTTAACTGACGAATTTGTTCTTTGGAACCCCTTGCTCCAGAATCAAGCATCATATACACAGAGTTAAAACCTTGTTGGTCTTCTCTAATGTTTTTCATTGCTGTCTCTGTAAGCTGTGCATTTGTTGAAGTCCACACGTCAATAACTTGGTTGTAACGTTCGTTATTGGTGATAAGACCCATATTATAATTTGCAGAGATACCTTCAACTTGTTCTCTGGCATCTGCAATTAATTTTGGTTTTTCATCTGGGATTCTAATATCTCCCAATGAGAATGATAATCCACCTTTGAAGGCAAATTTGTACCCCATATTTTTCATGTCATCCAAGAAGGCGGCCGTTGTTGGCACATTGGTCACGTTTAAAACATGTCCGATAATGTCTCTAAGGTTTTTCTTGGTCAATACATCATTGATATAACCCGCAGCTTCTGGAACTACTTCGTTAAACAATACACGACCAGCAGTTGTTTGGATAATTTTGTAAACTAATTCACCAGCCTCGTTAAAATCTTTGGCACGAATTTTAACTCTAGCATTCAATTCTAAACGACCTTCATTTATGGCAATATTTGTTTCTTCAGCAGAATATAATATCAAGCCTTCGCCTAAAATCTTGTGTTCTGGAGTAGACAAACGTTCTTTGGTCATATAATATAGACCCAAAACCATATCCTGGGAAGGTACAGTAATTGGTGCACCATTTGCAGGATTCAAAATATTGTGAGAACCCAACATTAACAATTGAGCTTCCAAAATAGCTTCTGGTCCTAACGGCAAGTGAACTGCCATTTGATCCCCATCAAAATCCGCATTAAATGCAGTACAAACTAAAGGGTGCAATTGGATTGCTTTTCCTTCAATTAATTTTGGTTGGAATGCTTGAATACCAAGTCTGTGCAAAGTAGGAGCACGATTCAGTAATATTGGGTGCCCTTTGATAACATTTTCAAGGATATCCCAAACTACAGGCTCTTTTTTATCTATTATTTTCTTGGCTGATTTTACCGTTTTTACAATTCCTCTTTCTATCAATTTACGGATAACGAAAGGTTTGTATAATTCGGCTGCCATATCTTTTGGGATACCACATTCAGACAATTTCAATTCAGGTCCAACAACAATTACCGAACGAGCAGAATAATCCACACGTTTACCCAATAAGTTTTGACGGAAACGACCTTGTTTTCCTTTAAGGGAATCCGAAAGTGATTTCAAAGGTCTGTTTGATTCTGTTTTTACAGCAGAAGCCTTACGTGTATTATCGAAAAGTGAATCTACCGATTCTTGCAACATACGTTTTTCGTTACGAAGGATTACTTCCGGAGCTTTAATCTCCATTAATCTTTTCAAACGGTTGTTACGAATGATTACACGACGGTATAAATCATTTAAATCTGAAGTTGCAAAACGACCACCATCAAGAGGCACAAGCGGACGCAATTCTGGTGGAATAACAGGAACAACTTTCATAATCATCCATTCAGGGCGATTTTCGCGGTTCAGGTTAGACTCACGGAAAGATTCAACTACTATTAATCTTTTTAACGCTTCTGTTTTACGTTGTTTAGACGTTTCGTTATTTGCTTTGTGTCTCAAATCATAAGACAATTCATCTAGATTGATACGAGCCAATAAATCCATAATACATTCTGCTCCCATTTTGGCAACAAATTTATTTGGATCAAAATCGTCAAGATATTGATTGTCGGCAGGAAGGGATTCTAAAACGTTTAGATATTCTTCTTCTGTCAAAAAGTCCAATCTTTGTACTGATTCTCCTTCTGGAGTTTTGGCAATACCGGCTTGGATAACCACGTATCTTTCGTAGTAGATAATCATGTCCAATTTCTTGGATGGAAGACCCAATATGTAACCAATTTTATTTGGAAGCGAACGGAAATACCAGATATGAGCAACCGGAACTACAAGATTGATGTGTCCTACTCTGTCTCTACGTACTTTTTTCTCGGTAACTTCCACACCACAACGGTCACAAATAATTCCTTTGTAGCGAATCCTTTTGTATTTACCACAAGCACATTCGAAATCTTTTACTGGCCCGAAAATTCTTTCGCAGAAAAGACCATCACGTTCTGGTTTGTGAGTTCTATAATTGATAGTTTCTGGCTTCAACACTTCACCTCTTGATTCTTTCAAGATAGATTCAGGGGAAGCTAGTCCTATCGAAATTTTGTTGAATCTTTTTACAGGATTCTTATCTTTATTGTTGTTTCTATTATTCATCATAGTTTTTACTATTGATTTATTTGCAATTAAAAATTGATTTTAGATTTATGATTTACTTTTAACTAGTAAGCGAATCGCTCAAAAAAAGATGATATCATTAAGCTACTACCTCGGATTACTTCTCTAAACTTCAAACAAAAATTTTGAAGTGCTATTTATTAAACCTATTGAGTTTATATAAAAAATCGGAACGGGTTACGGGTCTAAATCCTAAAAACTCTTATAAATGCCAAAGTAGAGACGTTGCAATGCAACGTCTCTACCTGAGCCAAATATTATTTATTCTTCTAAACGAATGTCAAGTCCAAGACCTTTCAATTCATGCATTAATACATTGAATGATTCCGGTAATCCTGGTTCTGGCATAGATTCACCCTTAACGATTGCTTCGTAAGTTTTGGCTCTACCAATTACATCGTCAGATTTTACGGTCAATATTTCTCTAAGCGTGCTTGATGCTCCATAAGCTTCAAGTGCCCAAACTTCCATCTCTCCAAAACGCTGACCTCCAAACTGGGCTTTACCACCCAATGGTTGTTGTGTAATTAGCGAGTATGGTCCTATTGAACGTGCGTGCATTTTATCGTCAACCATGTGACCCAATTTCAACATATAGATTACTCCAACTGTTGCCGCTTGGTGGAAACGTTCTCCAGTTCCTCCATCATAAAGATACGTGTGTCCAAAACGTGGAATTCCAGCTTCATCAGTCAATTCGTTGATTTGATCCAAGGTAGCACCATCAAAAATTGGAGTAGCAAATTTTCTACCCAAATTTTGTCCAGCCCAACCTAAAACAGTTTCATAAATTTGACCAATGTTCATACGTGAAGGTACACCAAGTGGGTTCAACACAATATCAACAGGTGTTCCGTCTTCTAAGAAAGGCATATCTTCATGACGAACAATACGAGCAACAATACCTTTGTTACCGTGACGTCCTGCCATTTTATCCCCAACTTTCAGTTTACGTTTTTTGGCAACATATACTTTGGCCAATTTCAAAATTCCTGCTGGCAATTCATCTCCAACAGTAATGGTGAATTTCTCTCGACGCAATGCTCCTTGTAAATCGTTCAACTTAATTTTATAGTTATGAATTAAATCATTTACCATAGTATTCGTTGTATCATCGGCAACCCATTGTCCTTTGCTTAAGTGAGCAAAATCTTCAACAGCATAAAGCATTTTTTGAGTGTATTTTTTACCTTTTGGTAAAACTTCTTCACCCAAATCATTCATTACACCTTGAGATGTTTTACCATTAACGATTAAGAAAAGTTTCTCTACCAGTTTGTCTTTCAATTCAACAAATTTAGTTTCAAATTCAATTTCTAAAGCTCCCAAAGCATCTTTGTCTTGGGTACGTTTGCGTTTATCTTTTACTGCTCTTGCAAACAGTTTTTTATCTAAAACTACACCGTGTAATGATGGAGATGCTTTTAATGAAGCGTCTTTCACGTCACCTGCTTTGTCCCCGAAGATTGCACGAAGCAATTTCTCTTCCGGAGTAGGATCTGATTCTCCTTTTGGTGTAATTTTTCCAATAAGAATATCGCCAGGTTTTACTTCGGCACCAATTCTAATCATTCCATTTTCATCTAAATCTTTAGTGGCTTCTTCAGAAACGTTTGGAATATCGTTCGTCAATTCTTCGTTACCTAATTTAGTATCTCTCACTTCCAATGAATAATCATCAACGTGAATAGAGGTAAAAATATCGTCACGAACCACTTTTTCAGAAATTACAATCGCATCCTCAAAGTTGTATCCTTTCCAAGGCATGAACGCAACTTTTAGGTTTCTACCTAAAGCCAATTCTCCATTTTGGGTGGCATATCCTTCAGACAATACTTGACCAAGAACCACTCTATCTCCTTTTCTTACGATAGGTTTCAGGTTGATACTTGTTCCTTGATTGGTTTTTCTGAATTTAATTAGATTATACGTTTTTTCATCAGGTTCAAAACTAACCATTCTTTCTTCCTCAGAACGGTCATATTTAATAGTGATAATGTTTGCATCTACATATTCTATAACTCCATCGCCTTCTGCATTAATCAAAACTCTAGAATCTGAGGCTACTTGACGTTCTAATCCAGTTCCAACAATTGGTGCTTCCGGACGAATTAATGGTACGGCTTGACGCATCATGTTAGATCCCATCAATGCTCTATTCGCATCATCATGTTCCAAGAAAGGAATTAATGAAGCTGAAATTGAAGCAATTTGGTTAGGAGCAACATCGGCATAATCTACTTTTGATGGATCAATTACCGGGAAATCACCTTCTTGACGTGCAATTACGTTGTCGGCAAGAATTTTTCCTGTAGCATCCATCTCAATATTGGCCTGAGAAATCATCATTCCTTCTTCTTCCTCTGCGCTCAAGTAAACAGGAGTAGAAACTAAATCTACAACTCCTTTGGTTACTTTACGGTAAGGCGTTTCGATGAAACCCATTCCGTTTACTTTGGCATAAACACCAAGAGATGAAATCAAACCAATGTTTGGTCCCTCAGGAGTTTCAATTGGACATAAACGTCCGTAATGCGTATAGTGAACGTCACGTACTTCAAAACCGGCTCTTTCTCTTGAAAGTCCACCTGGTCCTAGCGCAGATAATCTTCTTTTGTGTGTAATCTCGGCTAATGGATTCGTTTGATCCATAAACTGGGACAACTGGTTTGTACCAAAGAAAGAGTTGATTACTGATGATAATGTTTTGGCATTAATCAAATCAATAGGTGTAAACACCTCGTTATCTCTAACGTTCATTCTCTCACGAATGGTTCTGGCCATACGAGCCAAACCTACACCAAATTGTTGAGACAATTGTTCTCCAACTGTTCTAACACGACGGTTTGACAAGTGATCGATATCATCAATATCCGCTTTCGCATTGATTAATTCGATCAAATATTTCACTATGGTAATGATGTCTTCTTTGGTAAGCACTTGCTTTTCCATTGGAGTATCAAGACCCAGTTTTTTGTTTATTCTATAACGACCTACTTCACCTAAGTTGTAACGTTGGTCAGAGAAAAACAATTTATCTATGATACCACGAGCAGTTTCTTCATCAGGCGGTTCTGCATTACGCAATTGTCTGTAGATATGCTCAACGGCTTCTTTTTCAGAATTGGTTGGATCTTTTTGTAGCGTGTTGTGGATGATGGAATAATCAACTTGATTATTATCTTCTTTGTGCAACAAAATAGATTTAACGTTAGAATCGATGATTTCTTCCACATTATCTTTATCGATAATGGTATCTCTGTCAAGGATAATTTCGTTACGTTCGATAGAAACAACTTCGCCGGTATCTTCATCCACAAAATCTTCATGCCAAGTGTTCAACACACGAGCCGCCAATTTTCTACCAATATATTTTTTAAGTCCTGTTTTAGATACTTTAATTTCTTCGGCAAGGTCGAAAATCTCTAGGATATCCTTGTCTCTTTCGAAACCTATTGCACGAAATAATGTAGTTACAGGTAATTTTTTCTTTCTATCGATATAAGCGTACATTACGCTATTGATATCGGTTGAAAATTCTATCCAAGAACCTTTAAAAGGAATTACTCGGGCAGAATATAATTTTGTTCCATTTGCATGGAATGATTGTCCAAAGAAAACCCCTGGAGAACGGTGCAATTGAGAAACAACAACACGTTCGGCGCCATTGATTACAAAAGTACCACTAGGAGTCATATAAGGAATTGTTCCAAGATATACGTCTTGAACAATAGTTTCAAAATCTTCGTGCTCTGGATCTGTACAATATAGTTTTAACCTTGCTTTTAAAGGCACACTATAGGTAAGGCCTCTCTCAATACATTCTTGAATTGTGTAACGTGGTGGATCTACAAAGTAATCAAGGAACTCCAATACAAAATTATTTCTTGTATCTGTAATTGGAAAATTTTCCATGAAGGTGTTATATAAACCTTCGTCGCCTCTTTCGTCAGATTTAGTTTCCAATTGGAAAAAATCTTTAAACGATTTAACCTGAACATCTAGAAAATCTGGATAGTCAGGAATGTTTTTTGTAGAGGCAAAATTCAATCTTTCAGTCTGATTTGTTATCATCTATGGACAAAATTTTGATTAAAAAAAATGAAATAAACGTATAAATTTATTATACGAAAAATGGTTTAGGTCTTTGGATGCGTACCCAAGACCTAAACCTAGTTCTCAAAACCGAGTTAAACTATTTAAGCTCAACCTCAGCTCCGGCTTCTTCTAAAGATTTTTTAAGCCCTTCAGCTTCTTCTTTAGAAACACCTTCTTTAACAGCGCTTGGTGCGCTATCCACTACATCTTTAGCTTCTTTAAGACCTAAACCTGTAAGTTCTTTCACTAATTTCACAACTGCTAATTTAGAAGCACCGGCTGCTTTCAAAATTACAGTGAATTCAGTTTGAACTTCTTCAGCTACAGCATCTGCACCACCTGAAACCACAACGGCTGCAGCAGCTGGTTCGATACCATACTCGTCTTTTAATATTGTTGCTAATTCGTTAACTTCTTTTACTGTTAGGTTAACTAATTGTTCTGCGAATTGTTTCAAATCTGCCATTTTTTCTATCGTTTTAAAATGATTTGTAAAATATAATTTATTTATTGTGCGCGTTTTAATGCGCTTAATTCAAACTAAAAACTAGTTTAATTAAGCAACCTCTTCGATATTAGCGAATTGGTTTTGAAGAGCAGAAATAACTCTTTGGGCTGGTGATTGAAGCAATCCAATAAGTTCGCCAATAAGTTCTTCTTTCGATTTAATAGTTGCCAAGGCATCTAGTTGATCATCTCCAATATAAATTTCAGCATTGATGTAAGCCCCTTTCAAAATTGGCTTAGCATTCTTTTTACGGAAATCTTTGATTATTTTTCCAGGTGCGTTAGCAACATCTGCAATAAAAATAGCACTATTACCTGTCAATACAGAAGGTAAATCCCCATAATCATTAGCCGAAGCTTCCATTGCTTTTACAAGCAACGTATTTTTAACTACCTCTAATTTTATACCTGCTTTAAAGCAAGCTCTTCTCAAGTTTGAAGTTGTTTCTGCGTTTAATCCAGAAATATCAGATACATAAACAATGTTTGTATCAGCTAACTGTGCAGTTAAATCTTCAATCGCGATTGATTTTTCTTCTCTAGTCATACTAAAAATTTTTAACTACCAATTATACTGCTTTAGGATCCAATGCAATTGCAGGACTCATAGTGCTTGTAAGGTAAATACTTTTGATGTATGTTCCTTTAGCCGCAGTTGGTTTAAGTTTGATTAATGTTTGAATAATTTCGTGAGCGTTATCTACAATTTTATCGGCATCGAAAGAAATTCTTCCAATTCCTGCATGTATGATACCAGTTTTATCAACTTTAAAGTCGATTTTACCCGCTTTCACTTCCTGAACAGCTTTTGCAACATCCATAGTTACCGTACCTGTTTTAGGGTTTGGCATTAAACCTCTAGGTCCTAAAATACGACCTAATGGACCTAATTTCCCCATAACACTTGGCATAGTGATAATTACATCAACATCTGTCCAACCATCTTTGATTTTCTGTAAATACTCGTCAAGACCTACATAGTCTGCACCAGCTGCCAAAGCTTCCGCTTCTTTGTCTGGGGTAACCAATGCCAATACTTTTACGTCTTTACCAGTTCCATGAGGTAATGTTACCACACCTCTAACCATTTGATTCGCTTTTCTTGGATCTACACCCAAACGTACTGCGATATCAACCGACTCGTCAAATTTTGCAGAAGCAACTACTTTTATCAATGCCGCAGCATCTTTTAAAGAGTATAGTTTGTTCTTTTCAATTTTTGAAGCAGCCTCTTTTTGCTTTTTTGTCAATTTTGCCATGTCTTTCTCTTAATTAAAAAGGAGCGTCTCCTGATACAGTTATACCCATAGATCTAGCCGTTCCTGCGATCATGCTCATAGCAGACTCGATTGTGAATGCATTTAAATCAACCATCTTGTCTTCCGCAATTGCTTTAATAACATCCCAAGTAACGCTAGCTACTTTCTTACGATTTGGTTCTCCCGAACCAGATTTAAGCTTTGCCGCGTCCATTAACTGAACAGCAGCAGGTGGTGTTTTTACAACAAAATCGAAAGATTTGTCTTTATACACTGTAATTTGCACTGGGCAAATTTTACCTGGTTTATCTTGGGTTCTAGCATTAAACTGCTTACAGAATTCCATGATATTAACACCAGCAGCACCTAAAGCAGGTCCAACCGGTGGCGACGGGTTCGCAGCACCTCCCTTAACTTGTAGTTTAACTACTTTACTAATCTCTTTAGCCATTTTTTAAAAAATTTAACACATTACCATTGGAAGCGATAGATGTGGTTTATTATATATGTAACAAAAATTATACTTTTTCAACTTGCATAAACCCTAATTCCAACGGTGTTTTTCTTCCGAAAATTTTCACCATTACTTCTAGTTTACGCTTTTCTTCATTTATTTTTTCAACGGTTCCGTTGAAGCCATTGAAAGGTCCATCAATAACCTTGATAGTTTCTCCTAAATTAAACGGAATAGAACGTGTATCGGTATTTACAGCCAATTCATCTACTTTACCCAACATTCTGTTTACTTCAGAAAGCCGTAATGGTACCGGTTCTCCTCCTTTAGTTTCACCTAAAAAACCAATTACACTTGTTATAGACTTAATAATATGAGGAATTTCCCCTATTAGATTGGCTTCAATCATCACATAACCCGGAAAATAGACTTTATCCTTAGTTATCTTTTTTCCGTCTTTTACAGTAACCACTTTTTCGGTAGGAACCAGAACTTGCGAAACATAATCACCCATCCCTAATCTAGCGATTTCGGTTTCGATGTAAGCTTTCACTTTATTTTCTTGCCCGCTTACTGCTCGAACGACGTACCACTTTTTTATATTATTATCTGCCATAACAAAAAAATTATGCTTTTATCCAGTTAAAAAAACCAGCCAAT
Source organism: Flavobacterium sp. UBA5153 (assembly GCA_002413745.1). GTDB lineage: Bacteria > Bacteroidota > Bacteroidia > Flavobacteriales > Flavobacteriaceae > Flavobacterium. The sequence goes on along the minus strand of DHXP01000017.1, from coordinate 43,445 downwards.
GATTTTGCGAAAACTTCATCTACTCCCCAAGTTGCCAAGGCAAGTACTACTGAAAAAACAGCAACAACAATCGTTAGATGTTGCACTTCAGCCCAAGCTGGCCAAGTTACATTTGATTTTAATTCTTCAAATGCCTCTGATATGTAATTAACAACTTTTGTCATTATGATTTATTTTTTGCACGGGCGGAGGGATTCGAACCCCCATCAACGGTTTTGGAGACCGCTATTCTACCCTTGAACTACGCCCGTTCGTTAAAAGCCAGTGTCGCTAAAAACGACACTGGCTTTATAAATTATTTTATAGGATTAAGCTACTATCTCAGTCACCTGACCAGCACCTACTGTTCTACCACCTTCACGGATAGCAAAACGCAAACCTACGCTCAATGCAATTGCACTAAGCAACACAACATCAATTGTTAAGTTATCCCCAGGCATAACCATCTCTACACCTTCTGGCAAAGTAATGATACCTGTTACGTCAGTTGTACGTACGTAGAACTGTGGACGGTAATTATTATGGAATGGTGTGTGACGACCACCTTCTTCTTTTTTCAAGATATAAACCTCAGCTTTAAATGTAGCGTGTGGTTTTACTGAACCTGGTTTACAAATAACCATACCTCTTTTGATGTCTTCTTTTTGAATACCTCTCAAAAGGATACCTACGTTATCTCCAGCTTCTCCTCTATCAAGGATTTTACGGAACATCTCAACTCCTGTAATTGTAGAAGTTAATTTTTCAGCTCCCATACCAATGATTTCAACTGCATCTCCTGTATTAGCAATACCTGTTTCGATACGACCTGTAGCTACAGTTCCACGACCAGTAATTGAGAATACATCTTCAACTGGCATTAAGAAAGGTTTTGCAACGTCTCTTACCGGCTCTTCAATCCAAGCATCAACAGCAGCCATTAATTCAATGATTTTCGGTACCCAAATTGGATCTCCGTTCAATCCACCTAAAGCTGAACCTTGAATTACAGGGCCATTGTCTCCATCATATTCGTAGAAAGACAATAAATCTCTAATTTCCATTTCAACAAGTTCCAATAACTCTTCATCGTCAACCATATCCACTTTGTTCATGAATACAACCATTCTAGGAATACCAACTTGGCGACCTAATAGGATGTGCTCACGCGTTTGTGGCATTGGTCCATCAGTAGCGGCTACAACAAGAATAGCACCATCCATCTGAGCAGCACCTGTAACCATGTTTTTTACGTAATCCGCGTGACCTGGACAGTCAACGTGAGCGTAATGACGATTAGCAGTTTCATACTCAACGTGAGATGTATTAATTGTAATACCTCTTTCTTTTTCTTCTGGAGCATTATCGATTTGATCAAACGATTTTGCTTGACAGTAACCTGCATCAGACAATACTTTTGTTATTGCTGCAGTTAATGTAGTTTTTCCGTGATCCACATGCCCAATTGTTCCTATGTTTAAGTGGGGTTTGTTACGGTTAAAAGTTTCCTTTGCCATTTTACTTAATTTTAATCTTAGTTATTTATTAGTGTTCAAATTTATACTTTGTTGAGCCAACTACGGGAATTGAACCCGTGACCTCTTCCTTACCAAGGAAGCACTCTACCCCTGAGCTAAGTCGGCAGAGAAATTTTTGTTTCAGTTTTAATGTTTCAAATTTGCATAGAACCCGAAACTTGAAACTTTTAAACTTCATTTTGTGGGGAGAGCAGGATTCGAACCTGCGAAGTTCACACAGCAGATTTACAGTCTGCCCTCGTTGGCCGCTTGAGTATCTCCCCGAAACCATTAATTATCAATCTTCTAAAAGAACTGAGCCGGTGGAGGGACTCGAACCCACGACCTGCTGATTACAAATCAGCTGCTCTAGCCAACTGAGCTACACTGGCAATATCAATAAAAAAAGTCCGCTATTTCTAACGGACTGCAAATGTATATCTTTTTGTTTTTTAATCAAACTATTTTTAATGAAAATTTATATTAAATATTTGATTTGATTTTTTCTTTCCTTTTAATCAACAAACGCTCTAGCGATTCAGCCGATTGTTCAACGGCTTCTTCAAAAGTTTTACATTGTTTTTTCACAATAAAATCATCCCCAGGAATTATAATTTTTATTTCTACGCTTTTGTTTTCTTTATCGCTTGTCTTTTCAACTTTCAGAAAAACGTCTGATACTACTACCTTGTCGTAATACTTTTCTACTTTGTCCATTCTTTCCTGAATAAAACCTACTAGCTTTGAGTCAACTGTAAAGTTAACCGCATGAACATTTACCTTCATAATCGAAATTTTTATTGGTTAAACATATTCGAATTATTTTTGATTTCTTGGATGTGCCTCTTCATAAACTTTTTTTAGTTCCGATAAACTACTATGCGTATAAATTTGTGTTGACGCCAAACTTGAATGTCCCAATAATTCTTTCACTGAATTTAAATCGGCTCCGTTGTTCAATAAGTGAGTCGCAAATGTATGTCTTAATATGTGCGGACTTTTCTTTACTTTCTCGGAAACAGTACTAAAGTACGTATTTATTAATCGATACACAAAGGAATCATTTAATTTTAACCCTTTTTTTGTGAGAAAAAAATACTCTCCATCCGTAACTTTCTCTAAATGTGTTCTTTCGTTCAAATACAAAATTAGTTGCTTAGCAATAATTGGCAACACAGGAAGAATCCGTTCCTTATTTCTTTTACCAAGAACCTTTATTGTATTATTGGACGGATTAACATTGCTGGTTTTGAGATGAATTAATTCGGTTCTGCGAATTCCGGTGGTGTAAAATAAGTCGATTATGAGTTTGTCTCTTATCGCTTCGAAACCTTCCGGATTTTGTATTTGATTCAAAACCTCAGCAACTTCTTTTTCGGAAAACGGAATTTGAAGTGTTTTAGGAGTTTTTAATGCTTTGTGTTTCAAAAGCGGACTAACTTCTATTTGTTTTGTCTTCAACAGGAATTTATAAAACGCCTTCAGCGAAGCAATCTTTCTGTTAACGGTCCCATTAGACAAATTGTCATCGACAAGTGAAACAATCCAAGTCCTGATTTGACTGTAGTTCACTTGCTCGACATTTTCTTGATTGAATTGATTTTTGTTGAACGACTCAAAGAATCCTATGTCATTCAAATACGCATTTACGGTATGTGGAGAATACTTTTTCTCCAATTGCAGATAATCTTTAAATGATTGTAAGTTGTTAGTCATATAAAAAGATTGCTTCGTTCCGATAGCTATCGGAACTCTCAATGACAAGTCATAAAAAAAACCGTTAGTATCAAAGGTATTAAACTTTAATGACTAACGGTACTTTATTTTAATAGAAAAATAATTAACTATTCTCTATGTTGTCTCTCATATTCTGGATATAAGCTGCTTTTTGAATTTTGATTCTATTGGTAACTGAAGGTTTAATAAAAGCAGTACGTGCTCTTAGTTGACGAACAGTTCCTGTTTTATCAAATTTTCTTTTATAGCGCTTTAATGCTCTATCGATATTTTCTCCGTCTTTAATTGGTATAATTAACATAATATAGACACCCCCTTTCTTTAAGTGTGCAAAAGTAATCAAACTTTTGAATTATGAGTTATAAATTGCGAATTATTTAAAAAGAAATATAGAACAAAGAAAAAAGAGGATAGATGTAATCGAAAAAGCCAAGTTACAATTTCTTGTTTCTTGGCTCTTATCCTATTAACATAAACAGATTGCTTCGTTCCTCGCAATGACTACCCTTTCAAAATATTTCTCGAAATAACTAATTTCTGAATTTCAGTAGTTCCTTCTCCAATGGTACACAGTTTCGAATCTCTATAGAATTTCTCCACGGGATAATCCTTCGTATAACCATAACCACCGTGAATTTGTACCGCTTCGTTGGCCACTTTCACGCAAACTTCAGAAGCATACATTTTGCTCATTGCACCGAGAGTTGTCATATTTCGGTTGTTATTTTTCAGGAAAGCCGCTTTGTGCAACAGCAATTCCGAGGCTTCGATTTCGGTAGCCATATCGGCTAGTTTGAACGAAATTCCTTGAAATTCACATATTGGTTTACCGAATTGATGTCTTTCTTTCGAATATTTCAATGAAGCTTCATAAGCTCCTTTTGCAATTCCGAGTGACAGCGCCCCAATGGAAATTCTTCCGCCGTCTAATATTTTCATTGATTGAACGAATCCGTCTCCCACTTCTCCCAATCTATTGGCATCGGGAATTCGGCAATTGTCAAATATCAATTCGGCCGTTTCGCTGGCACGCATTCCTAATTTATTTTCTTTTTTCCCCGAGGTGAATCCCGGCATTCCTTTTTCGAAAACAAAGGCGGTCATTCCCTTGGAATCTCCTTTTTTTCCGGTACGCACAATAACCACGGCGATATCGCCTGATTTACCGTGCGTGATGAAGTTTTTGGCTCCATTTACAACCCAATGATCACCGTCTTTAACTGCAGTTGTATTCATACCGCCAGCATCAGAACCGGTGTTGTGCTCGGTCAATCCCCAAGCACCAATATGTTCGCCCGTGGCTAATTTTGGAATCCATTTTTTCTTTTGTTCTTCGTTTCCAAAAGTCAAAATATGATTGACACATAATGAATTATGCGCCGCAACCGATAATCCTATCGACGGATCGACTTTGGATATTTCTTCTATAATGGTAATATATTCGTGATAACCCAATCCGGAACCGCCGAGTTCTTCAGGCACCAAAACCCCCATAAAACCCATTTCGCCCAGTTTTTTGAACAACGGAATCGGAAAAGTTTGGGCCTCATCCCACTCCATTATATAAGGTCTAATATTTTTTTCTGCAAAATCCCGAATAGATTGTGCAATCATTACTTGTGTTTCGCTGTAATCAAAGTTCATTTTTGTGCTCTTTTTAGAACGCCAAATATAGCGCAATTATGGCGATTTTATCGACCGGGAAATCTTTAATTTTAGACAAATCTTCTTTGGTTTTGAAGTCGCCATTCATACTTCTAAAGGTAACTATGTTTTTTGCGAGCGGATATTTGAAATAAGGGAATTGGGAAAGCTCTTTTATGGAGGCATTGTTGATGTCAATTTTTTTGAAGTTGGGAAGTGTGAAAACCTTGAAATGGGAGTTTAAATTATCAATAACTTCAGGCGAAAGTCCCCAAACGTCTTTCACTTGTTCCATCGAAACAAAGCCACCCAAACTTTCTTTGAATTTTAAAATCCGAAGCGAAATTGCCTCGCCTATTCCATAAATCTTGATTAAATCTTCCTGAGTCGCTTGATTGATGTCGATGATGACAATTTTCTCTTTTTTGGCGAAAGCCGTATTGGGGTACTTTTTATAGTCTTTGAATTCCTTTTTGTTGTTTACCCAATCCGGGAATTTGAAATAAGGCGAGATGGCCTCCAACAAGGAATCAGAAACTTTTGTCACGGCTTGAAATTCTTTTGGCGAATTCACATATTTATTTTCTTTCCTAAAAGCAAGCAGTCGGTCAATTTCGAGAACTGACATTCCGAGTTTATATCCCTTGAAATCTGTGATAAAATTGGGATTAAAGGGATAAATCTTTGGAACATAATCTCGTTTTTCCTGTTTCACCGAATCAATTTGCGATTGTAGGGAAAGCCATTTTTCTTTTTCGGGAGAAGTAGTAGAAAACGAACTGAAATCAGCAAAAAAATAAATTAATTGCAAAATGATGATGATGGCAAACAATGAAAAAATACCCGAGCGTTGACCTCGCGAAAACTTAAAATAGGATTTTATTGTTTTGAAATTCATTCCTTTAGATTAAATTAACTCTATACAAATTGAGTTTTAAACCCTAAAAATAATAAATAATTTATGAAATAGTTCTTTCCTCTAAAGAAATGTCAAAAAACAAAATAAGATAATTTAAAAAAAATACGGATTTCTATATCGTTGCAACATTAAAAAAACAATATATTTGAAAACTAATAACAATAAACCATAAAATATGTCTATTTGGAAAAGAAAACCATTAGCCCAGCTTTTAGCAGAAGCCGCTGATTCTGAAAAAGGATTAAAAAGAACACTAACCGCTTGGTCATTAATGGCATTGGGTATTGGCGCTATCATTGGTGCTGGTTTGTTTGTAAGAACTGCAATGGCAGCTTCCCAAAATGCCGGTCCATCAGTAACTATCGCCTTTGTTGTTGCTGCTGTTGGCTGTGCTTTGGCAGGATTATGTTATGCCGAACTTTCTTCATCCATTCCTATTTCAGGAAGTGCTTATACGTATACATATGCTACAATGGGTGAGTTTTTAGCCTGGATTATTGGCTGGGATTTAATTCTTGAATATGCCGTAGGAGCTGCAACTGTCGGAATTGCTTGGAGTGAATATTTGAATAATTTTTTGATTAACGTGCTTCATATTAGCCCAATTCCATTTGAATTTTCGCATTCACCCTTCCAAAAAATAGTCGATCCTGTAACTAACGAAGTAACGCACGGAATAATCAATTTACCCGCTTTGTTTATAGTTGGTATGATAACTTTGCTTTTGATAAAAGGAATTCAAGAATCTGCGTTTGTGAATGGAATTATTGTAATCGTAAAAGTCACCATCGTAATTCTAATTATTGTAATTGGTTGGCATTTCATCAATCCTGTTAACCACACTCCTTATATTCCTGCCGCTTCTGTATTTACTGATGAGCACGGAATTGATCACAGTTATGGTGGTATAATGGGAATTCTAGGAGCTGCAGGCACCGTGTTTTTTGCCTTTATTGGATTTGATGCCGTGAGTACCGCTGCCCAAGAAACGAAAAATCCAAAGAGAAACATGCCAATAGGAATTTTAGGATCACTGGCAATATGTACGGTTTTATATATTCTTTTTGCCCACGTTTTGACAGGCGTTGCCACGGTTGAAGATTTTAGAACTGGCGGAAAAGAAGCCTCGGTTTCATTTGCCATCAACAAATATATGATTGGTTATTCCTGGCTGGGTCAACTAGTGACTGTCGCCATTTTATTTGGATTTACCTCCGTAATTTTGGTGATGTTACTTGGACAATCAAGGGTTTTTTACTCTATGAGTAAAGACGGCTTGTTGCCAAAAAGATACAGCAAATTACATTCAAAATTTCAAACTCCCTACAAAGCAAACCTAGCAATATTAGTAATTGTAGGTGCATTTGCTGCGTTCATTCCTGGCGATATCGTGGGTGATATGACAAGTATAGGAACATTATTTGCCTTTGTTTTAGTTTGCATTTCGGTAATCATTTTAAGAAAAAGAGAACCCGATATGAAAAGAGAATTCAGGACTCCTTGGGTTCCTTTCGTCCCAATATTGGGTGTTGTGGTTTGTTTAGCAATGATGTACGGTTTAGGATGGCCAAACTGGCTGCGATTATTTGCTTGGATGGCAATTGGTATTATAATTTATTTTGCTTATGGCCGAAAAAATAGCGTCTTGAATAATCCGGACAAATAATTTTCTATCGCATTAAAAAAGGGATTATAGAGTTTTAAAACTTTATAATCCCTTTTTTATTAATAATAATTCGCTACAAATCAAAAACTGAACTGCGTTTGGCCCGAACCAAATCTTTCAGCCGAATCCAGAAAGCCAGCGTTAAATACACACCAAACCACAAACCGGCGGTTACAAACGTGATGTAAATAAAAAACAAGCGCACGCTGGTTACCCGCATTCCCAGCTTGTCGGCAAGGCGAGAGGAAACATGAAAGCCATGTTTTTCGAAAAAGTATTTAAGTTTTAGAACTGCCGACATTTTTTTAGATTACGAGTTATACCCTTCGAATGTACTCAGGGTGACAATATTATGACTTATAGGCAAAATTACAAAATTTTCTAATTCTTCTTCAATAATTCCATTCCAATTCCACATTCCAAGCAACGGCTTTTGTTGCAATATTCGTTTTTGAGTTGCAATAGGGATTGGGATTCAAAAGCATTTTTGGACTTTATTCCAAAAGAACCAAATTTATCCATAATCGCATTTTGCTCTGGAGCGACTTCATTCAGCAGCTGAATCAAGTCTTCGGAAATTTCCTTGCCCTGACTTTTTGCATACGCAAATTGAAGCGGAATCAGGGTATTTATGATAACCAAATCGACAAATGATTTGGATAGTTTTTTCTTTTTCTTGGGACTTTCCTTGTCAAACTGATAATGGTTTTGCCAATAATTGGATGCCGAAACTTCGAAAGTTTCATAAATACTCTTAACTGAATTTGAAGTGCTGATTTTCGAAAACAAGTTTTGCTGTACGTGGTACAAATTGGCCAATTGCGAGAGTCGAATTGTCGGGAAATTATCGGGGCGATGCTTGAAAAACTGGACAGGATCCACTATTTTTTTCTCTATTTGGTATTTGTGCAGCAAATAAAAATACCTGAATTTCAAATCCTTGAAATAATTATCTTCCTTTTCCGAATCCAATAATCCCGCACTTCCCAATAGCAAGGCTTCCAAGTTTTCGACCTCGAAACTTTCTTTTCTTATGATGGAAAAAGGAATCGATTGGGCGATTTTTAAAAAGATTTCTCCATTGGTATTCAAACCAAAATTCTTGGCCAAGAGGCAAAACAACGCCGCTTCCCAATCATTGTTGCTTTGTTCCAGCAACTCGTAAATGGGTTTTGATTTTCTTTCCAAACGCTCAAAAAACAATCGTTCCTGCCAATTTCGCAAGGTAAATTCATCAATTTCTTTTAGTTGTCTTTCACAAAAAATCCAGGATTTTGGCGCCATCAATGACTGGTAATTCGTAATTGTTGCAGCGTCAACATAATTTTTAAGTTCCAAAACTGGGATTTCTGTATTGTTACTTCTGAATATTTCGGTGTCGTGTTCCCAAACTACGTGAAGAATCACGTTTTCATAAGCGGTATCTCTCTCGTGATGATGCACATACCAATCCGAAGATTTAAGATGAATCTCCACGTTTCCAGCCCATTTTTGGTCTCCAATAACAATCTGGGAATTGAAAAAATCAGGCCCGGCGAGTTCCAGATATTGCCCAACATTGACGATGATGATTTCCTCTCCATTGGAAGTTTTCAAATTCAAGGTGTCGAACTTCTTGAATTTCCAGAGATAATGGAGAAACTCTTCTTTCATTTTCAGACTTTTAGATAATAGAATAAAGCCTAAAGTAGTAAAAAAATAGATTCTGCCACAAAATTTTCTATGGTATTATTCTTTTCGCCACGAATTACACAAATTCTCACTAATTTTTTTTAAAATGATAAATTAATAATTCGTGGAATATTCGTGAAATTCGTGGCTAATTTTTCTATCGCATCAAATACAATTTGGCGCAAGCCCGAGCATCCGACAACGCTTCGTGATGATTCAAATCTATCTTCATTTTTCGGCAACAATCGCTTAATTTGGTTGGCACAATTCCTTTGGACTTGTAAATTTTAACGGTGCATTCCCAACGAGAAGCAATATTCAAATCGGCATAATCCAAATGATAAAGCGCCATCGATTTAGCAAGAACATTTCTGTCAAAACTTTCATTATGAGCGACAATCACTCGGTTTTGGAGACGTTTTTGGATTTCAGGATATACCTGTGCAAAGGTTTTTGCGTTTACAGTATCCCGCGGATAAATGCCGTGAACTGCTATTGTAAAATGGGAATATTCATTTCTTGGCGGCTTGATTAGCGTCACATATTCGTCAACAATCACGCCGTTTTCGACGGTAACAATTCCCACTGAACACGGATGGAATGCGGTGGCGGTTTCAAAATCTATGGCAGTGAAGGTCATTTGATATACGATTTTTGATTGCTGATTTTTGATTTCAGATTTTTGATTTCAGATTTACAATTTTTGAAATTGATATTGTCATTGAAATTACAAAAATAATGACTTTGGCAACATTTCAAGAAAAGGCATTGCTTTAGAATAATCCAAGGATTCGTACTCAAAACCTAGCCTTCTAAGATTATCATAATACAATTGATGGTTTTGATAATATTGTTTTTCGCTTTGCATAAACCAAGCTTTTGCGCCAAGTTTTTCCGACAAGAACCATTTTTCTAACAATCTTCCTGAACGTCCATTGCCGTCATTCCAAGGATGTATTTTTACAAAAACCAAATGTATCATACTGGCGAAATAGAAAATTTCTTCGAAAGTTAAATCTTGTTTCAATAGAGATTCAATATCGTCATAAAACTTGGTCATTTCATCATCTACTTGATGTGGCAAAGCTGCAACATATTCAATTCGTCCTTCATCGTTGGTAATAAACATATTTTGGACACGATGTTTGCCTTGCATTTGCTTTGAAACAAGATGTTTACCAATAAGTTTGTGCGCTTCTGAAATGGTGTTTTTATTCAACGGATTTATCTTTGCAAAAGTATAGGCATTATACAAATCATCAATTTTCTTGGTATAATCCGGAAGAAATTCTATTCCAAATTTTTTATGTTTAATATAGGAATCCAATTCTATTTCCTCTCCTTCAATCTTGCTTGAAAACACTGATGCAACCGAAGTGTAAAAACTAAACGATTCAGTAGAAATTTCGGCATCGTGAAGTGCCTCAAACTTTTCAGTTAATCCTTGAGGGAAGTTTTTTTTATAGTCTTCTAAAAGTATTTCTGGAATTATTTTCATTGATTGTTTAGTTACTCAACAAATATAAAACTAATATCAATTATACAAGTTTAATAGAAGTCAAACTTTAAATCGACACATCTAAATTTTCATTAACCGCTTTCTTAAAATCTAAATCGTTTTGATTATTGTACAATGGTAATCCAAATAAAACATAATCCTTGTTTTCGGCTTTTAGGATTTTGTTTGTTCCATATTTATGAGAAATTTGTTTTAAAAATTCTTCTTTCCATTTGCTATCATCGTTTGAAATTCTATCTCCGCCTTTTGGCTCTATAAATACTTGATAATATAATCCTTTCTTAGGCGATTTTAGAAATAATAAAAAATCAGGTTGAAATCCTCTTCCTTTTTCAAAATCATAAATTTTATAAACTTCTTCGTTTCTTAACAAGAATACTTTTTCATATTTATTTTCGAAATTACCCATCGTATCTTTCAAAAATGAAATCAGATTTCTTTCTTCGCTTGTTCCACTAAAACCATTATAAATATACCAATCCTTATCTTTTAACTCATTTTCTAAATCAATATTATTTAATTCTTCTACAATTGATTTTTCTTTATACCAAACATCCATTTCTTTGAATGGTTTTAATTCAAACTCTGAACCAACATAAGGATTTGAAATGGCTTGAATTTCAAAAGTAACTTTTTCAAAAAATCGGATTAAGGCATTTAATTGGTCAATATTCGTAACATCATCTAAACCGACAACCGTTTTTGGAACAATTAATCTTATCGGAAATTCTCCTAAAAGTTTATCTTCTAAAATTTCATCAATAGAATTTATACTTAATTCCTCTCGAAGTTTATTGAATCGTAATATTGAATTACTTTTTTTTGCTATGCTATTTATGGCTTTCCAAACGATGTGTCTTTCGAAATTTTTTAGTTCTAATTTCAATGTTTTACTATCGGATGAACCTTGTTTAAACCGAGTTGTATCCTCTTTTTCTTCAAGATTTACAGTTGTTTCATTAATTCTAAAAGTATCTAATTTATATTCAAAATCAAAAGTAGATTTTATTTCATCTAATGTAGATTTTCGATTATTTGGATTAGGTGGACGGCTGTTACAATAGAGTTGCATTTTATTGTAAAAGTCTTTATTATCTTCAATAAACGATTTTTTTAGTTCATATTTTTTCAGAATTTTATCCTGTTCCGGAAGTAATTCTTGGCGTTTTAATTCGTTTTTTAATTCGTTTAAATATTTCTCGTTGTTATCGCTATGAAAAAAGAACTCTTCTAAAACCCTTAAATCGTGGTTTAATAAATTATCAAATTTGCGTTTGTTCTTTTCTTTTTCTTCAAATTCAAATGGGTAATATCGAACACCCCTACCTATTAATTGCACTTCAGATGTAGTAGCTTTCCCTGCTTTTCTACTTCCAGATTCACTTTTACCTTCATCACGTCCTTCGTACATTCGCACAATATCATAAAGATTTAAAACATCCCAACCTTCTGTAAGCCTTTGTACGGTAAAAATGGCTCGAATATGATTGTTTTTATCCTCAAGACTGTTTAATAATCTTTCGGTTTCGGCTTCGGTTTTTTCTATTGTTTTTGTACCTTTTTTAGAATTGGTAATAATACAATTTCGTTCTACAAATGCGCCTTGCAAGTATTTAATAATATGATTAGCCGTCAACTTATTTTCGAGCATATACCGTTTAATATCAATAATTCGGCTTTGTCCTTTTTTATACAATTCCGTAATATTAAAAAGGGCTTCTTCATCAAATTCATTCAAAAAAATAAAATCTTCGGTTGTTAAATCTTTGATTAAATTAATGAAAAACTCAAAATCTTCTTGCGAATTATTTTCTTGGTCTTTGTCGATGTATTTACTTCTGAAAAGTATAACTGGTTTGAAATTTGGAATGTTATATTTTAACGCAATTTCATTTCTGTACCAATTGAATAACAAGGCTTGCAAAACTCTTTTTCGTTTGCTAAAAGAACTCGAAACCAGATTAATCTCTTTGGTGTACCCTGCTTTTAGAAAATCTTTTAAATCAAATTTTGCTATTGTTTTGGGAACATATTTTTCTTTTACATCTATATTATCTGGAATCGTTGCCGTAAATTCGATAAGCGCATTTTTGTTAGGGAAATTTTGTTCCTTTTTTCCTTTATTTAAAATCAACTGAATAACCGTGTGTTCCCAACTTTTTTCTACTTGGTCTTGACTTGCTTTTTCGGACAATTCAAAAACCGTCTCAATTTCTAACTGTTGCCCTTTTTTCTTTTTGGTCGTTGCGTTCAAATGATGTGCTTCGTCGCCAAGCATAATGATATCGTCTTTTTGCAATTGCTCCAAGAAAAGACTATCTTCTTTTACTTTATAAACCGAATTATGAAGTGCGTGAATAGTCGTAAAAACAATTTGAATAGCATCATCATAATTAGAAAATGTATCTACTTTTTTTATATTTACAATCGTATCATCAATAACAATATTGGGCTGAAATAAATATTTATTGTGTAACGGATTGGTTAAGTTATCTTCTGTTTTGCCAACTATGTTGTTTTGATTTACAAAAAAGATGAACTTGTTTTTTCCTTGTTTGTAATAATATAAAATCACGGCTGCCATCAACAAGGTTTTTCCTGTTCCAGTCGCCATATTAAAAAGCAAATGAGTTGGATTTTTATCTTCTTCATATTCTTTTATAACCGCATAATCTAAAAAGTTAAGCAAGGCGCTTTCCTGCCACTTGAAAAGTGTAAATTTTAAATTATCTGTGATATAATTCGGAATGTTAGAATAAGGCAAACGATATTCTCTTTGCTTTTCTGCTATTTCTTGATAAAGATATTTTTCTGGAAATAAACTCATTGTTTGTTAGGGTTTTATCTTTGTCAAAGTTTTGAACTTTGACAAATATTACAGTTGATAAAAATCTTTTGTTACGGCAATATCAGTTGTACTCAAAGCATAACGACTGTCTTCCATGTCCGAAACATTGACATACAACTGGTTTAAATCAAGCATTTTGGCAAACATTATTTTTTGTTGGTCTAAAGTCAATTTTTTGAAGTTTTCTTCTTTGCAAATTATTTCCCTAAACTCATTTACTTTGACATTATAATGCAAGAAATACTTGTCGCGCATTACGTCAAAATAATCAACTAAAGCCTCATAACTTTCACAAGACTGAATGTGTTCAATAGCATTTTGATTATTTTTGGCTAGTTCTAAATAGACGAATGAACCGCCTCCTTGCCAGTTTACTGATTTTGAGATTCCCGTTTGGTCGTTATTTATAACGTTTTGTAATCTTGTTTTAGATAAATTTACTTGATTATCCATTTGTTCAATCCCAATATATTGAATTCCTAATTTATGAGCAATTGCACAACTTGAACCTGAACCTAAATGAAAATCTAAAAAAATATCTTTTTCAGAAATATTAGCAATTTCAAATATCTTTTTTAAAAAATTTTCTGGTTTTTTTCCGTTTTTAAAAATAATCCCTCCTTCATTGGCACAATTATTAAAATCCTTTTCAAAATCATAATAATTGGGATAAGGATTACCTTTATCATTACCCGCTTTAGTGGGCTTTCCTTGATAATAAAACCCATTCGAGCCATTGTCAAAAGGCTGTCTAATATAGCGATAACCTAAACCGTCGCCTTTTTCTCCCATTTTTAAAACTTTATATAACGCTCCTTTACCATCGCCTTCTTTTTTCTCACGTAAAAACAATTCGTAAAATTCTGAAGCAGAACCTTTCTGCGTAATCAATGACCCTCTAATATTATATTCCTTATAGCTTCCATTAGCTTTTTTAACTAACTCATAATCCTCTTTTTTATAAATTTCAACTTCAAAACCATTTATTATTTCTACTTTATATGGCTTAACACTTGGTTTGATTATCAAATCAAAATTATAATCAAAATCTTTATTTTTTTCTAAAAAAATTCTGTTTGGGGTAAATTCCGGCATTGAATAACAGAGTGTTTGCTCCATAACTTTTTGGTATCTTGCATCTTGCCTCAAAATCCTATTCTCGTGTCGTACCTTAATATGAAAAATATTTTCAAATCGTTCCTTTCCAAAAACATCGTCTAATAAAGAACGTAAATATGTGTACTCGTTATCATCTAAACTTATAAAAATCACACCATCATTTTTTAAAAATGTTTTTGCAATTTGCAACCTATTATACATAAAAGTCAACCAAGTAGAATGATTAAAATTATCATTGTATGCAAAACTATCATTCCCAGTATTATATGGCGGATCAATATAAATGAGTTTTACTTTGCCGGCAAACTCGCTTTTCAAAGTATGCAAGGCTAAAAGGTTGTTTCCTTTAATGATAAGATTGTCTTTTATCGTATCCTTTTCATCTCTTTCAAATTTCTGTATTGTTTCCCCTTCGGGGGTTAGGGGGCTGTATTTTTTTATGTTAGAAAACGCTTTAGGTTCAAGCAATCGGTCAATTTCGTCTTTGGCAAGAACGGTATTAAAAAATATTTCTTTTCGCTTGGCTTGTTTTGCAAGATAATGACCTTCTTTTGGGTCGTATTCAAAATAAGTATCAGTGCCTTCTTCGGTGCTTTGTCCTCCTTCAAGAATGCAATCTTTGTATGGAAAATCTAAAACAACATCGGAACTGTCTTTTAGAAATTTTCCACTAGCAGTTAATCCAATTCTGTTTTCGTATTGAGTGTAGGAATTATCAATTTTATTTTCATCCAGGAAAAACTTGAAATCATTGGTTTTAAAAACATAAACATCTTTAATTTTAAAGAAGAATTTTTCTCGTAATTCTTGATTTTCTAATAACAAACCAATTAAATTTTCATCGGTTTTATCGACTAAATCGTGGATTTTATTGAGCATCAAATCCCCTTGATTGTCTATTAGTTTTGTGGTGGAAGTATTGTTGGATTCCGATTTTAAAACCGATTCGAGAATTGCGTATAGTTTCATTTAAATCATTTATATTTTTCCAAATATATAAAAAAACAGTTGAATACAACCCGATTCATACAATCCTATTTATTTAATCAGACGAAAGTAACTTTCCAATTATGGAAAAAAGAGTTCGGAAATCGGAAATGAGTCAAGAAATTCTCCTTTTAGGGAAGCGTATTGAGGAAATTATCAAAGAAAAAGGATTGAAAACTAGAGAAGTTGCTCACGATGCTGATATGGATGTTGAAAATCTAAGAAAATATATTAAAGGAAAACAAGAAATGAAAGTAAGCACAATGCTAAAAATAGTTGAAGCACTTAAAATAGAGGTTAAAGATCTTTTTAAAACTCAATAAAATATCAATATAATTTATGGCTATTAAAAAGTTTTCCGTCAACCCGCAACACTATAAAGCAAAAAACCTGCAAGGTTCAAAAAACCTTGCAGGTGTATTTTAAAATCCCTCGACTGCGCTCGGGAAGACAAATCTAAAACTATTTTATCGAACCAATAATATCCGATTTGGTAATAATATGGTGGCTTCCGTTTTCTAAATCTACCAAAACCACTTCGTTTTCTTTGGTAAACAATCTGGAAACTTCCTCGATTGTGCCTAATATATTTTCTGAATATTTCATTTTAAAAAAGAATTTAAAATTTATTCGAAGAAATTCCAAACCAAACCAAATCGAATCATAAAATCGCGGTACGGAGTATTGGGTGCCGAATAGAAATTATTTCCTGTATAAGCCGAATTAAAATGTTCGGCTATTAAATAAATTCTAGTCCTTTGAATCCGGGCATTAAAGAAAAAATCGAGGTTTGGAAAATTACCGATTTCTTTCTTGTTTTGAACGAAAAACTCGCCAATTACCGGATTATAGTCATTCGCATAATATTTTGTAAAATAGTTCAAGGTCACTCCTGTTTGCAAAAACAAGGCTTTATGGAACATCGTATTAGAATAGTAAAGCGTGTTTCTTGTGACAATTTCGGGTACGTTTAGAATATAATCCTGCTGATCCGCTTTTTGATATAAAAGGGTGTTGTCCAATGCAAATTTTCCGAATTTTAATTCTTTGCCCACTTTAACCGACAAATAATTTATGGTGCCATTGTATTGGTTTGGTCTTACTATTTGGGTTGTTGCATCGGTAGCCACATTATCAAAATACAAATGGTCATTTAAGGTTAGAAATTGTAGCGACGCATCAAACCAAGGCGTAGTTACATTGGCATTAATCGAGTTTATTTTTTCGTTCTTGAATTCATTGTACCAGTTGTAATTTACGTAGCTGCTTTGGTACAAATCATAATTATTATTAGGCAATTTGTTTATGTTTTGGTATTCAAATGACAATTGAGTTTCTTCATTCAAATCATATCGCATCTTGGCGTCCAGATTCGACAAGGATTGATTTGTAATGGATCTTGAATATAAAAATTTGCCGTTCCATTTGTTTTTTTGATAGTCATATTGACCTCCCACACTGTTTATTCTTAGGTTTAATGCCGCAGGAATGGTCTGGCTGTCTAAAATTAATATTTGGTGGTAGTAATAACTGGTTCTAAAATCATCGATAAAAAACTGAAATTTCCCCAAGCTCGTATTTTCATAAATAAGTGCTGCCTTATTGTACATTTTATTGTAATGAGTTTGGTCATTTATCCCACTGGTTTTGTAAGAATCACCAAATCTATAGACCGTTGTAGCACCAACATTTGACGGAACTGTTGCTTGATTGTATTCGAAAAATTTATTTTCATAATTAAATTGATGGGCAACATACAAATTGTTGTCTCCCTTAACCGCATTGATTCTAAAAAAATGGTCCAAAAACACTCGTTTCCCTTTCAGGAATGATTTTGCATCATTAAAATAAACTTCGAATCTAGCCCTGTTTTTATAAGCAGGATCTTCACTCTCAAAATTATCAATAGTCGTGATTCCACCATTTTCGCCATTTGAAATGTCTTGGGAAGTAAAATGCGCATTGGCATAATAGCGCTCGTCTTTTGTGTTGTAACTTGTGGTGAACCTGAAATTTCCGGTGCTTGACAATTGATTGATATACTTTCCGGCAGATCGCAATCCTCTATAAGCAATAGAAAAATTGAATCTCGGAGAAGTGTTTAAGGTTATAAATGAGTCAACAGATTGTCCTTGCTGCATCACGGTTTTGAAATATAATTCTGTAACCGGAGTCGCAACGGAACAATATCGTATTTGATTTGCTTCCAAAAAATTAAAATGCTTTGCCTTGAAACCAAATTCGGGAAAGGGAGAAAAATCCGTTAAACTATATTGTAAAGTATTATAGGTTTGCCCTTCATTAGGAAAAGCCAAAAGCCCAAAAGTGTCTTTTCTCAAATAATTGAAACTATATGCTTTTTTTATCGTTAAGGAAGTGTCAATATAAGTGGTGTCGCGCTCCAGTGTAATCACTCGATATAAATCTATGGTAGCTACTTTTTTTGGTTTTTTTATTGAATCCGAGCGGTTGTATTTGCTATTATAGTCTAATTCATTAGTCTTTTTTTCTTGAGAAAACAGGAATGTTGGTAATACTAAAAGATATAAGAAAAAGAGAATCCTCATTTGGAACGGTATATAATTAGGTAATTATTCAAGAATTTTATTCAAGCAAAGGTAAATGAAAAAACATATAAATAAAAAAAGTAAATTAAGAGAAATAAAAAAACCCGATTGCATCTGCAATCGGGTTTTTTGTTAATATAAAAACTAATTATTGATTAGTATCCTTTATTTTGATCAGAATTTGAATTAGCATTCATTTCTCTTAATGGAATTGGAAATGCATATCTATAACTTCCATAAATAAGCGGTCCTAAATCATCATAAGTCTGCCTAACGGCATCTACAATAGGCATATCCTTTTTAGTTCTTGCAATATCATCAAATCTAAAACCTTCAAAGCATAGTTCCTTCCTACGCTCTAAAAGAATATTATCAATCGACACCGCAGCATAAGCCACTGCTCCACGGTTTGTCGCTACAAGATTTAAATTTGTCAAAGCTGAAGGATCAGCTGCATTAAGTCTAAAAGAAGCTTCTGCATTTATCAACAACATTTCTTCAAATCTAAACAACACAACGTTGATGTCTGCTTTTGTAAACTTACCAGTATTTCTCAAACGAGATTTTTCTTGTATTGTAATCATACCTCCTCTAACATCAGTTGAAGAGAATTGATCTTTTAAATCTTGCAAAGCAACAACATCTCCATAAGCAGTATTGTTAAAAATATTATACAAACTGTCATTCCCGCGGTTATCATCAGAAGCAAAAACTAATTCAAATATTGAATTTGCTTGCAGGTTTGCTTTAAATGCTGCAGGGTATTCAGCTGCAGTAAGTACTCTGGCTCCACTTCCGGTGATTACGGCTTGAGATGCCGTTTTGGCAATAGCCCAATCCCCAAAATAAAGCGCAACTCTAGCTTTAATAGCATTAACCGTAAAAGTTCTAATAGTTTTTTTATCTCCATTTAAAGAAGGAGTCATCATTGTTAAAGCTTTATCTAAATCATCATAAATAAAAGATTTAACTTCTCCTACAGTATTTCTTTTTGGCTTCATTTCTGTTGGCGCCAAAAATTGTTTAACATAAGCTACACCTAAGGCACTCAACCCTCCCGTTCCAACATGCTGTTGTCCAAAAATACGTACCAAATCATAATGAACTAATGCACGTAAAGCCATTGCCTGACCTTTGACATGATCAATAGCTACTTGATCTCCAGATATGTTAGCATTTATAATAATATTACAATTAGCAATAACACTATACATCTGTAGAAAAGCATCATCGGCGTCAACATTAGAATTAGTCATATCCATAGCCCCAGAAGTTAAAAACCTACCTGAAGTTCCATTTGCATATGCATTATCAGAACGAACATCGCCAAAAACTATTACATTTCTTCCGTAGTATGTGGCAGAAGTCATTCTATCATAAGCCCCACTGAGTAAACCTTTCAAATCCCCTACATTAGATATTACATTAACGTCTTTATTAACGGTCAAAGTAGGTTCAAGATCTTTTTCTGTACAAGAATTTAAAAAAATTCCAGAAAAAACCAAAACAGTATATATTATTTTTTTCATTTTCTTATAATTTTAGATTAATTGCAAATACTACTGATTTTACAGGAGGGCTAACTAAACGAGTTAAACCATCAGCTCGTACTTCTGGATCGTACTTCAAATTGCTGTCTTTTACAAAAGTCAACAAATTAGTTCCTCTTACTGACATGTCTAATCCTGCAAGTCCCATGGCTTTAAGAATCCCTTGGTTAAATTGATAACCCAATACTAAATCTTTCATTCTTAAATAATCCCCACCATACAAAAACCGTGTTGATGTAGATGCAGCACTTCTTCCACTTCCAATTTCCATTTTTGGAGTTGAAACAATATCACCAGGTTTTTGCCATCTGTCCATTAGGTTTTCCGTACCATTAAAAGTTGCGAAAGTATAATTCCCTGTACTTTGAGTATAAGAAGCCCAATCCTCAAAAACTTTATGCCCTCCTGCATAATAAAATGAAACATCAAAGTAAACACCTTTGTAATCAGCATGAGTTCCGAAACCACCAGAAAAAACAGGAGCCGATTTTCCTTGCATAGCAACTTTAGCATCATTATAGATAGATGTTGTTGCTCCATCTTGACCATTAACAAACCATAATGGCAAACCATTTGCCGGATCTACTCCAGCCCATTTACGCATATTCCAAGTATTAATTGATTCACCAACTTTGGTAATTCTTGTACCTGAAACAATTTCAATATCCTTCCCTGCTAAATCCTTTGCAAGCTTTTCAACTTTATTATCATTATGTGCATAATTTGCAGAAATTGACCAATGGAAATCTTTACTTCTAATAATTTCAAAATTAATATCTACTTCAATTCCTTTGTTCAGAACAGAACCAACATTCATTAACTGAGAGGTAACTCCTTGAGTCAATGAAACTGGAACACTTTGCAATAAATCGTAAGTGTTTCTATTATAGTAGGATGCACTTCCAGAAAATCTATTATTGAATACACCAAATTCAAACCCTACATCGGCAGTTTTATTTTTCTCCCAAGTTAAAGTTCCATTCCCAACACCTGATGGATAAAGAACTGGCTGCGAATCATAAGAAGCGGAAAATCCTAATAATCGTTGATATTGATTCTCGTTTATACCACTATTTCCAGAAGTACCATAAGATGCTCTCAGTTTCAAATTATTAAAAACTGATCCCTCCATAAATGCTTCTTTATAAATATTCCAAGCAGCACCTACCGACCAAAAATCACCAAAACGGAAATTTTCTGCAAATTTAGATGATCCTTCTCTTCTGTATGTAGCATCTAATATATATCTACTGTCGTAACCATAGTTGAACAATCCTAAATAAGAAATATTTGTCCAATCAACATAATTTCCTTCAACAGTTTTATTTTTTGAAACAACATCTAAATAATTCAAACCGTCCGCAGCAATACCTTCACCATAACCACCAAGATAATCATTTTTATTTTTTTGATGTTCGAATAAAGCAGTGGCATCAAAACTATGCTTGTCTAATTTCAAATTATAGTTAATCGAATTTTGTGAAACTAGATTTACATTCTTTCTAACATTTTGATAAACAGAGCCATTAAGAGCTTTTCCATCTCCATGAATTCTATTATTATAATTAAGATAGGTGTTCATTATGTAATCTACAGCAAATACAGATTTGTATTTGAAATGATTAGAAATTTTCCAATCCAAAGTATTGTTAGACATAAGCCTAACCAAATCATTCTTTTTAATATTATGCTCTAAAGTATAAAATGTGTTATGCAATGATGTCCAATAATTAATATCTGAAGGTTTTGGCCCAGTACCAGCAGCACTACCAATATTATAAGAACCATCAGCATTATAAGGATTAATCCATGGATTCATGAAATATTTAGATAAATTAGGGTTACTAAAAGTACCCGATCCTTCTAAAATACCATTTTGCTTTGCCTCAGAAAAGGAATTCGAAGAACTAAACTTAAGCGATTCGCTCAATTTTCTTGTCAAACCTAAGTTAGCTGTCAAACGATTAAATTCCCCCCCCTTAACGGTTGCCTCTGTCTTATTATAACCTAAAGATGCATTAAACGTACCTTTCTCATCACCTGAAGAAACTGATAAATTAGTATTTTGCACTAAGGCATCTTTGTTTTTTAACAATTCTCCCCAATTATGACTTACTCCGTCCCAATCTGCCAATGATCCATTCCTACCATCTGTAGTTTGTCCTAATGGTGTATTAAACAACCAAGTTTGCGCACCAGCTCTATCAAAACCATTGGCCGTTCCATAGCTATTAAAAATTGCATCTAAATAAAGCTCTTTTCTTTGATCTCCAGTCAAAGCATTTCTTCCATCAACAGCATTGTTTTGAAAACCAACAGAATTACTAAAATTGTAAACCGCCTTTCCTGTTTTACCTTTTTTGGTCGTAATTACAATTACACCATTAGAACCTCTTGCACCATAAGCAGCTGTTGCAGAAGCATCTTTCAAAACTGTAATACTTTCAATATCATTACTATTTATTGCCGCCAAAGAAGAAATCGAAGAAGATGTACTCGCATTTGGGTTCGTTCTATTATCATTAGCTCCTGAGAAATCTCCACTTACAACAGGAACGCCATCAATAACATACAAAGGTTGATTATTTGCTGAAATTGAACCTACACCTCTAATACGAATATCCTGAACCGAACCCGGAGTTCCTGAAGAACTAGAAACCTGTAAACCAGCTACCTTACCTTGTAAAGCCTGATCAACAGAAACAGTTGGAACACTACTTAAAACGCTTCCGGAAAGTTGTTTAGAACTACCTGTCATGTTACTTTTAGTTTTGGTAACATACCCCATTACAACAACTTCATTCATCATTTCTGCATCTGAAGCCATCTTAACGTTTAAAGAATCAGAAGTACCAACCTTAACCGTTATCTCCTGCATACCTACAAAAGAAAATACTAAAATTTCTCCCACACTTGCTTTAATAGAATACTTCCCGTCTAAATCAGTTTGTATTGATTTTTTTGTTCCTTTAACAATAACATTTACTCCCGGAATGGGACCTGAATTGTCTGAAACTACACCCGTAATTATTTTCTCTTGTGCAAAAGAAAACTGCATTGATAACGCTAAAAATAGCGTAAAAATCCATTTGAATTTTGATCTCATATTAATTTATTTGAATTAGTTATTTTGCAAAAATCTTAATAATTTCTTAAATAAACAACATAAATCTATGATAATATTATTTTTTTATTCACAATAAAAAATAGATATGAACATAATACCAACACAATACAGTCTTATTTATTCAACATTATTTAAAAAATAGTGTAAAAAATTATATTTTTGCTAAAATTAATCTAATGTTAAGTAATTATTTTTTAACACAATATTTAGAAACCGGCACCGACGAAGCTGGTCGCGGTTGTCTTGCCGGTCCAGTTACCGCAGCGGCCGTAATTCTTCCTCCTGATTTTAAAAATGAAATCTTGAATGACAGTAAGCAATTATCCGAAAAAACGAGGGAAAAACTCAGGCCAATTATCGAACAACAAGCCATTTCGTTTGCTGTAACACATTTACATCCGAATGAAATTGATGAAATCAATATCCTGAATGCTTCAATGAAAGGAATGCAGGAATGTATTTTGAAATTAAATCTAACACCCGAATTTATTATTGTGGACGGCAACAGGTTGTTGAACGCAAAATTGGGTTTAAAAAACACTTTTGGAAAACAATTTTCTAAAGCTGAAATCGAATTATTGAAATCTATTCCCAATCAAAGTATTGTAAAAGGAGATTCGAAATATATGAGCATTGCAGCGGCTTCTGTGCTGGCAAAAACGTATCGGGATGATTATATGAACCTGATTCACGAGGAATTTCCAATGTACAATTGGAAGCAAAACAAAGGTTATCCCACGAAAGAGCATCGGGAAGCCATAAGGAAATATGGTGTTACGAAATACCATCGAATGACGTTTAGATTGTTGCCGGAACAGTTGAAATTAGATATTTAGATTGTTTTTTTTAATAAAAGTCCTTTTGATAATTTGTAAAGAATTATTTATATATTTGAGAAACAAATAAAGTATGATGTTTATCTTACCTATCTAGCTAAATTTGGGTGGCTTTGTATGATTTTGTCAGACCTATATACAAGTTGGGCAACATATTGAGAAACCGAAGTGCCAAAAGAACGTTAATAATAACCTTAAACATAAAGCGAAATGGAATTAAAAGATTTAATTAAAAAGTATTACGATTCTAATGATAAAACTGAAAAGTTAGAATTAAGAAGTGAATTACTTAAAAAGAAAACCGAATTAGATTTGCCTATTGCTTTTGACACTCCAATTTTAGCACATTACGAAATGTTTAGAATGACAGGTAAAAAAACGTCTTTAGAATCTATGCTTCATTTTGTTTCCTAACCAAAATAAGTAATCTTGGTGGTTGATTTTCTGGAGCATCAATTTCTGAACTATCTAAAGTTACAATATAACCTTTTTGTTCTAAAAAATTTACAAGTTCATCTTGTAAATCAAAATTTTCATAAAGTGTAACAATTGAAATAGTTTCCTCTTTGATTTTGTCTGTAATATCTAACATAATAATTTAATTTTTAAAGTTTATAAATAATGAGTAATGAAATAAAAATAACTGATAGTTCGGCTGATTCTGTACGTTTAGTTGGCAGATTAGTATTAATAGCTGGAATCATATTACTGATAATTTCACAAGTTATGGAAGTGTCAATTGATGATTATGAAAACATTGATGCTAAAACACTACTGGAAATACCTAAAAAAATTGCAGACAAAACCAACTTTACTCTATTAGGAGGATTATTGACTATTGTCGGGTTACAATTATCTTTAGTGTCAAACCAAGTAATTACAGAAATCAAAGAACAATTTAAAAATCCAAGATCGACAGAAAACATTAAGGAGGGTTTGGTATATTGGGAGGATTTGGAGGATTAGACATTTTTGGAACTCCAAACTCCAAAAAGCAACGGGTGCATTTTCTGTTTTCTATTCTACAACCGAATAGAAAACAGAAAATACGTTGCCCAACACACGCTACAAGCAAGCTGGGATTTTGGCTTAATTTAAACATAGTTTTGTGTTTTTAAGGTTAGTTATTACTCGAAAGTTTAGGCTTCCTTGCCCCAGCCTGCGTGTAGCGCGAGAACGTTGGTGGTCAGCTTGCAGAACTGAAACCTAAATAAGAAAAATATGAGTTTAAAAAATACCCTCGATTTTGCTAAAAAATTTTCAGAAAGTCCTATGTTTAAAAACTTACCAAAAGTAACTCCTCCATTAGAAACAATTATATCTGAAAACCCTGTACATAAAACTAATAAGACAATAGAAGAATTAAAAGACATTATCGTACAACAAGGGATTACTGCTGACAAACAAGCCAATAGCATAATGTGGCTAACATATTTAGCTTTAGTTTTTGCTTTCATATCTATTACACCAATCTTGAGAGAATATATTCCCATAATTGCACCCAAAAATCACGATCGTGATATATACGAATTGAAAAACAAAGTATTATCCCTATCAAACACCAACCTTGAGAACCAAGTGAGAATATTGAAAGTGGAAAACGAACTACTGAAAGCCAAAAAGACTTCCGAAAAAGAAAAAAATTTGCCATAATAATTAAAATTTAAAAGATGAATGATGAAATAAAAGCCAACAATAATGAAGCTGGTTATATCCGATTAATTGGAAATGTAATATTAATAGCTGGAATTGTATTTTTAATTAAATCCCAACTAATGGAAACAAATATTGAAAATAATCCTGAAAATATTAATGTCGAAACATTAATGGAATTGCCAAAATTTATTGCAGATAAAACAAACTTTACTCTATTAGGAGGATTTTTGATTATTATCGGTTTGCAATTATCATTAGTTTCAAACAGAATAATTTCAGACATAATTGAACAATTTAAAAACCCTTTATAAAAACAATATGAACAGATCAGAACCAACAATTACTAAAAAAAGGTTACTAGAAGAATTAGAACAATATCCCGATGATTTTAGAATATCATTTGGAGGATTAAAATTCTTTCAAGCTAAATTATACGGAAACGACCTGATTCACATTCAATTTAATGAGCTAGTTTATCTAGACGAAGAGGGTTACGTTGTGGTTGATAACGCAGAAAGAGACTAACAATCCACATTAAAGCTATTTTTTGTTTTTCGTATCTGTAAGATTCGTGTAAAACACCATCTAGATAACGAGTGATTTTAAAACTTTTTTTTCCTTTTGAATTAATTGTAATTTTTACTCTAATTTCCTTTGTGTAATCTTTCATAATAAATAATTTAAACTTGCACTTTACTTAATAGCGGTGAAAATGCGAAACCGAAAAAATTGAAATAAATAAAAAGCCGAACCACCAACAGCAGTTACAAGAAATGGCAAATTCTGTGGTAAAATTACGTTCACGTTTCGCAGGGAATTTTGCAGTAACCGAAAATATCCAGTTACGAAATTTGCCACTTCTTGTAGTTGCGAAACGTTAGTGGCATTTTAAGACGACCATTACAATATGAGAGACACCTTAAAAATTATATTAGAGGACAAAGTAATTAACTTATTGAGTGACACGGTTGACAAACTACCTGTTCAGGACAGTAGTGACCTAAATTCGACCTATGTTACTGTTCTTGGAATGCTGCTGGTTGCAATAATTACAGTTGCTTCTCAATATTTACTAATTCGCAAAACAATTAAAGCAGACTTAGAAAAAATTAGGCTTCAAATTCATTCGGACTTTGATTTTAAAAACAGATACGAATGGATTTCAAATTTTAGACAAATTATATCAGAACTAATCACAACCACCGACCCTGACTACAACAAAAAATTAAATAAAACGAAAATGCTCCTACTCATAAATCAGGCTCAAATAATGCTAAACGATGACATTAAAGAAGAAAAGGAGTTGGAGGGACTTATTACCAAATTAGGTATGGATGCTGACTACTTAAAGTCAAACACAATAGAAGGTGATAATAATATCCTATTGAGCCAAGATGCGATTTTAAAGGGAACTAAAAAATTGCTTCATAAAAAACAATTCGAGAACAAATGACAACATTTATCATCACCATAATTCTTATTGTATTTTTTGTCGTATTTATCAACAAACAAAAACCAAAGCAAAAATCAGCAGCTTTTACTGAGCAAAGGACTATTCAATTTAACATGGAGACCGTTTCTAATCAGACAGAGGAAGATAGCCTTGAGTATGCCAAATGGGTAAAGAAATATCCTAAATGGTATGGAAGTGGCAATACAAGAGGGGTTTGTTTTGAAAGTGAAAGGATAGAACCATTGCCAAATGATCAAACAGAATTAGTCAGATATAAAACTGATAGGTATGCAGATCTTTTTGGTAGAGGGAAAGATTGTAGTTATTTCCCAGGTTATGGGAAAATTTACAATCGGATTTTTTACATTTGGTTTCAGGAGTTCAATTCTCAGGAGAAAAAGGGAATGAGAGAATACAAAGACATTGGGTGCGACAAATATCAAGAACCATTTTTTACCGAAAACTTTACAAATGGAATTAGTATAAATAATCAGTTAGATCGGACTAAAGGATACTTAAAACTGTTTAATATTAGAGATGGAAAAAACAGACGAACTTGGTATGCGGGACTTAAAGACCTTGAATTTACTGGTA
The DNA here is from genome assembly GCA_002413745.1 of Flavobacterium sp. UBA5153. Lineage (GTDB taxonomy): Bacteria > Bacteroidota > Bacteroidia > Flavobacteriales > Flavobacteriaceae > Flavobacterium. The sequence continues at coordinate 16,056 of DHXP01000017.1, read as the reverse complement.
TAATAACAGACAGTGAACTTGATGAAAAACAAAACACCACATAACAGCATATTTTTGCAAGCAGGGTTTTTAGTGGAATTATCGTTCCGCATCACGTTTTCGTTAAACAGAAAATATTCTGTTCCGAAATCCCCACCATCTCAAAGCGCCGGGACATTATAACTCGATTGCTCGGAATCGCAAAATACTATCGAATTTCGTTTCGATTATTGCCGGAACAGTTGGAATTGCCCTTCGACTGCGCTCAGGGTGACAAATAAAATTAGGAATTTGAAGTTTGAAATTTCGCTTCGAAAAGAATTGAAAAATGTTTCAGGATTTTCGCCTTTACTTCTTCTTCGTCCACTTTTTCGACTCCAAGTTCGACATTTAAGGAAGTTACCGCTTTGCCGCGAATGCCACAGGGAATGATATTGTCGAAATAACCCAAATCCACATTTACATTCAAAGCAAAACCGTGCATCGTAACCCAGCGCGAAGCACGAACGCCAAGTGCACAAATTTTTCTCGCAAATGGAGTTCCTGCACCCAACCAAACACCTGTTTCGCCTGCACTTCTACCACAATCCAGTCCATATTCTGCTAAAGTGAGAATGATGGCTTCCTCCAGAAATCGCAAATATTTATGAATGTCAGTGAAGAAATTTTCCAAGTCTAAAATAGGATAACCCACAATTTGTCCAGGCCCATGATACGTAATATCGCCGCCACGATTAATTTTGTAGAAAGTCGCTCCTTTGGCTTCGAGCTGTTTTTCGGATAAAAGAAGGTTTTCTAAATCGCCGCTTTTACCCAAAGTATAAACGTGTGGATGTTCTACGAAAAGAAAATAATTAGGAGTTTCCAGACTGAGTTCTTCCCTCCTATTCCTGATTTTTAAATCGACAACCCCTTTGAATAATTCTTCCTGATATTCCCAAGTTGCTTTGTAGTCTTGGAGTCCTAAATCTTGAAGTTGGATTTTTTTGTTCATTTTTTTTCTTTGAATGGCAAAGTTACAAAGTTTTGAATGATGAATGTTAATTAACGAATGTTGAATTTTTGAATTTTCAAAGCTTCCAGCCTTTCAAAGTCTGGAAGCTTTGAAAAAAGATAGAGCGAATAGCGGGACGAATGCCAATTGAAACAACCACTATTTCTGCTCCTAAAAATTCTGAAATCTGCAATCTGCAATCTTTTGTTATCTTTTGTTATCTTTTGTTATCTTTGCACTCTTAAAATCAGAATCCAATGGCATTATCCGAACAAGAAATCCTTCGCAGAGAAGCACTCACCCAATTACGCAATTTGGGCATCGAACCTTATCCCGCCGCCGAATTTATTACCACCGCATATTCCAAGGAAATCCTTGCCGATTTCGAGAAGTTTGACGGCAAAGAAGTGATTCTGGCCGGTCGTTTGATGGGAAAAAGAATTATGGGGAAAGCCTCTTTTGCCGAGTTGAAAGATGCCGAAGGACGCATACAAATCTATGTTTCGAGAGATGACATTTCTACTGACGAGGAGAAAACAATGTACAATGTGGTTTTCAAAAAACTGCTGGATATTGGCGATTTCATTGGGGTTCGCGGTACGGTTTTCAAAACCCAAGTGGGCGAAATTTCGGTTCATGTCTATGGATTGACAGTTTTGGCGAAAGCCTTGAAACCACTTCCCGTGGTAAAAACGGATGCCGACGGAAAAACGCATGATGCTTTTGCTGATCCGGAACAAAGATACCGTCGCCGTTATGTGGATTTAACGGTAAATGACCACGTGAAGGAAACGTTTATCAAGAGAACAAAATTGTTCAATGCAATGCGTAGTTTCTTCAATGACAAAGGATATCTTGAGGTGGAAACACCCGTTTTACAACCGATTCCCGGTGGTGCTGCGGCGAGACCATTTATCACGCATCACAATTCGCTTGACATTCCCTTATATATGCGAATTGCCAATGAATTGTATCTAAAAAGATTAATTGTTGGTGGTTTTGACGGTGTTTATGAGTTTTCGAAAAACTTCCGCAATGAAGGAATGGACCGGACACACAATCCTGAATTTACCGCCATGGAAATATATGTAGCCTACAAAGACTACAACTGGATGATGAAATTTACCGAAAACTTGCTAGAACATTGTGCTTTGGCAGTAAACGGGACTTCAGAAGCTACTTTTGGCGAACACAAAGTGAATTTCAAAGCGCCTTATGCTCGTGTTACTATGACTGATTCTATCAAACATTTTACTGGTTTTGATATTGCCGGAAAAAATGAAACCGAATTATTCGAAGCAGCAAAATCAATGGGTATTGACGTTGATGCATCGATGGGTAAAGGAAAATTGATTGACGAGATTTTTGGAGCCAAATGTGAAGGAAATTATATTCAGCCCACATTTATAACTGATTACCCAAAAGAAATGTCTCCTTTATGCAAACAACACCGCGATAATCCGGAATTGACCGAGCGTTTTGAGTTGATGGTTTGCGGTAAAGAGGTGGCCAATGCCTATTCGGAATTGAATGACCCGATTGACCAACGCGAGCGTTTTGAAGTCCAATTAAAACTAGCCGAAAGAGGCGACGATGAGGCGACACAATTTATTGACGAAGATTTCTTGAGAGCGTTGGAATACGGAATGCCACCAACTTCTGGTTTAGGAATAGGAATGGACCGCTTGATTATGTTTCTGACCAATAATGCCTCTATTCAGGAAGTATTGTTATTCCCGCAAATGCGACCAGAAAAAACTCAAGTTCAAATTGAATTATTAGACGAAGAAAAATTAATCATTGATTTATTGAAAACCAATGACAATAAAATGGATTTGGGTGTTTTGAAAATCAAATCGGATTTGAGCGGCAAAAAATGGGATGCTGCCATGAAAGGCTTGGCGAAACATGGTTTGGTAAAAGTAAGTTTGGTTGGGGATATTAAGATGGTGGAATTGGCAGGATAGTTTTTCCAATTTTAGAATAATATAAAAAAGGAACTCCATCGAGTTCCTTTTTTTATTAACAGATTGTCATATTTTAATACCGCTAGTTATTTCANNGAACTAAATGAAATATACAGCGGCATTATACCAGAACGATTGGACTAAAACATATTAACCAATGGTATAATTTATGCAATCTGTGAAAATATTTTCCTTATACAGAATTTGTCAGATCACATAAAATAAAATACTTTGCAAAACTAAAGACTGGCGCAAAACTATTTTGAACACACAAACACCCGCAAAGAAATCTAACAAAAATTTTTCGGGAAAATCCTAAATCTTCTTATTCTTCTCCTCGATCCATCGCGACATATATTTTGTGCTGGTCAAGGTGTGATGTTGCAACATTGCGCCCATAAAATTATGCAATCGATGTTGTTTTAAATGGTTTTGCACTTTCAAAATATGCTGTATCAAATCATCCACAAACAAGGCTTTCAAATAGCGTTTTTCTATAATTCGAAAACCATTTTCTTGGGCTTTGAGCCAAAGGGTTTTGTCTTGATACAATTCCACAGCCGCATCGGCAAAAACTTGGGAATCATCGGCAATGAATCCGCTCCAAGGCAAATTTCCATGCATCGATTCGGCTCCAATGTTTGTCGTCACGCTTGGCGTTCCGCACTGCATCGCTTCCACTAATTTCCCTTTTATTCCTGCACCAAAACGCAAAGGAGCCAAGACAACTCGAGCATTTTTTACCACTTCCTGAGCGTCATTGGCACGACCCATAATATGAAACCCTTCCTTCGGTTGGTGCAATTGCAATACTTTCTGTGAAGGATACGCTCCGGAAATTTGTAAAACGGCTTCCGGAAATTGCTTCCTGATGAGTGGCCAAATCGTTTCTTTCAGATATTGAACCGCATTCCAATTGGGTTCGTGGAGAAAGTTTCCAATGAACACAAAATTGTTTCGTTCTTCGAATAAAGGTAAATTTTGAATGTCCGAATCATCAATTGGCTCCAACAGCAAAGGCAAATAACACAGTAATCCTTTATCAATTTTGAATACGGATTGCAACAATTCCATTTCAAATTGAGAAATTATAAATGAAATATCCGAACGCAAAATACTGGCGATTTCCCGCTTGGCAACATCTTCAACCAACAAATCGTCGGTGGTGAATTTTCGATTTTCCTTGAATGCTTTTTGGCGTGCCAAACGCAAACAATGCAAATCTTCGGTATCCAACAAACGTAAGGCATCAGGACAATTTTCGGCAACGCGCCAGCCAAATTGCTCTTCCATCATAAAACGGTCGAACAAAACGATGGATGGATTTAATGCTGCCACAAAAACATCAAAACTGGAACAATTTAAAGCGATTGATTTCTTGTCAACACCGAGCGATTCAAGGTCAACCATATAATCACTATCCGAAGCGGAACTGGCAAAAGTAACATCGAAACCCTGTTCCTTAAAGATTGAAATCAATTGCACCATCCTTCCTCCTGCCGCGGAAGAATTGGGTTCAGGCCAAACAAATCCAAGAATTAAAACGCGCTGATTTGCAATCATAAAATTATTATTTACGATGCAAAATAAGGAAAATAATCCGTGAATCAATCCGTTCTACAACAAATAAAATCTGTATTTTTACGATTCAATTTCCATAAAAACAAAAAAATGTTAGGATTAAAATTAGCCACCGACCCAAAATGGGTAAACATCGTCGAATCGAACATCGAAGAAATCTTGACCGATCACGCCTGGTGCGAACAAAAAGCGGCAACAAATATTATTACAATAATTACTTATAATTCAGAACACGTCGATTTAGTTACTGATTTATTGGAAATTGCCAAAGAAGAAATTGAGCATTTTCAAAGGGTTCACAACATTATTAAAGAACGTGGACTAACCTTGGGAAGAGAAAGAAAAGACCATTACGTCAACGAACTTTTTAAATTTCTTAAAAAAGACGGCAGTAGAAATGATGCTTTTGTTGACAGATTACTCTTCTCGGCAATGATTGAAGCCAGAAGCTGCGAAAGATTTAAAGTGTTGTCCCAAAACATTGAAGACAAAGAATTGGCTGCATTTTACAAGGAATTAATGACAAGTGAAGCCGGTCATTATACCACGTTTCTGCGTTTCGCAAGAAAATATTCAGAAAAAGTGGATGTTGACAAACGTTGGAAAGAATGGATAGATTTTGAGGGCGAGCTCATTACAAACTACGGGAAAAAAGAAACCGTTCACGGCTAAAAAACTAAATATGTATAGTTGATAAATAATTTTATCCTTTCAAAATAAAATGCAAAATCAAGGTAGCAACAATTTTTCAATTTCCCACAAAGAACCGGGACAATTTGAGGAGACACGATTCGAGAAAATACACAATGCCATTTTCAAATCTTCTGAAATCGCATCCAAAATAGTGGCGCAGGAAATAGCGGATTTAATACGAAAGAAACAATCCAAAAATGAAAATTGCATTTTGGGACTTGCCACCGGATCTTCGCCTATAAAAGTCTACGAAGAGTTAATCAGGATGCACCAGGAAGAAGGTTTGAGTTTTTACAACGTGATCACTTTCAATCTTGATGAGTATTATCCAATGGAAAAAGATAATATCGAAAGTTACCAATACTTTATGCACGAAAATCTATTCAAGTATATCGATATAAAGCCCGAAAACGCACATATTCCGGACGGAATGGTTGCCCAGGAAAATTTAGACCCATACTGTTTGGATTATGAAGCTGCTATTTTAAAAGCTGGAGGATTGGATTTTCAATTGCTTGGCATCGGCCGAACAGGGCATATTGGCTTCAACGAACCTGGCTCCCATTTCAATTCCGGAACAAGAAGCATAACCTTAAACTACATTACAAGAGCCGATGCAGCAGCCTCTTTTTTAGGAATAAACAATGTTCCGAGAAGAGCAATCACGATGGGAATTGGAACCATCAAAAAAGCAAAAAGAATCGTGCTTTTGGCTTGGGGAGAAAACAAGGCATCCATAATTAAGGAAACCATAGAAGGTGACGTTTCGTCACAAGTTCCCGCCACTTATTTACAAAGCCACAACAACACTACATTTGTATTGGATAAAGAAGCTTCATCCAAGCTTACCCGAATAAAAACCCCGTGGCTTGTTTCTTCTTGCCTCTGGACAGAAGAACTAAAAAGCAGGGCGATTGTTTGGCTTTGCGAAAAAACAAAAAAACCTGTATTAAAACTAAACGACAAGGATTATAATGACAATGGAATGTCAGGTTTGCTTGCCGAAGAAGGCCCAGCGTACGACTTAAACATAAAAATGTTTAATAAATTACAACACACCATTACCGGGTGGCCTGGAGGAAAACCCAATGCCGATGATGAAAACAGACCCGAAAGAGCTTTGCCGGCAAAGAAAAAAGTCGTCATTTTCAGTCCTCATCCCGATGATGACGTGATTTCGATGGGAGGCACATTTGACAGACTTGTAGAGCAAGGACACGAGGTGCATATTGCCTATCAAATCTCGGGAAATATTGCGGTTTCTGACGAAGAAGCATTAAAATATGCCGAAGTCACCCTCAATATTTCTCCCGAGAATAATGAAACCATAAAAAATGTAATTCTTTCGTTGCAAACACGAAAAATTGGCAAAAGTGACGAACTAATCATTCGCAAAATAAAAGGACAAATTAGACGAAAAGAATCACTGGGAGCAACACGATTTTTAGGACTTCCCGATAATCAAGTCCACTTTTTGGATATACCCTTTTATGAAACCGGAACCGTTAAGAAAAATAATCTCGGGCCAAAAGATATTGAAATTGTAAGCAAATTGATTTCGGATATAAAACCGCACCAAATTTTTGCCGCAGGCGACCTAGCCGATCCACATGGAACCCATAAAGTTTGTTTAGACGCCATATTTACATCCATAGAAAAATTGAAAAACGAACCTTTTATCAAGGATTGTTGGATATGGCTGTATCGTGGAGCTTGGCATGAATGGGAACCACAAGAAATTGAAATGGCAGTTCCCATGAGTGAAGACCAGGTATTAAAAAAACGAAAAGCTATTTTTTACCATCAATCACAAAAAGACAACGTAATGTTTCAGGGTGAAGATTCGAGAGAATTTTGGGTAAGGGTAGAAGAACGCACCAAAAACACGGCGGATAAATACAATGCTTTGGGTCTCGCCGAATACACGGCAATGGAAGCATTTAAAAGATATTATTTTTAAAATTTTGGTTAGTTTTTTTCATTATATTTTCCTTACAGGTTTAAACTAAACTTACCGGAATTTTTAAAATATAAGGACAATATCACATAAAAACCCTACACTAATAATCAAAAATCAAGAGGGACAATATTTTCTGTAATTTTGTTATTATCGCATATTTTGGGATGCTCTACAGCTCATGGATTAAATAATAATTTAGAAAAATTATGAGAAAAACATCAAGATCACTTATTTTGTTCATTCTTATTGCCTTTTCGCAATACTCTTTTGCAGTAACAAAACCCATTATTTCAAGACGAGTACAATTAAAAGAAAATTGGAAAGTTGGGCAAAACAATAAAGTTTTAAGCGATGGAGCAACCATTTCTTCATCTGACAATAATTCCGAAAATTGGTATAAAGCAAGTGTGCCGTCAACAGTTATGGGAGTTTTGACCGCTAATGGTTTCTATAAAGACATTTTTGTTGGCACGAATTATAAAGAATTAGACAAAACCCAATTTGACGATTCTTGGTGGTACAAAACTGAGTTTGATTTGCCTAATATCCTTCCGGAAAATAACATTTCCCTACATTTCGACGGAATAAATTACTATGCCAATATTTGGCTTAACGGAAAATTAATAGCTTCACGGGACAAAGTTTTCGGGACGTTCCAACAATTTGAATTTGATATTACGGCTTTGGCCAAAAAGAAAGGAAACATTCTTGCCGTTGAAATATTCCGTGCGCAACCAGGAGATTACAACATCGGTTTTGTGGATTGGAATCCAAGGCCATTGGACGAAAATATGGGGATTTGGCGTCCAGTTTATGTCGAAATTGATGGTGAAGTGGGCCTGAAAAATACAGTTGTTCAATCAAAAGTAAATACTTCGACGCTAAAAGAAGCTTGGCTGACCGTAAAAACCGAACTCGAAAATTATACTTCTGAAGTTGTTTCTGGAACATTAGTTGGCAAAATTGGCAGAAAAGAATTCCGTTATCCCGTGAAATTAAACCCAAACGAAACTAGGAATTTATCGTTGACTTCAAAGGAAATCCCCTCTTTGTACATTAAAAATCCAAAACTTTGGTGGTGCAATAATCTTGGCGAACCCAATCTATACAATCTTTCCCTTCGATTTGAAACTGGTAAGAACATAACCGATTCAGATGAAATCACTTTTGGCATTCGAGAAATTGATACCTATTTTACAGCCGAAGGTCACAAAGGATTTATACTCAACGGTAAGAAAATATTAATCAAAGGCGGTGGTTGGACTGATGATATTTTCCTTCGAGATACGAAGCAGAGTTTAGAAACCCAATTGCAATATGTAAAACATATGAATTTGAATACTTTGCGGTTCGAAGGCATTTGGGGAACATCACAAGAAATCTATGATTTATGCGACAAATATGGAATAATGGCAATGGTGGGATGGAGTTGTCAATGGGAATGGATTGAATATTTAGGAAAACCATGTGATGCTTTTGGCGGAATTCAAACAGATGCCGACATCAATCTGGCCCTCGAATCCTTGGCTGACCAAATTTATTGGTTAAGAAACCATCCGAGTATTTTTGTTTGGTTTTTAGGAAGCGATAAATTACCAAGACCCGAATTGGAAATTAAATATAAAAATCTAATTGATAAAATTGACAATCGCCCATATTTACTGACCGCAGGAACCAGAACTAGTGAAGTTAGCGGGCCCGTTGGAGTAAAAATGAATGGCCCGTATGAATATGTTTCGCCAAATTATTGGTTTGAAGACACGAAAAAAGGTGGCGCATTTGGCTTTAATACGGAAACTTCTCCAGGAGCTCAAATCCCTTCATTAGAAACTATAAAAAAAATGATTCCAAAAGATAAACTATGGCCTATAAATAGCGCATGGAATTATCATTGTACGAGTTCATTACTAATGTCTAATAATTTAGATGTAAATACTTTAATGATAGACAAACGTTATGGGAAGTCTGAAGATATAAATGAATATTTAATGAAATCCGATGCGTTGGGATATGAAGCCATGAGAGGAATGTTTGAAGGATTTAGAGCAAGAATTCCAAAAGCGACAGGTATAATTCAATGGATGCTTAACTCCGCTTGGCCATCGTTTTATTGGCAATTGTATGATTACTATTTGTTGCCTACTTCTGGATATTACGCTACTAGAAAAGCAAACAATATTACTCAATTAATCTATGATTATGCCAAAAATCAAATCATTGCAGTAAATGAATCATTAAATACTGAGAAAAAACTCAAGGCACAAATTACTGTTTATGACTTTAATTCCAATTTATTAAAAAAAGAAATTTTAAATTTTGATATAAATTCTATTTCATCCCGATCTATTTTTCAAATGGATTCTTATCCCGAAGGTATTTTCCTTGACTTGAAATTATTTGATAAAAAAGGAGTTCAAATTGCATCAAATTTATATTGGTTATCTAATAAAAAAGACGTTTTCGATTGGGACAAAAGCCTTTGGGGAAACACGCCTTTTAAAGAATATGCCGATTTTACTAAATTAAATGATTTGCCAAAATCTGAAATTACCACAACATATTCTATAAAAACTATTGGAACCAATGAGGAATTAAATGTCACGCTAACAAATACCAATTCAAAAATGGCCTTTTTTATTCATCTAAATATGACGGACAGTCAAAATAACACCATTTTTCCGGTTTTTTGGGATGACAATTATGTTAGTGTTTTGCCAAATGAGAAAAGAACAATCAAATGCGTTATCCCCAAGAATTTAGTTCAAAAAACCAAAATACGACTGGTAATTTCGGGCTGGAATGTTGGCGAACAAACCCATTTATTGGAGATAAAATAAGACGGTTTATGCTTAATTTTTATCGCTTCACAGGTTTTGGGATTGATCCAATTTTTCCAAGTCTACAGGTTTTGGGATTGATCCGGATTGATCCAGTTTTGCCGAAACATTCAAAAAGGCATAAAAACAAAAAACCCCATTCCGAAAGGAATAGGGTTTTTCAAAAGAAAGGCGACGACATACTCTCCCACATAACTGCAGTACCATCTGCGCAGGCGGGCTTAACTACTCTGTTCGGGATGGGAAGAGGTGAGCCCCGCCGCAATAACCACCTTAAGAGGTTACAATTGCTTTGGGCAATCATTGCTTACAATTTACTGTTTCAAGAACACTCAAGTGTAAACCAATATCTTAACATACTGAGATAAGTAAAAAAAATTAATTAGAAAGTTTCTTCTCCCCACACTTGCGTGCTGTCTCCCCCTCCTTCGGAGGGGTTGGGGGGAGGATTTGTACATAAGCTTACGGGTTATTAGTACTACTCGACTATGACATTACTGCCTTTACATCTATAGCCTATCAACGTAGTCATCTCCTACGACCCTTAAAAGAAATCTCATCTTGTGGTGGGTTTCGCGCTTATATGCTTTCAGCGCTTATCCCTTCCCAACGTAGCTACTCTGCGATGCTCCTGGCGGAACAACAGATACACTAGAGGTTAGTCCAATTCGGTCCTCTCGTACTAGAATCAGATCCACTCAAATTTCTTGCGCCCACAGTAGATAGAGACCGAACTGTCTCACGACGTTCTGAACCCAGCTCGCGTGCCACTTTAATGGGCGAACAGCCCAACCCTTGGGACCTTCTCCAGCCCCAGGATGTGACGAGCCGACATCGAGGTGCCAAACCCCCCCGTCGATATGAGCTCTTGGGGGAGATCAGCCTGTTATCCCCGGCGTACCTTTTATCCTTTGAGCGATGGCCCTTCCATGCGGAACCACCGGATCACTATGCTCTACTTTCGTACCTGATCGACCTGTATGTCTCTCAGTCAAGCTCCCTTATGCCATTGCACTCTACGCACGGTTACCAAGCGTACTGAGGGAACCTTTAGAAGCCTCCGTTACTCTTTTGGAGGCGACCACCCCAGTCAAACTACCCACCAAGCAATGTCCCCCGCATTACGGGGTTAGGCCTCAGATAAACAAAGGGTTGTATTTCAACAATGACTCCACAACGCCTAGCGACGCCACTTCACAGTCTCCAACCTATCCTACACATCATTTATCCAAGGTCAATACTAAGCTATAGTAAAGGTGCACAGGGTCTTTTCGTCCCACTGCGGGTAAACGGCATCTTCACCGTTACTACAATTTCACCGAGCTCATGGCTGAGACAGTGTCCAGATCGTTACACCATTCGTGC
>DHXP01000017.1:2527-4479 GCA_002413745.1 Flavobacterium sp. UBA5153 | reverse complement strand
GACAAGGAATTTCGCTACCTTAGGACCGTTATAGTTACGGCCGCCGTTTACTGGGGCTTCAATTCAATGCTTCTTCTTGCGAATAACATCTCCTCTTAACCTTCCAGCACCGGGCAGGTGTCAGGCCCTATACTTCATCTTACGATTTTGCAGAGCCCTGTGTTTTTGATAAACAGTCGCCTGGACCTCTTCACTGCGGCCACGCCGTAAGCGTGGCGACCCTTCTCCCGAAGTTACGGGTCTATTTTGCCTAATTCCTTAGCCATGAATCTCTCGAGCACCTTAGGATTCTCTCCTCGACTACCTGTGTCGGTTTGCGGTACGGGTACTTATAATCTGAAGTTTAGAGGTTTTTCTTGGAAGCCCTTAGGTGTACTATCTCTTTGTCCGAAGACGCCGAGTACTATCGTATTTCCCCAAGCCGCGTGGATTTGCCTGCGCAGCCTATAGGTAGGTACTTCAACGAACTATTCCGTCAGTTCGCGACACTTTCATCACTCCGTCACCCCATCACAATTATAACTAGTACGGGAATATTAACCCGTTGTCCATCGACTGTCCCTTTCGGGTTCGCCTTAGGTCCCGACTAACCCACAGCTGATTAGCATAGCTGTGGAAACCTTAGTCTTTCGGTGTGCGGGTTTCTCGCCCGCATTATCGTTACTTATGCCTACATTTTCTTTTCTCACCGGTCCAGCATGCTTTACAACACACCTTCTACCCTGTGAGAATGCTCCCCTACCACTTGACAAATTAATGTCAAATCCATAGCTTCGGTAATATGTTTATGCCCGATTATTATCCATGCTCGTCCGCTCGACTAGTGAGCTGTTACGCACTCTTTAAATGAATGGCTGCTTCCAAGCCAACATCCTAGCTGTCTGGGCAGACAAACCTCGTTCTTTCAACTTAACATATATTTGGGGACCTTAGCTGATGGTCTGGGTTCTTTCCCTCTCGGACTTGGACCTTAGCACCCAAGCCCTCACTGCTGGTAAACATTATATAGCATTCGGAGTTTGTCAGGAATTGGTAGGCGGTGAAGCCCCCGCATCCAATCAGTAGCTCTACCTCTATATAACTTTATGACCAACGCTGCACCTAAATGCATTTCGGGGAGTACGAGCTATTTCCGAGTTTGATTGGCCTTTCACCCCTACCCACAGGTCATCCGAAGACTTTTCAACGTCAACCGGTTCGGTCCTCCACTGTGTGTTACCACAGCTTCAACCTGCCCATGGGTAGATCACACGGTTTCGCGTCTAACACTACTGACTAAAGCGCCCTATTCAGACTCGCTTTCGCTACGGATCCGTGGCTTAACCACTTATCCTTGCCAGCAACGTTAACTCGTAGGCTCATTATGCAAAAGGCACGCCGTCACCCCACGAAAGGGCTCCGACCGCTTGTAAGCGTATGGTTTCAGGATCTATTTCACTCCGTTATTCACGGTTCTTTTCACCTTTCCCTCACGGTACTGGTTCACTATCGGTCTCTCAGGAGTATTTAGCCTTAGCGGATGGTCCCGCCAAATTCAGACAGGGTTTCACGTGCCCCGCCCTACTCAGGATACCACTATCGTTATCTTCTATTACTTATACAGGGCTATCACCTTCTTTGGCTCTACTTTCCAGTAGATTCTAATTCTATCCGCAACAAATATCGTGGTCCTACAACCCCAGAATTGCCGTAACAACTCTGGTTTGGGCTAATCCGCGTTCGCTCGCCACTACTTACGGAATCACTTTTGTTTTCTTCTCCTCCGCCTACTTAGATGTTTCAGTTCAGCGGGTTTGCCCACCTATCGGTGTACTATGTCTTCAACATAGTGGGTTGCCCCATTCGGGTATCTACGGATCATATCGTGTGTGCCAATCCCCGTAGCTTTTCGCAGCTTATCACGCCCTTCATCGCCTCTGAGAGCCAAGGCATCCCCCATACGCCCTTATTTT
>DHXP01000017.1:0-2282 GCA_002413745.1 Flavobacterium sp. UBA5153 | reverse complement strand
GTGGAGAATAACGGAGTCGAACCGTTGACCTCCTGCGTGCAAGGCAGGCGCTCTAGCCAGCTGAGCTAATCCCCCATTTCTAATTTTAAATTATGAATGTTGAATTTTGAATTAATGGTAATTCATACTCATACTTCTAAAATTTCCTTTTTTTAAGTCTAAATAGTTGTCTCGGACAGACTCGAACTGTCGACCCCTACATTATCAGTGTAGTACTCTAACCAGCTGAGCTACGAGACACTCTTTTTCTTAAAAATAAAACCGTCATCATAACGGTCTTACGTGTATTATTTGAACTAACAGCGAGAGTAATCGCTTCTAAAATCTTTCCATTATTACTTTTCGTCTTCTTTCTTGAAAGTGTATTGCTACTAACATTCAAGCTCTAGAAAGGAGGTGTTCCAGCCGCACCTTCCGGTACGGCTACCTTGTTACGACTTAGCCCTAGTTACCAGTTTTACCCTAGGCAGCTCCTTGCGGTCACCGACTTCAGGCACCCCCAGCTTCCATGGCTTGACGGGCGGTGTGTACAAGGCCCGGGAACGTATTCACCGGATCATGGCTGATATCCGATTACTAGCGATTCCAGCTTCACGGAGTCGAGTTGCAGACTCCGATCCGAACTGTGACCGGTTTTGTAGATTCGCTCCTGGTCGCCCAGTGGCTGCTCTCTGTACCGGCCATTGTAGCACGTGTGTAGCCCAAGGCGTAAGGGCCGTGATGATTTGACGTCATCCCCACCTTCCTCTCAGTTTGCACTGGCAGTCTCGTTAGAGTTCCCGACATGACTCGCTGGCAACTAACGACAGGGGTTGCGCTCGTTATAGGACTTAACCTGACACCTCACGGCACGAGCTGACGACAACCATGCAGCACCTTGTAAATTGTCTTGCGAAAAGTCTGTTTCCAAACCGGTCAACCTACATTTAAGCCTTGGTAAGGTTCCTCGCGTATCATCGAATTAAACCACATGCTCCACCGCTTGTGCGGGCCCCCGTCAATTCCTTTGAGTTTCATTCTTGCGAACGTACTCCCCAGGTGGGATACTTATCACTTTCGCTTAGCCACTGAGATTGCTCCCAACAGCTAGTATCCATCGTTTACGGCGTGGACTACCAGGGTATCTAATCCTGTTCGCTACCCACGCTTTCGTCCATCAGCGTCAATCCATTAGTAGTAACCTGCCTTCGCAATTGGTATTCCATGTAATCTCTAAGCATTTCACCGCTACACTACATATTCTAGTTACTTCCTAATAATTCAAGCCCAACAGTATCAATGGCCATTTCCCGGTTGAGCCGGGAGATTTCACCACTGACTTATTGGGCCGCCTACGGACCCTTTAAACCCAATGATTCCGGATAACGCTTGGATCCTCCGTATTACCGCGGCTGCTGGCACGGAGTTAGCCGATCCTTATTCTTACAGTACCGTCAAGCTCCGACACGTCGGAGTGTTTCTTCCTGTACAAAAGCAGTTTACAATCCATAGGACCGTCATCCTGCACGCGGCATGGCTGGATCAGGCTTGCGCCCATTGTCCAATATTCCTCACTGCTGCCTCCCGTAGGAGTCTGGTCCGTGTCTCAGTACCAGTGTGGGGGATCTCCCTCTCAGGACCCCTACCCATCGTAGCCTTGGTATGCCGTTACCATACCAACTAGCTAATGGGACGCATGCTCATCTTTCACCGTTGTGACTTTAATAGTTCCTTGATGCCAAGGTACTATACTATGAGGTATTAATCCAAATTTCTCTGGGCTATCCCTCTGTGAAAGGTAGATTGCATACGCGTTACGCACCCGTGCGCCGGTCTCTAGTATTGCTACTATACCCCTCGACTTGCATGTGTTAAGCCTGCCGCTAGCGTTCATCCTGAGCCAGGATCAAACTCTTCATCGTATATTATGCGAATTAAATAAATTTAATTCTATTTATTTTCGACTGAAGCTCTAGTGGTTTTAAATCTTTCGATTTGTTTACTCTCTTTTATTATTGTCCCGATAAATCGGGACGGCTGTCAATTCAATATGTCTAGGAACGTGTCTTCTTCTTTTTCGTTTCGTTTGAGCCATTTAATGTCTCTCTCAAAGCGGGTGCAAAAGTAGCAACTTCTTTTTTATCTCGCAAGAAAAAATTGAAGTTTTTTTTAAGTGATTTAAATCACCTTTTCTTCTCTCTTTCTTACCAGCTTTTCAAATAACTTGCCCTTTTAGCGGGGTGCAAATGTAATTCGCTTTTTCTAATCCTACAAGCTTTTTTAAATCTTTTTTTGAAAATAAT
>DHXP01000047.1:4967-6084 GCA_002413745.1 Flavobacterium sp. UBA5153 | reverse complement strand
TGGGCAATCGGGTTCTTTGCCTATAGTGCAGGATCAATAATCCACATCCTTCTTGTTTTCGCAATTATCGCGATACTATTAAGACTTATTCAAGGAAAAAAAATATAAATAAATTAAACAATAAAAAAAAAAATCATGAAAACTGATAAATTAATATTAGGCGTTTTAGGCGGTGTTGCCGCTGGTGCATTGATGGGGATTTTATTCGCACCTGAAAAGGGATCAAAAACCAGAAGAAAAATTGCAAGAAAAGGCAATGACAGTGTTGATGTTTTTAAAGACAAATTGGATTCATTGATTGATAACGTGTCAAAAAAATATGATTCCATTTGGCAATCTGAAAAAGATTTAATTGCTGAAGGAAAAGCAAAATTAAATTCAATAAAAAAAGAAATCAAAAGTCAAGAGCTTTAAAATTAATTCTATTTATTGTTCTAAAGTTTCAAAACTTTTAAACATAAAATTATATACAATTCAAGTAACAACAATGGAAATTCTCTCCGAAAAAGGAAAAAATTCTAATGAGTCAAATTCAAAATTAGTAACCCTAAGTTTGAAAGACAAAATAGCCGATGTTTTATCATCTTTTATGTCAGAATTGACGATTTCTATTGTTGTTACTATATTCACTTTGCTCATAAAAATCGAAGGATTAAAATGTCTCTCGGGTTTTTGCTATCATAATAAATCGAAAAAAAGATACTATGAAACCGGTAAATGAAATTGATATCTTAAAGGAATCTATCGTTTTGATGGAAAACAAACTCGCGGTAAAATTAATGAAAGCCAATAGAGAACTTGATTCTAAAAACGTAGAAATAGAAAAAAGTGCTGCAGAGCTGATTCTCGCAAACAAAGAACTCACCTTCCAATATAAAGAAAGGGGAAGTCTCACTGCTGAGCTAATTATTGCAAATAAAGAATTAGCATATCAATATGGAGAAAGAGAAAAACGTGAAGCTGAGTTAGTCATCGCTAATAAAGAACTTGTCTTTCAAAATGAAGAAAATAAAAAAAATGCTGTAGAATTAATCATTGCTAAAAGGGAAATTGCCTTCAATAAGCTTGAAAAAGATATACGAGCATCCGAACTTATTATTGCCAACAAAAAATTAAT
>DHXP01000047.1:322-4889 GCA_002413745.1 Flavobacterium sp. UBA5153 | reverse complement strand
AGAGAATTGACAACATTTATGTGTGAATTGGGAAAATAAAAAAAATAAAAAAGAGAACTAACATTATAAAACTTATTATAACTAAACATTTGAAACTGTTTTAGTTATTTTGAAAAATCGAGGCCTAAAAACCTCGATTTTTTTTGTGGTTTTTTTATAACTCCCCCTGGCGTTAAAGATATATAAATTGTTAAATATATTGTTAAATATATTGTTAAATTACTCATAACGTATTGATGTTTAAATGAATACAAGTCAAATTAACGAAGTAAAATTTCCAAAATGTGTGAATAATGCAACTCTTTGCTGGAATTGTATAATACTTACAGACAATAACTGACCAACCTTTGTACCATAAAATTATTTAACCCTAAAAAATCAAAAAAAAATGAAAATTAAAAAACTACTATCAATCATTGCAATACTATTTATTGCTTTAATGACGGGATGTGCAAAAGATGATTTCGTGGAAACCATCGGTGTATGTCCAATTGTGACAACAACGAACCCAATTAATGGTGCTTCTGGTGTTCCCTTGAACCAGATAATTACGGCTACCTTCAATGAGACCATGAACCCGGCAACTATTACGGCATCCTCATTTATCATAACGGTAGGAGGAGCACCTGTTTCAGGAACGGTTACACTTTCTGGAGCGGTCGCAACATTTACTCCTACTAGCCGTCTTGCCGCTAACACTGTTTATACCGGAAGAATTACGACATCGGCTAAAGACAAGACAGGTAATGCTTTACAAACTGATTATATATGGACTTTTACAACTGGATTTTTACCTCTAATAGTTTCAACTGATCCAGCAAACCTTGCCATTGATGTTGCACTTAATAAAGTTATTACGGCAACCTTTAATATGTCAATGGATCCTTTGACCTTAACGGCTACAACATTTACTGTTAAGCAAGGTGCAACCACAGTATTAGGAGCAATTACCTATTCTGGAACAATGGTTTCTTTTACACCGTCTTCTCCATTAGCAGAAAATAAAGTATATACTTGTACCATAACTACAGGCGCTAAAAACCTTGCCGGTATTGAGATAGCTAGTGATTATGTATGGACATTTACTACAGGTCTTTTGCCTATTGTAGTTTCAACTGACCCAGCAAACAATGCTATTGGTGTTGCACTTAATAAAATAATTACGGCAACCTTTAACATGCCAATGAATCCTTTGACTCTAACAGATCTTACCTATACAGTAAAACAAGGTGCTACTGCAATACTAGGAACCATTTCCTATTCTGGATCAACGGTTACTTTTACGCCATCTTCTCCGTTAGTAGGTAATAAAGTTTATACTTGTACCATTACTACGGGAGCAAGAAACGTTGCCGGTACTGCGTTGGCCAATGATTATGTTTGGAATTTTACAACTTTCAATCCAGTAAACGCAAATCCTCCTCCTGTAAATACAACAAACGGTTTGGGATTTGGAGCTTTCGGTGGAAATGCCGGAATAACCAATCAAGGATTACATACTGTGGTTAATGGATCAATTGGTACAACTGCCGCCTCAACTTTAGTAACAGGTTTTACAGATGGTACAAATGGAAATGTTTATACAGTAACCCCATTAAACAATGGACTTGTAACCGGTGGAATATACACAGCAGCGCCGGCGCCAGGAACTGCTACCAATGCAGCAACTGCATTAGCTGGATTGAACGCAGCCAGAACCCTTTATCTTAGCATCTCTCCTGCTTCAATGCCGGGTGGTGTTGTCAATCCGGGAGCAGGCGAACTAGGTGGATTAACATTAGCTCCTGGTATTTATACGGCCGCTAGCTCTTTTAAAGTAACTAACGGAAATCTTACATTAGATGCCCAAGGTGATCCCAATGCAAAATGGTACTTTCAAGCACCTTCTAGTTTAACAGTAGGTGATTCTGCACCAAGTAGTGTTGTATTTTTAAATGGTGTAGGTAATCCTAATAATGTATATTGGTATGTTGGTTCATCAGCCGTTATTAACTACGCCGGTGGTGGAGTTATGGTTGGAAACATAATCGCTAATTCCGGAGTGACTTTGTCTTCTCCTGCTAATAGCACGTCTCCAGTTGGTCAAGAAACTGTATTAAATGGAAGAGCGATTTCATTAGTATCTGCGGTTACTATGGTAAATACAATTATTAATGTACCCTAACTAATTCATTGATCGTATGGTTTAAAAACCAAAAAATTATATCCCGTCTTCGGGCGGGATTTATTCAAACATAATAATAAAATTTTAAAAAATATAAAATGAAAAATATAAATAATTTTAAAATGGGATCACCTATGACGTGGTTCTTAAATAACCTGCCCTCAAAAAGTCTAATCCTATTGGCTTTGGTTTGGTTCAACATTCAAATGCCAGTTCAGGCCCAGGAAGTACAGTATACAAAACCATCTTGGTGGTTTGGTGTAGCAGGTGGTGCCAATTTTAATTTCTATCGTGGTTCAACTAACCAGTTGAGTTCAGATTTTACCCCCCCAGTCACTTTTCATGATGGTAAAGGTGTTGGACTCTTCATTGCCCCCCTTATTGAATATCACCGTCCTGATTCAAGATTGGGTTTTATGTTACAAGCAGGATATGACAATCGTAAAGCCAAGTTTGACGAAGTAGTTACTCCTTGTGACTGTCCAGCAGATTTAAAAACTAATATCAGCTACATTACGGTAGAACCTAGCTTGCGTTTTGCTCCTTTCAAATCAAACTTCTATTTGTTTGGTGGCCCACGATTTGCTTTCATTAGAGATCAGTCATTCACTTACCAACTGGGAATTAATCCAGCTTATCCTAATCAAGCGGTTAGCCCTGAAGTGAAAGGAGATTTAAGCGACATCCATAAAACTGTTATTTCAATGCAAATCGGAGCAGGTTTCGATATTCCGCTTTCTTCACAAAATAACCATACACAATTTGTGCTATCGCCTTTTGTATCGTTTCACCCCTATTTTGGACAGAATCCACGTTCTATAGAAACATTGAACATAACAACTGTTAGAGCAGGTGTTGCACTTAAATTTGGCCGAGGTCATCTAATTACAAAACCTGAGGAAGTTGTTATTGCTCCAACACCAGATCCTGAAGTTCAGTTTTCTGTGAATGCTCCCGCAAATGTTCCTGTTCAACGTCGTGTTAAAGAAGTTTTTCCGCTTCGTAACTATGTGTTTTTTAATATCGGTTCAACCGAAATACCAAATCGTTACAAATTACTTAAAAAAGAAGAGGTAAAAGATTTCAGGGAAGATCAACTCGAAATGGTAACACCTATAAACCAATCTGGTCGTTCAGAAAGACAAATGAATGTTTATTATAATGTACTGAACATCCTTGGTGATCGTATGATAAAAAATCCTTCCACAACTATCGTCTTGGTAGGTTCTTCAGAAAAAGGACCAAAAGAAGCTAAAGAAATGGCAGAATCAGTTAAATTCTACTTGGTAAACACATTTGGAATTACGGCTACAAGAATTAGAACTAAGGGTCAATTTAAACCAAATATCCCGTCTGAACAACCAGGAGGAGTACGTGAATTAGACCTTCTTCGTGAAGGAGATAGAAGAGTTTCTATCGAAAGTAGTTCACCAGTTTTATTAGCAGAATTCCAAAGTGGTCCAGGTAAATCTAATTCATCAGAAACTGCAGTTTTGCAAGTAGCACCTATAGAAAGTTATGTAACATTTGACACAAAAGGTGCAAACGAAGCTTTTACATCATGGTCTATTCAGGTTGCTGATGAAAAAGGAATAGTTCAATCATTTGGGCCTTACACTCAAGAAAGTGCAAGCTTATCTGGACAGTCCATTTTAGGAACTCGACCTGAAGGCGACTTCAAAATTACAATGATAGGTCAAACCAAAAGTGGCAAGGTTGTACGTAAAGAAACTACGGCACATATTGTGCTTTGGGCTCCAGCCAAAATCGATGAAGGTATTAGATACAGTGTTATTTATGAATTCAATGATTCAAAAGCTATCTTGATTTACCAAAAATACCTAACAGATGTTGTGGTACCAAAGATTCCCGCAAACGGAACGGTAATTATTCATGGTCATGCCGATATAATTGGAAATGATGCCTATAATCTAAAATTGTCTCTGGCTCGTGCAAACAATGTGAAAAAAATTATCGAAAGTGCCTTGGTAAAATCCGGCAGAACCGATGTGAAATTCGAAATAAACGGTTACGGTGAAGATCCAAATTTCTCCCCTTTTAAAAACGAATTCCCAGAGGAACGTTCTTATAACCGTACCGTGATAATTGACATTTTTAATGCTGAAAAATAAGTTATCTGAATACAATTATAATATCAATAAAAGGACAGGAACTTAAAACCCTGTCCTTTTTTATTTAAACAATAAAAACTAGAATTATGAATAAAGATACCGAATCAAATTGGAAATTAGGAATGTTTGTAATAATTGGACTATTATTATCAATCCTTACTATTTATTTTATTGGGAGCAGCAAAATTTGTTTGGTTTACAATGCTTTTAATACTTAAATCACTCAATATGAAAAAGACAATTTTTACCCTCGCATTTACCACACTAATCG
>DHXP01000047.1:0-312 GCA_002413745.1 Flavobacterium sp. UBA5153 | reverse complement strand
TAATTTGGTCGTGGCAAAAAAGGTTGCCAGTGCTGAAGAATGGAAAGCTTTCAAAGAAAATACAGATTCAATTATCAATGAAAACGAAATTCGGATAACTGAATTGAAGTTGAAAATGAAAAAAGCAGAAAAAACAATTGATGCCAAATATGAAAAAAATATTGACATCCTGGAACAAAAAAACAAAGATCTTAAAGCAAAAATGGAGACTTATAAAAATGATACCAAT
This sequence comes from Flavobacterium sp. UBA5153, assembly GCA_002413745.1. Taxonomy (GTDB): domain Bacteria; phylum Bacteroidota; class Bacteroidia; order Flavobacteriales; family Flavobacteriaceae; genus Flavobacterium. Next base: position 83 of record DHXP01000047.1, on the reverse strand, counting down.
AGCGATTGGCAATCCTTTAAGCGTGAATTCAATCACGACATGAATGAACTTGGTCAAGCCTTGAAAGATCTAACCGTTAATAA
>DHXP01000009.1:66612-115088 GCA_002413745.1 Flavobacterium sp. UBA5153 | reverse complement strand
TGGGCAATCGGGTTCTTTGCCTACAGTGCAGGATCAATAATACATATCCTTCTTGTTATTGCGATTATCGCAATATTATTAAGGCTTATTCAAGGAAAAAATATATAAAATAAATTAAAAATTAAAAATAGAAATTATGAATTCAAGTAAAGTATTATTAGGAGTTTTGGGGGGAGTAGCTGCTGGAGCAATCGCAGGAATCTTGTTTGCACCTGCAAAAGGTAAAAAAACAAGAAAGAGAATCCTTAATAAAGGCAAAGGTTTTGCCGATGATATGAAAGATAAATTTGAAGAATTATATGAAAATGTAACCGACAAATATGAAACTCTTTTGCAATCTAACGAAAATCTAATTGCTGAAGAAAAAACAAAATTAAATTCCATAAAAAAGGAAATCAAAAGTAACGAACATTAAATTCAATCCATTTATTTTTCTAAAGTTTCAAAACTTTAAACATAAAATCATGTACAATCAAGTAACAACAATGGAAATTCTCTCCGAAAAAGGAAAAAATTCTAATGAGTCAAATTCAAAATTAGGAATCCTAAGTTTGAAAGACAAAATAGCCGATGCCTTATCGTCTTTTATGTCAGAGTTGACGATTTCTATTGTTGTTACTATATTCTCTTTGCTCATAAAAATCGAAGGATTAAAATGTCTCTCGGGTTTTTGCTATCATAATAATTCAAAAAAAACGATGCTATGAAACCAATAAATGAAGCTGATATTTTAAATCAATCAATAGTTTTGATGGAAAACGAATTTGCTGCAAAATTAAATATCGTTAACAAAGAACTTGCCTATCAAAATAATGAGAAGGAAAAAAGGGCTGCAGAGCTAGTAATTGCCAACAAAGAATTAGCTTTCCAAAACATCGAAAAAGAAAATCGAGCAACAGAGCTAGTTATTGCCAATAAAGAATTAGAATATCAAAATAAAGTTAAAGAAAAACAAGCGGCAGCATTAATTATTGCCAACAAAAAATTAATTTTTAAAACTCAAGAGAGACAAATAAAGACAGCAGAACTAAACATTGCAAACAGAGAACTTAAAAAAGCAGAAGAAAAACAGAAAGAATACATAAAAGGACTTGAAGAAATGATGTTTATGACTTCGCATAAAGTAAGACAACCCATTGCCAATATTTTAGGTTTTTCGAATATGCTGGATGAGTCGATAAGTTCACCAGAGGAATTAAAACTATCTGTTGATAGCATAAAGCAATCCGCCCTTACACTGGATACTTTTACAAGAGAATTGACAACATTTATGTGCGAATTGGGAAAAGTAAAAAAATAAAAAATAAAAATATACTTATATTAACTAAACATTTGAAACTGTTTTAGTTTTTTAGAAAATCGAGGCCTAAAAACCTCGATTTTTTTTGTGTTTTATTTACAACTCCCCTGGCGTTAAAGATATATAAATTGTTAAATATATTGTTAAATTACTTATAACGTATTGATTATTAAACAAATATTAGTAATTTAGTGAGGTCAAATTTTCGGAATGTGTGAATAATGTAACTCTTTGCCTGAATTGTGTAATACTTATAGACAATAACTGAGCAACCTCTGTACCATAAAATTATTTAACCCTAAAAATAAAAAATAAAAAAAATGAAAATTAAAAAACTACTATCGATCATTGCAATACTATTTATTGCTTTAATGACAGGATGTGCAAAAGATGAGTTCGTAGAAACCATCGGTGTATGTCCAATTGTAATATCAACGATCCCAACTGACGGAGCTTCTGGTGTTCCCTTGAACCAGATTATTTCAGCTACCTTCAACGAAGCCATGAACCCAGCAACCATTACGCAATCCTCATTTATCATAACGGCAGCAGGAGTACCTGTTTCAGGAACGGTTACCTATTCAGGGATAACCGCTACATTTACGCCTACTAGCCGTCTTGCCATTAAGACTCTTTATACCGGTAGAATTACAACATCGGTAAAAGATGTACCAGGCAATGCTTTGCAAACGGATTATGTATGGACATTTACAACCGATGTTAATCCTCTTGTAGTTTCAACGGATCCTGCAAACCTGGCTGTAAACGTTTCACCTAATAAAATTATTACGGCAACCTTTAATATGTCAATGAATCCATTGACCTTAAATGCTACAACATTTACTGTTAAACAAGGTGCAACTCCAGTTTTGGGTACAATTACCTATGCAGGAACAATGGCATCCTTTACACCTTCTGTTCCATTAGCTGAAAATACAGTATATACTGCTACCATTACTAAGGGAGCTACAAACCTTGCCGGTACTGAGTTGGCCAGTGATTATGTATGGACATTTACTACTAGTATTAGACCAACCGTAATTTTAACTGACCCGTTACCTAATGCTACAGGGGTTGCGCTTAATAAAGTTATTAGTGCTACCTTTAGTGTGCCAATGGATCCGTTGACTATAAACGCTACAACATTTACCGTTAAGCAAGGTACAACTCCAGTTTTGGGTACAATTACCTATACAGATACAAAGGCTTCCTTTACACCTTCTGCTCCATTAGCAGCAAATACAGTATATACTGCTACCATTACGAAAGGAGCTAAAAACGTTGCAGGTACTGAGATGGCTAGTGATTATGTATGGTCATTTACTACAGATATTAGGCCAATTGTAGTTTCAACTGACCCTGCACCTAATGCTACAGGGGTTCCGCTTAATAAAGTAATTAGTGCTACCTTTAATATGCCAATGAATCCATTGACTTTAAACGCTACTACATTTACGGTTAAGCAAGGTGCAATTACAGTATTGGGTACATATGCCTATTCTGGATCAACGGTTTCTTTTACACCTTCTGCTCCATTAGCTGAAAATACAACATACACTGCTACCATTACGACAGGAGCTCAAAACACTGTAGGTACTGGGTTGGCAAGTGATTATGTTTGGAACTTTACAACTCCAGGTAGGCCAATTGTAGTTTCAACTGACCCGTTACCTAATGCTACAGGGGTTGCACTTAATAAAGTTATTAGTGCTACCTTTAATATGCCAATGAATCCATTGACTTTAAACGCTACAACATTTACAGTTAAGCAAGGTGCAATTCCAGTATTGGGTACCTATACCTATTCTGGATCAACGGTTTCTTTTACACCTTCTGCTCCATTAGCTCAAAATACAGTATACACTGCTACCATTACGACGGGAGCTCAAAACACTGTAGGTATTGGGTTGGCAAGTGATTATGTTTGGAACTTTACAACATTGATTCCAGTAATTGTAACACCACCAGCAACAAGTGGATTGTTCTTTGGAGTTTTCGGTGGTGATGCCGGAATAACCAATCAAGGATTATTTACTGTAGTGAATGGATCAATCGGTACTACCGCCGCCGCAACTTTAATAACAGGTTTTACAGATGGTACAAATGGTGATGTTTATACAGTAACCCCATTAAATAACGGACTTGTTACCGATGGAATATACACAGATGCACCCGCACCTGGAAGTGCTACCAAAGGAGCAACTGCATTAGCTGGATTGAATGAAGCCAGAGCTCTTTATCTTAGCATTTCTCCAGCTCAAATGCCAGGCGGTGTTGTTAATCCGGGAGCAGGCGAACTAGGTGGATTAACATTAGCTCCTGGTATTTATACAGCCGCTAGCACTTTTAAAATAACTAACGGAAATCTTACATTAGATGCTCAAGGTGATCCCAATGCAAAATGGTACTTTCAAGTACCTTCTGCTTTAACAGTAGGCGATGCAGCACCAAGTAGTGTTGTATTTTTAAACGGTGTAGGTAATCCTAATAATGTATACTGGTATGTGGGTAGTCAAGCTGTTATTAACTACGCCGGAGGTGGAGTTATGATTGGAAATATTATTGCTTATTCAGGGGTGACTTTGTCTTCTCCTGCCAATAGCACAAATGCCAGTGTAACGACATTAAACGGTAGAGCGATTTCACTAGTAGCTTCAGTTACCATGGTAAATACAGTCATTAACGTACCTACTAACTAAACAATTAATGTAATTGGTTAAAACCAAAAAATCATATCCCGTCTTCGGGCGGGATTTATTCAAACATAATAATAAAATTTTAAAAAATATAAAATGAAAAATATAAATAATTTTAAAATGGGATCATGTATGACGTGGTACCTAAATAACCTGCCCATTAAAAGTCTTATAATATTGGCTTTGGTTTGGTTAAATATTCAAACGCCAGTTCAGGCGCAGGAAATACAATACACAAAACCATCTTGGTGGTTTGGTGTAGCTGGTGGTGCTAATTTTAATTTCTATCGCGGTTCAACTCATATGTTGAATGCCGGTTTCACTCCTCCAGCTATATTTCATGATGGAGATGGTATTGGACTTTTTATTGCTCCGCTTTTAGAATACCATCGTCCGGATACAAGATTGGGTTTTATGCTACAAGCAGGATACGACAATCGTCAAGCTAAGTTTGACCAAGTAAAAACTGCCTGTGACTGTCCTGCAGACTTAAAAACTAATATTAGTTATATCTCTGTTGAACCTAGCATACGTTTCGCTCCTTTTAAATCTAATTTTTATTTATATGGTGGGCCACGTTTAGCTTTCAACATGGACAAATCATTCACTTACAAACTAGGAATCAACCCGGCTTATCCTAATCAAGCTGCCACTCCTGATGTAAAAGGAGATTTAAGTGATGTAAAATCAACGATTTTTTCAATGCAAATCGGAGCTGGATTTGATATTCCACTTTCTTCACAAAATAACCATACGCAATTTGTCTTATCACCATTTGTGTCGTTTCATCCCTATTTTGGACAGAACCCACGTTCTATAGAAACATTGAATATAACAACTGTTAGAGCTGGTGTTGCACTTAAATTTGGCCGAGGTCATCTAATTGCGAAACCTGAAGAAGTATTAGTGCCAGATCCTGAAGTTCAGTTTTCTGTGAATGCTCCCGCAAATGTTCCTGTTCAACGTCGTGTTAGAGAAGTTTTTCCACTTCGTAACTATGTCTATTTTAACATTGGTTCAACCGAAATACCAAATCGTTATGTAATGCTTAAAAAAGAAGAGGTAAAAGATTTCAGGGAAGACCAACTCGAAATGGTAACACCTATAAACCAATCTGGCCGCTCAGAAAGACAAATGATTGTGTACTATAATGTAATCAACATCCTTGGTGACCGTATGATTAAAAATCCTTCCACAACTATCGTCTTGGTAGGTTCTTCAGAAAAAGGACCAAAAGAAGCTAAAGAAATGGCAGAATCAGTTAAATTCTACTTGGTAAACACATTTGGAATTACGGCTACAAGAATTAGAACTAAGGGTCAATTTAAACCAAATATCCCGTCTGAACAACCAGGAGGAGTACGTGAATTAGACCTTCTTCGTGAAGGAGATAGAAGAGTTTCTATCGAAAGTAGTTCACCAGTTTTATTAGCAGAATTCCAAAGCGGTCCAGGTAAATCTAATGCATCAGAAACTGCGGCTTTACAAGAAGCTCCTTTAGAAAGTTATGTAACATTTAACACAAAAGGTGCAAACGAAGCTTTTACGTCATGGTCTATCCAGATTGCTGATGAAAAAGGAATGGTTCAATCATTTGGGCCTTACACTCAAGAAAGCGCAAGCTTATCTGGACAGTCCATTTTAGGAACTCGACCTGAAGGTGACTTCAAAATTACAATGATAGGTCAAACCAAAAGTGGCAAGGTTGTACGTAAAGAAACTACGGCACATATTGTGCTTTGGGCTCCAGCCAAAATCGATGAAGGAATTAGATACAGTGTTATTTATGAATTCAATGATTCAAAAGCCATCTTGATTTACCAAAAATACCTAACAGATGTTGTGGTACCAAAAATTCCCGCAAACGGAACGGTAATTATTCATGGTCATGCCGATATAATTGGAAATGATGCCTATAATTTAAAATTATCTATTGCACGTGCAAACGATGTGAAAAAAATTATCGGAAGTGCTCTGGCGAAATCAGGTAGAACTGATGTTAAATTCGAAGTAACCGGTTATGGTGAAGATCCAAATTTCTCCCCTTTTAAAAACGAATTCCCAGAGGAACGTTCTTATAACCGTACCGTGATAATCGACATTTTTAACACTGGTATATAAAGGAGCTAACAACTAGCAATACGCTTTAAGATTACAAAAAGGACAGGAATTTAAAATCCTGTCCTTTTTTATTTAACAATTTAGACCAAATCTCAAACCTTTTTTAATGTGTGAATTTTGCAACTACTAGCAATAAATATATAACATAAGCGGTTTGAATATTCTCCAACTTTACACTATAAATAATTCAACCATTAAAATTAAAATAACATAAAAAAAACAACCCTTTATTTAATGATGATGGTGTTAGCGTTAAGTATCATTCCGTCCACAATTATGACTTCCGAAAAAACCCCAACCGAAAAAGCAGTCGATACCAAAGAAATGCCCGCCGAAGTTAAAGTAATGTTGACACGTTTAGAGGAAATAAAAACAATGGATAAATTGTCAATGAATTATTCAGAAAAAAAGCACTTCGTAAAGAAGTCCGTGCCATTAATGCAACTTTAAGATCAACACATCATGGCGTTTATTTGTCTGTAGGTGCCGTTATCATTATCATCCTTTTACTGATTCTTCTTTTATAATGAATCATAATTAAAAGTTAATACCTCAGTATTGGCATGATAGTTGGCTTTAACAAAATGTTGAATTCAAAGAATACGATTAAAAAAATATTAATTAAAATAAAAACAAATGAAAACTTTAAAATTAATTGCCTTAGGAATAGTGATGTTTTTCGCATCAAGTACGATGCATGCGCAACTTTCCATAAATGTACATTTAGGCACAGCTCCATCATGGGGACCAGCCGGTTATGCTTCAGTAGATTATTATTATTTACCAGATATTGAGTCTTATTACGACATTCGTGCTTCTCAGTTTATTTATTTAAGTGGAGGAAACTGGGTACGATCAAGATACTTACCTAGACAGTATAGAAATTACGATTTGGATCGTGGATACAAAGTTGTCTTGAATGATTATCACGGTTCAAGACCATACTCAAATTTCAGAAGTAATAGAGAAAAATATTATAGAGGCTATAAAGGTAGACCTCAGAGATCCATCGGGAATAGAAATGAGGATCACAGAGATTATGACAACCGCGGTAACAACGGTAACAATGGTAACAACGGTAATAGAGGAGACAGAGGGAACAATGGACGTGAACACGGTAAACATTAATTTCTAGTTCTTCTGAAGAAAAGTATTATTCCTTTAAGCATTCAAAACGAGGCTGTCTCAAAAAAGACAGTCTCGTTTTTTTATGAAATCTGTTGACAATACTTTTATTTAAAAAAAACCATTCAAATCAACAAAGAAAAAACAAATCATCCTATAACATTTCACCAAAAACAAAATCCACTCCCAATTAAATCCCTATTTTTGTTCCAATAAAAACATAACAGGACTATTTTATGCTAATAATTGGTATTGCGGGCGGGACAGGAAGCGGAAAAACAACCGTTGTTCATCAAATAATGAATGAGTTGCCTGGTACCGAAGTTGGAATTATAGCCCAAGATTCCTACTACAAAGAATCTACAAACCAGAGTTATGAAGAACGGTCAAAAACAAACTTTGACCATCCCAGAGCCATCGATTTCGATTTATTGGTCGAACACCTCAAAGAACTCAAAGCAGGAAACACCATCAACCAGCCCGTTTATTCCTTTGCGACACACAACAGGACAGACGACACCATTTTGACGCATCCTCGAAAAGTAATGATTGTCGAAGGGATTCTAATTCTATCCAATCCCGAACTTCGAGATTTATTCGACATTAAGATATTTGTTCACGCCGATTCAGACGAGCGATTAATTCGCAGACTAAAACGCGATATTGCCGAAAGAGGTCGTGATATGGAAGAAGTTCTAAACCGCTACCAAACCACACTAAAACCTATGCACCAGCAATTTATCGAATCAACAAAGGCGTTTGCCGACATCATCATACCAAACGACAAATACAATACCGTTGCCATCGACGTAGTTCGTGCCGTAATAAATCAACGAATTCTATAAATTTATTGTACTTTTATTGCCTATTTTTTTCAGGAGCTATTTCCCGCTTTTCGTTGCAATCCACGCCCAAAAGCGCGGGATTTCCACTGTAATCGGGGCTAAAAAACACAGAATTTCAAATGACAAAATCCTATAAAGACAAACCTTGGTTTAAATTTTTAAGCAACAAATACGTATGGGTTTTGTTGTTTTTTTCGACTTGGATGATTTTCCTGGACAACTATTCCTATTTTGATCATCGCATTTTGGACAAACAAATCGAAGAACTCCAAGACAACAGAAAATATTATCAGGACGAAATCAAAAAAGACCAGGAAAACATTAAACAGCTCAAAAACCCGGAGCAAATAGAAAAATATGCCCGGGAAAAATACTATATGAAAAAAGATAGCGAAGACATCTATATCATCGAGTTCGAAGGCGACACCATTGAGAAAGATGTTAGTAAATAGTCCAATACAAATGAAGATTACAAAGTTACATTTAAACTTTAATCCTGAAATCCGTAAATGAAAAATCTATTCGACGATTTTAATCCCATTTCCTCCAAACAATGGAAACAACGAATTCAGTTTGAACTCAACGGTGCCGATTATAATGAAACCTTGATTTGGAATTCACCCGAAGATATTCAGGTAAAACCCTTTTACCATATTGACGAATTTCGAGGAACATCAGATGTAAATACAAAAGCTACCGAGTTCAGAATTTGCCAAAACATATTCGTTCACGATCTCGAAAAATCGAATCTTCGAGCCATTGACAGCATCAATCGCGGTGCCGAAAGTATTCGTTTTACGATTCAAGACGAAAATACCGATGTTAAAAAACTACTGGAAAATCTTCCTTTGGAAAAAGTGACGACGTACTTCAATTTGGCATTTCTATCAGTCGATTTCGTCAAAAAAATAGATGCGATTGCCAAGCAGGAAAATGCAAAAATATTCTGTAATCTTGATCCAATTGGGGAATTAGCTAAAGGAGGGAATTGGTTTGTGACCAAAGAAAAAAACAATTTCGAAACGCTTAATTTGATTTCGGCAGCAACATCCTCTATTTCTTTTATCAGCATTGATGCGGGTTTATACCAGAATGCCGGTGCCAATATGGTGCAACAAATTGGATATAGTTTGGCTCACGCCAACGAATATTTCAACCGTTCCGATAGCTATCGGAATGGAACGATAAACCAGCCAATTGTTTTTGAAATTTCGGTGGGTACCAATTACTTTTTCGAAATCGCCAAACTTCGTGCCTTGCGACTGCTTTTCAATCTAATTGCCAAGGAATACAACCACAACTTCGATTGCCATTTGCTGGTTTCGCCTACAAAACGAAATAAAACAATCTATGATTATAATGTGAATATGCTGCGCACCACAACCGAATGTATGAGTGCCATTCTTGGCGGAGCCGATGCCATTGCTAATTTACCTTACGATGCGTTGTACCATAAAGACAATGAATTTGGCGACCGAATTGCCAGAAACCAGTTGTTGATCCTCAAACACGAAAGCTATTTCGACAAAGTCAACAATCCTGCTGACGGAAGTTATTACATAGAAAGCCTGACAAATCAATTAGCCGAAAAAGCCTTGGCTTTGTTCAAGGATATAGAAGCCAATGGCGGTTTCTTGAAACAACTCAACGAAGGAATCATCAAAAGAAAAATCCAGGAAAGTGCCGACAAAGAACAGGAATTATTCGATTCAGGGAAAGAAATCCTTCTGGGAACCAACAAATATCCCAACAAAAATGATAGAATGGCAGCCAATTTGGAACTGTTCCCTTTTGTGAAAATAAAACCAAGAAAAACTTTGATTACGCCCATAATCGAAAAACGTTTGGCGGAACAAATGGAATACGATAGAATTAAAGAAGAGAAATAATTAAAATTATTAGGATGAAAAGCATACTATATCTATTGGTGTTTTTTATTTCATACGTCGTTTTTCCACAACAAAAAGCTGTTGAAGTCACTAACATTTACACTGGAAAAGTAAAAATTTTAGAAGAAAACCAACGCATTAAAATAAGAACATTGGACGGGAAAAAATATGTTGGAAATCTAAAATTTTCGGATAGTTTAACGATTGTTGTCGACTATCAATCCATAAAAATCGACAGCCTAAAAAGTATAAAAAAACAACCAAAAGTCTTGGCAACAGTCAAAACAGTCGTCTTGATTGCAGGGCTAACGGTTGTTGGAAGTTCCTTGGTTGTTGCTTCTGGCGGAAGTAATTGGGCATTTTTGCTTTTCACCATTGGTTCCGGCGTGACAATGAGTGCCGGTCTTCTTGAAGGTATCAATACAAATTATTCGGATAATAAATGGACTTTTAAAATTATAGAAAAGTGACGCAGGAAAATTTTTAAAATATAAAATTAAAGGAGGCGGACGTTCAAATTTAGAAGACAATTTTTCAAAATAAAACGATTATATTTACATCTCAAAATAGAAAATTATGGAAGCAATAAGACAAACAGTCAAAGTAAAAAATCATAAAATAAAGATTACGCTTCCTGATGATTTTAATGCAGATGAAGTCGATGTCATTATTTTACCCTCTTCAGCAAAATATGAAATACCGCAATGGCAAATCGATCAAGTTAGGGAACGTACTGAAAAGTATTTAAAAAATCCAGAAAGTGCAACAGACATTGATGATTTTTTAAAAGAAATAGAAAATGAATTATAAAATTGTCATTATTGACGAGGCTAAAGTTGATTTTAGAGAATCGCTCTTTTGGTACAAAAGTGTAGATCCAAAATTGGCTAAAAGATTTCATCTTTCATTTAAAGAAAGTCTAGCGATTATAAAAAAGAATCCGTTTCATTTTCAAAATCGATATGATGAAGTTAGAATAATAATGTTAACCACATTTCCTTATTTAATACACTATACCATCAACAAAAATGTCATTGTTATCAAGGCAATTTATCATTCATCAAGAGATAGCAGATTAAATATCTTATAAATATAGTTAAGCTTTGAGAAAAAATCTCCAACATATAAAATTAGAAAGTTCCAAAAAACAAAAAGGAAATTTCAATAATTTGGAACAAACCTTCCTCACCGCCGAAGGCATTGAACTAAAAAAAACCTATTCCGAACAAGACATCGAAAACCTCGAACATCTTGATTTTGGAGCCGGCTTTGCGCCAAATTTACGCGGCCCTTACGCAACAATGTATGTCCGCCGGCCTTGGACAATTCGTCAATATGCAGGTTTTTCGACCGCCGAAGAAAGCAACGCTTTTTACAGAAGAAATCTTGCCGCAGGACAAAAAGGGCTTTCCATAGCTTTTGATTTGCCCACGCATCGCGGCTACGATTCGGATCACGAACGCGTGGTTGGCGATGTAGGAAAAGCGGGAGTTGCCATAGATTCTGTCGAAGATATGAAAGTGCTGTTTGACCAGATTCCATTGGGCGAAATGTCGGTTTCAATGACGATGAATGGAGCGGTTTTACCCATTATGGCATTTTATATCATCGCTGCCGAAGAACAAGGAGTAAAACCAGAACAACTTTCCGGCACGATACAAAATGACATTCTGAAAGAATTTATGGTTCGGAATACCTATATCTATCCTCCAGCGCAATCAATGAAAATTGTTGCCGATATTTTCGAATTCACCAGCAAGAAAATGCCGAAATTCAACTCTATTTCCATTTCGGGTTATCACATACAAGAAGCCGGAGGCACGGCCGATATCGAGTTGGCTTACACTTTAGCGGATGGTTTGGAATACATCAGAACCGGACTGGCAACAGGAATGAAAATCGACGACTTCGCTCCTCGCCTATCTTTTTTCTGGGGAATCGGGATGAACCATTTTATGGAAATTGCCAAGTTGCGTGCCGGACGAATGATTTGGGCAAAATTGGTAAAGCAATTCAACCCCAAAGACGATAAATCATTGGCTTTACGAACCCATTGCCAAACTTCGGGTTGGAGTCTGACAATGCAGGATCCTTTTAACAACGTGGCGCGAACAACTATAGAAGGTTTGGCTGCAGCATTGGGCGGAACGCAATCGTTACACACCAATGCCTTGGACGAAGCGATTGCATTGCCAACAGATTTCTCGGCAAGAATTGCCAGAAATACCCAAATATTTTTGCAGGAAGAAACCAAAATCACCAAAACCGTAGACCCTTGGGCAGGCAGTTTTTATGTGGAAAGTTTGACCAATGAAATTGCCCAAAAAGCTTGGAAACTCATCGAAGAAGTCGAAGAATTGGGCGGAATGACCAAAGCAATCGAGTCAGGAATTCCGAAACTGCGCATCGAAGAAGCAGCCGCCAGAAAACAAGCGCGTATCGATAGCAACCAGGATATCATCGTGGGCGTCAACAAATACAGATTGGAAAAAGAAGATCCATTGCAAATCTTGGATGTCGATAACCAGATGGTGCGCAGGCAACAACTGGAACAATTAGAAAAAATCAAAGCAACTCGTGACACAAAAAAAGTACAACTTTCACTCAAAAAACTAACCTTTTGTGCCCAAACCGGTGAAGGAAATTTACTGGAATTAGCCGTTGATGCTGCAAGAAATCGAGCAACTCTTGGCGAAATCAGCACTGCGCTTGAAACGGTTTTCGGAAGATACAAAGCACAAATTAAATCCTTTAGCGGCGTGTATAGCAAAGAAATAAAAGACGACGAAAGCTTCGAGAAAGCAAAACAACTAGCCGACGAATTCTCCAAAAAAGAAGGCCGTCGCCCTAGAATTATGATTGCCAAAATGGGGCAAGACGGACACGATCGCGGGGCGAAAGTCGTTGCCACGGGTTATGCCGATTTGGGTTTTGATGTGGATATTGGTCCGCTTTTTCAAACGCCAGCCGAAGCCGCCAAACAAGCCGTGGAAAACGACGTGCATATTCTTGGCGTTTCCTCACTCGCCGCAGGACACAAAACATTAGTACCGCAAGTCATTGAAGAACTCAAAAAATACGGTCGCGAAGACATTATGGTCATTGTTGGCGGCGTGATTCCCGCGCAAGATTACCAGTTTTTGTTCGATGCCGGAGCAGTTGCTGTTTTTGGTCCCGGAACGAAGATTAGTGAGGCTGCGATAAGTATTTTGGAGATATTATTAAATTGATATACACCAAACCTGACAGGTTTTAAAAACGGGTCAGGTTTGCAATAACAAAATTATATGCAATCTATTGAACCACTTGAAAACGGAAAATATTACCATGTATACAATCGCGGTATAAATAGTGATATACTTTTCAAAGAAAACAGTAATTACGAACATTTTCTAAAATTACATGATTTGCATATTGAGCCAATGGCAGAAACATATGCTTGGTGCTTAATGAAAAACCACTTTCACTTTTTGATAAGAATCAAGGATGTTGAAGAAATAAAAACTGAAAATAAAATTCAACCTTCTCAATCATTTTCAAATCTATTTAATGCCTACACCAAAGCATTTAACAAAAAATACAATCGGCACGGTGCTCTTTTTGAAAGACCTTTTAAAAGAAAATCAATTGAAAATGAAAATTATTTTCAAAATATTATAGCATATATTCATAACAATCCCGTTCATCACCTTATTTGTGAGCATCCAATAAATTATCCTTGGAGTTCTTACATAACTTGCCTTTCTGACAAACCAACGAAATTAAAACGTAAAGAAGTAATTGAAATATTTGATGATATTGAAAACTTTAAACACGTTCATCAATTAAAAAGTAATGACTTTACGATAGAAACGTTTTTAGGGATATAGTAGGAGTTATAAACCTGACAGGTTTCCAAAACCTGTCAGGTTTTAATTAAAACAATCCTACTTCATTTATAAATTTAAAGCCTATTTTTTATGTCCAAACTCCCCAACATAACCACGAGCATATTTACAATAATGTCCAAAATGGCGGCCGAACATAATGCCATCAATCTTTCGCAAGGTTTCCCCAACTTTCCCGTTGATGAAAAATTGACTGATATTGTCGTCAAACTTGCCAAAAAGGACGTACACCAATATCTCCCAATGGCGGGTTATCCTCCGCTATTGTTGAAAATTGCGAAGCTTGTCCAGCAATCGTATCACAGAATCGTCCAGCCTGAAACGGAAATACTGGTAACTGCCGGAGCGACTCAAGCCATTTTTACCACGATTCTGGCTTTGGTAAAAACGGATGACGAAGTGATTATTCTCGACCCGAGTTATGACAGCTACGAAGCTCCCGTTTTGTTGTGCAGCGCAAAACCCGTTCGAATAGATTTGAATGACGATTACACGCCAAATTGGGAACGAATCGAAAAAGCCTTTTCTCCAAAAACAAAAATGATTGTCATCAACAATCCGCATAATCCGACTGGGAAAATCTTGACCGAATCGGATTTAGAGGCTTTGGAAAAAATATTGGAAAAATACCCAGAAGTTATTTTGCTTTCGGATGAAGTCTATGAATACATCACTTTTGAACACAGACATATTTCAGTTCATACACGAGAAAAATTGCAAAATCGGAGCATTGTGGTTTCCTCTTTTGGAAAATCATTCCATATCACGGGCTGGAAAGTGGGTTATCTCGTGACTCCGGAATACTTGATGAAGGAAATCAAAAAAGCCCACCAGTTTTTGGTTTTCAGCGTCAACAGCATTTCACAAGTCGCCATTAGCGAGTATTTGGACTTGGTTTCCGTGGAGGAACTTGGGAAATTCTATCAGGAAAAACGAGACTATTTCAGGAAATTGCTCCAAAACAGTAGATTCGAATTGATGCCTTGCGAGGGAACTTATTTTCAGGTGGTTTCTTATGCTGCCATCCCGATAGCTATCGGGACTGATGAAAACGATGTCGATTTTTGCAAGCGTTTAGCTGTAGAATATGGTGTGGCTGCTATTCCTATTTCTACTTTTTATGCCGATGGAAAAGACTTAAAACTGATTCGGTTTTGCTTTGCGAAAGATGATAAAACGCTGGAAGAAGCGGCTAAAAGATTGTGTGCAGTTTAAAATTTGTCATTTCGACGAAAGGAGAAATCACATAGCGAGAACTATAAACATAAATAAAAAGCGCAACAGATGCGATTTCTCCCGCTGGTCGAAATGACAAAATAGATAATTATAAAATCATAAATTATGCTAAATCCACAATTAGGTTTTCATTCTTATTACGTTTACATCATCACAAATAAATACCGTTCTACGTATTATATTGGTATGACCAATAATTTAAAAATGCGATTACAACAACATAAAAATAACCTTGAAACAGAAAACAAAACTTTTGCTTCAAAATACACTATAGAATTTTTAGTGTTTTACGAAAAATTTACTTGGGTTCAAGAAGCTATTGCGAGAGAAAAAGAATTAAAAAAATGGAGAAGAGATAAAAAACTGGCATTGATTCGGGGTTTTAATCCAAAATTTGAATTCTTAAATCATCATTTTGAGTAATAGTTATTCAATTAGAAGACTCTCTGTCATTTCGACGATAGGAGAAATCACATAACGAAAGCAATGAAAGTGAGCAACTAATGAGATTTCTCCCGCTGGTCGAAATGACAAATAAAGCATTGAAAAACGCTGAAATTATTGAAGTTGATTCGGTTTTGTTTTGCAAAAGATAATAAAACGCTGGAAGAAGCCGCGAAAAGATTGTGCGCTGTTTGATGATTTGTAAATAATTATTTATATTTTTGAATTAAAATAAAGTATGCCGTTTGTCATACATATAAAAGGGTTATGAGTTATTCAAAGCGAACTCGGTGGATTACAACAATTCAGAAATAACTTCAAAGATATAATGGAATCAAAATTTGAATATTTAATCAGGGATTTGCTAATCTTGTCATCTGAAAAAGAAGACCAAATAAACTTAATGGAAACGGAAATGTTGGAACTGAAATGCTAATAAATTTTGGCCTTTCAAATCAAAACTTAGCTCAACTCGCCAATCAAAAAGTTATTAATGACATACAAAGAGCTGCATTAGAAGAATTCCAATTTGACATAGATTATAATCTAAACTTGGATGACAATCTTGAATCAGATGAATGGAAAAAAACTAGAGAAAGGGCGAAAGACATTTTAAAAATTTTAAATGCGAGTCATTTCAAAGTTGTTCTAGATAAATCGGGCAAGTTTTGGGAAGCGAAATTAATAGAATGAACAGCTAGCGCGAGCGTTCCGCTCGTGAACACTAACAAAAGTAAATAGCTGTAAAATTGTAATAGGCACGAGAGTGACCCTCGCGCTAGCAATGAGAGGATATAATGAGCAACTAATGTGATTTCTCCTTCGTTGAAATGACAAAACTCACCATAGAAATTTTCTCAATTTACTATGCGCGCCTACTAACTATTTTCTTTATATTTACAATTCAAAAAAAATAAACTATGGATTTCTCGGCAAAAATGCTTCGTGATAATGCCCTTGAAGGCAAAGTGATTGTGGTAACCGGCGGCGGAAGCGGATTGGGCAAAGCAATGACCAAATATTTTATGGAATTGGGCGCGAAAGTGGCCATCAGTTCGCGTGATTTGGAAAAACTACAAAACACGGCAAAGGAACTGGAAACCGAAACTGGCGGAACCTGTTTGGCGGTACAATGTGACGTTCGCCATTATGACCAAGTGGAAGCAATGTTGCAAGAAGTCCTGAAAGTTTACGGAAAAGTGGATGTTTTGTTGAACAATGCCGCAGGAAATTTCATTTCACCAACTGAGAGATTATCGGCCAATGCTTTTGATACTGTTATTGATATCGTTTTGAAAGGTTCCAAAAACTGCACCCTCGCTTTTGGGAAACATTGGATTGACACCAAACAAACCACTTCTACTATATTGAATATCGTAACAACTTATGCCTTTACCGGTTCGGCTTATGTGGTACCAAGTGCTGCCGCAAAAGCGGGAGTTTTAGCAATGACTCGAAGTCTTGCCGTGGAATGGGCAAAATACGGAATTCGATCCAATGCGATTGCTCCGGGACCATTCCCGACAAAAGGAGCTTGGGACAGATTATTACCTGGCGACTTGGCAGAAAAATTTGATATGGCAAAAAAAGTGCCTTTGGGAAGGGTAGGAAATCATCAGGAATTGGCAAATTTGGCGGCCTACTTGGTTTCTGATTTTTCGGGATACATCAACGGTGAAGTTATCGTTATTGATGGCGGCGAATGGTTGAAAGGAGCAGGGGAATTTAATATTCTGGAAGCTATTCCGGAAGAACTTTGGGATCAGTTGGAAATGATGATTAAGGCAAAGAAAAACAGTTAGCAGGTTGCAGTTTTCAGATTGCAGAAAAATTGAATAGATTCAAATATATAATTGAAAAAACGGAGAGTTCATTGGGTTCTCTTTTTTTTTAGCCCAGATGGAAACGGAAATCCTTTTATAAAAAAATCTATTTTTTCCTGAGATTGTAGAGCGACCAACGGAAGCTGCTGCAATGTCTTGGAAAAAAATATTTCTTTATAAAAGATTGAAGTGCACAGCTGGAAACAACTCCTGAAAATTCTAAAAAAAACATCCTCTGACAACCAAAGACCGACAATAATCAAACCTTAACAAATGTTAACAAAATAGATTTTCAGAAACGATAATTAATTGTATTTTTACCGTTCAAAATTTAGAAAAATAAATGGGCAAAATCATTGCGATTGCTAATCAAAAAGGTGGTGTTGGAAAGACTACAACTTCTGTAAATCTTGCTGCATCGCTAGGTGTTTTAGAAAAAAAAGTGTTATTGATAGATGCCGATCCGCAGGCAAATGCGAGTTCTGGATTGGGCATTGATGTAAATAATGTAGAAATTGGAACCTATCAAATTCTGGAGCACAGTAATACGCCCAAAGAGGCAATAGTGAAATGTTCGGCTCCAAATGTGGACATAATCCCATCTCATATAGATCTTGTTGCCATCGAAATCGAATTGGTCGATAAGGAAAACAGGGAATATATGCTTAAAAAAGCATTGGAAAGCATCAAAGACGATTACGATTATATTATCATAGATTGCGCACCTTCTCTCGGATTGCTTACCTTGAATGCTTTGACAGCTGCCGATTCGGTGATTATCCCTATTCAATGCGAATATTTTGCATTGGAAGGTTTAGGTAAATTATTGAATACGATAAAAAGCATTCAAAAAATTCATAACCCCGATTTAGATATCGAAGGTTTATTGTTGACTATGTTTGACTCGAGATTGCGTTTATCCAATCAAGTGGTCGAAGAGGTTCAAAAACATTTCAATGATATGGTTTTTGATACCATAATTCAAAGAAACGTAAAATTGAGTGAAGCACCCAGTTTTGGCGAAAGCATTATAAACTACGATGCCACGAGCAAAGGAGCTACCAATTACCTGCATTTAGCCCAGGAAATCATAAAGAAAAACAGCAAATAGTTTTATGGCAAAAGCAATAAAAAAACAAGCATTGGGAAGAGGATTATCGGCATTATTAAAAGATCCGGAAAACGATATAAAATCCGTAAACGATAAAAATGCCGACAAAGTTGTTGGGAATATTATTGAGCTTGAAATTGATGCCATCGAAATAAATCCGTTTCAGCCAAGAAGTAATTTCAACGAAGATTCATTACGTGAACTGGGTTCTTCCATCAAGGAATTGGGCGTTATCCAACCAATTACCGTTCGGAAATTAGCCTTCAATAAATACCAATTAATTTCGGGGGAACGACGTCTTCGTGCTTCAACATTAGTGGGTTTAACCACCGTTCCTGCTTACATCCGGATTGCGAATGACAATGAATCGTTGATTATGGCATTGGTTGAAAATATTCAACGCCATGATTTAGATCCTATTGAAATTGCGCTTTCTTACCAAAGATTGATTGATGAAATTCAACTGACTCAAGAGCAAATGAGTGAACGTGTAGGAAAAAAACGCTCCACAATTGCCAACTATTTGAGACTTTTAAAACTGGACCCAATTATCCAAACCGGAATTCGGGACGGTTTCATCAGTATGGGTCACGGTCGGGCGATAATCAATATTGAAGACCAAGATATTCAAACCGATATCTATCAAAAAATCGTGAGCCAGAATCTTTCGGTTCGTGAAACCGAAGCTTTGGTAAAAAATTACCAGGAAAGTTTAAAACCTAAACCTGCCGGCAAACCAAAATCTACGGCATTCGAAATTCCTGATTCAGAGAAAAACACTTTCAACAATTATTTTGGAACTAAAGTAGATGTGAAAATTGCCGGAAATGGAAAAGGAAAAATAACCATTCCATTTCATTCCGAGGAAGACTTCAACAGGATTATTAAACTAATAAAAGGGTAGTGAATAAAATCATTTTCATAGGTCTCCTCATTTTTGTATTGGGAAACACCTCCGTTTTTTCACAAGTGAAAACTGATGCTGTGCTGGTTGCAAAAGACACCTTGAAATCGAATGATATTGACCCGTTGACACCCGCAAAAGCAGCCTTTTATTCGGCTATTTTACCTGGACTAGGACAAGCTTACAACAAAAAATATTGGAAAATCCCGCTTGTTTACGGAGTTATTGGAACCAGTCTTTATTTTTATTCTGACAGCAACAAAAAATACAACCAATATAGAGATGCGTACAAACGAAGATTAGAAGGTTACACTGACGATCAATTTTCCTATTTGGATAAAAACAGGTTAATTGCCGGGCAAAAGTTTTATCAACGAAACCGGGATTTATCTGCCTTATTTGTTGTCGCTTTTTATGTTTTAAATATTATTGACGCCAATGTTGATGCTGCTTTGATACAATTTAACGTGAACGAAAACTTATCTGTAAAACCCGTTATTTATCCGAATGATGTAACATTGAGGACAAATATGGGACTAACATTTAATTATAATTTTTAAGCTCCTAACTCCCAAGGGGGAAATATTAGGAAATTGCAAAAAATAAAAAAAGATGGATTTTGAATCCTTCCAATATATAAAAAATAAACAAATGAAAATTGCACTTTTAGGATACGGAAAAATGGGACAGGTAATCGAAAGAATTGCTCTGGAAAGAGGTCACGAAATCGTTTTGAGAAAAGATGAGTTCAATACTTACGAAGGGCTTTCGAATGCCGATGTCGCCATTGATTTCAGCATTCCTGCCGTTGCCGTCGATAATATTTCGAGTTGCTTTTATGCCAATGTGCCTGTGGTTTCCGGAACAACCGGTTGGCTAGATCGCTATGATGAAATGGTTTCGCTTTGCACAGCAAAAAAGGGTGCTTTTTTATCGAGTTCCAACTTTAGCCTAGGCGTGAATATTTTCTTCGAACTCAATGAATATTTGGCAAAAATGATGTCAAAATTTGACGCCTATAAGGTAGAAATGGAAGAAATTCATCATACCCAAAAATTGGATGCTCCTAGTGGAACGGCAATTTCATTAGCTAAAGGGATTATAAAAAATAGCAGTTACACCAATTGGACATTGGAAAAACCAGAGCCAAAGCAAATTCACATCGAGGCTGTCAGAATCGAAAATGTTCCAGGCACGCATACGGTAACCTATAATTCGGCGGTGGATGTCATCGAAATAAAACACACGGCCCATAATCGTGATGGGTTTGCCCTTGGCGCCGTGATTGCCGCAGAATGGATTGTTGGAAAACAGGGTGTTTTTACAATGAAAGATGTATTAGATTTAAAATAAACTTATTTCACGTTTAAGGTATAAAGTTCTAACTTGAACAACCTTAAACTTCAAACTTTAAACAAAAAATTATGACACTATATCAATGGTTTGTGTTTTTCCTGATTGTACAAGTTATTCACTTTTTAGGAACTTGGAAATTATATGAAGCTGCTGGCAGAAAACGTTGGGAAGCAGCAATTCCCGTATATAATGCCATCGTTTTGATGAAAATAATAGGCCGCCCTACGTGGTGGACGCTATTACTTTTCATCCCTATCATCAACCTGATTATGTTTCCGGTTATTTGGGTCGAAACCCTGAGAAGTTTTGGAAAACGATCAAGTTTGGACACTTTCTTGGGAATAGCCACTTGTGGTCTGTATATTTTTTATGTCAATTATACCCAGAAGCTAAATTACGTAACCGACAGAAGTTTGAATCCTGACAACAAAACGGCCGACACGGTAAGTTCGCTCCTTTTTGCAATTATTGTTGCCACATTGGTGCATACCTATTTCCTACAACCTTACACTATTCCTACATCGTCATTGGAGAAATCATTATTGGTTGGCGACTTTTTGTTTGTGAGTAAAATGAATTATGGAGCTAGAGTTCCAATGACTACCATAGCATTGCCAATGGTTCATGATTCTATTCCTTTGACAAAAAGAAAATCCTATCTCAACTGGCCACAATTACCGTATTTTAGATTGCCAGCCTTCCAAAAAATACACAATTGTGACATTGTAGTTTTCAACTGGCCTGCGGATACTGTTTACAAGTTCAGGGATAATTCGGGCAGAAGAGCGGATAAGCCAATAGACAAAAAATCGAATTATGTAAAACGCTGCGTTGGAATTCCAGGCGATAGTTTATCCATTAAAGATGGAATTGTCTATATTAACGGGCAACTATTGGCTTTGCCAGAAAGAGCGAAACCGCAATATTCATACAAAGTTGCATTAGATGGAAAAACACCCATAGATTTTGAGTATCTGTTTAAAGATATGAATGTAACGGATGGTGCGGGTTTTACAAGTGACAAAAGAGATACCTTATTCATTAGCGCATTGACATCGGCCGGAGCTGAAAGATTAAAAAACGTTCCCGGAATCACTTCTGTAAAGAGAGAAATTTCTAAAGGTGTCGAAAATGGGATATTTCCTCATATCAATAAATGGAATCGCGATAACTTTGGCCCAATTTACATTCCACAGGCAGGAAAAACGGTAGCGTTAACAACAGAAACACTGCCTTTTTATAAAATGATAATCACGGAATATGAGGGAAATGACTTGAAAGTAAATGGCGACGAAATTAGAATAAATGGTCAAGTTGCAAAAGAGTATACCTTCAAACAAAACTATTATTGGATGATGGGCGACAATCGTCACAACTCTGAAGACAGTCGCTATTGGGGCTACGTGCCCGAAAATCATATTGTTGGGAAACCAGTATTCATCTGGATGAGTTGGGATACCAATGGCAAAGGATTAGGGAAAATTCGCTGGGAACGATTGTTTACAACCGTTGGCGGCGATGGACAACCACAATCCTATTTTAAATTATTCTTACTTGCTTTGGCTGCCTTTTTTGTTGGCGAATATTTTTGGAAAAAGAGAAAAGAGAAAAAAAATTAGTCAAAAGTTTAAAAGTCGAAAGTCGTAAAGTCTATTTTTAATCCAACTTTATGACCTTCGCCTTTATGACTTTAAAAACTTTAGACAAATATGAACCTTCTAATCCATCCCACTTATTTTCCTTCGATCAGCCATTTTGTGGCGATGGAGCAGGCTGATACTATAACGTTCGAAACAGAAGACAATTTCCAGAAGCAAACCAATCGTAATAGAACTTATATTTACAGCCCAAACGGGATTCAACTATTGAACATTCCCGTAAAACATTCTGGCGAAAGCCACCAAAAAACAAAAGATGTCAAAATCGAGTCCGATTTTGATTGGCAAAAACAACATTTCAAATCATTGGAAGCGGCTTATAGAAGCTCCCCTTTTTTTGAATATTTTGAAGACGACATTCGCCCCCTTTTTGAAAAAAAATACACTTTTTTATTGGATTTGAATTTTGAAACTATGGACTTTGTTTCTAAATGTTTGCGGATGAAACTCGATTATGACACCACCACCGAATACTTTCGTGAAGTGGATGCCAATACTGTAACGGATTTTAGATATTTGGTGGACGGAAAAAAAGACAATTCCAAATTTGAATCCTATACTCAGGTTTTTGGAGAAAAATACGGGTTCTTGAATAATTTGAGCATTTTGGATTTGTTGTTTAACGAAGGAAAATATGCTTTGGATTATTTGAAAAATCAGAAATTAATAATCAAATAAAGTTTCAAAATCCCCTATTCCATTGACAATTTTGCCATAATAGGATAATGGTCGGAATTCTCGAATTCAGAAAAACTTTCAAATTTCTTGACCGTCATCTTGTCATCGACAAAAATATAATCAATTCTGGCTGGATAATACCTGAATTTATAAGTGGCTCCAAAACCTGTTCCTGCTTCTTCAAAACTATCTTTTAATTTTCCTTTTATATTCCGGTAAACATAGGAAAACGGGCCATTATTCATATCGCCGCAAATGATAATGGGATATTTACATTCTTTTTTATGCTCTTTTATTATCTCGGCCTGTTGCTGTTGTTTTTTGAAAGCTTTGCTTATTCTATGGAAGAGCCTTTGTGATTTCTCCTGATTGATTCCATCGATATTTTCGTCTATTTCGGTGACATCCGGCGAAATTTTTATGGATTGAAGATGCATATTATAAACCCTAATTATGTCTTTCCCTTTTTTAATATCAGCAAAAATAACATTGTTGTTGGAGTCTGGAAACTCTATATGTCCTTGGCCAATAATGGGAAATTTGGAAAAAATTGCCTGACCCGTTTTAATTTTAACTCCTTCCATAAAAACATACCGATGAGGATATACTTTCAAATCAATATGTGCGGAATTAGAAAATTCCTGAATGCACAAAATATCAGGATTTTTATCATTGATAAAAACAAGAATATTCTCTGGGACATCCTCTCTGTCAAGCCATCTGAAAACATTAAATAAACGCACGTTATAACTCATAACAACGAAATCTTTTTCGGCATTTGGGAAATCTTTAGATGAAAATTTATAGAATTTATTGATAAACGTAATCCCCATCAAAAGCACCAAACCAGACAAAATCATTCGTTTCTTGAATTGGATGGCCCAATAGAGGAAAAACAACCCATTTAATATAAAAAACAAGGGCATAAACAAGGTAAATACCGATAAAAGCGGGAAAAGTTTTGGTGCCAAAAATGGTAAAATATACGCAATGAACGTTGATACAGTCAACACTATATTCAAAAGAAACATTACTTTATTAAACCACGAAAGGTTTTTCATATAATTATAATTTCATTGCTGTAAACTGCGACTGAACACTGTCTCTCAACTGCGCTCGAGATGACAACTGAATACTTATTTCCCTGCTCTAAACAAAAATTCTTTTTCTTCTTTTGTCAAACAATCATATCCGGAACGACTGATTTTATCCAATATTTCATCGATTTGTTGTTGCGTTTTGTCCTTTGTCATAATTTTAGAAACGGGTTTCTCCATTGGTCTTTTGTAATTTTTATGCACCTTTTTGAAAGGTGTCGATGTAGATTTACCTAACAAATTAACAAAAAAATCCATTATGCTTGAAACTATTTTACTCAAATCGGTTCCGTTTCGAAGTAATACAATAAAAATATAACCAAAAAAAGCACCTGCCAAATGGGCAATATGTCCGCCAGTATTTTCAATACGAATTTGCATCAAGTCAATAACAATAATCACGAGGGTGATATGCCAAAGTTTCACGTTCCCGATGAGCAACAACCGTACATTCATCAATGGCTGATAGGTTGTTGTAGCGACTAAAATAGCCATAATCGCTGCCGATGCGCCAACAATGGAAGCACCCAAATTCAAGAAATAATAGCCCAAAACAAAAGCAATACCGGCAAATATTGAACTCAAAACATACAAACCCAGCAATTGTTTTTGGGTGAAAAAAGTGAGAAACAAGGTACTTGAAAAATTCAAGACTATCATATTGAAAAAGATGTGCCCAAATCCATCGTGAAAAAAAGCATACGTCAAGAGCGTCCATGGTTTTGTGATAAAAACCGAAGGCTCAGAAGATAATGCAATCCAATTAGGAAAATCAAAAGCGCCAACCCTATATTGGTAAAAAAATAGTAATGAAACTAAAAAGCAAGCCACATTCCAATAGATCAACCTTTGGGTTATTCCACCTAATTTATACTGCATTTTCAAATCATCAAGAATACTACTCATTTCTTTTAAATATAATTGTTCTCCATCTTGTCATTTCGACGAAGGAGAAATCTCATTTTTTACTCTCGTTATGTGATTTCTCCTTCGTCGAAATGACAAAAATAACATTGAATACTAATTTTTAATTCCAACGATTACTGTTAAACTGGTTTTTTTTCCAATACCACATAATGGCAAAGCCAAACACCGCACCTCCTACGTGGGCAAAATGGGCTATTCCTCCGCCACCGAAAATAGATTGTCCGGAAATACCCAAATACAAATCGACCAAAACCAATCCCGGAACAAAATATTTCGCTTTTATTGGAACCGGAATAAACATCAAAGCCAATTCTGCATTGGGAAACATAAAGGCAAAAGCCACTATGGTTCCATAAATTGCTCCCGAGGCACCAACGACGGAGCCAAAATAAGCCGAAGTGAAATTTTGCAAATCAGAAACCGATAAAAGTTCCTGCCATTTGGTATTGATTTTTCCTTCGTTTAAAACTTGTAAAATTTCCGCCTTAGGAAATCCATTGGCCATAAGAGTATTTAGTCCGTCTTGAAAATAATAATAGTTTATGGCAGTATTCATCAATGCCGCTCCCAATCCGCAGGAAATATAAAAAAATAAAAACTTTTTAGCACCCCAAAAATGTTCCAAAGCAGACCCAAACGAATACAAGGCAAACATATTGAAGAAAATATGCATATAGCCGCCATGCATAAACATGTGCGTGATGGGTTGCCAAGCGTGGAAATCTGGATTTTCCGGGAAATAAAGCGCCAAAAATTTATAGGCTACATCTCCCGAAATCAGGGTTCCAATAAAAAAAAGGACATTGATAATAATTAATTGCTTTACCGTTTCGGTTACGTTTCTCATAGTGCAAATTTTTTGTCTAAATCTTCCACACGCATCGTGATGAAAGTGGGTTTTTGAAAAGGGGAAACATTGGGGTCTTTACAGGCGAAAAGCCCATTCACCACATTTTCCTGTTCTTTTTGTGTTAAATAGGTTCCTGTTTTTACCGCCAAACTCCGCGCCATAGATTTGGCAATCGTATCGTTCTGGCTGAAACTACTTTCCGGAATTCCGTCCTGCAAATCGCTCAACAATTGTTCCAATACCAGCGAAGCCTCACTTTCTGAAACATTGACCGGCAGTCCGGAAATAACGATGCTATCTTCATTTGTTTCCTCGAAAACAAAACCCGTATTGGTCAACGAAGGCTTTAATTCGGTTATCAATTGCATTTCTCCATTGGAAAAATACAAATGTAGCGGAAACAACAATTGCTGGCTTGACGCTAAATTGACCGTGATATTGGTAAGAAATTGTTCGTACAAAATGCGTTGGTGCGCCCGATTTTGATCCACGATTATCATACCAGACTTTATCGGGTTTACAATATATTTTTTATGGATTTGATGCGTTTTATGAACGGCTTGCTCCACTTCCTCATTAGTGAATAAAGACGAAGTAACTTCATCATTTTCGAAGGTCATCGTTCCAACTTCCTCCGAATCCTGTTTTAATCCTACGTATAAACTTTCCCAGTTGGCGGTAACTTCCGGTTTTCTGTAATTAATAAAATGTTTATTCGGTCTATCTTCTTCAGAAAAAGGATTGAAACTCCCGTCGACTTGAATTGTTGGTGTGGCTCCTTCCAAATCTTTATAATGGTAGGGCGTATCCAAATTGGCATCACGCTCAAAATCCAAAACGGGTGCCACATTAAATTGTCCCAAACTGTGTTTTATCGAAGAGCGTAAAATGGCGTACAAGGCAGATTCATCATCAAACTTGATTTCCGTTTTTGTAGGATGAATATTGATGTCAATGGTGTTTGGCGGTACGGTCAAATATAAAAAATAACTCGGTTGCGCGCCGTCTTTCAAGATTCCGTCATAAGCCGCCATCACGGCGTGATGCAAATAACCACTTTTTATAAAGCGATCATTGACGAAGAAAAACTGTTCGCCTCGATTTTTCTTGGCAAATTCGGGTTTGCAAACAAAACCCTGAATGCTCACGATTTCGGTTTCTTCGTTAACGGGAACCAATTTTTCATTGGTTTTGCCCGAAAAAACATTCACGATTCGTTGTCTCAAAGTCGAAGGATGCAAATTGAACATCTCGCTTCCGTTGTGGTAAAACGTAAAATATATTTTGGGGTGTGCCAAAGCCACTCGATGAAATTCATCAATAATATGACGGTATTCCACCGTATCCGATTTCAGGAAATTGCGACGTGCGGGAATATTAAAAAATAAATTTTTGACTCCAAAAGAAGTTCCTTTTGGCAAAACCGCCACATCCTGCGACACAAACTTGCTGCCTTCAATTACGATATGCGTTCCCAGTTCTTCTTGGTCTTGTTTGGTTTTCATTTCCACGTGGGCAATGGCGGCAATCGATGCCAATGCTTCTCCACGGAAACCTTTAGTATGCAACGAAAACAAGTCTTCGGCCTGACGAATTTTTGAAGTGGCGTGACGCTCAAAACACAAACGGGCATCGGTAACACTCATTCCCATTCCATTATCAATAACTTGAACCAATGATTTTCCGGCATCTTTCAGGATTAATTTGACATCGGTTGCACCTGCATCAACGGCATTTTCCAACAATTCCTTAACAACAGAAGCGGGTCTTTGAACGACTTCTCCGGCAGCAATTTGATTGGCAACATGATCAGGAAGTAATTGAATAATACTCGACATTAAAAAAATGGTTTAAAGTTTAACCCTTCGACTGCGCTCAGGGTGACAATAGTTTTTAGTTTGTTTTTTAAAACCAACGGCGTACAAATTTAATGAATTTCCATTAGGTATTATAGCTAACTTTCTCTTAAAAAAAAACCTATACCATCAGTAGAACAGTATAGGTTTTATAGTTTTATGATTTATTTTCTACTCTTCCAACAGTGGCAAACCTTCGATTTGCAATGGTCCAGTTGACAATAATTGCTGATTTTTAAATTGGTGACTAAACGAAGCCTGATGTCTTAAATACGCCATTTTTATGGCAGCAATGGCAGCTTCCGTTCCCTTGTTACCGTGTTTTCCACCACTTCTGTCAATAGACTGTTGTATGTTATTATCGGTCAAAACACAAAAAATAACAGGAATATCCGTTTCTACATTCAAATCTTTTATCCCTTGCGAAACCGCTTCACATACATAATCAAAGTGTTTGGTTTGTCCTTGAATCACACAACCAATGGCTATCACGGCATCCACGTTTTGGGTTTGCAACATTTTTTTGGCTCCATAAACAAGTTCGAAGCTTCCAGGAACATTCCATCGAACAATGTGTTCCGAGGGCACTTCATTGTCTAAAAGACCTTTGACCGCGCCATAACAAAGTCCTTCGGTTATGGTATCATTCCATTCTGAAACAACAATTCCAAAACGAAAATTTTTCGCGTCTGGAACAGCGTTTTTATCGTACTCTGATAAATTTTTATCTCCGGTTGCCATTTTATTTTAGAATTAAGATTAGGATTTTAGATTTAAAAATCTAAAATTTAACTATTGAGCCAATCCTATCAAAACATCTATAGAAGCAGCTTCTGGAGACGCATCAAAATTATCTTTAATATCCGTGAAATATTTAAGCGCATCTGTTTTATTTCCTAATGCCAAGGCTGTTTTTCCTGCTTTCAACAAGAAACGCGGCGTTGTAAAATCATTTTTATTGGCGCTAACGGCTTTCAGGTAATTATCCAAAGCTTCTTTTGGTTGGTTATTTTCAGAATAGGCATCCCCTATTGCTCCTTTTGCCAAAGCACTTAAAACAATATCATCTGATTTGAATTTGCCTAAATACTCAATCGCTTCAGTATATTTACCAGTATTCAAATAAGCAATACCTGCATAATAATTGGCAATATTTCCGGCATCAGTTCCAGAATATTCATCGGCAATTTTTACAAAACCAAATTTCCCCTCAGAACCATTCAAAGATAACTTATATAAAGAATCGCTTGCAACTCCGCCTGTGGCTTTTTGAAAGTTCTGTTGTGCAACAAACATTTCGCTTGCAGCTTCATCTTCTTTTGGCGCAGCAACAAATTTTTCGTAAGCCAAATAACCAATGGTAAATAAAGCGACAACTGTGACAAATCCAATAATAATTTTTTGATTTCTAGCCACAAAATCCTCAGTTTTTGAGGCTGTTGCATCTAATGTTGAAAATACACCTGCAGTTGCACTGTTTTTCTCAATAACTTTTATGTCTTCCGTAACCTCTTTTACTTCTTTTTCTTTTGGTGCTTTATATCCTCTTTTATTATAAGTAGCCATTTATTTTTAATTTAGTGAGTCGCAAAAATAAAATTTTTATTCTAACCTTCATAAAAAAATTGCCTTTATATTTAAATAAAAAAATATTTCTTTTATTTAAGGGGTTCTTTCCTTCTATCGGCAAAATATTTACTCTTGAAAACGTCTAAAAGCCATTTTTATCGATATTTTTCGATAATTTGCACCCACTTTAAAAAACAATGAGAAAAAGCAAAATTCTCAACACCAGCAAGCTTTACCAATGTATCTAAAAAATATTTCATTATTCAATTATAAGAATTTTTCCGAAGCCAATTTCGAATTTGTGGGCAAAATAAATTGTTTTGTAGGTAAAAACGGAATTGGAAAAACCAATGTACTTGATGCAATCTACCATTTATCCTACGGAAAAAGTTATTTCAACCCGCTGGCGGTCCAGAATATCAAACACGGAGAAGAATTTTTTGTGATTGATGGCGAATTTGAAATCAACGAAAGAAACGAACAAATAATTTGCAGCCTCAAAAAAGGACAAAAAAAAATATTGAAGCGTAACGGGAAAATCTACGATAAGTTTTCCGAACACGTAGGTTTCATCCCTTTGGTCATTATTTCGCCCGCCGACAGGGATTTGATTGTTGAAGGCAGCGAAACCAGAAGGAAATTTATGGACAGCGTCATTTCGCAATTGGATTCCCAATATCTAAAACAACTCATCCAATACCAAAAAGTGATGAGTCAGCGCAATGCGCTGTTGAAATATTTCGCCTTAAACTTTGTTTTCGAAAACGACACCCTTTCTATTTATAATGAACAACTCGACAGTTTTGGAAAATACATTTTCGAAAAGCGCAAACAATTCATCGAACAATTTATTCCCATTTTCAACACGCACCATCAAGCCATAACAGGTTCACAGGAAACGGTTCAATTGGTTTACGAAAGCCATTTAATCGAGAATGATTTGTTGACGCTTTTACAAGAAAATATCAATAAAGACAGAGCTTTGCATTACACGAGCATGGGAATCCACAAAGACGATTTATCGTTTGAAATTGACCATTATCCAATAAAGAAATTTGGATCCCAAGGCCAACAAAAATCTTTTCTGATTGCCCTAAAACTGGCTCAGTTTGAATTTTTAAAGAATCAAAGCGGCACAAAACCAATATTGCTGTTTGATGACATCTTTGATAAATTAGATGAAAGCCGGGTAGCCAAAATAATCGAAATGGTCAACAGTGACACCTTTGGGCAGCTTTTTATTTCGGATACACATCCGGAACGTACCGAAAAAATCGTAAAATCGACTCATCAAACTTATAAAATATTTAATCTGTAATTTTTTAATAATTCGTATATTTACTTTATCTAAAATACCTTAAAAATGAAACATCAAATCCTATCACTGATTTTTGTTGGTTTCCTTTTTACTGGTTGCAAGGCGCAAAACACTAAAAACTTCCCGACAACTTTTACAGAAAAAAGTAGCATAATTCCAAATGACTCATTGGGCGTTGTAGATTATTCATCCGCCAAAAACTGGGCAGTTTTACCCGGAAATTATCCTGCAAATTTGAAAGATTATCCCGTGCAAAATCCACAGGATTCAATTGATGTATTTTATGTTTACCCAACATTAATTGTTTCGGACAAAGACGAAAGATGGAACGTGCCGATAGATGACAGTATTCAAAGAAAAAAAGTCCTCAATACTGCCGTTCGTCTTCAGGCATCGGCCTGGGGAAGTTCCGGTAGTTTGTATATTCCCTATTACCGACAAGCACATCTTCGTTCCTATTCCAACCTTGAAAGCGGTGGAACGACTGCATTATTGCTGGCTTATTCGGATTTAAAAGCGGCATTCGAATATTATTTGGAACATTATAATCACGGTCGAGGAATCATTCTGGTAGGACATAGCCAAGGCAGCACGCATGTCGCCGCATTATTACGCGATTTTTTTGATGAAAAACCTTTGCAAAATCAATTGGTGGCAGCTTACATTCCCGGAATAGGTTTCGATAAAAACCAATTTTGTACGATTCCGTTTATGGATCATCCTGATCAAACAGGAGGATTTGTAACTTGGAACACCTTCAAAAAAAGGTTTGACAAAGAAAAATACAAATGGTACAAAGGAAAAGTTGTGATTAATCCCGTGACTTGGGACACCACGGCAATTGCAAAAAGGGAACTCCACAAAGGGTTCTTATTTTCCAATGGCAAAATGTATAAAAATAGTTTTGTTACGCATGTGGGAAATGGCGTAATCTGGATATCCACGCCACATTTTCCCTACCGTTATTTAATCTTCACCATGCGAAATTACCATATCGGCGACGTTAATTTATTTTGGGAGGATATACGGGAAAATTCCCTTTTAAGAGTCCAAACCTATCTTGCGAAGAAGAAAAGTTTTTATTATGCAAAAGAAGGAAATGCAAATTATACCATTCCTTAATATAAAATAGTCCAATAGTTTCGGCATAATGCCGCTGTACATTTCATTTGACCCAATCTTTATTGGACCACTTTGAAATAACAAACGGCATTAAATAAATTTAGATTTCTTTAACTCTTTGTTTCCTAATTGCAAATAGAAATTACTTATTTTAGCCTTTTAAAACTTAAACCCAAATTATTATGAAATTTCGTCACTTATTCTTCCTGTTCATATCCTTTGCCATTTCATCCTGCAATGGCCAACCATCAAAAAATATAGAATCTGTTTCTCCTGAGATTTTCGCCAAAAAAATAAGTGAAACTCCAAAAGCACAAATTTTGGATGTAAGAACACCTGAAGAATTCGCATCGGAACATATCGACAATGCAGAAAATGTCAATTGGCTTGGAGATGATTTTGCCGCAGCTGCCGCCAAATACGATAAATCAAAACCCGTTTTTGTTTATTGCAAAAGTGGGGCAAGAAGTGCGAAAGCCGCTGAAAAATTACAGGAGTTGGGTTTCAAAACCATTTATCAATTAGATGGCGGACTTTTGAAATGGAACGCTGCGGGAATGTCAAAACCAACTGATAAAATCATTGGCATGTCCAGTCAGGAATATGGAGAATTATTGAATACAGACAAAAAAGTATTGATAGATTTTAATGCCAAATGGTGTGCGCCTTGCAAAATAATGGCTCCTTATCTTGATAAAATGCAAAAAGAAATGGCTGACAAAGTGGTTATCGTTAGCTTAGATGCCGACGAAAACAAAACCTTGATCAATGAAATGAAAATCGACGAACTTCCCACTCTTATATTATACCAAAACAAGAAAGTGATATGGAAGCATTCCGGTTTTATCAGTGAAGAAGACTTGAATAAACAATTGCAATAATCAAAAAAATATGCTTTCAAAAGAGAGTTTGCAATTTCTGGAAGACTTAAAAGCCAACAACAATCGGGATTGGTTTTTGGAAAATAAAAAACGGTACGAAGTTTTCAAAAAAGACTACCATCGATTGGTTGGAGATTTTCTTGACGCGATGAAACCGCTTGATCCTTCGCTGGAAATGCTCGAAGTCAAAAATTGCACGTTCAGAATCAATCGTGACATTCGGTTTTCAAAAGACAAATCGCCCTACAAAGCCCATTTGGGAGTTTGGTTGTCAAGCGGTGTCAAAGGACAAAATCGTTCCGGTTATTATGTTCACATCGAAAAGGGAGCCAGTTTTATTGCAGGGGGATTTTATTGTCCGGAAGCCGAGGATTTGAAAAAAGTACGCAAGGAAATTGCCTATTTCCACGAGGATTTGGAAGAAATTAGGACTGACAAAAACTTTAAGAAAGAATTTGGAGATTTTGACCGAACAGCAACAAATTTACTGAAAAATCCACCAAGAGGCTACGAAAAAGATCATCCTGCCATCGAATTCCTGAAATTAAAAAGCTTCGAAACTTCCCATAAATTTGATATAGACGAAGTTACACAGGAAGATTTTGTGAAAAAAATGAGCAAAAAACTAATCATCTTGAAACCTCTGAACGACTTCATCAATCGCGCATTAACTTCCGAAGAATAACTCATAAAATGCCAAAAAGAAAGATACTTTTTCTTGGAGAAACCTACCGAGCTGACGCCATCACTTGGATGAATGGGCTGAAAGAATTTGGCGACTTTGAAATTATCACCTGGGAGTTAAAAAAACCCAACACCACTTTTTTTAATCGTGTTTTGCGAATTTTCGAATTCAGCACGGCACTTTTCCAAGTTAGAAAAATAATCAGATTGCACCATCCTGATATGGTTATTGCCGAGAGAACCACAAGTTATGGCTTTCTTGCCGCATTATCTGGCACGAAACCGGTGGTAATTGCACAACAAGGCAGAACCGATTTATGGCCCGAAAATTCCTTTTTATTGCCTTTGAAAAAAATAATGCAGCATTATGCTTTCCAAAAAGCCGATTTGATTCACGCTTGGGGTCCAGTAATGACGGTTTCAATGAAAGCCACTAATGTTGATATGAATAAAGTTTTGGTTATGCCAAAGGGAATTGATTTGGTGAAATTTGAAAATAAAAACACAGCAAATCCTTCAAAAATTAATGCTATTGTTAGCCGTTCATTAACGCAGGAATACCGACACGATGTTATATTGAAAGCCTTTTCCATTATAAACCAAGAAGGAATTGATTTCGAACTTACCATTGTTGGTGACGGAAAACAATTACCGATGTTGAAGAAATTGGCAACAAAATTGGAAATCGAAAACAAGGTCAATTTCACAGGAAGAATTGCAAATATAAAATTACCGGAACTGTTACAACAATCCAATTTTTACATCAGTATACCAATAACCGAAGGTGTTTCGACCTCTTTATTTGAGGCAATGGCTTCGAATTGTTATCCAGTTGTAACCAATATTGCAGGAAATAAAAGTTGGATTAAACACAGAGAAAACGGACAATTAATAACCATTGACGATTCTAGAATGCTTGCCGAAGAACTACTTTGGGCATTCGAAAATGGCGAACATCGAAATGCCGCCCTTTTAAAAAACAGAAAATTTGTCGAAGAATACGCAGATTACAATACCAATATGAAAATCATTGCCGACAAGTATCACGAATTAATTAACACAACTCGCCCCAATTAATTATGTGTGGAATTAATGGAATCTTGCATTTGCAATCACAGAAAAAAGTGGATGAACGCACTTTAACAAAAATGCGCGATTCGCTGGAACATCGCGGTCCTGACGACAAAGGCTTGTTTATCGAAAACAACATTGGTTTGGGACATCGAAGACTTTCTGTTTTGGATGTTTCTTCGGCTGGACACCAACCCTTTCTTTCGGATGACGGTCGCTATGTAATGGTTTATAATGGCGAAATATACAACTTCAAGGACTTTTACCCCGAACTACGAAGCAACGGTTTTAATATAAAAACAAGTTCCGACACCGAAGTTTTGATGAAATTGTTCGAATTGCACGGCTTAAAAATGCTCAACCGCCTCAACGGAATGTTTGCCTTTGTTATTTGGGACAAAAAAGAACGAAAACTGACGGCCGTTCGCGACAGAATGGGTGTTAAACCTTTGTATTACTCGTTTTACAACGAAACTTTCTATTTCGCTTCGGAACAAAAAGCACTTTTCACTGCCGGAGTTCCCCTAAAAATGGCACAAGACGGACTGGAAGAATACGTTTTTAACCGCTTTGTGGCCGGCGAAAATACATTATACGAAAACGTAAAAAAAGTATTGCCCGGACACGTTATGACGGTTCACGAAAGTGGAAAAAAAACTACCTACAACTGGTGGGATTTGAAAGCAGAAATTCAAAACCAGCCGAAAATTCAAAACCCGGTCGAATGGTTTCGGGAAACTTTCGACGATTCCGTAAAATTGAGAATGGTAAGCGATGTTCCCGTTGGTGTTTTACTAAGCGGCGGACTCGATTCGGCATCAATTTTAGCCTCGCTAAACCAACAGAATTACAAAGACATCCAAACATTTAATATTGGTTTCAAAGAAAAAGAACACAACGAATCGCATTTGGCCAAAATGATGGCAGAGAAATTCGATTATGGTTTTCACACGATGCAACTGGAAGATAATGCTCTTTTTGACAAGATGGTAAGTTCCACTTATTTCCAGGATGAACCTATTATGCATTTGAGCGAACCCCATATTTTGGCACTTGCACAATTGGCAAAACCATCGGTAAAAGTGTTGCTTTCTGGCGAAGGTGCTGATGAATTGATGGGCGGTTA
This sequence comes from Flavobacterium sp. UBA5153, assembly GCA_002413745.1. GTDB lineage: Bacteria > Bacteroidota > Bacteroidia > Flavobacteriales > Flavobacteriaceae > Flavobacterium. The sequence goes on along the minus strand of DHXP01000009.1, from coordinate 79,514 downwards.
TGTGAGATACAAAGCGCTGAAATATCCAAGTTTGCTCAACTCGATTGCAACAATTGGCCATATGGATTATTTTACGACAAAACCGCGATACGAGAAATTAGCCCGTTATTCCCAAATAAAAAATCCGGACGATTTAGTGATGTATAATGGTTCCAATATTTATCCGAATGATATTGCCAAGACTTTTGGAATTACTACTCCGCCAAAAAACGAATACAGAAAGCAAATTTTGGAAGAGGCAAAATCTTTGTATCCAAATAATTTGAGACGTCAAGCACTCTATTTTGACCAACACACGTATTTGTGTTCGCTACTCGACCGAAACGACCGTAACACGATGGGCGCTTCCATAGAATGCAGGGAACCTTTTTTAGACCAAAGACTCGTTACCGGATTGGGTTCTTTGGAAAACAAATGGCTATTCGCTGGCAAAAAATGGAAATTCATCCTGAAATCGGCAATGAAGGAGCGTCTTCCCGAAGAAATTCTGAAATTCAAAAAAGTGGGACTGAGCGTTCCTTGGGGCGATTACTTGATAAAAAGTCCTGGATTCATCGAGGAATTAGAATCTTTTTCGAAAAGTGATTTGTTCAAAATGCACTATTTCGAACACATCAATGCCAATAAACTCGTTCAGAATTTACGAAAAGGCGACACCAAAATGATTCCTTATATTATGCCTTTGTTTATGATGCATATTTGGCTAAAAACATACGCGAATAAATTTTAATACTTACTTTTGGATTCAGGATTCAAAATACACTCCCATTTATGGAAATCATCAATAATTTTTCTCTAAAAAACTACAATACTTTCGGTATCGAAGCCAAGGCAATGCAATTCGTTGCAGTCCATAATGTGGCTGAATTGAGAACCGTTTTGGAACAAAATAAATTGCAACGAAAGTTTATTCTTGGTGGCGGAAGCAATATGCTTTTGACAAAAGACATTGAAGCATTGGTCATTCACGTAGATTTGAAAGGGAGAAAAATCATCAAGGAAAACGATGATTTTGTCTGGGTCGAAAGTCAGGCTGGTGAAAACTGGCACGAATTTGTGCTTTGGACTATTGACCAAAACTTTGGAGGACTGGAAAACATGTCGCTGATTCCGGGAAATGTGGGCACAACTCCGGTGCAAAACATTGGTGCTTATGGCACCGAAATCAAGGACACTTTCGATTCCTGTGAAGCAATGAAAATTGAAAATCAGGAAATGAAAACGTTTACCAAAGAGGAATGTCATTTCGGCTACCGTGAAAGCGTTTTCAAAAATGAGTTAAAAGACCAATATATCATCACTTCGGTGGTTTTTAAATTAACAAAACGCAATCATAAAATCAATATTTCGTATGGTGACATTACTGCGGAATTGGCAAAAAACGGCATCACGAATCCTACTTTAAAGGACGTAAGCAATGCCGTGATTGCCATTCGTCAAAGTAAATTGCCCGACCCAAAAGAACTCGGAAACAGCGGAAGCTTCTTCAAAAATCCAATCCTCTTGAAAACCGATTTCGAGAAAATCCACAAGCAATTTCCGGAAATGAAATTCTATGAAATTTCCGAAACCGAAGTCAAAGTTCCGGCAGGCTGGCTCATAGAACAAGCCGGTTTCAAGGGAAAACGCTTTGGCGATGCGGGAATTCACAAAAACCAAGCCTTGGTTTTGGTCAATTACGGCAATGCGACAGGAAAGGAGATTCTGGATGTTTCGAAGGAAATTCAAGAAACTATTTACAAGACTTTTGGCATTCATATTGAGGCCGAAGTGAACGTGATTTAGAATTACGATTTTAGCTATTGGATATTGGATTTCAAATCAATAATTCCGAAAGTAATTGCCGTTTAACGATGGATAATTGACAATTGATAATTACCTTTGCGCAGATCTTAAAAAGAAGCCAAGCCTATATGTTAACCTTTACTTTATACCTTTTTATAGTTATAGTTGCAATACAATCTTTGTATTACCTGTTTGTTTTTGGGAAATTTGCTTTCGCCAAAGCGCAAAAAACAACTCCGAAAAGAATTCCGATATCCGTTGTTGTTTGTGCCAAAAACGAGGCTGAAAACGTTATTCGGTTCATTCCTATACTTGCCGAACAAGATTATCCCGATTACGAAATCATTCTGATTGATGATGCTTCAAGCGACACTACATTGGAAATTTTTGAAGAATTCGAAAAAAAATATCCCAATATTAGGTTGGTAAAAGTACAAAACAACGAAGCCTTTTGGGGAAACAAAAAATACGCATTGACCCTGGGAATAAAAGCCTCCAAAAAAGACTATTTATTGTTCACCGATGCTGATTGTTATCCCGCTTCAAAAGATTGGATTACGGCAATGAGTTCACAATTTACATTGCACAAAACCGTTGTTTTGGGTTATGGCGCTTATGAAAAAGTAGCCAATTCGTTCCTGAATAAAATCATCCGTTTTGAGACGATGCTCACGGCAATCCAGTATTTTTCTTGGGCAAAAGCAGGTCGTCCTTATATGGGAATCGGTCGGAATTTAGCCTACAAAAAAGAAGAATTTTATAATGTGAAAGGTTTTATCAGCCATATGAAAATCCGCTCCGGAGACGACGATTTATTCATCAATCAAGTGGCAACAAGCAAAAACACGGCGATTTGTTACGCACCAGAAAGTTTTACTTATTCACAACCAAAAACAACATTCAAAGGTTGGTTTACCCAAAAAAGAAGACACGTTTCCACGGCAAATTTTTACAAATCATTTGATAAAATTCAATTGGCACTTTTTTATGTTTCCCAGTTATTGTTTGTGATTTTAGCCATTGTTTTGTTGGCTTTCCAACACCAATGGATCATCGTTTTGGGCTTAATTGGATTCCGTTATTTGTTTACTTGGATAAGCCTTGGTTTCTCGGCAGGAAAGCTAAAAGAAAAAGATGTGATGTATTGGTTTCCAATTATTGAAATTGTGCTTATCTTCACGCAGTTGAATGTCTTTATCACGAATATTTTTTCAAAACCGGTATATTGGAAATAAATCTACAAATAGAAAAAGCTAAAAAAGGCGACCAAGCGGCCTTTACTTTTCTATTGAATTATTATTGGAATGACGTCTACGGTTTTATGCTAAAACGCACCGAAAACGAAACCAATGCCGAAGATATTACCATCGAAACTTTCTCGAAAGCCTTTGACAAAATCGCCAGTTACAATCCCGAATTCCAGTTCAACACTTGGCTAATTGCCATTGCAAAAAATGTTCACATCGATTTATTGCGAAAAAAGAAATCATCTCTTTTTGTCGAAATTACCGACGATGAAGACCAGCAAGCCTACAATATTGCCGACACGACTCCATCGGCAGAAGACGAATTGATCACCGAGCAAAACCTTTCGCAATTATTGCAATTCATCAAACAACTCAAACCACGTTATCAGGAAGTAATCCAGTTGCGTTATTTTCAGGAAATGAGCTATCAGGAAATTGCCAACAAAATTGATGAACCACTGAGTAACGTGAAAATTAAATTGCTTCGCGCCAAAAAATTACTGGCAGAAATCATTCAGGACAATCGATAATTTGATTATTCGGTGATTTGGTTATTCGTTTAAATCCTAATTCTCAAATCCTCAATCTTAAAACAACTTTCATTATCTTTGCCCTTTCAAAAATTGATTTATGGAAACTGTTTTAGAGAATGCATTGCCTGTTGGAAAACCGAAATGGTTGAGAGTAAAACTCCCAATTGGCCAAAAATATACAGAATTACGCGGCTTGGTCGACAAATATAACCTGAACACGATTTGCACATCAGGAAGTTGTCCGAATATGGGCGAATGCTGGGGCGAAGGAACAGCCACCTTTATGATTTTGGGAAATATCTGCACGCGTTCTTGTGGTTTTTGCGGCGTTAAAACCGGAAGACCTGAAACCGTGGATTGGGACGAACCCGAAAAAGTGGCGCGATCCATCAAAATTATGAACATCAAACACGCCGTAATCACTAGCGTGGACAGAGATGACTTAAAAGATGGCGGTTCCATTATTTGGATAGAAACCGTAAAAGCCATTCGTAGAATGAACCCTAATACAACTTTAGAAACTTTGATTCCTGATTTTCAAGGCATCGAAAGAAATATAGACCGAATCGTGGAAGCCAATCCCGAGGTCGTTTCACACAACGTGGAAACCGTTCGCAGACTGACGCGTGAAGTGCGCATTCAAGCCAAATATGACCGAAGTCTGGAAGTTTTGAAATACTTGAAAGCGAAAGGAATCAATAGAACAAAATCCGGAATTATGCTTGGTCTTGGCGAAACCGAGGAAGAAGTTTTTCAAACCATGAAAGATTTGCACGAAGCCAATGTTGACATCATAACAATAGGCCAATACTTACAACCCAGCAAAAAACACTTGCCGGTAAAGGAGTTTATAACGCCGGAACAATTCGCGAAATACGAAAAATTCGGACTGGAATTGGGCTTTCGCCACGTTGAAAGTGGACCTTTGGTACGATCTTCTTATAAAGCTCAAAAACATATTTTGTAATTATTTTAAATTTTGAATGCTAAATTTTAAATGAATAAAAAAACAAGAATTGCCATAAATGGTTTTGGAAGAATTGGGCGAAATTTATTTCGTTTGCTTTTGAACCATCCTACAATTGAGGTTGTCGCTATCAATGATATCGCCGACACGAAAACAATGGCGCACTTGGTGAAATATGACAGTATTCATGGCGTTTTGCCTTTTGAAGTTTCGAATGACGACGAAGGAATTATTGTCGATGGAAAACATTTTCTATTTTTTCACGAGAAAAGTATTTCAAATCTTGATTGGAAATCCATAAATATTGATGTTGTCGTGGAATCAACCGGGAAATACAAAACTTTCGAGGAAATCAATGCCCACATTTTAGCTGGAGCCAGAAAAGTAATTCTTTCTGCGCCTTCCGAAGTAGATTCCATAAAAACCGTGGTTCTTGGCGTGAATGAAAATATTCTTGACGGAACCGAAACTATTATTTCGAATGCGAGTTGCACCACGAATAATGCGGCTCCAATGATGAAAGTCATCAACGAACTTTGCGGGATTGAGCAGGCTTATATTACAACGATTCACTCTTTTACAACGGATCAAAGTTTACACGATCAGCCTCACAAAGATTTGCGTCGGGCTCGTGGTGCAAGTCAATCCATTGTTCCCACAACAACTGGAGCTGCCAAAGCGTTGACAAAAATTTTTCCTGAATTCGAAGGCAAAATAGGTGGTTGTGGCATTCGGGTTCCCGTTCCCGATGGTTCCTTGACCGATATTACTTTCAATGTAAAACGTGTCGTTACCATAAACGAAATTAATGCAGCATTCAAAATTGCCGCCCAAACCAATTTAAAAGGCATCCTGGATTACACCGAAGACCCTATTGTTTCCGTTGATATTATTGGAAACAGAAATTCCTGCGTTTTTGATGCACAACTCACTTCGGTAATCGATAAAATGGTAAAAGTGGTGGGCTGGTATGACAACGAAACAGGTTATTCCTCCCGAATTATTGATTTAATTATTTTAACAAATAATTAAATAATTCGTTATCTTTATGTCCTTCCTAAGGCAATCCCAAATATCAAATGAGGGTATTTATATTATTTTTTATTATACTTAGCACACATTTGTATTCTCAAAAGAAAATATCGATTGAGAAGACGGATAGCGTTGCCTTTTACAGCAATTTGAGAAATTCCAATATCAAAGCCAACAAATACAAAGATGCGCTTCTTTATACCCAAAAAGCCATCAATTATTCGAAGGAAAACAATAAAACCGAAACTCAAGCAAACCAAACCTTTAGCTTGGGGAAAATTTATTTCGATGTAAAAAAATATGATGATGCGATAAGGGTCTTCAATACAAGTATCGCAATTTACAAAACCTTGCAGCCCTCTTCCACTTATGCAGCCACTTATTATTATCTTGGGATGTGTTATATGAAAAAAGGAAGTTTTTATAATGCTGAAATTTGTTTTAATCAAGCGCAATCATTGTATGACACACTAGAAATTACCGATACTGCCGATTTATTAAACCTTCAGAGAGGAATTATTTACAAATCGAAGGGGAATCACGATTTAGCATCCACAATTTTCAGCACAATAATTGCAAAACCGGATAGTCAAGCCACTTTAGATATCAAAGCAGAAGCATTGTACCAAATAGGAACTATCGAAATGGCTCAAAACAGAAATAATTTGGCCTTAAATTATTTCAATAAAGCATTAGATTTGAATGCCAAAAATAAAAACTTGGAACAAAAATCAGATATTTTGTTCGCTTTAAGTTCTGTTTATGAAAAGATGTTGGACAAAAACAATGCCTATTCCTATTTGAAACAACACACAAATTTAAAAGAGAGCATTTCGATTTCAGATAATGAAAAACTTGGAGTTGATGACTATGAGAAATTCAAGGAAACGGAGCGGTTAAAAGAGGTTGCCCAAATAAATAAAGAAAACAAACAGCGGGAAAAGGCCAGTAAATTTTCAAAACTTATCAGTATACTTGCCATTGCCTTAATTTCTATTTTATCCTTATTGAGTTTGTCTTTATACAAAAACAATATCATCAGAACCCAATCAAACCTATTATTGGAAGAAAAAAACAAAGAATTGATTATTGCCAAAGAAAAAGCAGAAAAAGCTTCAAATGCCAGATCTGAATTTATGTCAACGGTGAGCCACGAACTTCGAACCCCGTTGAATGCCATCAACGGAATTGCCCATTTACTGCTGGAAGAAAACCCCAAGAAATCCCAATTGAATTATTTGGAATCATTAAAATTCTCGGGAAATTACCTAACAACCTTTATTAATGACATTCTGGAAATCAATAAAATCGAGTCAAACAAAGTCGAAGTCGAAAATATCAATTTTAATCTTAAACAATTATTGGAGAACATCCAAAACTCCCTTAAAGAATTAGCATCGACAAATAATAATACTTTTAACCTTGAAATTGATCCAAATATTCCCGAAAATTTGATTGGTGATCCTACAAAATTGTCACAGATATTTTTGAATTTAATCAATAATGCGCTGAAATTTACACATGACGGAGAAGTGAATATAATTATAAAACTCATTTCTTCAGAAAGTAAAAAGGCAAAGATTTACTTTGAAGTAAAAGATACCGGAATTGGAATTCCCGAAGACAAATTAGAAACGGTATTTGATAGTTTTTCCCAAGGTTCTGTGGGAATAAACCGAAAATATGGGGGGACCGGTTTGGGATTGACCATCGTAAAGAAATTAGTTGCGATTCTGGGGGGTGAAATTAAACTGGAGAGCGTTGAAGGAAAAGGTTCCTCCTTTTCATTCGAATTACAATTTAAAGTAGATGAACATCCGTTACAAGTTAAAGAAAAACCTAAACAATACGATGATGCTACTTTAAAAAACAAAAAAATATTGATTGTTGAAGACAATAAAATCAATCAAATGGTTTCCAAAAAAATGCTGGAAAGCAAAGGAATTCATTGCGAAATAATTGACAATGGAGAGGATGCCATAAAAATTGTAAAAAACAATAAATTTGACATGGTTTTAATGGACGTTCATTTACCGGGCATAAACGGAACAATCGCCACAAAAAAAATCAGGGAATTTGACACAACAACTCCAATTATTGCACTCACTGCAATTTCATTGAATGAAAACAGGGAAATGCTTCTCTCTTTTGGGATGAATGATGTCATCACAAAACCATTTGTCCCTGAAGAATTTTACACGACTATTGCCAAATATATTTGAGCAATTCTAATAATTTAAAATCAATTCCTTAATTAGACTTCTCACTTTGGGTTCCGCTTTTTTTGCGGCTTCCAATACCTCATCATGAGAAACAGTTTCGATATTTTCTTCATCACCCATATCAGTAATTACCGATAATCCAAACGTTTCCATTTCCATATGACGTGCCACTATTACCTCGGGAACGGTTGACATTCCAACGCAATCAGCTCCTACATTTTTTACCATTCTATATTCGGAAAGAGTTTCAAATGTTGGGCCTTGCAACCCCAAATAAACGCCGTCCTTGACTTCAATGTTTAAATTTTCGGCTAATTCTCTGGCTTTAACAATCATGTTTTTCGAATAGGGCTGACTCATATTCACAAATCGGGGACCAAAACGCGTGTCATTTTTTCCACGCAAAGGATGCTCTGGCATCATATTGACATGGTCTTTTATAATCACGATATCTCCTACATTGTAATTAGGATTTACCCCGCCGGAAGCATTCGAAACAATCAATTTTTCAACACCTAAAAATTTCATTACCCGCACCGGAAAAGTAACTTCCTGCATAGAATATCCTTCATAAAAATGAAAACGACCTTGCATGGCAACGACTTTTTTATCACCAATGGTTCCGAAAACCAAAGCTCCTTTATGACCCTGAACGGTCGAAACCGGAAAATTTGGAATCTCATGGTAAGGCAACATAAATTGAATTTGGATATCATCGGTAAAACTACCCAATCCCGATCCTAGAATCACTCCATATTCAGGAGTAAAATTGGTTTTTTCTTTTATAAAACTAACGGTTTCCTGTACTTGTTCCCACATAATTTATGTATTACCATTTTAGTAATATGTTGTTGATTTTAAATTTTTAAAACTAGGGATTATTTTTATTAAATTCCACTAAAAACTTCACGCCGAGTTCACCCTTGCCTTTTTTGTCTATCTCATCCAAATAAAATATTTATCCAAAAAGCGAAAAAGATTCTTGTGGTATTTTAGTTCGGAAAAACGGTCAGACTAACCGCAAAAACCTCCAATAACCATGGCTTCTGAAGCAAGAATATCACTCTTTTATTGAATGTTTTCATTCATAACTAAATTTTAATTATGAGAGGATTTTGGATTAGCTTTGATTGTTTTTCTAGCATTGCGTCCCAATCTTCAAGAGAATTTATCTGACCACTTTTCAACCAAGCAAAACCTACATAATAAATCATTTTGGAATCTACAGGTTCCGTTACTATTAAAATTTGGCTTTGGTCAGGAGTCCCCGAATGGTGATTAAATGCTGATTTTACTACATTAGGGTCAATAACGATCCCTTCTCCCACGAAAGAATCGTCTATGGGTTCCCAATGACGAAAAATACCTTTTTTGGCATTGATACTAACTGTTCCTTTTTCCTCATGCAATGTAATTCCAAGTGTGTAATTAGGAATTTTATTTGTTGCATTTATAACATTTTCGAATTTTGTAAAATTAGATCCGAGATCAAGAGAAATTCTTTTAGTTTCTTTAACTCCAAATTTACTCCAAGCATCATAATCCAACTCAAAAATGGTGCGCAAAGGTCCTGTTGCTATTATTCGATATTTCACAAAGTTTTTTGAAGTTTGCAAAGTATCATTTAACCAAATTCCGGTACCGCCTGAACCTCTACTTATTCCTACATGATAAGGATCATATCCTTCACCGCGATCAATATGATAATAGCCCGGAGACACAACGTTTTTACTATACCAACTGTCAATTACTGGATACTTTACCTTTTTTAACCAAAGGTCTATACCGCTTGAAAGGGTGCCGTCCGACCGACCTTCTTCCGTTAATTTCTGGGCTTTCGGGCCATAGGCTCGAAAAGCCACTTGATCATTTTCCCATGCAAAATCATCTATTCTTTCAGGAACAAAACGGGCATAGGTCGTATATTTACTTACAGGTCGCTGATTGTTAGCTTTTTCATCAACAAAAACAGTATAGGTTACTTGGGATAAAGCGGGAACATTGGCTTGAAATAATAATTCATCTGGATTCCCATCAAGATTATTATCGATTATTTGGGTTACTAGTAAATTACCCTTTTGATCTTTTACCAATAAATCTCCGTAAGCATATTTTTCCGTAATACTTTTTAATTCATTCAAATTGATAGCGACAACTTCATCAATTCTGTCAATATTAAGTGTGTTTTTTATTACAATTTCTTTACTTACTATTTTTTGGCTTCCAAAACCGGATAATAGTACAATGGCTCCAAAAACATAAATCATGTTTTTTAAATTTAATTTCATGCGAAGTGTTTTATTGTTAATATTATTGTTGTTATTTGGCGTGATAAACATTGATACAATTAATGAATTGAATTAACAAAGAATCAATGTCTAATCCTGAAAAAATGATACGGGATTAATAAAAAAATAAAAGTACAATTTTTAGACAGTAGTAAGCAAAAGTTTGACCTCTTTTTTACTTAACAAACCTGAACCACTTCCATATTTAACAGTTTTCCCAGTTTCTTTATTTTGGATGCCATGTGGGATACCCCGATAGCGCAGTGATGTGCAGGACCATAGCTGTTCCAGTCGTTTACAAACCGCCGGGCACCAATTGAAAACCTGTAACGGCTATTGGTATTTCCAATTTCCAGAATCGGGCCGGGAACGCTTTCGGCTTCTGCGCAAAGCAACATCAGTCCGCCGCCTTTTTGCTCCACGACAGACAACAAAGTCACGGGGCCATGTTTGACACTCATTTCAACAGATAGTCCTCTGCCTACTTTTCCGTGAAAAACCTGTAAGGGCTTCACTTTGGTTTTGCCTTCGGCGATGGCAATATGACCGGGACCGTCATGTCCCATCAGCACGACATCCTCTTCAAAATCCATCGCGTAATATTCGGTAAAAGAACCGCCAACACCAAAAGAATCCATAATTTTCATTGCTTGCGCGTTTTTAATTTCATATTCACCGGCCACTGGAATTCCTTTTGCCGTAAGCAGCGAATTGCCGAGAATGATGGAACTGATTGCATCTTCATTTGGCGGATTTCCGGTTCCCATATAATAATAAGCCATCGAACCCAGTTTGTATTTTTCCACTAAGGTGTCCATGGCGACGGAAGTCCGCGCGGCACGCAGCAATTCGGATTCAGAACAATCGTCCATCACTTCAAAGGTCTCATGAAATAATTGCACACGATCCTCAATTTCTGACTGGCTGACTTCATTTCTAATGGCACTCAGTTCGTCCACTTCTATCAGTTCAAAATGGCCACCAAAATATTTGGACTGCATTGTTAAATCAGTATAAATATCGAGCATGCCACTGTAATAATGCCCCATACAACCCATTCGGTTGTAAAACATGGTATGGGCAACACGCACAGCCTCCGTCCATTCCTGAATTTCTTGCCAGGCTTCTGGGTCGTTTTCGAGCATTCCTGTAATCTGGTAAAAGGCTATTCCGGTACGGTTAAACACATTGGCAATCTCAGGCACCGGACATGCGGAACAATGGGCCAGCCACTCACCGGTCATTTTGGTACGGTCTCCAAGGGCATTAAAATTTTTGTAATCAATAGCCGCTTCGGGAGAAAGATTGAGGATAATCACCGGAACTTTCGCTCTTTGCACCACCGGCAAAACTGTTGACGACAAGGCATACGTGGAAACATACAAAAAGATAACATCTACATCTTCGGTGCTGAACAGCTTTCCGGCAGCAAAGGCTTTATCCGTATTATCCACCAGACCCGCATTGATCACATGAGGATGGATGGCGCTTATTTTATTTTCTATTGTTTCGAGATAACCGTTCAGTCTTTCTTCCAAACCCGGAAATTGCGGCCAGTAAGTATCGAGGCCAATTCCGAAAAGGCCTATTTTCATTTCGTTTTTTTTCATGATTTTATTTTTTTTAAATTAATAAGAAAGCAGTTTGAGATTACCATAACCAACGCGTTGTTTTTGGCTGGGTTTGCATTTACCAGCTGCTGCCCGGAAGCTATTGTACCGTTTCGTCCATCATCTCTCCCTTGAACATATTTCTGTGGTAATTCAAATATCGTTGGTGTTTTTTATTCATTTTACAATGAATGTTTGATTAATTGTACCAAATATATCTATTATAAAACCCCTATTTATAAGGCAATTTGATATTTTAGTTGTATTTTTTGATATTTGTTTATATTTACCTATGGAAAATTATCAAAAGTATTTACCGCTGAGCCCCGATGATCTTAGCTGGGGACTTTCTGTACTGAATGCCGGAAGAAGCAGTGTCAAAAAAGACGAACCTTATCCGTCTGGCAATCACCCGTTGCACCATTATTTCAACTGGAATAACGGGCGTGTCCTCGAGGAGTACCAACTTATTTATATTTCAAGGGGAAGCGGCTATTTCGAATCGGGTTCATGTAAAAAAACGCAGGTCAGCGAAGGAAATATCATTTTGCTTTTTCCGGGCGAATGGCACCGCTTTAAGCCTGAACCCCACATCGGATGGGATGAATTCTGGGTTGGATGTAAAGGTACAATCATTGAAAATTTGGAAAACAAGAAATTTATTGACCGACTTGTGCCGGTATTGCAGGTAGGTATAAGCGAAAGAATTGTATACCTATTTTCTGAAATCATTGAAAAAACAAAGGCTGAAAAAACGGGTTACCAATTTTATACTTCCGGTATGGTGCTGCATCTGCTGGGCTTAATTCAGTACAAAGTAAAACAGATGAGTCAGAAACCGAGTGACAACACCGAAAATATCATTACCAAGTCGCAGGTTATGCTGCGCAAAATTGTGGATCAAAATGTCAGGATGGAAAATGTTGCAGAAGAACTGAATGTCAGTTATGCGTGGTTTCGGAAAGCTTTTAAAAATTACACCGGTATTTCACCCAAACAGTATTTGCTCCAGCTCCGGATTGAAAAGGCAAAAATTATGTTGTCTGACAACTCAAAACCGATTAAGGAAATTGCTTTCGATCTCAATTTTGAATCCGCCAGTTTTTTTTCCAAACAATTCAAACAGAAAACCGGCAGTACGCCAGTAATGTATCGTATCATCAGAATGAAGGCAGAATTACCGCGTTATACTGCTAGTTATTTCAAATTAGTCCAATA
>DHXP01000009.1:37488-66508 GCA_002413745.1 Flavobacterium sp. UBA5153 | reverse complement strand
GAACTAAATGAAATATACAGCGGCATTATACTATAACGATTGGACTAAAATATACTAACCAATGGTATTAAATCAGGATTTTACATTTTTCTCCATCAAAAACAAATTCTTTTGGAACAAAAAAATGGATTCGAAACCAATCGAATCCATTTTATAGTATTTAGGCAAACTGAAAACTAGTGTTTCAAATCTGAAAATTTTGTGTCGGCAGCAAAGGATGAATTTGTTTTTTCAACAACTAATTCTTTGGCTAAAGAAAAATCAGCAGTTTTTTTGATATTTAAAGAGGAGGTTCCAATCGATACTTTATAAGAACCAGCTTCTGCAATCCAGGCATTTTTAGCTGTAACAAACGACGCTAAATTTTTAGGATTTAAAGTCAAAGTAATGGTTTGACTTTCTCCAGGTTGCAATAAATTAGTTTTGGCGAAAGCTTTCAATTCTGAACTTGGTTTGTCAGTGTTTTTAGATGGAGCAGACAAATACAATTGAACTACTTCTTTTCCAGCCGTTTTCCCCGTATTTTTTACTATTACAGTTACAGTCATTTTATTTGCAAAAGAACTTGAACTTAATTTCAAATCAGAAACATCGAAACTCGTATAAGACAATCCGTAACCAAATTCATAAGCAGGTTTTACGTTAAAGGTATTGTAATAACGGTAACCCACATAAATGCCTTCTTCATAAGTTACACTTGTAGGGTTTTCTGCAGGCGTTCCAATCCAGTTTTTAGCTGAAGGGGTGTCTTCATATTTAACCGGGAAAGTCATTGTCAATTTTCCGGACGGATTTGCTTTTCCAGAGAAAACATCGGCTACAGAATTTCCACCTTCCTGACCTGGCTGCCACGGTAAAAGGATCGCATCCACTTTATCTCTCCAACTGGCTGTTTCAATAACACCGCCAATATTTAAAACGACCACCACTTTTTTGCCTTTAGCATGAAAAGCTTCGGAAACATTGTTGATTAAGGCTAGTTCGTCAGCGGCCAAATTAAAATCATCTTCTACTTTTCTATCAGCTCCTTCACCAGCATTTCTTCCAATGGTTATTAAAGCAAGCTCTGATGAATTGGCCTTATTTTCGACAATTTCTTTGCTCAATTCCAATTCAGAAATTCGTTTTGGTGTCGCCAATAATCCACCATTTTTTTTACGACGTTGCATTTCTTTTTCTTTTTGATCCGCTGTGTAAGGTTTGTACAATCCTTCTAATTCAGCATCAATTGAAAATCCTGCATTGGCCAAACCATCAATTAATGAAATCGTATAAGCCTCATTTACATCGCCGCTTCCAGTTCCCCCGGAAATAAAATCATAAGAAGTTACGCCAAAAACCGCCAATGGTGAATTTTTTGATGTAAAAGGCAATACATTTTTATCATTTTTCAAAAGAATGGTTCCCTCATCGGCAGCTTGTCTTGTAACTTCGGCGTTAGCCTTCAAGTTTGGTTTGTTTGAATATTTGTAATTATTCATTGAAGGGGATCTCATTACCAATTCTAAAATTCGAGTTAAATCTTTATTCACAACTGCCGCAGACAATTTTCCGCTTTTCATGTTGTCTAAAATTGCTTGTTTTTGAGAATGTATTCCCGGCATCAATAAATCATTACCGGCCGTTAATTGAGCTGTTACATCACTAACTACATCTTTTGTGAAAGGTACTTTAAAGCTTTTGTAACCACCAAACCAATCGGTCATTACAACCCCTTTAAAACCCCATTCGTCTCTTAAAATTGTTGTCAATAAATCTTTTCTTTGAGAAGTATAAGTGCCATTAATAGAATTATAAGATGACATAATCGTCCAAGGTTGTGCTTCTTTTACTGCAATTTCAAATCCTCTTAAATAGATTTCACGCATAGCTCTTTCGCTAATATGCTCATTAATTCCCATACGATTGCGCTCCTGATTGTTGGCAGCAAAGTGTTTGATTGAAGTTCCAACTCCATTGGATTGAATACCGTTTACAATTGCTGCAGCAATTTTTCCGGTCAAAAAGGGATCTTCAGAATAATATTCAAAATTTCTTCCACACAATGGATTTCTGTGAATGTTCATTCCTGGACCAAGCAAAACATCTACACCATATTCTTTCACTTCATTACCCATCGCTTTTCCAACGCTATTGATTAATTCGGTATTCCAAGTGGATGCCAAAGACGTTCCAACAGGAAATGCGGTCGCATAATAGGTATTTGTATCATTATCTCTAGTTGGCTTAATTCGCAAACCTGCTGGGCCATCTGACAGAACAACGGAAGGAATTCCTAATCTTTTTAATTCAAAAGTTCCACCTGCAGCTCCAGGTACTTTTCCTTGAAAACTGCTAGGAACAAATTTACCTAAGGTGATATCAAAGCCTGGCATTCCAATTCCAATAAGCATACTTGCTTTTTCATCATCGGTCATTTGAGCCACAATCTTTTTGGCTTTTTGGCTGTAATCAGTTGTTTGTGCATAGGAATGAAATGACAGTAGGATTCCCATAAGAAGTAAATTGATTTTTTTCATTAGATTTTTTTATGTTAAGGAGGATTATTTAAATAGTAAATAGAATTATTAATTTCAAATCAAACAATATATTAGAAGTTTATGTAAAATAAAAAAAGTAGCTTTTACTAATTATACAAAAACCACTATAAATCTCAATCCATAATAAACACCGTCAATCCCCTTGCCCCATGAGCACCCAATACCAATGATTGCTCAATATCTGCTGTTTTGGAAGGGCCGGCTATGAATGTGCCAAAACCATATTCCTGGTTTCCGATGCGGTCATAGGCTTGGTGCATTGTCGCTAAAATATCTTTTTTATATACTACGATAGCCAAGTATTGTGGAATAAAGACAGAAACGCGTTGCCTTAATAAATCATCTGTTACCCAAAGTGCGGAGTTTTCGGCAACACCAAAATGTGCTTTAACCAAAGTCAATTCAACATCTTCCAAGGAATGGGGATCATCATTAAACCAATCCGTTGTTGCAATTTCGGCAAGTTCTGGAATGGTGGTAATCATCCGTTTTTCGGTGGCATAATTTTTCTTGACAAAATCAATTATTTCATCGTAATCTTTTACCTCGACAAAATCTCCTCCAATACTTTTTAAAACCGTTTTATACTTTTCGAGCAAGTCAAAAGTATCTAAGCCTAAAAGTACAAAAAGTTCTAAACTAGGCAATTCAGAAATTTTAGAAGGCTTATTTTGTTTTATTTTTTCTAAAATAGTGGCTCTGCTACTCATTTTTTTTGTCTTTAAATTCCTCGCCATTTTTCTGATACCATTCTCTAAATGATTCCTCAGGTGGAGCCGGCATTTCTCTTTGTTTGTACCAAGCATTAAAACGGTTATTTACTAGAAACGGCATGTTTATCATTACAAATCGACCCGCTTTTCCAGCCAAATTAAAAATAACAGAACTCGAAAGAACAGTTGCCATTCCTTTCATGGCAATGGTTTTGACTGTTGGAGTATATCCTTCTTTTACCAATACTTGGCGCCATTTGTACAATTGTTCGTGGATATCAATTTTCACGGGGCAAACATTGGTACACGAACCGCAAAGTGTGCTGGCAAATGGCAAATCGGCATTTTTACTCATATCAAGATTGGGAGCCAATATCGACCCAATAGGGCCTGCCACAGCAGTGTGATAACTATGTCCCCCGCTTCTTCTATAAACGGGACAAGTATTCATACAAGCGCCACAGCGAATACATTTCAATGAATTTCTAAAATCTTCTCTGCCCAATTGGGTGCTTCTGCCATTGTCCACAATAACAATATGCATTTCCTTGCCTTCCCTTGGTTTTTTGAAATGACTGGAAAAAGTGGTAATAGGTTGACCCGTGGCACTTCTCGCCAGTAATCTAAGAAAAACTCCCAGATGTTTTCGTTGTGGAATTATTTTTTCGAAACCCATACTGGCAATATGGATATCGGCAAGATGCACGCCCATATCTGCATTTCCTTCATTGGTGCAAACTACGATTTCTCCCGTTTCGGCAATGGCAAAATTGACTCCCGTCAACGCCACTTTTCTCGTGAGAAAAATATCCCTTAGATGCAATCGTGCCGCTTCGGTTAAATATTGTGGGTCGTTATTTCCTTTTTCAGTTCCAAGATACTTGTGAAAAGTCTCGCTTACATCTCCTTTTTTGAGGTGAATGGCGGGTAAAACAATATGGCTTGGTGGCTCATTTCTTAATTGAACAATGCGTTCTCCAAGATCAGAATCGATCACATCAATTCCTTTTTCGGATAAATATTCATTCAAATGACATTCTTCGGTAAGCATCGATTTGGACTTAACCATTTGCTTCACACCGTATTTTTCCATAATGGAATGAACTATTTTATTGTGCTCATCGCCATCCGCAGCCCAATGCACAATGATGCCATTTTTTAGGGCATTCGACTCAAATTCAAGCAAATAATCATGAATATTCGAAAGTACATTGTTTTTGATTTGTGAGGCCGTTTCTCTGAGCAATTCCCATTCCGGGATTTGAAAAGCCGCTTTGTCCCGTTTTTCACGGACAAACCAAAGCGTTTCATCGTGCCAGTCTACCCGTTTTACATCTTTATTAAAAATCGCTGCAGCCTCGCTATGTGACAAGTTATTTTTCATAATTTCGAGTTCAATATTTCGGCAATGTGAACCGTTTTTATTGGGCTATTTTGTCTTCTTAAAATGCCTTCTAAGTGCATTAAACAAGACATGTCAAAACCTGTGATGTATTCTACTCCTTGCTCTTCGTGGTCTTTGATGCGATCTTGTCCCATTTTTACCGAAATGGATTCTTCGGTTACACAGAAGGTGCCGCCAAAACCACAACACTCATCTTTTCTTTTCAAGGAAGCTAATTCGATTCCTTTTATGCCATTTAATAATTGTTCAGGTTTGGAGAAAAAAGGCGCGTTCAACTCACTCATTTGCGAAAGCTTTAATCCACGTTGTCCGTGGCAACTTTGGTGCAAACCCACTTTATGAGGAAAATTCCCTTCGATGGTTTCGACTTTTAAAATATCGGTGATAAACTCAGTTAATTCGAAAACTCTTTTCCTAATTTTAGCAGACAATTCTTCGTTTTTTTCATCGTGCAAATGTTCTTTGACATGCAAAACACAACTCCCCGAAGGACAAACAATATAATCAAACTCGGCAAAATTAGCAACGAAATTGGCATCACAGCCTTTGGTTAAATATTCATATCCACTGTTAGCCATCGGTTGTCCACAACAGGTTTGATTCATTGGAAAACTCACATCACAGCCTAATTTTTGCAATAATTCATAGGTGGCAATGCCCACTTTTGGGTAAAATTGGTCAACATAACAGGGTATAAAAAGTCCAATTTTCATTTTTAGTGTTTATAAAATTTTAAATCAATCAAATCGTTGGGAATCGGTTTAGGGTTCCAATTTTTATGAATGGCCAATGCTGCTCCCAAAGCGCTGGCTTGTGCCATTGAAGCGGCATACACTTCCATATCAGGGAAAGCCTCTGCCAGTAAATTCATAAAAATGGGATTTTTACTAAATCCACCATCTACAAATATTTTCTTAACAGGACTATTATGAATCACTAGATTAGTAGAAAAAATTTGCTTTTCAATTAAATCTAAAATTAATTGGTGATAAGCTATCTCGTAATTTTTATAATCACTCAACTTTCTACTTTCAAAACGACATTCTTTGAGAATATTAGAATTACTCAAAGTACCCGATTTATTTTTTTTATTAAAAGGTCTTAAATCTGCGATAATTTTTTTGTCATATAATACATTTTTAAACGTATCAAAAGGAACATCAAAATGAGTTGCTAGTCGTTTGGCTTGAATTTCATGTTCATTTCCAGAAAAAAGTCTCGCTGCTTTAACTGGTTTTTCGGTATATTGCAAGTAGCACAAACAATCGTTTTGCAATTCCTCAAACGTCAATCGCTTATTATTAAATGGATTTAGAGAAATACTCCAAGTTCCGGTTGACAATAAAACAAAAGGTTCCGTAAAATTAATGGTATACGGAATCATGGCAGAAGAACTGTCATGCAATCCAACACCAACTGAAATATCTCCATCAATTTTTATGGCATCTTTGGCGTAATGAAGTGGCGGTATTTTATCAATTATATGCTCTTTCTTCAGCCATTTATGATACTTCATCTTCTTAAAATTCCAAAGATTCGTATGGCATCCAATACTGGTAATATCGGTAAAACATTGCCCAGTTAAAATAAAACTTAAATATTGAGGCAGATGCAAACAACATTTTACTTTCTCAAACAATTCAGGTTGCTCTTCTTTTAACCTGTAAATTTGCATTCCGGAATTTAAACTTCCTAAAACAGGAGAAGCTGTTTTTACCGCAAAAACTTCTTCTCCTTTATATTTATCATAAAACTGCTTTTTTAAACCTTCCGGATAATTTTTAAGATAATTATACAAAGGGGTCAATATTTTTCCTTTGTCGTCAACATAAACAAAACTAGCACCATAAGCACTAAAATTTATGGCTTTAAGAATATATTCAGAGAGATTTTTTATCTCTGACAGTCTGTCTAGGATCCAGTTTTTAAGTAAATCAATATCTTCGCAGGGGAATCCATCTTCATCTACAGTCTCATCAAAATTTACTGATTTTTCCCAAACAATTTTATAATTCTCGTCAAACAGAAATACTTTTTTGTTAGTTTTACCAATATCAAAAATTGCTACTACATTCATTTTTGATGTTTTATAAGCCCGTTGCTATCGTTTTGAAACCCCTTTCTGTGATTAATCCATTCCTCACTTTGAGATCACGATACAATCCAACCGGATTCAAGGCAGCTCCTGAACGCAAACGCGCTTCGGCTACCAAGGCGCGAACATCCGTACGGAAAGCATTTTGTAAAATTTCTTGTGCAGTCACCACATCATTTTCATTCTGTGCAATTTCTAATGCTTTTCTGTCAACCGAAAGTGCTTGTGCATAAGCAACCATAATAGCTTCCACTGATTGTAATAAATCTTCCATAGGATCTTTTACATTATGCGAAGCATCAATCATCCAACCTAAATCTTTGGCGTGATTCATTCCTCTGGCATCCATTCCTTCCACCAATTCGTTGAAAATCAAGAACAATTGGTATGGTTTTAATGCACCGGCGGTCAAATCATCATCGCCGTATTTGGAATCATTGAAGTGGAAACCTCCTAATTTTTCTTCCATAAGCAATAAAGACACAATTTGTTCAATATTGGCATTCGGTAAATGATGACCTAAATCTACCAAAGTGAATGCTTTATCACCTAATTTTTTTACATAAGAATACGATTGTCCCCAATCAGCCACAGTTGTTGAATAAAAGTTCGGTTCGGCACATTTGTATTCTAAAAACATTTTCCAGTTGGACGGCAATGCGGCATAGATTTCTTCTAGGCTTTCCAAGGTATTTTGGTAGGCTTTACGGAAATTTAATTGTCCCGGAAAATTAGAACCGTCGGCAAGCCAAACCGTCAATGATTCAGAACCCAAGGCGATACCTTGCTGAATTACTTCGATATTGTGAGCAACTGCTTGTTTACGAACCGCTTTATTTACGTTTTGCAAAGAACCGTATTTATAAGAATATTCTTGAGTAGCTTGATCTTGGAAAGTATTCGAATTAACCGCATCAAATTTTAAATGGTGTTGTGCAGCTAAATTTTTTATGGCTTGGTGATCCGTTGGGATATCCCAGGGAATGTGCAATGAAATAGCACCAGACGCATTGTTTAATGCGTGTAACAAACCTACATCTTCTATTTTTTCTTCCAAAGAACGTGGTTCTCCACCACCCGGAAAACGACCAAATCGAGTGCCGCCTGTTCCTAAAGCCCATGATGGTATGGCGATTTGAAAATCAATTAATTTTTGAATAATATTTTCGGTTTCACCAATTTCGGATGCTGTGAAAACCAATTTATTTTTATGAGACTTTAGCAGGCCATCATTGTGTGAAGCTATTTTGTTTGATTCAATTAACATGGTGTTTTTTTTTTTAAGATAAATAAAAGACTTCTTTTAAAGGAGTGCTTATAGGGGAATTGTCAGGATTCGTTTCCATAATGTCACTCATATATTTCCACCATTTTTGCATGATGGGATGTTTGGGTAGTTCGTCCAGCAAAGCAGGATTTTCCATTTTTAAAACTCCAAACAAAGCATTTGTATCCGGATCTAAAAAAATAGAATAATCCTCCGCTCCGTTATTTTTTAGTAACTCTGTGAGTTCTGTCCAAATTTCATCGTGTCGGCGTTGGTACTCCTGAACCTGCCCCTGATGAAGCTGCATTTTGAAAGCTATTTTTTTCATACTATTTAGTATTGTTTACAAATTTAAAAAAAATCTAACGCCCGAGATATTCAGGCGTTAGAAAACAATAAACCAAACCAACTTAATTATCTATAAAAGCCCATCGCTACGCCGCCATCCACATTCAAGGCATTTCCTGTTGATTTGTTTAACAAACCGCCTACAAATGCAAAACAGGCATTGGCAATATCATCGGGCAATATAATTTCGTTCAATAAAGTACGTTTTGCATAGTAAGCAGGCAATTCTGCTACTGTGATTCCATACGCTTTGGCACGACCTTCAGCCCAACCGCCTGACCAAATATTCGAATCAGAAATCACGGCATCCGGATTTACCGTATTCACACGGATTTTATCCGCTCCTAATTCTGCTGCCATCAAACGGGTCAAATGTGCTTGCGCCGCTTTTGCCGATCCATAACCAGGGTTATTAGGTCCTGCAACCACCGCATTTTTGGAGACAATATTTACTATATCTCCTCCAAATCCTTGTTTGCGCATCACTTCTATTCCGGCTTTAGAAACAATAAATTGTCCTTTTACCAATATATCATACAATCTATCCCAGTCTTCCAAACTGTGTTCCGCAATAGATTTTGAGATGCTGATTCCTGCATTATTTACTACAATATCTACTCCTCCAAATGCCAAACAAGCGGCATCTAGGGCTTTTTCTGTGCTTTTTTCATCCGTTACATTCAGTAAAGTACTGGCAACAGTGTCTTTACCAAAAGTTTTGATAAAATCATTTGTAGCTCCTTCCAAACGTTCTACATTGATATCATTAATGACAACACATGCCCCTTCTTCTGCAAATTTCTTTGCAATTGCTTTTCCAATTCCGCCCGCAGAACCTGTAATCAATGCGATTCGTCCTGACAAAGCTTTTGGTTTAGGCATACGTTGTAATTTGGCTTCTTCTAACAACCAATATTCGATATCAAAAGCTTCCTGACGAGGCAACGAAGTATATTGGGAAACGGCCTCAGCTCCTTTCATCACATTCACCGCATTGATGTAATATTCTGATGCCAATCGAGCCATCGTTTTATCTTTTGCGAAAGTGAACATTCCCACTCCCGGGTATAAAATCACCACAGGATTTGGGTCACGCATTGCTGGTGAATTCGATTTCTTGCAAGTATTGTAATATTCCGAGTACATCGCACGGTAGGCTTCAAAAGCAGGAGTTAATTTTGCTTTAATTGCTTCCACATCCGATAAATCCTCATTCGGGTCTAATTCCAAAACCAAAGGACTAATTTTGGTACGCAAGAAATGGTCTGGACAAGAAGTCCCAAGTGGCGCCAGTTTCGCTAAATCATTCGAATTAATAAATTCCAACACTCTGGCATCATCGGTATAATGACCAATCATTTTGCGCTCTGACGAACAGAAACCACGCAATATCGGAGCAATTTTTGAAGCTTTCAACTGACGTGCCTCACTGTCTAGGCTTTCTATTTTTTGACCTCCAAAAACAGCACGGTTTACGCCATAATTGCTTTCAAGGTATTCAGCGCATTTTTCGGTTACTTCAAGTGTATTGATATAACTTTCATACGAAGTGTCTCCCCAAGTAAATAAACCGTGAGAACCTAGCATGATACCTTTTAATTTTTTACCTTTTTTGGCTGCTTCTTCTAAACAAGCTCTCAACTGAAGACCCAAGTCGAAACCCGGACGTTGCCATCCTACCCAACCAATTTCTCCGTCGAATAACTCTTCGGTGATTTTTGCGCCGTCTTTGGCTGCTGCAATAGCAATAGCCGCGTCAGGATGCAAGTGGTCAATATGTTTGAAAGGCAAGAAACCGTGTAATGGCGTGTCGATAGAAGGTGCTTTTGAACCTAAATCAAAAATACAGTGATTGAATAATTCGACCATTTCGTCCTCGAATTCGATTCCTCTATAAACGTTTTCAAGATTGAGAAGTCTTTCCAAGTAAAGTGCCGCACAACCTGATCTTGTCAATGTCCCGATGTCTCCGCCAGAGCCCTTGATCCACATTACTTCAGAATCGGCTCCTGTCAACGGATCTTTATCAGTGATTTTAACGGAAGTGTTTCCTCCTCCGTAGTTCGTTAATCTTAAATCGGCTCCCAATAAATTAGAACGATATATGAAAAGTGCTACTTCGTCTCCTGCTAATGCTGTGGCTTTAGCTTCATCCCAAAGGTAACTCACGTGTTGAAAATTCATGTTATTTGTTTTTATGTTTGACATATTGTTATTTAAAAATATTGTAAAAAAGTGTCCGAGATTTTAAATTATCAAAGTGAATTTCCTATTCCCACCAGTACAATTGACGACAGGATAAGAGCAATACCCCAAAGGAATGTCCTGAAAGTCTTTTTGGACACTCCGGACCATTCTTTTAAATAAAATCCCCAAAAGTTGGCCGTTAAAATAATGGTGGCCATATGCAAAATCCATGAACTAGCACCGTTACCGAGTTTACTTTCTCCCATTCCGTAGAAGAAGAATTGCAAAAACCACATAGTACCCGCGATTGCTGAAAACATAGTGTTTTTAGCGATTGGAGTTTTAGTGTTTGTATAATCTCCGAAAGTTTTGTTTTTGAAATTAAGATACATACACCATATGAAATTGGTGGTGAGTCCGCCCCAAAGCAGAACAACGTAGGTTACATTATTCTGGAATAGAGGATTGAAACCCTGTCTTACCGCTTCTTCTGCCATAGGCTTTCCTGCTTCAATTCCAAAATTGAAGAACGAGCTCAGAATCCCGGAAATGACAGCAATGATGAGTCCTTTGACCAAACTAAACTCTTTGACGCTATTTTTTTTATGCTCTTCTGTCAAATCAGCTTCTTTGAGTATTCCAGCTTTTCCAGAAATGGCAATACCAATCAAGCAAACCAAAACGCCCAACAAAACCAATCGGCCACCTGTACTGGAAAGCATATCGGTAAAAGAAATTTTGCCGGCAACCGGGTGAAAATTATAGTAAATCGAGGGTACCAATGCTCCAAATGCAGAACAAAAACCCAACACGATTGAATTGCCCAAAGACATTCCTAAATATCGAACTCCAAGACCATAAGTAAGTCCGCCAATTCCCCAAATCAATCCCATGGAATAGGTGAAAGCTTTTACAGTGGGAGCAGCGGCACTAATTATTTCGGCAAAACCAGGAATGGTTAAATACGCAGCTATTGGTGGGACAATAAGCCAAGAGAAAAATCCACCAACAATCCAGTAGCTTTCCCATGCCCAACCTTTTACCTTTTTAAAAGGCATATAAAAACTTCCTGAGGAGAACCCCCCTATCGAGTGAAAAAGAATACCGAGTAATGCTTCCATTTAATAATTTAATTTAATGTTAATGATCTGGTGTTGTAAAATAAGAGAATATCGAAAACAAAACTGTCCTGTACAATCCTTGTAAAACGCTTTTTTTTTATTTTTTAATTTATTTCCATTAGAAAAATACAGATAAATCCCTATTATATTTCCTTACAGCTTTTTATAAGGCAATATAAAAGTAATCATAAGAGATTCAACCATTGATAGAAGACATGGAATCTCCTTTTTTCAGGATATTTTGCTTTATAGCGTTCAGCACGGCATTAACTAGCTACCGGTCCTTTGGAGTAGCTGAGAGTTCATCAATTCTGAGACTATCAATTTTTGAGGTTTTTTTCATCGAAACTCTGAATTATAGAAATCAAATTAATATGATAATTTCATTTTTAAATGAAATAGTAATGCTAACCATCTTACTATAACCTGTTGGATGTAATTATTAAAAAAGCCAATTACATCCAACGGTTTATATATTAGTTATATTTCACAATCTTTTTTTCACCGTTTGCCATAGTGATGCTTACCGTATTTTCCTTTTCTGAATACTTAATTTTATTCACAGGCATCAGCTCTTTATCACTCCATTTTTCACCTGACTTTTTCCATAACATTAAAGTGGCGTAAATAGTTGATTGATCTTTTTGAGGTGTAAAATTATCGGCGACATTTATTACTGAACTTTCTTCACTTGAAGGATTTAAACCTTTAGCCGTAACAACTTCTGTTTTGTTCCACCCCAAAAGTGGAATCATTGCCAATTGATATTTTCCATTGTCAATAATTGTTGCTTGATGTCCTTTTATTTTAGTCACGGTAGTTTTGATTTCTCCATCCAACTTTGGCAAAGCATAATGCCCTAATCGCATAGCAATTGAGTCGGTACTACTATTTCTGTCCACTCTTAAAATTCCATTTGCCAATGGAATATCGGCCAAACTCATTTTTATATTCTCATTAGTTTCTAAAACCACATCACGATAATAAATACCGTTTTCAAACTTTTTGAAGGTAAATAATCGGAAGGGCTCCCATTCTTGGTTTTTGTTTTTGAAAACATAATCCATAGCTACTTCGCCATTCATACCATCAGCCTGCCAAGGAAAAGCACTGTTATAAGACAATCGATTATAATTTTCTGTTGATCGAAATCCTTGCCAATCATCTTTTTTCTTTGCGTGACACCAAGCCCTAATCTCTGAAGCTCCTATTTGTGGATAATCTGTAATCAAAATTTGTGAACCTTCTTGAAACGTATTATAAGCTTGGTCTTTTTTAAATTCGGTTTCCCAGTCTCCTTCATTTTCTTTTGCTGTCCAAAAAGGGTTATCATCTGGCAACAATAGTCCCAGAAAGGCTTTCCCCATCCAATATACACTTCCCCTACAACTATACACTTGTACGGCGGGTTCAAATGCTCCGTAAAAACCAAGTGTGGGCACATTGTCTTTCATGAATTCCGGGTGCTCCAGAAATTGTTTTAAAACTCCAGATGAAATTCTTCTTAACCAACCATTATTAACAATTGCATCCTTTTCCAAACCCATAAAAGGAAACGCAGCTATAGAAGCAATTCGATAACTAATACTACGTCCAAACATAATCATCTCCCCATTACGACTAAACATTAAAGGATAATTGGAATTGAGATCTTTAAAATTGTTTTTAAACTTTGAGGCATATTCCGGATAATATTTATTGCCAAAATATTCAGACCACAAGGCTCCATACAGTTGATAGCCCCACATACTATAATAATCATAAGCAGGATTATCGTTGTACCAACCGTCTCCTCTATAATCATCCAATGATTTTTGCAAATATTCAACTAACAATTTCTCATTAACGGGATAACCTTGATCTTTGAAAAAGCTCAACACAAAAATGTTAAAAAACTTCCAATTAGAAGATACCGTAGGTCCATCACCATAACTCAGCATAGATTTGGCCAATGCATCTTTCTGATCCTGTGGTAGTGGATTCCATAAAACTTCCGGATTCGTTAGCAATGAAATTGCTATAGCTCCATATTCTACCAGATTCTGACTCGGCCCTCCATTTTTTGGACGTGGTACAATATAAGAGGGACTGTTTGGATCGATTAATTTACTGAATTGATTTCTGTAATAATCAGCTACCTTAATATTATTAATCACTAAATTGGGATTTTCTTTTAGAAGCGGAGAGGCAATAAATAAAGTCCTACTCAAACCCTCTAATTTCTCTGTAGGCACTTTATTTTCATCTTGAGGATAACTTTTTCCCGGTTGTTTTGGGAACTTCATGGGATCATCCAGATTATGAATATAACTAAAAGCACCCTCCAGTAAATAAAGGGCAGCGTCCTTCCAGTGTTGCCTAGTCATTCCTGTATAGGGACTTAATTCGTAATCTGGGTTATTAATTTTAAAAACGTTATTGTTGGCTGGATTTTCAATCCTTTCTTTTTGTTGTGCAAATACCGGCAAGCACATCAGAAGCAACAAAATAAATGAAATACTGTTTTTCATAATACTGATTTTATCAAGATTTAAATATTATATTCTAGTGATTAGGTTTTTTTAATTGGGTTGTATTGGATGAATTCCTGCAAGTGTTGGCTTTACTGGTTTGATACTGCCATCAGCATTGAATTCTAACTTATCGATGCAAACTTCTCTGTGATAACCTGCTGCATTACCCATTTTAATTCCATTGGGTCTGCTAAAACGATGATAAATGATATAAGCTTTATCACTATTGGGAATTTGAATAACACTATTATGCCCTGTCCCATATATTCCCAGTTCGGGATCTTTTGCCAGAATTAAATTATTTTCAGGAATTGTCAGTATTCCTGTAGGAGAATCAGACGTTGCGTATCTTACACGATAATCTTCACTACGAGTGTCATTTTCGGACCATAGAAAATAATACTTCCCATTTCTGTAGAATATTTCAGTACCTTCTCTAAAAGTAGTATCAGGCGTCATCACTTTTATGGTATTTTCTTTTATGGAAACCATATCGTCATTTAGTTCAGCACAGGCTAAATAACCATTTCCCCAATATAAATAATTTTTACCTGTAACAGGATCTGTAAAAACATCCGGATCAATTTCCTGACCACCTTTTACACCTTTAGGTTTTTCTGAAATTAAAGGTTTCCCCGAATCCACAAATGGTCCTGTGGGATTGTCAGAAACGGCCACTCCTATTTTTTGTGCGGCAGCGAAATAATAAAAATATTTATATTTTCCATCTATTAGTTTTTCACTGATGGTTGGGGCCCAAGCATTTTTAGAAGCCCAACTCACATCCTTTTTTAAATCAAGAATAACTCCTTCATCCTTCCAATGAACCAAATCAGATGATGAAAATGTTTTAAAATAAGTTCCTGACCAATGCGAGAAACCATCACTTGTTGGATACAAATAATATTTTCCTGTTTTGTTGGAATAGATAATCTCCGGATCTGCATAATACCCTTCTAACACGGGATTATTATTTACTTTAGCGGTAATTTCGTATGTTTTTGTTTCTTTATCTTTAATGGAAAGGGTATAGTTTATTGCCTTCTCAGAAAAGTCCTGGGATAGAATTGGAGAAGAAGTAACTCCTGAAACCAATTCAAGGTTTGGATTAAAATTCTTTAAATCAGTGTCTTGTTTTACAGGAAGGTAGATAGTATTCTTTTCATCATCTATGACCACATTGCCCTTTTTAATGTTTTCTGAATTAAAAGAGAGGATTGCATTTTTATCAATAGTTCCCCATTTATGGATTAGCGCTTCCGTTTCTTTTTTTGTTATTGGAATTACTGTACCATGCCTTGGGTGAAAATTCATGGATATTTCATCATCAATTACCGAAAAATTAAGAAGGTCGGTACTTTTAGTAAATTGGTATTTTCCTTTCTTATATATATCGTACATTAGAATGTACGTATCTGAATTGATCAGTTTAAAAATACTTGACCCTTCCACAGCCTCATTGGTCTGATTCATATACCCATCATGTTGCACATAACCCTCGGTCAATTTATCTGACACCGCTTTCATAATACCTTTACCTTCCCCTTCGTTTTTGAAAAAGAGATGATATTTCCCTTCTTTATAGATAATATCGCCATCTATACAAGCGCTATTTGAAGGACTATAAAAAAGTTGTTTGGGCGTTGTCTCCAAACCCGTAAAATCTTTATTTGCGAAAGCATAGTATATTTTATCCGGTTCATTCCCGGTACGCATAGACCAGTAAACCATATATTTTTTACTTTGATTATCATAAATTGTTTGTGGTGCCCATACACGGTTTACTCCTCCAAATTCTTTCGGGAAAGTTTGTGGAATATTTATGATTGTTGATGACCAATTAATTAAGTCTGTAGATTTCATTAAAATCATGGCATGGTTAGACCAACCATCCTTTGGTACATAAAGGTCCGTTACTACCATATAAAATGTTTTTCCGTCTTCCCCTCTCAAAATGTGTGGATCACGTACACCGCCCGAAGAACTGATTTTCTCAGAGCTTACGATAGGATTATTATTATTAAGCGCATAATAATTGTACCCGTCTTTACTTAAAGCAAATCGTATTGATTCCTGTCCGGGTCCATTTCCTATAAAATAGGTAAATAAATAGGATTCATATTGATTTTTATCCACGACGGCATTCTGTGTTTTACATGCGGTAAAACTTATTGTTAATAAATAAAGAAATAAAAGTATAAAGCTCTTTTTATTTTGTTTTTTCATTTTTAAAAAAGTTGTTTCTTCTAGTTTTTTTATCAAAAATTTCTAAGTTCCATCTATCATACCATTTTAAAACGGGTTTACCATTATTAATTTCAATAGGCAACCATACATATCTCCCGTCAATAGGGTCGCTGGGTTTCCACCTGTCTGCCATAAAAATAAACGAATCCTTTTTACCTTGTATTGGCAAAATATAAGTGCTTTGTGAATTGAATGTAAGATTGGCATTTTCACCTATACAGGGGTTTCCCAAAGATTCCCATGGTCCCCAAATCGATTTTGATTTAAAAGATCGTGCCGCATTGGGATCCCATCCCGTACATCCTGAAGTAATCATATAATAAACACCCTCTTGTTTGAAAATAGCGGGAGCTTCATTATGTCCGGCAGGAGCAATGGTAGTCCACTTATTAGTGAAGCCCAAATAATCATCTGTAAGTTCCGAAATGTGAAGGGTAAGATTATCTTCGGAAGCATGGATATGATACGCCTTTCCATCCGTGTCCACAAAAATGGTCATATCTCTTGCCATTTGTCCCTTATCAAAATCTCTACGTATAAACAATCCTTTTTTTACTGCTTCTTTCCATTCCTCTGTCCAAGGTTTTAAACTTTTTTCTTCCGTAGAAGTTGATTTTAATTCTTCCTTAAAGTGTATTGGCCAAATACCTGCATTGGGACGATACGATTTTATATATTCAAAAGGTCCTTTAGGAGAATCACTCACGGCTACTCCTGTTCTGGCTGCCGAATATCCTTGATTTTTCAACTCTAAATGAAACCACATAACAAACTTCCCGGTTTTTTTATTAAAAATCACTTTGGGGCGTTCTATCACGCAACCTCTTGTTATTTCTGAGTTGGCATCTTCGGAAACATTTAATACAATTCCTTCATTTTTCCAATGGTAAAGATCTTTTGAAGAGTAACAACTTACACCAAATAATGTTGTATTACCCGCTCTACCGGAAGTTTTATATTCTCCATACCAATAGTATTTCCCTTTATCAAATAGAATCCCTCCTCCATGCGCATTGATATGCACACCGTCTGTGTCATTCCATTTTTCGCCAGGAATAAAGGAATAATTATTGCTGTTTTTGTTGACGCTACATTGCATAAAAAACAAGCAACCTAGTAAACTGAGTCCAAGTAAACCGGCTTTTTTGAAACTATAAAATTTGAACATCTAAAAATTATTTTATTTTTTTTGATATACTCTTACATAATCAATAACATATTTTGAAGGAAAACTATTGTCTGCTGTTTCTCCTCCTTCAGTCCCACCTACTGCCAGGTTGACTAACAAATAATGGGGTTGTTGAAATGGGATTATGGTTTGATTTACACTATTAAATGTGTCTTTCAAATCAGTCTCATTTAATAATTGATTATCCACATACAATTTAATCGAGTTTTCATCCCAATCCATTCTCCAAATATGGAATTCATTGGCCCAAGAATCATTTTTAAAATCTTCGAGTAGAGCAGTTTTGCTATCCCATGCAGTTGTCCCCGCATTTGATTTCCACGCAACATTTGCCAATATTTTCCCTCTATAATATTCCATGATGTCAATCTCTCCATTAGCAGGCCAATCCCCTTTGACTCCCAAAGTCCAGAATGCTGGCCACATCCCTTTTGCTACCGGAATTTTTGCCCTCATTTCAAATCTGCCATACTTCCACTCATGTTTTCCTTTAGTGATTAAGCAAGAAGAGGTAACTCTGATGGAATCCCGATTTTTACGCCAATCTTTATGGTCATAAGATACAAAATTTGGGTTTATTCTACTTTCCTTTTTGGCTTCTATTATAAGATATCCCTTTTTGCAATAGGCATTTTCCTTTTGATACCATTGATTTTCAATATTTCTAACAAATCCTAATTCATAATTCCAGTTTTTCTCCTCCGGAACTCCGTCAACATTAAATTCATCATTCCACTTCAGTTGGTATCCTTCCATTTTTGAAGGTCTACTTTCTTTTGTGGCACAACCAAAGGTAATTGCCAGTATAATTACCGAAATCCAGAATCCATAATTCGGAAATACTTTACTTTTTATCATACCAAATAATCCGTTAAACCATTCTAAATCGAATTTCTTCATTATTTAAAAAAGACAATCGATTGCACAAATATATTCTATTTTTTAACATCCACTGAAAAAAATAGATTAAATTTTATGAAAAACTGAATTCACTTTTCTATTAATAAAATGGTTCATATTCTCGGGACAATTAAATTAATTAAACTTTATAATAATAAAAAAGCCTGTGAAGTTAACTTCACAGGCTTAAACCAAATTTAATTATTTCTCTATTTCAAAATTAAAAATAATTCCTATAGGTGTTTTTTAATACCCAGGATTCTGATCTAATTTTGCATCTTTATTAAGATCAATTTCACTTTGGGGAATAGGCAAAAGAACGTTATAATCCTGTAGCCCATTTGTTGTTTCAATGTTACCGCCTGCCAGTTTTGCAGTACCATTTAATCTTCTGGCTCTTTCCACTAATGTACCTGTTCTAACAAGGGTCATTCGTCTATTCTCTTCCCCTATTAACTCTCTTGCTCTTTCATCTAATACAAAATTTAATGTAATGTCACTGGCTGTTACAGCTGGAGCATTAGCTCTGGATCGGAGAATATTAATATCATCTGCGGCACCTGCAAAATTACTTTGTTTCAATCGGGCTTCAGCTCTCAAAAGATAGGTTTCGCCTAAACGCATGAGGATGAAATCTTTCCACATACCATATCCAAAAGTATCCCTTGAATCAAATTGATTCCATTTCGTTATGTAAGGTGCATTTCTAAATATTGTGTCGCTTGCAAATGTTTTTAGAGTACTACCATCCGCCAAAGTAAATACGGCATCCTGGCTATATGGGAATTTTTTTCCAAACACGGCACTATACTTAGAAGCCGGGTTATTAAAATAATGCTGACGGTGTATAGAATATTTAGAGTTACGCATATCATTTCCTTTATAAAGGCCGTAAAGCACCCAATTATCCAACCTAATTCTTCCAATACCTCTACCTCCAAGAGAGTCAATTGGGAGCATTCCCGGAAGGTCATAATAAGCACCTACCCAATTTCTACGTTGTTGAGGATTACCAGTACTTCCACCAACTTTGTCCACAGGATTTTCTTGCTCCAAAACCCAAATAGCTTCTGTGTTTCCTTGTTTTCTTCGTTGATTTCCAGAGACAAACATATCCGAAAAAGCATCACCGGGTTGTCCGGCTTTGACCCCAAATCTGTTTTTGATAAGACTGAATTTCCCGCTGTTAATAATATCATTACATTGTTTTTCTGCAAGATCTGGCTTGTTTATACGTAAATACACTTCTGCTAAAAGTTGTTGCGCCATTGCTTTATGTGCTCTTCCTTTATGTGCTAATGCATCAACATCCGGAAGATTTGCAATCGCAAAAAGTAAATCGTCCTCGATTGTTTTATTCACGTCTGCTATAGGAGCTCTAACAAAATCTGTCTTGGCACCGCTTAAAGGTTGGGTGATTAATGGAGTTCCCCCAAATAAAGTGGCAAGCATATTGTATGAGTAGGCTCTAAAAAAACGAGCCTCTGCATTGTATGCATCTTTCTCTTGTTGAGTCATTCCCACTGAACTGGTACCCTCTGCGTTTGCTATCAATATATTGGCATTATTTATAATGCCATACAGATAAGACCAAACTCTAGACGAACCCCCATCTGTAGATGTCATCTGGGCATAATCAAAAAAGGGACGAGCCACTCCGTTTGATCTACCGGCCGGAGCCCACAATATATCAGTTCCTAAATTCCACGCACCAATATATGTTTGATCATTATCGGTGGTGTAGAAAGTACTAAACTTATTATAAAGACCTACTTCTGCCGCTTCATAGCCTAATTTGTCATTCAATGATTCTGGGGCAAAAGAATTCAATACCTTTTCATCTAAAAAGGAATTACTACATCCACTTAATGCAAACACTAAGCTGCTGATGCTAACTAAATATTTTATATGTTTTTTCATTTCGGTTTTAAGTATTAATTAATGTTATTAAAGCGATATGTTAAGACCTAAAGAAATTGTTCTAACCTGAGGATAATTATTTGTCCAATTCCCAGCCCCTCTTGAATCATAGCTTATTTCAGGATCCCAACCGTACCAATTTGTGAATGTATAAAGGTTTCTTCCAACCGCATATACCGTCATTTCCTTAATCCCAAATTTATTCAATTTAGCTTTAGGCAAGACATAACTTACTCTTACATCTTTAATTCTGATATAACTGTAGTCTTCAGCAAACTGGTATCCTCTGTAGTTTTTATAAGCTGAGAGTGAAGGCCAATAATTATCTTTGTTTTCAGGAGTCCAATATTTAAAATCTGCCGGCAAATTTCGTCTACCGGCTTCATCTGCATAGGTAAGATCCTTGTTACTTCTCAATCCGCCTTGAGAGGTTTCAATAAAAACGCTCAAACTAATATTTTTATAACTAAAAGTATTCGTTACTCCACCAACCCATTTGGGAGCTGTTTGTCCGCGAATAATCAAATCGGCTGAAGTAATTTTACCGTCTCCGTTTTGATCTTTAAATTTAAGGTCTCCCGGTTTTGCCACTGGATCAACCAAAGCAATAGTCGCTTCCTCTCCTGCTTGCCAAATTCCTAATTTCTCATAATCATAAACAACTCCCAGTGGCTTTCCAATAAACCATCTGTTACCTATGTCGTCTTTACCATCTCCATATAATTCAAGCACCTTGTTTTTATAGGTAGAGAAATTAAAGTTAGATTGCCATTTAAAATCACCTGTGTCAACATTCACTGTATTTAATGTTAACTCAATCCCTATATTCTGCATTTTTCCAAGGTTGTTCCAGATATTGTTATAACCTGTTATAGTTGGAAGATTTCTTCTTAGTAATATGTCTTTGGTTGTTGATTTATACACCTCTGCAGTACCACTGATTCTGTTGTTAAGGACTTTGAAATCTAAGCCAATATTGGCAGATGTCGTAGTTTCCCAATTAAGATTGGCATTCCCCAAAGAGTTATACAACACACCCGTCAAAGCTGTCCCGTCAAAAGGATATTGAACGGCACTGGCGGTAGTGGCAGTTTGATTTACCCCAATTGCCTGATTCCCGGTTTGCCCATAAGAAAGTCTCAGTTTTAAATCATTAACATAATTTAAATCTTTTAAAAAACTTTCGTTTTTAATATTCCATGCAAGAGCCACAGAAGGAAATAAACCATATTTGCTGGTATTTTTACCAAATGCAGAATATCCATCTCTTCGAGCGGTAATTGTCATTAGATAACGACTATTGTACGAATAATTAATTCTTCCCATTTGAGACAATAACGAAGATCCATTCCCTGTTGAACCTGTAGATTGGGTTGTGCCCGCTCCCAAGTTATAAAAAGACAAGCCGTCATTCAAAAACGTTACAGATTTTCCTGATGTACTAAAATAATCTGTTTTTTGGGAACTATACAAAGCCGTCACATCAATATGATGTTTGTTAAAATCCTTTGTATAGGTAAGAATGTTTTCCACTACCCAGTTAGTTGTTTCCGAGTTTGAAACATTTGCAGTACCACTTTGATCATTAGCTTGCCTTCCTGTGTAGCTATTATAACGACCTAAATTATAGGTATAAGAGGCATTCATACGGTATTTCAAATCCTTAATAGGAGTAACTTCCGCATAAGTTGAACCCGTTAGATTTCTACCCCTGTCTATTATATTCTTGGTTAAACCCAAAAGTGGATTTAAATATAACTGTTCCGGCTTCATAGGATATATATTATAATTCCCATTTTCATCGTATGGTACAGAATATGGGCTCATAGCTGCCGCTTCCAAGAAATTAACTCTTCCTCCATCATAATTATTTTCAGTAAAGAACGCGGAGGTTCCTATTTTTAAATAGTCATTAATTTGGGAATCTGCATTAACACGGAAACTTGTTTTTTTGTATTGATATCCTTTTACAACACCGTCTTGATTGAGATGGGAAGCAGAAACAAAATATTGAAATTTGTCAGTTCCGCTAGCGATACTGATATTGTGTTCCTGAACCTGGCCAGGTTGGGTAGCTTGTTTTAGCCAATCGGTAG
This sequence comes from Flavobacterium sp. UBA5153, assembly GCA_002413745.1. GTDB lineage: Bacteria > Bacteroidota > Bacteroidia > Flavobacteriales > Flavobacteriaceae > Flavobacterium. The sequence continues at coordinate 43,967 of DHXP01000009.1, read as the reverse complement.
TGATGCCGGCATTATAATTTTTTACCTCTTCTGAATTTGGTAAAACTGTAGCTTGGCTAAGACCATTAGCTTTCAAAAAATCTGCATATTTTTGCACATAGGCTTCAGTCCCCATTGGTTTTAATGCATGGGCAATACTTTCAAAACCAACATATCCACTATATTTAATGGTTGGTTTTCCATCTGTGTCATTCCCTCTTTTGGTAGTGATAAGAATTACACCATTGGATCCCCTTGTTCCATAAATAGCGACTGCAGAAGCATCCTTAAGCACTTCTATCGATTTTATATCATTAGAGTTTATGTCATTGGTTAAACCAAAAAAGGGAACACCATCCATAACAATTAATGGGCTACCACTGGCATTGATAGAATTCACGCCTCTAATTTGTACCGATGCGGAACTACCCGGTACGGAAGAACCTTGAGAAATTTTTAACCCTGCGGTTGTTCCCTCTATTGCCTGCAATAAATTGGTAACAGGTAAATTTGAAAGTCTATCTTTTGATACTGACACAACAGAACCTGTTATATCTGATCTTTTTTGCGTTCCATAACCTACAACCACCACTTCCTGTAAACTTTCGGAAGATGCTTTTAAGGTTATTTTGAATACCGTTTTAACTCCAATTGAAACTTCCATAGTTTCAAAACCTATAAAAGATACCGATAATGTTTTTGCATTATCATTTACTGTCAATATAAATTTACCGTCCAAATCAGTTATAGCCCCACTTGTGGCTCCTTTTACGATAACGGTTGCGCCTGGAAGCGGCAATCCCCCTTCATCAGTAACTACTCCACTAATGGTTTTTTGCTGTTGTATTTCTTTGGTTAGTTTTGTGACACTTATCGTGTTCGCTTGAATTTGAAATAAAGAAACAAATAAAAAAAGTAGCGTAAGTTTCTTTTTTAAGTCAAATCCCAAATCATAAAAATGTTTTTTGTTTATGGTAATAAAGTTTTTCATACTTGGTTAAATTTTATTGTTATACTAATAAAGTCTGCTTACCTTATTATATTAGTTGTAGATTTTAATATCTTTTTATAAGATAAATTTAATGGTGAAGTTTTTTACGTCATTGGCTTAAAATATTTCATAAATTATTGGTTAGGTTCGGTTAGTTTGTTCCATCAAAAATCACTTTATTAAATGTGGTTTTTACATTTAATGACGGCAATCGATTGCACAAATATATTCTATTTTTTTATATATGCTAAAAAAAAGTTAATTATTTTTTATGAATGTGAAAAAAAACTGCTATAATTTAATTAGTCAGCATTTATAAAGTTAATTTTTTTAATTATAGTGTTGTTCTATTGCATTTTTTTCTAAAGTAAAACGGCTTCTTTTTAGGTTAAACCCGATTTAAACATATTCATATATAGGATTATATTTATGTCTTACTTAGAAGTTTATTCCCATAAATATATTTCGTATTCCGCCCATTAAAACATTAATCAAACTTTAAAAAAAACCTGTGAAATGAACTTCACAGGCTTAACCAAATTCAAATTAAAAATGACTACTTAAGCTTTTTATAAAATCTTAAATTTATGGCACTATAGATCTTTATCTATTTTACTTGTTTTTTGTACCTTAACATAGCTTCTACTAAATAATAGTCTCCATAAGTTAAAGGCACATCTATTTCTGAATTTGCAGGCAGACTTCCCACACCGTGTTTTAACAAAAAGCCTCCATTAGTTCCTTCTTTGGCTATGTATTCATCAGATGTTAATGTTTTTAAAATAGTTTTAGCAGCTGTAAAATATTTTTTTGACAAGTCTTTATCAACATAAGCATCTAATTCCAATAGAGCAGAAGCTATAATAGCTCCCGCAGAAGAATCTCTTAAAGCATTTGGTATATTTGGCGCATTAAAATCCCAATAGGGTACTTTATCTTTCGGTAAATTAGGATGATTTAAAATAAATTCAGCGATAGCAACCGCTTGGTCCAAATATTTTTTATCTTTTGTGGCTCTATACATCACCGTATAACCGTACAATCCCCACGATTGGCCTCTTGCCCATGCGGATTCGTCAGCAGCTCCTTGGGCGGTTCGTTTTTGTTTTATCTCACCGGTTTTACCATTGTAATTTATGACATGATAGGAACTATGATCTTCCCGAAAATGATTTTTTAAAGTGGTGTTTGCATGTTTTACGGCAATATCATAATATTTCTTATCTCCGCTGTATTCACTCGCCCAAAAAAGGAGTTCTAAATTCATCATGTTATCTATTATTACCAGATAACTATCGTCAGGAGAATCCCACGATTTAATGCAACCAACAGTCTCATTAAAACGTGAGGCCAATGATTTTGCACTGTTCATTAATATTTCCGCATATTCAGGATTTGGATTTAAGCGATTGGCATTTCCAAAACTACAAAACATCATAAATCCAAGATCGTGTGTCTTTGTATTATATTGCTCCCTTTTTAAATCTTGCAAAACCCTATCTATTTCCCCTTTAAATATTGGTTTATTGGCTGCTTCATCTAAATACAAAAGCGTACCTGGATAAAAACCGCTGCACCACCATCCTGATTTACTGGTTTCTAATTTATCTTTGTCTGCATAATAGGTTTTTGGGTATCCTTCATTAGGCAACCTTTTCATCAAATAACTATATTGACTTATTCCACGATTAAGCGTATTATCAACCTGACTTTCTAATTTCTTATTTACAGCACAGGAACTAAATAGCAAAGTGGCACCCATACAAAGAATTAGGTTTTTCCTTATTTGTTTACTTTTTTGTAAAAACATTTGATTAAAGTATTTCTTCATTATTATTTTTTTATAAACTATTTTGGTAAATTATTTAATTCTAACACACTTATCATGCTGGGTGGTGTTTTTGCTAATCCTTCCCCATCAATTTGATTGACATTTTGCGAAAAAATATGCAATTTATTTTTCTTTTCCCAGAGTGAGATGTCATAATTTGGTTCCCATTGACCTATTGAAGTATCGGTTAAATCTACTATTTTCCAATTGATTTTTTCTGTCAATTTACTATAGGCTAATGATATTTTATTTCCTCTCTCTTCATCCCTAAAAAGAATGTATAATAATGGTTCGCTTCCCTTGTCATTAATTAATATATCAGGTCTTGATATAGGAATCAGCTTAGTGCCGCCACCCCCAAGATAAAAAGGAGTTTTTCTGAATCCAGTATTTATTTTTTTCCAATGTCCTTTATCTAAATAGACAATTTGATATTGAGGAATTTCATTTTCACTCCAATAGGTTACTATATAAGGATTCCCGTTTTTATCTACAGCCATTGCTGTTTGATTGATTAAGCTACTTTTTTGAGGAATTTTCCAAGCATATTCAGCAGTGGCGGCCGTTATAGGTAGTTTATATTTTTCCCCCGTAGATTTCTCCCAAGTTATGCCACCATCTTTAGACCGAGCATAACATAAATCATGATTGGTAGATACATCCCAACTTTCTCGCCATACCCATGAAAGGTGAATGACCCCCTGTTTATCTATACTAGCCTGCCAATATGCGCTCCTATTTTCTTCCCCATCTATCAAATTATTATGCAATTGAGTCCAATTTTTATTTTTTAAATCGTAGGAATTAATCACCATATTACCCTTTCCCGAAGCACCTGATCTATAAAAAAAGAGCAAACCCCCATTAGGCAAATTATAAAATTCAGGGTAGGATACTGTTCGCTCCTCTATACCCGTCATGGGTTGTTCTGCTCCAAGCTCTAAACTTAATGGCGCTTTGCTTTTCACATATCGAAGTGTCGTGTTATGATGATCCCAACTTACATGTAAAAACCCATCCCCATCAACAGCTATACTAATGTCATTATGGGCATCTTTTGTGTTTCCTTTATAAGGGGTCTTAACTTTTTCCCAGTTTGAAGAATTTATTTTTCGTTTTCCAAGAATGAGACAACTATTTTCATCATAATAGGCCGTAAACTGATAATGACCATACGTAGTTAAAGCATTTTTTCGAAATTTAACTGTGTTTACAGAATTATTATTCCATCCATATCCAATGTTTGTGTGCACAATTTTTGTTGTAGTACATGCTGACAAGCATAATAACAAACCACACAAACACCATGTAAATATTTTATTTTTTTTCATTAAATTATAAATTAAATATCATTTTTTTTTAATCTCGAATATTGATTCTTAATTTCAACAGTTTTCAAACATAAAGAAATTGGTCATAACCAACCCATTCTTTTCAGATTTGCTTATAGTAGGAATACGAAAAAATATTCTTACTTAGGAAATCCTCAGTTATTTCAATATACTTTTGTTGAATTATTACAATCGATTGCACAAAAATATATAAAACATTTAAATAAACCAAAATTATTTGATTATTCTCAACGGGTTGATAAATATAAAAAAACCAATTATGATTTTTCCAGAATTCAGGGAGCCTTTAGGAATGAAACGACCGTCTTCGAAATTTGATAATATTACAATCCGTTTTCTATGAGTTGAGCATGAAAAACACTTTCTGAGAAATAATAAAATTTAATCCCCTTCATACTAACAATCTATATATTGAAATAAAGCAAAAATACAATCCCTAAAAAAATCAATTAGTTTGAATACACATAATACAATCGATTGTATTGTTAATTTTTTTTTGTATTTTTGTAAACGTTTTTAATAAAAACTTAAGATACTGATAATTAGTTAAATATAGTTATGACAAATAATTTAAAAGTGCGATATGCCTCTTCACCTCAAGATGTTAAAATGTATGACACAGCAAGATTGCGTGAGGAGTTTTTAATTCAAAATCTGATGGAACCTGATACGATAAATTTGGTATATACCCATTATGACAGATACATTGCAGGCAGTGCTGTACCAGTCCGGTCTTCTTTAAAATTGGAAACTTTTGCCCCTTTAAAATCAGACTATTTTTTAGAGAGAAGAGAGTTGGGAATTATTAATGTTGGAGGAAGTGGTTCTGTCTCTGTTGATGGAAAAAAATACAATTTGGACTATAAAGAAGCCTTATATGTGGGAAGAGAGAATAAGGAAGTAATTTTTAATAGTGATGACGCTACTAACCCTGCGAAGTTTTATTTGAATTCCACCCCTGCCCATAAAGTTTTTCCGACTAAAAAGATAAGCCTAGAAGATGCTGAAGTTGTAGAACTAGGTTCTATGGAAACTGCAAATGCCCGAACAATCAGAAAATTAATAGTAAATAGTATAGTGGAAACTTGTCAAGTTCAAATGGGAATGACTGAGTTGAAATCCGGGAGCGTATGGAATACTATGCCCGCACACGTACATGATAGAAGAATGGAAGTGTATTTTTATTTTGAGGTTCCCGAAGATCAGGCTGTATGTCATTTTATGGGGGAACCGCAAGAAACAAGGCATATATGGGTGGCTAATAATGAAGCCGTAATTTCTCCCCCTTGGTCTATTCATTCTGGATCCGGAACAAGTAATTATACTTTTATTTGGGGAATGGCAGGAGAAAACTTAGACTATGGTGATATGGATTTTTGTAAAATAAACGAATTAAAATAAATTTAAAAACAATAATTATGTCAATTAACTTATTTGATTTAACAGGCAAAACTGCATTAATTACTGGAGGCGTTCATGGTTTAGGAATGTCAATTGCAAAAGGTCTTGGCCATGCAGGAGCTAAAATTGTTATTAATGGGCATTCTTCACAGGAAAGTATTGACGCGGCAATTAAAGAATATCAGTCAGAAGGTATTGAAGTTTATGGCTATTTATTTGATGTCACAGATGATGCTGCGGTAAAGGTCGCTATTGAAAAAATCGAAAAAGAAGTGGGACCAATAGATATTTTGGTTAACAATGCAGGCATTATTAAAAGAATTCCTATTATCGAAATGGAGACTGTAGATTTTGAGGCAGTCATTAAAGTTGACCTCATAGGGCCATTTATTGTTTCTAAATATGTGGCTAAGGGAATGATCGAAAGACGTTCTGGAAAAATAATCAATATATGTTCCATGATGAGTGAATTGGGTAGAGATTCAGTAAGTGCTTACGCCGCAGCAAAAGGGGGACTAAAAATGCTGACCAAAAGTATGGCAACTGAATGGGCTAAATTCAATATTCAAACCAATGGAATTGGACCAGGATATTTCGCAACCAGCCAAACAGCACCTATTAGAGTTAACGGACATCCTTTTAATGATTTCATTATAGGCAGAACTCCGGCTGGTCGCTGGGGAGATCCTGCCGATTTACAAGGAACCGCTATTTTCTTAAGCTCAAAAGCAAGTAACTTTGTTAATGGTCATATTGTTTACGTTGATGGAGGTATTTTGGCAACAATAGGAAAACCATCCAATGAGTGTTAAAACTTTAATTATTTTATGAGAATATGAAAATCACCACTAAGACATTCTGATATAATAAAATAACTGACTCTATCCTAAAAAATGTGTACGTTTAAAAATAAAGGGTTTGACTT
>DHXP01000009.1:2203-37317 GCA_002413745.1 Flavobacterium sp. UBA5153 | reverse complement strand
AAGTCAAACCCTTTATTTTTAAATTGGCAATCTTTTTGAAGAATTACGCACTACCAGAACAGGTTTTAATATGATTGTTTCGGCAATGGTTCCCTCTTTATCATTTATTTGTGATAATAATAAATTGGTGGCTATTTTTCCCATTTCAAATCCAGGTTGATCGATAGTGGTTAACGAAGGTTCTATGACGGCAGAAATGGGTTCGTTACTAAATCCAACAATTGCAATATCTTCAGGAACTCTAATGCCTAACTTTTTAAAATATTGCATAGCACTTATGGCCGCAACATCGTTAGCAGAAAAAATTCCATCAATAGTTAGAGGCTGGGAAAGTACTATTTTAGCACTTTCTAAACCGTCTGATTCCATCAATTTTGAACTTATAACCAGACTTTTTTCAAACTGAATATTGTATTTTTCTAAGGCAGATTTATAACCTTCGAATCTGTTTTTATAAATTTCTAATTCTTGCGGACCGGAAAAATGGGCTATTTTTTTACATCCTTGTAAAATAAGATGTTCCGTTGCATCAAACCCCGCTTGAAAATCATCAATAAGCACATTACTGTTCCCCGGAATATCAAGATGTCTGTCAAAAAACACTACCGGTGTGCGATTTTTTTTAAAAATCAATAAATTATGATCGTCCTTTGTTTCCATCGAAATAGAAATTATAACCCCATCAACTCTATTATCTGAAAGTGATTGCGCTATTTTTTGTTCTCTTTCTAAATGTTCTAACGATTGACAAATAATTAAGTTATATCCGGCCTTATAAGCCGTTTCTTCCATACCTGCAATTGCTGAAGAAAAGAAATGACGGGATATTCTGGGAACAATAACACCTATGGTATTGGTCTTGCTATTCCGTAAACTTGAAGCTAATAGATTTTTCTGATATCCCAGCTCATTGGCTTTCTCAATGACCCTGTCTTTTGTTTTTTGGGAAACTCTGGGATTGTTATTCAAAGCCCTTGAAACTGTAGAACTATTAATGTTTAACTCTCTGGCAATATCGTGTATACTTACTTTACCATTCTCCATTAGATAGTAATATTTAGATCAGATTTCATATATTTTTTTATTAATTTTAATTTTGGACTCTATCCTAATGCCAAAAAAAGCAATATACAAATTAAAAATAATTTTTTTAAAAGAATTGCTTTTAATATAAATAAAAATTTAAGGCTCAAGGGTTGTAATGATATGTTATGGTTTTTATATGTTTTAGAGTCAAATATAACCCGTTGGATGTGATTATTATTGATGTCTTACAAATATATTTTTGCCTGTCCCCACATAATTCAAAATGTTTTTATCAAAATTTTCGCTTCCAGAAAAGAATGAACTTCGTATCGGCAAATAAAAAAGCTGTCCGCTAGGAATACCACCTTTCAATCTTACGAAATCTTTTTCGGTGGTAATAATAATTTTATTTTGAGATTTATTTTTAATGTCTAAAATGTCGTTTTCTGTAAAGTGATGATGGTCTGGAAAAGCCAGGCATTCATCACTTGTGTTCAGCAAATAAGCGAAAAATGGTTCCGGTTTTGCAATTCCTGCCAAAAGTAATTTGTCAACATTCCGGATTTCATCTACTTTTATCGTTTTATCCTCGGAATAAATGAACTCATCATAATCGATGTACGAAAAATATAATTTCTGCTTAGAGGAAAGTTTTAATTTAGTCTTAATTTTATTTTGTTCGTCAAGCGAAAGAGATGCTGGACATTTCGTTACGACAACCATGTCAGCTCTTTGCGCACCACATCTACTTTCGCGTAAATTCCCTGTTGGCAACATATAATCATCCGAATATAAATCACCATAACAAGTAAGCAAAATATAGAAACCCGCTTTCACTTTCCGATGCTGGAAAGCATCATCCAGCAGAATAACTTCCGGTTTTTCGCTTTGGGAAAGCAATTGTTCGATGCCGTTTTTTCTGTCGGCGTCAACAGCAACTTGAATAGTTGCGAATTTTTGATAATACTGGAATGGTTCGTCTCCAAGAATTGCCGCATTCGAAGTAGAATCGGCCAAAATGAATCCTTCGGACTGTCTTTTATAACCACGACTCAATGTGGCAACTTTGTATTTTGACGAAAGCAACCGGATTAAATACTCGATTTGAGGTGTTTTTCCCGTGCCGCCAACGCTGAGATTTCCAACAGCAATAATGGGAATGTCAAAAGAATGGGATTTTAAAATGCCCTTATCATAAAGAAAATTCCGAATACTGGTAATGAATCCATACAAAATGGCAAACGGAAACAGTATTTTTCGGAGTAAATTCATAAATTATTTATCAGAATAATGACTCATTGCAGAAATGACATCAACAATAACCAAATCATCATTTACTGTGTAAATTAACCTGTCTTTTAGGTTAATTTGTCTTGACCAAAAACCTGTTAAATTTTCCTTTAATGCTTCTGGTTTTCCTACTCCTGCATATGGCGTTTCTGAAAGCTCTTGTAATATTAGCGCAATTTTTTTAATACTGGCTTGGTTTCCAAACTTTAAATGTTTTGCTATTTGCTTTTTGGCAAGCTCTGTTATTTCAACCCTAAACTTCCCCATATATCATTTGGATCTACTACTGTTCTTTTTTTACTTTTTTGTGCTTTTTTTATCATTGCAACAAATTCAGGATCGTAGATTTCCGATTTTTTTTCAACTGCCTTGTTTAATCCAGTTGATATTATTTCAATTCCTTTTGAATCTTTAACCAAAACGTTTGTCATTTCTAAAAATGCTTTCCCTGCTTTGGTGCGCTCGTTAATTTTTAAGGTTATTGTGGTCATAACAATTGATTTTTTGAATTACAAATATACAAAAATCGCACTATAATTTTTTGTTAAAAACCAACGCACTTTAGAAACAGCATTTTTCACGGTAAATCCATTTTACAAAAGGATAATATTTTATCTTTGAACAAAATTAAAAACAAAAGAGTTGCCACGAATTTCACTAATTTTCACAAATTAATTCGTGTCAATTAGTGAAATTCGTGGCTAAAATGAAAATCAAAGAAATAATTTCCGTACTCGAAGAAATGGCGCCACTCGCCTATGCCGAAGATTTTGATAATGTGGGTTTATTGGTTGGAGATCAAGAATCGGAATCCACGGGAGTTTTGGTTTGCCACGATGCTTTGGAAAGTGTGATTGATGAGGCAATTGCGAAAAACTGCAATTTGGTCGTTTGCTTTCATCCCATATTGTTTTCGGGATTGAAGAAGATTACTGGCAAAAACTATGTCGAAAGGGCTGTCATAAAAGCCATAAAAAATGACATTGCGATTTATGCCGTTCACACCGCTTTGGACAACCATCAAGATGGCGTGAATAAAATATTCTGTGATGCACTGGATTTGACAAAGACACGAATCCTAATCCCAAAACAAAATTATATTCGGAAATTAGTGACCTATACCATTCCGGAAAATGCCGAAAAACTGCGAAACGCCTTGTTTGACGAAGGCGCGGGAAACATTGGCAACTACGAAAATTGCAGTTTCAACTCAAAAGGCATTGGGACTTATATGGGAAATGAGCACAGCAATCCCGAAATTGGGGAACGTTTCGAATTTGTGGAAGGCGACGAAATCAAAATAGAAATGATTTTCGAGAAACATTTGGAAAGCAAAATCCTGAAAGCGCTATTCAAAAATCACGTTTATGAAGAAGTGGCCTACGAAATTTATGATTTGGAAAATGCCAATCAAAACATTGGTTTGGGAATGATTGGAGAATTGAAAGTTCCAATGGACGAAAAAGACTTTCTGAATTTCGTCAAAGATAAAATGCAATGCGGCGGAATTCGACACAGTGCATTTTTGGGTAAACCAATAAAAAAAGTCTCCGTTCTTGGCGGTTCGGGAAGTTTTGCCATAAAAAATGCAATTCAGGCTGGAGCCGATGTTTTTTTAACAGCCGATTTGAAGTATCATCAGTTTTATGAAGCAGAAAATCAACTCATTTTGGCCGATATTGGACATTTTGAAAGCGAACGTTATACAAAAAATTACATTGTTGATTTTCTTCGGAAAAAAATCCCTAATTTTGCATTCATTTTATCGGAAGAAAATACAAATCCAGTTAAGTACTTATAGAATATGGCGACTACAAAAGAATTGAGTGTTGAAGACAAATTAAGAGCAATTTACGATTTACAATTGATTGACTCTAGAATTGACGAAATTAGAAACGTAAGAGGTGAACTTCCTCTTGAAGTGGAAGATTTAGAAGATGAAGTTGCAGGATTAAGCACACGTTCAGAAAAACTGAAAAATGATCTTGAAACTATCGAAGATCTTATCAAGGTAAAGAAAAATTCAATTGACGAGCATAAGGACGCCATCAAAAGATACACAAAACAACAAGAAACTGTACGCAACAATAGAGAATTCAACTCATTGACTAAAGAAGTTGAGTTTCAAGAATTGGAAATTCAATTGGCCGAAAAGCAAATTAAGGAAATGAAGGCTTCTATCGAACATAAGAAAGAAGTAATTGCACAATCAAAAGAAAGATTAGAAACTAAATCTAATCATTTGAAACATAAAAAATCAGAATTGGACGCCATTATGGCTGAAACTGCCAAAGAAGAAGCTTTTTTATCTGAGAAATCAGCTGAATACCAAAAACTAATCGAAGAAAGATTGTTGGCTGCATATAACAGAATTAGATCAAGTGTTCGCAATGGATTGGCCGTTGTTTCTATTGAAAGAGGAGCATCTGCCGGATCATTTTTCACCATTCCTCCACAAACACAAGTGGAAATTGCCTCCAGAAAGAAAATCATCACCGATGAACATTCAGGAAGAATATTAGTCGACAGTGTATTGGCTGAAGAAGAAAAAGAAAAAATGGAAAAGCTGTTTTCTAAATTTTAAATCTATTTAAGTCCCGATAAACATCGGGACTTTTTTATTATGACAAATTTATTTAATTTTTTGTTTGCCAAGTCCATTGGATTATACATTAATCTTATGAGTTTTGTATTTCCAAAGAAAGCATCCCAACTTGCCTATGCTTTTTTTAGTGAACCAAGAACAGGAAAATTATCCAAAAATAATCTTCCCAAAATTCTTCAAGAATCGCAAACCGAAACCTTTCAACACAACGAGCATCACTTCCAGACTTATACTTGGAAAGGAAATGACACCATTATTCTGTTGGTTCACGGCTGGGAAAGCAATGCTTCTCGTTGGGAAAACATAATGCCCTATTTAAGGAAATCAGGAAGCACCGTCATCGCCATCGATGCGCCGGCTCACGGATTGTCAAGCGGAAAAGAGTTTAGCATTCCCAAATATGCGGAATTTATCCATATTGTAGTCGAAAAATTCCAACCGCAATATCTTATTGGTCACTCTATAGGCGGGAATACCTGTTTGTATTATCAGTCCGTATATCAAAATGCTTTGGTTAAAAAAATGGTTATTCTGGGAGCACCCAGTGATTTCAAAATTCTTCTCCATAATTATATTGCATTATTAAGTTTAAATTCTAAAATTTCGGCAGCATTGGAAAAGCATTATTTGGACCATTTCAAACTCAAATTGGAACATTTCTCTGGACAACTATTTGCATCAAAACTTGACATAAAAGGATTAGTTGCACACGATGTTGATGATACCGTGGTTTCATTCGACGAAGGAAAAAAAATTGCCAGTACTTGGAAAAATGTCCGTTTCATTGAAACTTCTGGTTTGGGACACAGCTTGCACGATGATGATTTATATAAAAAAGTTGCCCACTTTTTATTTGAAGACCTCACCCCTTCCGATGGCTATCGGAACCTCTCCGAAGGAGATGGAGTTTAAAACGCAAATATTCCATTCTAGTCTATTTCAAATTTTCAATTCGTCACATTTCCACCCGAGCAAAGCGAACAGACGAAGTAAATTGATTACTTTTGCCTTATGGAAGAAAATCTAAAACGCCTCAATAAATTCATCGGAGAAACCGGCTTTTGCTCCCGCCGTGAAGCAGATAAACTTATCGAAGAAGGTCGCGTAACCATCAACGGAATCGTTCCGGAATTAGGAACCAAAGTTTCGCCTGATGATGAAGTGCGCATTGACGGCAAGCTAATCCGGGAGAAAAACGAGAAACCTGTTTATCTCGCTTTCAATAAACCTGTGGGAATTGAATGTACCACAAACTTGGACGTTCGCAATAATATCGTGGATTATATCAATTATCCCAAACGAATTTTTCCTATTGGACGATTGGACAAAGCCAGTGAAGGTTTGATTTTTATGACCAATGACGGCGATATTGTCAACAAAATTCTTCGAGCCCGAAACAATCACGAAAAAGAATATACCGTAACGGTAAACAAACTTATAACAGATCGTTTTATCGAAAAAATGGGAAATGGGGTTCCTATTTTGGATACCATTACCCGAAAATGCAAAGTGGAAAAAATCAGCTCGACCACTTTCAAAATAATCCTTACACAAGGTTTGAACCGCCAAATTCGTAGAATGTGCGAATATTTAGGATATGAAGTTACGGCTTTGAAACGCATCCGAATTATCAATATTTCGCTTGATATTCCCGTGGGAAGATACCGTGATTTGACCGATACCGAAATCAAGGAGCTCAACCAACTCATTGAACCTTCAAGCAAAACCGAAGAAGCCAGTTTGCCAAAACAAGAACCTGTAAAAAGAAGAACCGAATTCATTAAAAGAGATGATCCTCGATTTAAGAAAAGAGGGGATTATTAAAAGCAAAAAAAGCCCCTTAAGAGTCGTTTATCGAAACGCTTGAAGGGTTTTTAAGGACTTTTTCCGCCTAGTTTGCTAGATGTTATGCAATCGGTTATTTTTTAACTTTTCTATAAACATCGATTAATCCTCTATTATCAATCAACATTTCTTCTTTTTCAATTTTAAGTATTTTATCTTCAATTCTTTCATAGTAATTACCATCCACTTGATTTTGCTGTTACTTTTTATCTAATTAAATCTTTACCAACAAAATCTGTGCTGAGAATATACAGATCGTGGTCAATTATCGTCGTTTCGGGATTAAATTTCCAATTTCCGATGTCAGTGTATTTTGGAGTAAAAACCATACCGTATATAAAGTCTGAACTGTAGATAAGTTTTGGTCCGGTTACTTGAACAGTTCCAAAACTTCCTTCATACTTTCTAATTTATTTCCGTTCAACACGGGTTTCATTTTTCGTGCTGCGCACGCAAGGAAACCCTAGCTGTTGGCGGTAGGTTTTATTTTACCCAAATTTTTATTTTCAGCTAAATCTCCGTCTTTTCTCGGCTAATCTATTTGAAAAAAAGGTTTTTCTTTCTCCCTCTGGTGTTTTAATAGTTTTTAGTTCAAATTGAGTTAAATCCATCGTCTTTATTTCTTCAGGATTATTCATAAATTCAGAACCAGCATTTTCAGATGTTTGATAAATAAAAAAATAATTTTTAGCAGAAGGCTCTGGGATAAAATTATAACCGGTTTTATTGAAATTATATTCAATTGGTGTCAGTTCAAAAATTTCAATTTCATCTCTTGTAATATTATCAACACTCTCAATTACCTGAATTAATCTAAATTCTTTTACCATATTTGTAAGATTTTGTTATTAAACATTTTGTTTGTTCATTTTTATTCTGTTTTCCACTTCCACTTTGCGATTTTAACTATTTCAGGTGTTATACCCGTTAAATTAATAATATCATTCCTCTCTTTTGTGTTAGATACATAAATAACTTTCAAATCATTTAACTCAAACTTTAGAGGGAATTTTTCCAACTTTTGATTATGTTTCTTTTTATTTTTTAAATATGTTGATTGATTTTGAGAAATTAAATAATTTTTAATTTCATTTTTCAATGGCACGAATCTCCATTCATTTTCCGATTTAAAGTCAAATTGAGGATTTTTTGAATAGCTATTATATCCATTTTCATTTTTCATAAAACATTTAACTTCCATAATAGCTAATCTCAATTTTGGGTCTAATTTTTTGTCGAAAGACTTAATTCTTCTTGCAGTTAAAAGTTCTTTCATCCCTTTTGCTGCTGTTGAAGTATCACTCACATATAAAACAGGGCCAATTTTTTTATTTCTTGCCCAGCTTTTACTAAATCCAACTCCATATTTTCCATATGTGATAATTTCATTATTGATAGTTGCGGGATTGTATTCACTAAAACAAATCATTGGATGAGCTGCTTTCGAGATTGCCGTTTTATTAAAATAAAAATTTTCGCAACAAAAAGAAATTCTTAAGGATTTGGATTCCAAAATACTTTTTAAATTTTGAAAATTTTTAGTTGTATGAACTATTATTTTGTTTGTTTCTGCTTCCATTTGTTCTGTTAGTGCTCAACTTACCGCCAACGTTTCGCGGCTTTGCGAGGTTGCGAAGTTCGTAACCGAGTACTTTTGGCTAAGATAAAATTTCTTGCGAACGATAAACGTGAATATTGCACATATTTCGCAATCTCGCAAAACCGCTGTTGTACCGCGTTTTCTTAATGAATACTTTTTAAAAAACATTTATCTTCTTCGGTTAAACCGCTCCATTTTTTTGTAAAGTAATTTTTTGAATAAAGTCCATTTTCAATTTTATCCGAGTATTTCTTTTTAAATAAATTAATTAGCTCTTCATAACTAGAAATTTTTATTTCATTTTTTGAATAAAATATTGTGTTAGTTTCACTATAGAACTTTTTTGGTGCGTCTTCTCTTTTGAATGTTCCAAAAACAAATTCCTCTAAATCTGAACATAAACTGATTTTTATATCCAAATTTACCTTTGGTAAATCTTTGAAAAAAGTTTCAATAGTATAGTTTGGTTTATTATTTTCTAGTTGCATTGCTCCGATTATGTTCGGTAATGTTAAACCGTATTTATCATCTCTTATGCACCAACTATAAATCATTTTTTCAATATAAATTACGCTATCAATCATAAACTCACTGAATAAATTCTACAATTTGAAATATTTGGATTTATGACATTTTCAGAGTTATCAATCTTCTTTTTCAATTGTATCCATTCATATTCAGCATTGCTTTCAGCAAATTTTCCACTATGAAATTTTTCATCAATGCTACTTTTTAATTCATTAAAGTAATCTTTATCAAAATATAAATTTCCACCACCATTATGAGTTTCAAACAATAAATATCCTTTTTTTGGTTTAGCAAATAATTCTTTCATTAATGCTTGATATAGAAGAGCTAATTCTTGACCATCTAGAAATTGTTTTTTTGTAAAAGTTGGATTGAAATTAGGGTCGTTTAAGGTGTTATCAACGAAACCAGTATCTGCCTCAAACTTTATTTTAAAACTATCCGCATAAAATCCTGTTAATTCGTATGATGTTTTATGTTCTTTAAATTTTTTCAATAAAATTTGTAATCCGCCTCCATATTTTAGATAAAATCTATATGTTATAAATTCAGGGGTATTTGCATAAATATACTCTTTGTTTATAGTTATAATATTATCAGCAATAGTGTTATCAACCGTTTTAATTATAATATTCTTTTCATTTTCTGAAATATCACCTTCTGCTAATTTGGGTAGATATTCCCAAGTTGAACTTGTAGACTCATAACTTCCTCTGTCTTTTGAAATAATTCTAATTTTTCCCATATTCTATTAAATGTGTTAGGTTCTATTCGGCGTCAAAATGCGGTACAACTTGCAAATAGGTCTGACAAAATCATCCCAATCCACCCTTATTTGGGTGGATTGGGATGATAAACGTCATCCTTTTTTGATATTGCTAATATATGTAAAAATACTTACAAATCGCTTAAATAACTTTGTGTTCGTTAAAAACTTTTCTTACTTAGTTAGGCACAAATTTCTGTTGTTTTACTTCTGAGTCCAAGATTTTTTGAATGTAACGTAAGTCTATTTTATCCGTTTTATCTGGATGAGATTGCTTCGTCGTACCTCCTCGCAATGACCTTTACTAATTCCTCGCAATGTGGTTTTGCGAGAAGGATAGCAGTAAAAATCCTTTGTGCAGCGCAGCGGAACAAAGATTACAACGAATAGCCTGACCGAGTTTACTAGAGATTGCTTCGTACCTCGCAATGTGTAAACGAGGGCTCGCCCAAAAAAAAATCCGCATTGATTTCTCAATACGGATTTATAGGATAATTGTTTTGTTTCTAATCCCGTTTTTTATTTTTGAATTCTTATTTTTTCATCCTGATCTGTCTTGCCAAAAGCGTGTTTTTCAACAACATCGCAATTGTCATAGGACCTACTCCACCAGGAACCGGAGTTATAAAAGACGATTTTTTGCTTACGTTTTCAAAATCAACATCACCAGTAATTACATATCCTTTTGGATGCGAAGCGTCTTCTACTCTAGTAATACCAACGTCAATTACTACAACTCCGTCTTTTACCATATCAGCTTTAAGATAATTCGGAACTCCTAAAGCAGTAATGATAATATCAGCATTTTTAGTAAACTCCTCAATATTTTTGGTTCTACTGTGAGTAAGAGTTACCGTTGAATCACCTGGATATCCTTTGCGGCTCATCAAGATACTCATTGGGCGACCCACAATATGGCTTCTACCAATAACAACGGTATGTTTGCCAGCTGTTTCCACTTTGTAACGTTCTAATAACTCCATAATTCCATACGGGGTTGCCGGTAAAAAAGTTTCCATTTCTAACGCCATTTTGCCAAAATTGGTGGGATGAAAACCATCTACATCTTTATCCGGATCTATTGCCATCAGGATTTTTTGTTCATCAATGTGTTTTGGCAAAGGCAATTGAACTATGAAACCATCTAGAGCTTCATCTTCATTAAGTTCCTTGATTTTTGTAAGTAATTCAGCTTCCGAAATAGTTGAAGGCAACGATACCAAAGTAGATTCAAATCCTATTTGTTGGCACGATCTTACTTTGCTGCCCACATAAGTCAAACTTGCACCGTTAGTACCAACAATGACAGCTGCTAAATGAGGAACTTTCTGTCCGTCAGCTTTCATTTTTTGCACTTCGGCAGCAATCTCGTTTTTAATGTCTTCCGATGTTTTTTTTCCGTCTAGTAATTGCATTTCTTTTTGTTTAAAAAGTTTAAAGTTTCACGTTTAAAGTTTTGTCAACCTTAAATAAAACCTCTCGAATATCGTATTTATCTGAACACTTTTTTTATCTCATTCCAGGCATTCCGCCTTTCATATTTCCCATCATTTTCATCATATTTTTCCCACCAGGACCTTGCATCATCTTCATCATTTTGCTCATTTGCTCAAACTGTTTCATTAATTGATTGACTTGCTCAATTTTTGTTCCGGAACCTTTGGCAATCCTGGTTTTTCTTTTTACGTCAATTATGGTTGGTTTTGTTCTTTCTTTTGGAGTCATCGAATGAATAATCGCTTCAATATGTTTGAAAGCATCGTCTTCAATTTCGACATCTTTCATAGCTTTTGTGGCTCCAGGAATCATTCCTACCAAATCCTTCATATTCCCCATTTTTTTTACTTGCTGAATTTGGGAAAGGAAGTCATCAAAACCAAATTCGTTTTTAGCAATTTTCTTCTGTATTTTTCTGGCTTCTTCTTCGTCAAATTGTTCTTGGGCTCTTTCAACCAAGGACACAACGTCACCCATTCCAAGGATACGTTCCGCCATACGAACAGGATAGAACACATCAATTGCATCCATTTTTTCGCCTGTTCCTACAAATTTGATGGGTTTATTAACCACAGATTTGATGGAAATTGCAGCTCCACCACGAGTATCACCATCTAATTTGGTTAAGATTACACCGTCAAAATTCAATCTGTCATTGAAAGTTTTTGCTGTATTCACGGCATCTTGACCCGTCATCGCATCAACAACAAACAAGGTTTCGTGCGGCTGGATGGCTTTGTGAACATTGGCAATTTCAGTCATCATTGCCTCATCAACTGCCAAACGACCAGCTGTATCGACAATCACCACATTAAAACCATTCGCTTTGGCGTGTTTAATGGCATTTTGGGCAATTTCGACAGGGTTTTTATTTTCGGGTTCTGAATAAACCTCAACGCCTATTGAGTCTCCAACAACATATAACTGTTGGATTGCCGCTGGACGATAAATATCACAGGCAACTAACAGTGGTTTTTTATTCTTTTTAGTTTGAAGATAATTGGCCAATTTTCCAGAAAAAGTGGTCTTTCCCGAACCTTGTAATCCCGACATTAAAATAACGGTAGGATTTCCGGAAAGATTGATTCCGGCGACATCACCACCCATTAATTCTGTTAGTTCGTCTTTGACTATTTTTACTAATAACTGTCCGGGTTGAAGTGTGGTCAACACATTTTGACCAATCGCTTTTTCCTTTACTTTAGTGGTAAAATCTTTGGCAATTTTAAAATTCACGTCGGCATCCAATAAAGCGCGACGAACTTCTTTCAAAGTTTCGGCAACGTTTACTTCAGTTATTTTTCCGTGACCTTTAAGTATATGAAAGGCTTTGTCTAATTTATCGCTTAAATTATCGAACATAATTCTATTTTTCTTTTATTGAGGTGCAAATTTAAGCATTTGATTTTGAAGTTTAAATAGTATTGGAAATAAAAAGAGGCTACCTTTTCAAGATAGCCTCTTTTTTAATAAAATTAAATTCACATTTAATTAGTCCTTGTCATCCAAGTGTGATTCATTTTCAAGTATTGCTCTTATTTGCTCTCCGATAACCTGATTCCCATCAACATTACTGGTGCTGATTTCGATAACTCCGTCTCCATTACCATCAAGCAATAGACCCTGATTGGCTAATGTTGTTAGTTTCGCCATTATGGCATCAAGTTGTATTTTAATATTTAGAGATGTGTCATTGCTGTTAACTGTAAAATCTTTGGCAGGATCTGCAAAATGCATTTTAAGTTCAACATCTTTGTCACTCCAGATAAGAAAATCTTTCCCGTTAATGGTTCCTTTAATCATATAAGTCTTGCCACTCATATCACCGGCCACAATAGATTTTTCAAACTTAAACCTTATTTCCGAATATTTTGCATTTGGAACATTTACAGAAGCAATAACTTGACTCAAGGGTTTGTTAGGATCAAGCAAATCCAATAAAAAAGGACCTACAAGTTTAGTATCCTCATGAAGGGAATCCGTTTTATGCATCATATCATTCATATCAGTTTCTAATTTAATACTTCCAATATTAATCTTAAAATCAGTGATAATTGCCGTAGATGGTGTAGATGCCATACGTGCAGTTAAAGAAGTAGTGCCTGTTGAAGAAACAGCGGCGGCTTTCAGTGTAACATTCCCATTTGTAGAGGGAGTATTTGAACACGAACTTACCGCTAAGGCAAGTAAAGCTAAAATGGAAAAATTTTTCATAATATTATGGTATTTAAGGGGTTAAGTGTCTATATTTTTGGCATTCTAATTTTACAAATGAATTTCCAAAAATGAGTTCTATTAAAATTTAAAGTAATTAATAATGTTAGTATTTAGTTTTAATTAGTTTTTGGCAAAATAAAGATAATCCGTTTCATTATTGACATCTCCATCTCTAAACCGCAATTGGGAATTATTAAATTCCAGTTCTTTCCATCCTTCGTCTAATTTCTTCAGTGGATCCGGTTCAATTTTTATTTCAAATTCCCTGACACCATTATCCACTTTTGTTGACCAAGTTCCATTATAAGCAATTCCTGATTTTGTTGCTATAACCGTATAATCAGTTTTAAAAACAAAGTCATAGCCATCATAAATCAAGGTTTGATCATTATCCTTAAAATAATACGAGATTTTCCAAGAGTTACTTGTAATTGTTTTCATAAAATCTATGGGTGGATTTGTGTTTTCCGAACAATTATCAACTGCCCTTTTTATGACATCCTCAAACTGGTTGTTACTGGTTATAATTATGTTTTGTCCGTTTGAATTGATAATTGAAATCGGATAACTAATGGCTATAAATTTATTAGATTCTAAATTTTTGAAAAAATTATAAAATGACTGATTGTCGGTAACAGAAGTTGTACTTGCTATTTGATTGTTGCTGTCATAGCTATTGATTGTTATTGGAAAAACAATATTGATGCAATTTATCTTTCCAAAACCGTCTGAATCAGTCTTGCATTCCGCAATTAAATTAGCATAGGCAGTCTGATCTGCAATGTTTTTTTTAGAATAATTATTGAGAGTTACCGTTATAGGAAAATGAATGAAAACAATATCACTGTCATTGGAATTTGCATTAATATTATTTTGAACCAATTGGTAGTCATTTGCTGAGTTTATGGCAATCTGGACATCATTTACAGTAACAACATAGGGAAAATTTATCATAAAACAATTTGAATGGTCTATGATATTGTCTTGAGAAGTTTTTTGCATCACTACTCTTTCAATATAAGTTGTCAACGGGGCGGTTTTTGAAATGGTTTCCTTAGTACTATGTATTTCCACAGCTGATTCACTCTGACAAGCCGTAAAAAAGACGGCAACCAATGAAACAAAGAATATTAAACTATTTTTAAAATTTATCATGATGGAATCTAAATCAAATTATTATCAAATATAGAAAAACAAAATCTAAATTTTCCGAGCAGTATTTAAGGAAATACTGCTCGGAAAATTTAGCAACCAATTCAAAAATTAATTGGTGTTCATTATTATATATTCTATCAAAATCTTATCGTCAATCAAGAAATCCATTATCAATGAAATCATTTGGCAATAAAATTATTGCCAAATTACCAAAAATAATAAATTCAACAATCAAACATTAAGTTTCCAATTCGTATTGAAAAATAACATTATCTGATTATAAAACAATTTAGAACGGCTTTACCCTACCTAAATTAAAAAAATATATCTTTGTAAGGCAAAAAAACATAAAATAAATGGCAAACAATTCATTATCAGAGACTTGTAATGAAATTATTTTTTCAAATTTTTTTAAAAACCATGCAAAGTCACTTCGCAATTTTCTTTTTTATAGGTATGGTAATAAAGACCAAGCCGAAGATTTGACCCAAGAAGCTTTTATAAAATTATGGCAAAATTGTGCTTCGGTTCCTATTGAAAAAGCCAAATCCTATATTTATACAATTGCCAATAATGGCTCCCTAAATGAAATTAAACATCAAAAGGTAGTTTTGGAATACGAAAACAACTTTTCTGGTCCTGACAAATCAAATGAAACCCCCGAATTTCTATTGGAGGAAAAACAATTCAAAAACAAGCTCTTAAAAGCAATTGAAGATTTGAATGAAACCCAACGAATTGCTTTTTTAATGCATCGAATTGACGGGAAAAAATATAGCGAAATTGCAGAAGAATTAAATATAAGCGTCAAAGCAGTCGAAAAACGGATACATCTGGCTTTAGTCGAATTAAGAAAAACAATTGAAACCATAAAGTAGGGTAAATTTGTTTTTACTTGTTCTATACATATAAAATTAATACGATGGAAAAAAATTACATTTTAGCAAAATGGTTAAATAACGATTTAACAGAGGAAGAATTAACCGCGTTTAAAGCTGATCCTGATTTTAAAAAATACGAAAAAATCAAAAACTATTCTGCTCAATTAAAAGTGGCGGATTTTGATGAAGACAAAGTATTAGAAACTGTTATTAGTCATAAAAACACAACGCCTAAAGTTATTCCACTATACAAAAACTGGATGTTTAGGGTCGCTGCGATTTTAGTTATTGGACTGGGAATTACGTTTACAGTGCAAAATTTTTCCACAGAAACCCAATATGCCCTTAACGGCAAAAGAACATCTTTTTCATTACCTGACAACTCCGAAGTAGTTTTGAATTCTGGCTCAGAAATCAAGTATAAAAAACTAAATTGGGGCAATAACAGGAATCTTAAATTACAAGGCGAAGCATACTTTAAAGTAGCAAAAGGTAAAAAATTTGAAGTTGAAACCCATCTTGGAAAAGTGGCTGTTCTTGGAACCCAATTCAATGTTAAAGCGAGAAAAAATCGATTTGACGTAACTTGTTTTGAAGGACGGGTAAAAGTAAATTACAAAGACAAAGAAATCATTTTGTCCCACGGACAAAGCGTTATTTTTGAAAACGGAAAACAAACAATCACGACTAATAATGCTCCAAAACCAGATTGGCTTCAAAACAGAATAGCCTTTGATAATGAAAATTTACGCAATATATTAGATGAGATTCAAAGACAATATAATATCACGATTGACGTTAAAATAAAGTGTCCCGATGCTTTATTTACCGGAAAAATCCCTACTGATAATCTCGATGTTGCCCTTCAAATTATTGCAACGACATATAATTTAGAACCCAAAAAAATTGGTGCAAACAAAATAATTTTTGAAGGAAAATAAATGTTTATTTTTAAACGTATTTATACTTTGCTTTTTTGCTTTGTTTTTGTCTTGAGTATTACAGCCCAAAACAAAAACAAAGCAATTGCGTTAAAAAATATTTTACGATCAATAGAAAAACAACATCAAGTAAGCTTTAATTTCATTGAAAATGAAATAGTTTTAATCAAAATTATACCTCCATTGAAGTCCTTGTCTTTGAACGAGAAAATAAATTACCTCAAAAAAAAAACCAATCTCTCCTTTGAAAATTTAGATAATAAATTCATTAATGTTTTCAAAAACAAAACAACGGAAACGCCAATAATTTGCGGCTACGTGTTTTCAAAAGAAGACAATTGCCCATTAGAAAACGTGAATATTCAGCTTGTTGACGGAAAGAGTCTGACAACTGATCAAAAAGGATATTTCGAAATGAGGCAGGAAAAATTGACTGACTTTTTGGTTAGTCATGTTGGCTTTACCACCAAAAAAATTTCCATGTCCAATTCACAAAACAAAGATTGCCTCAAAATTTTTATTGAACTCGAAGTTTTAGAATTAAACAACATAACAACCAATCATTTTTTAACCTCCGGTATTTCAAAAACAATTGACGGAACATTTGAAATGAAACCAAAAAAACTCGGAATATTACCCGGCTTAATTGAACCCGATGTATTGCAGGCCATGCAACAAATTCCAGGAATAAATAGTGCTGATGAAAGCGTTGCCAGCATCAACGTTCGTGGCGGAACCCATGATCAAAATTTGTTTTTATGGAATGGAATAAAAATGTACCAAACCGGTCACTTCTTTGGACTTATTTCGGCGTTTAATCCAAATTTAGCCCACACAATTTCTATTTCCAAAAACGGAAGTTCTGCTTTTTATGGAGAAAGTGTATCGAGTGTTGTGGCTATTTCTTCCAACCCAAATAAATTTGAAAAGAACAGTTTTAGTGCAGGAATGAACATGATTAATGCAGATGTTTATTCTAAATTTAATGTCAATAAAAAAGGTTTTTTGGAATTTTCGGTCAGAAAATCCATAACTGATTTTCTAAAAACACCCACTTACAAAGAATATTTTAATAAAGCCTTCCAAAACACAACCATTACTAATTTCTCCAATAATCAAAATATAGACCATTCGAATAACGAGAAATTTGACTTCTATGATGCAACTATTAAATATTCACAGAAAATTGGACAAAAAGACCATCTTATTTTGGATTTAATTACCATAAACGATCAGCTTAAGGTCTTTCAAACGACAAAAACCAACAATATTATTCAGTCAGAAAATAATATTTTATATCAAAAAAATTATGGGGGAAATCTTTCTTGGAAACGAAATTGGAATGCCAAGAATACTAGTGCCGTAAATGTATATTCTTCCTATTATGAACTTGACGCCGAAAAAAACAAAATACAAAGCAATCAAACAGTAAAACAAGAAAACTCCGTTTTGGATATGGGTTTTAAATTGGAGAATAACCATATAATCAACTCAAAATTAACTTTTAACAATGGATATCAGTTCAACGAAATTGGCACCATAAATATAGATGATGTAAATAGTCCTCTATTTTACAGAAGAATTAAAGATGTGCTACGAATCCATGCTCTCATCCTTGAAGGAAAATTTAATGACACCATTTCTAAAATATATTTGAATGCTGGATTGAGATTAAATTATATAGAAAAATTCAATAAATATCTTTTTGAGCCGCGATTGAGATTTAATTATAACATTACCCAATTCTTGAATTTAGAAGTTTTAGGGGAATTTAAGAGCCAAAACAGTTTTCAAGTCATTGATCTGCAAAAAGACTATTTCGGAATAGAAAAAAGGCGTTGGATATTGGCAAATAACAGCACGATTCCTATCCAAAAAAGCAAACAAGCCTCTATCAATTTGTCATTTACAAAAAACAATTGGTTGTTTACTTTAGAAAATTTTTATAAAAAAGTAACCGGAATAAACAGCTCAAGCCAAGGATTTCAAAATCAATTGGAATTTGCGAAAATTAATGGAGATTATGAGGTTTTTGGAACGGAAATGCTGGCGCAAAAGAAAATAAATCGCTTCATTACTTGGATAAGTTACACTTATAATGATAATAATTACCACTTTCCAAATATAAATCAAACTGAATTTTCGAATAATTTTGAACTAAAACACACTGTATCTTGGGCTGGAACTTATGAAATAAAAAATCTAAAATTAGCATTGGGTTCAAAATGGTATTCTGGAAGACCCGAAACAACGCCTTCAAGTAACGAAATAAATTATAGTAATCCATCAAACCCAACAATTGATTATAATTCTCCAAATAATAAGAAACTGGATAACTTTTTTCAAATTAATTTTTCGGCAACCTATAAATGGGAAAGCCCGAAACAAATTCAATACAAACTGGGCTTATCGGTATTAAATCTATCCAATAGGCAAAACGAAATTAGCGAGTATTATAGAATAAATACAACCACAAATTCTATTGAAGATGTGAAAACATTTTCGCTTAGAAGGACTCCAAATGTGAGTTTTAGGGTGAGTTTTTAAAACTACATTCTTTCAGGAACATCAATTCCCAATAAGCCAAAAGCAAGAGCAATAGTATCTGAAACTTTTTTTGAAAGCTGGACTCTAAATACCTTTTCCTCAATTATTTCAGCACCTAAAATAGGAACAGCTTGATAGAAAGAATTGTATTCACGAACCAAATCATAAGTATAATTTGCTACCAGGGCCGGACTGTGGTTTTGTGCCGCATTTTGAATGACTTCAGGAAACAATTCAAGTTGTTTTAATAATTCTTTTTCTTTTTCGTGAAGTGATTTTATTTTTGATTTATTTGAAAAATCAAAATCGGCTTTGCGAATTATAGATTGTATTCTGGCATAAGTGTATTGAATAAACGGCCCAGTATTTCCTGCAAAATCTACGGATTCTTCCGGATCGAAAAGGATTCGTTTTTTGGGATCTACTTTCAAAATATAATATTTCAATGCGCCAAGCCCAATGGTTTTGTATAATTTTGTCTTTTCTTCGGGAGAATAACTGTCCAATTTCCCTAAATCTTCGGCTATTTTCTGGGCGGTTTCGGTCATTTCCTGCATCAAATCATCGGCATCGACCACGGTTCCTTCTCGGCTTTTCATTTTTCCGGAAGGCAAATCGACCATTCCATAAGACAAATGAAAGAGATTTTTTGACCAATCGAAGCCCAATTTTTTCAAAATCAGAAACAAAACCTTGAAATGGTAATCCTGCTCGTTGCCAACGGTATAAACCATTCCGCCAACGTCCGGAAAATCCTTTACGCGCTGAATGGCCGTTCCAATATCCTGCGTCATATAAACCGCAGTTCCATCGGAGCGCAAAACGATTTTTCTGTCCAAGCCTTCATCTGTCAAATCAATCCAAACAGAACCATCTGGATCTTTTTCGAAAACGCCTTTTTCCAGACCAATTTGAACAACGTCTTTTCCTAGCAAATAAGTGTTGCTTTCGTAATAATAACTGTCGAAATTGACTCCAAGATTTTTATACGTTTCCTCGAAACCTGCATAAACCCATTGATTCATTTTTTTCCAAAGCGAAATCACTTCAGCATCGCCAGCTTCCCATTTTAGTAGCATTTCTTGGGCTTCAAGAATAATTGGCGCCTGTTTTTTGGCTTCGTCTTCCGTTTTTCCTTGGGCAATTAATTGTGCGATTTCCTCTTTATAGGCTTTATCAAAAGCCACATAATAATTCCCAACCAGCTTATCTCCTTTTAAACCTGTACTTTCTGGAGTTTCTCCATTTCCAAATTTTTGCCAAGCCAACATTGACTTACAAATATGGATTCCACGATCGTTTATGATTTGGGTTTTATATACTTTTTTACCTGAAGCTTTGATGATTTCGGCAACGGAATATCCTAAAAGATTATTACGAACGTGACCTAAATGCAAAGGTTTATTGGTGTTTGGCGAAGAATATTCTACCATCACTGCTTTATCGTTTGGATTTGGTGTTACAAATCCAAATTTTTCATTGTTTCTGATTTCATTGAAGAAATTCAAATAATATTCATCCGAAATGACAATGTTCAAGAAACCCGAAACCACGTTAAAACGACTTACTTCTGAAACATTTTCGACCAAATAGTTGCCAATTTTATTTCCTAATTCCACAGGATTGCTTTTGATAACCTTTAATAATGGAAAAATTACCATCGTAATATCACCTTCAAATTCCTTGCGCGTAGTTTGAAATTCAACTTTGTCGATAGCAATGCCGAATAAATCTTGGACTGCTTTTTCAATAGAAGGCGTAAGAATTTGGGATAATGTCATTTTGTGTATTGGTTTTAAGGGTGCAAAGATAATTCTAATTCCTTAATATGATCAGAAAAGTTGTTCAATTAAGATTTAAAAACTTCAAAATGTTAAAAAACTGTTCCTGTTCAATCTTTAAAACCAAGTTCACATGATTTTGGCAGTTTTTGAAAATATTCATACAATTATCGCTAAATTTGTTATGTAAAAAATAAAACTGAAGACATGAAAAAATCGTTTATTTTTATACTATTACTGGTCTCTTTTACAAGCATTTCGCAATCGGTAACCGTAAACACAACTACTTACACGGCCGATCAATTGGTAAATCAAATTTTAATCAATTCCCCATGCGTTTCTGGCACTAATGTTACTTCAAAAACAGGCACTTTGTATGGCTCTACAAATGGCATAGGCTACTTTGAAAATACAAATCCAACTTTTCCATTGCAAAGTGGCGTCATTTTAAGTACCGGAAATGCTCTAAACGCACCAGGCCCAAATACAACCCAACTAAATGATGGTAATACCGCTTGGACTGGTGATGCAGATTTAGAAGCTACACTTCTAGCCGCAGGAATCACTATGAATTCAACAAATGCAACAGTTTTAGAATTTGACTTTGTACCTTTTTCTCCAAACTTTGACTTTCAGTTTTTATTTGCCTCCGAAGAATATGGTAATTTTCAATGTCAATTTTCTGATGCTTTTGCTTTTTTACTAACCAACAAATCAACTGGAGCTACGACAAATTTAGCTGTTGTGCCTAGTACAACTACTCCTATTTCGGTGGTTACAATTCGTAATTCATTATATAACTCGTCTTGCCCGTCAGAAAACCCAACCTATTTCGGAGCGTTTAATGGTGGTTCTAATGCAGCTGGTTCAGCAACAAATTTTAATGGACAAACTGTTATTATGAACGCTGCATCATCAACTTTAGTCCCAAATACACCTTATCACATAAAACTTGTAATTGCTGATAGGAAAGACTTTCAATCCGATTCCGCAATATTTTTGGGTGCAAACAGTTTCAATGTAGGACAAGATGTTTTAGGCCCTGATTTGACCGTGGCGAGCAATACTGCAATTTGTGATAATGGTACACACACCCTAACATCAGGCTTAGATCCTTTAGTTTATTCTTTTGCTTGGACATTTAACAGAACTCCAACAGTTGGAAACACGCCTAATCTAACCGTAAACCAACCTGGAATTTACGGTCTTACTTATACAATTATTTCAACTGGTTGCGCCGTGACTACTGATTTTATAAACGTTGAATACTATAATGCGATAACAACTCCTGATCCCATAGATTTATATAAATGTAATTCCGGGCAAGCAAATTTCACTTTCGACTTGGCTTTTAACACTCCTATTGTAAAAATTCCTGGAACTCAAATAAGTTATCATCCAACTTTAGCAGATGCAACTTCTAACAGTAATCCATTACCAACTAGTTATACTATAGCTGCCGGAAGTTTACCTGCACCAATTTGGATAAGAATCTTGAACACGGCAACAAATTGTGTTATTACAAAGTCGTTTCAATTAGCACTTACGCCTCCTCCGGTCGCAAATAATCCTGGAAATATCACCTTATGCGAAACCACTACTGGCTCGAATACTGCTGATTTTAATCTTGCTTCACAAACAATCGCAGTTTTAAGAGGACAATTACCTACAATATATGATGTTTCCTATTATACCAATGCTACCGATGCAAATGCAGGAATAAATGCAATAGATACATCCGTTAATTTTCCGTCTGGCAGCGTACCAATATTTGTAAGGATCCAAAATAGCACTGATCCGAATTGCTTTAACACAACAAGTTTTAATCTAATTGTTATTCCAAGACCAAAGTTAGATTCTATTACAGATCAGTATGTCTGTTCCAGTTATATATTGCCCGTACTTGCAAATTCAGGAAACTATTATTCCGGCCCAAACCAAGGTTTCCCAATGTTAAATGCAGGAGAGATAATTAATAAGGACGCAACAATTTATGTTTATGCTACAACTGCAGGACTTCCTAGCTGCCCATCCGAAAAAAGCTTCATTGTGAAAATCGTCAGACTGGCAGATATAAAACCAACTGATATAACCGCTTGCGATCAATATTTATTACCTCCATTAGATTATGGAACTCGTTATTTCACAAAAGCTGGCGGATCAACTGGTGGTGGGACAGAACTTTTTGGAGGAACAACATTAATAACTTCCTCAGGAATAGTTTACACCTATTTTGCTTCAACAGATGTTCCTCCTTGTATAGTGGAAAGTCAATTTAATATTACCATAAACAAAACCCCAAAAATAGATCCTATTCCAAATGTTTTTGATTGTTTATCATACGATTTACCCCTATTAACCCTTGGAAATTATTACACTTTCGATGCAGGAACAGGAATATACACACCGGCCATCTCGCCAATAACAACTACAACCACGCTTTATGTTTATGCAGAAAGTAATACTTGTAGAAGTCCTGATTCTATTTTTACCGTTTATATTGGCGATCTTGGTTTGGTTGATATAAACGAATGTCTTCCTTATAATTTACCTCCAGCACCTGTTGGAGAATACCGTGATGCTCCAAGTGGTGGCGGAAACATAATTCTTCCAGGAGTTATTTCTCAAACGAAGAGAGTATATATTTATGTTCCGGGAGCAGGAACACCAAATTGTACCGATAATGTTTTTTTTACAATTACAATAAATGCTCCGTTTCTAACTACACCGGTAAATGTAATAGCTTGCGCTAGTTTTCTATTACCACTTCAAGCTGACGGTGGCGATTATTACACGTTATCTGGAGGACCAACAGTTCCCGGAAATGTAAAATTAATTCCAAATGTAGATACAATAACTACAACTGCAACCCTATATATTTACAAACCCTCTACTACAGTTCCGGGTTGTTATAATGAAAAACCCTGGCTAATTACTATAAATCAAAAACCAATAATAGATTCCAGAGCAAATGTAGAACAATGCAGTTCGTATGTCTTAAGCCCTTTAACAAATGGGAATTACTTTGATGGTCCAAATGGTGTAAACCCTTTGGCTGCGGGAACTGTCATTACATCAAACAATAGGATTTATATTTATGCCGCAAATCCAAATGATGCAACTTGTTATACCGAAAATTTTTTCGATATTTCAATAACTGGCGTTAAAGCAGATCCTATTCCTACACAATTATCTTATTGCGACAGCTTTACTTTCCCACCGCTAACAGCAAATAACTTTTATTATGATGCACCAGGAGGACTTTTGGGAGGTGGACACAAAATAGATCCTGGAACTATAGTAACTCCAACAACGGTACTGCCCAAATATTATATTTATTATGAAACTGGAGACAGATTAAATTGTAGTGATGAAAATCCATTTACTATTACCATTGCTCCTAAACCCGTTGCTAATCCGGTTAATTCGCTAGAAACCTGCGATACATTTGGTTTAAATGATGGGATTTTTCAATTCGATTTAACAACTTTAACGATTAGAAACGAAGTATTAAACGGACAGACACCCGATACTGACCTTACTTTAACCTTTTATACTTCATTAGCTGATGCAAATGATATAAATGCAATTCCTATTGCAAATCCCGGTACTTACCAAAATGATAATGCGTTTACAGATAGTGTTTGGATTAGAGTTTCAAATAATACAATAACTAATCCTTGTTTTGATGTTATCGAATTAAAATTGATTGTGAATCCGTTACCTAATCCTCAATTAAACCCTGAATATTTTATTTGTGAAGATTATGAAACTGGAACTTTATTAAATCCAGCAACTTTAGATACAGGTCTTTCAGGAGCAAATTATTTGTTTGAGTGGACTCTTGATGGAAATCCTTTTGGAGGAAACACATCATCAGTTACAACCAGCCAGATTGGCAATTATACAGTAAAAATAACAAACACAACAACAACTTGTATAAATACGGCCTCAACCAAAGTCTCTAAATATGCCCCATATCTAGAAATCACTTATAGTGATGCATTTGAAAATCCAACTTTTATTTCTGTAAATGTTTTAGGTGCCGGTTCTGGAAATTATGAATATAAGTTGGATGATTTTCCTTTCCAAGACAGCAATATCTTTAATAATGTTTGGGCGGGACAACATATTATTTCTGTTAGGGACAAAAACGGACATTGTAATCCTGCTCCCATTAACGCCGTAATCATAAATTATCCGAAATTTTTCACTCCAAATGGCGATGGATTTCACGATACTTGGAATATCACCCATTTGGCATCAACAAATCCAAATGCTCCAATATTCATTTTTGACAGATACGGGAAATTAATCAAAGAAATAACGCCTTCAACAGATGGTTGGAATGGTATGTATAACGGACAACCGTTACCTGCAACTGATTATTGGTTCACAGTTGACTATTTTGAGAAGGGAACTTCAAAAACTTTTAAATCTCATTTTGCTCTGAAAAGATAACAATGGCTGATTTTCGATAAAAAAACCTCGTCTTGTTCTATTTTTTAGAACGAGACGAGGTTTTTGCTTATTTATTTTATCTAATTTAACCCGTTGGGTGTAATTAGTTTTTGATGATAATTTTCGTCAGTTCGATTTGATCCCGCTTTTGGGCGGGATCGTATCGAGAACTAAAAAATTATTATTAAAAACGGTTCTCGATACATTTTTTGTTCCGTTTTACTACACAAAAAACACTCGAACTGACGTTTTTAATAATTGCACCCAACGGGTTAATTTACCACCTGATTATGGCACTTCCCCAAGTGAAGCCACTACCAAAAGCAGCCAAAACTACGGTATCCCCTGATTTTATTCTTCCTTGTTCCCAAGCTTCAGTCAGAGCTATCGGAATGGAAGCGGCCGTTGTATTGCCGTATTTTTGAATATTGTTGAAAACTTGGTCATCAGTCAATTTGAATTTCTTTTGGACAAATTGTGAAATTCTCAAATTCGCCTGATGCGGAATCAGCATATCAATATCGGAAACTTGTAAATTATTGGCTTGCAATCCTTCATTAATGACTTCTGCAAAACGAACCAATGCATTTTTGAATACAAATTGTCCGTTCATATACGGGAAATAACTTTCGTCGTCTGGATCATTATCCGCCAGAATATCAGTAATCCAACGTCCTCCCATCCCAGGTGCTCTTACGATTAATTCTTCGGCGTGTTGCCCTTCAGAATGCAAATGGGTTGACAAAATCCCTTTGGTCAAATCTTCTTCCCTACTCAAAACCGCTGCTCCTGCTCCATCTCCAAAAATAACCGAAACACCACGACCACGAGACGTCATATCCAATCCCGTAGACTGCACTTCGGAACCAATCACCAAAACATTTTTGTACATTCCGGTTTTAATATATTGGTCGGCAACAGAAAGTGCATATATAAAACCGGAACATTGATTTCTTACATCTAATGCGCCTACGGTTCTAAGACCTAAATCACGTTGCACCAAAACACCCGGACCGGGAAAATAAAAATCTGGGCTCAGTGTGGCAAAAACCACGAAATCAATGTCTTCTTTGGTAATTCCGGAACGCTCAATAGCGATTTTAGCTGCCTTTACCCCCATTGTGGTGGTGGTATCTTCACCTCGAATGATATGCCTTCTCTCTTGAATTCCGGTTCGTTCTTGTATCCACTCGTCATTGGTGTCAATAATTTTCGACAGATCGTCATTGGTAACAATATTTGAAGGAACATAATATCCTAATCCTGCTATTTTTGAATGGTACATTAGTTTTGTAATTATATTAAAAAAATTCGGTTTGTAAATTTACAAACACTTTGAAAATCAAGTACAATATAATAATTATTTTATTCCAACCAGTTATAAATCAAAAAAATTAATTCTGGACAAATCTTTGTTCCGACTTCTATATCAACAAAAGGCTCTAAAAACAGAGTTTTATATATTAAAAAAAGCTGCCTCTTTACGAAGCAGCTTTTTGATTATTTTGATATCATGGCTTATTTTCCTGATTCTTTTTTGGCATCTTCCACCATTTTATCGTTTGCGGTGATGGCAAATTCCACACGACGGTTTTGGCTTCTTCCTTCTGGCGTGTCATTGGTTGCAATTGGATCGGCAATTCCTAAACCGGTTACACTAAATCGGTTTGACGCTAACCCTCTACTTACTAAATAACTCTTAACCGATGCTGCTCTTTCTTCAGAAAGTTTTAAATTATATTCCGCTGAACCCGTGATATCAGTATAACCATAGATTATAATATTGGTATCCGGATATTCTTTGAAAACTGGAACCAATTTGTCTAAATTAGCTTGTGCTGTAGCTGTTAAAGTAGCTTTATTTGTATCAAAACGCACTGCATTTTCATTCAAAACCAGTTTAATTCCTTCTCCTACACGAACTACATCAGCACCAGGAAGTGCATTATCGATTTCTCTGGCTTGTTTGTCCATTTTGTTCCCAATGACACCTCCGGCAACACCTCCGATTACACCACCTAAAACAGCACCAAGAGCTCCTTTCCCTCCTCTACCAAGATTGTTTCCAAGAATCCCACCTATTAACGCACCACCTACGGCACCTATTCCCGCTCCTCTTTGCGTTTTGTTGGTGTTTTTTACCGCATCACAACTCGTAAAAACAGAACCCATTGTCATAACCAACGCTAATGCAACTATTGAAATATTTTTCATGTCTATATTTTATTTGTTAATTTTTTTGAAATTGGTAAACCACGTCGGTTAATTTTCCGCCCACATTAATCTGATCAATCAATTGAAAAGAAGTATCTGTTTGATTTGCCATATTCAATATATATCCGTCTCTGACTCTTTTTGCTTTTTCGCCGGCATCAAGAATTTTCAATACAAATTGTCCTTTTCGATTTACAAACCAAGTAATTGGTGAACTGAATGCTGGACAGCTCCTATTTGTCAAAGCCATTTCTCCCTTGTTATTGTTAGAAATGAATTTCCACGTGCTTCCTTCAAAACATTTTGAATCTGCAATTTGAAAGGAATTCACTTTGATGTATTCCGAACCAGGGTAAGTAACAGAACTAATTACCCAGTTTCCCTTGATTGCAACTTGCGAAGGTCTATCCAGCTTCGTGCTTGTCACTGATGTGGTTTTACAAGCAAAAAGCAAAATTGCCATTGTGGCCAATACAATTATTTTTTTCATAGTTTTAGCTTTTTAAGATTAAACTTATACAAAGATACAAAGCCGCAAGCCTGAATTGTTACAAAACAACGTTATTTTGTTTCAAAATTTACTTTCCGACAATTTGTCACTTCAACTCGAATTGGTACCTTATTTGAAAGCATAATAGCAATCAAAATAAACTTAAAAATTTACAACTATGACAACTGGAAAAATTAATGTTTCGGTAGAAAATATCTTCCCCTTAATCAAGAAATTCTTGTATAGCGACCACGAGATTTTTTTACGTGAGTTGATTTCAAACGGAACGGACGCAACTCTGAAATTAAAACATTTAACAAGTATTGGCGAAGCCAAAGTAGAATATGGCAACCCGATTATTGAAGTAAAAATTGATAAAGAAGGCAAAAAATTGCACATTATCGATCAAGGATTGGGAATGACTGCTGACGAAGTGGAGAAATACATTAATCAAGTGGCTTTTTCCGGTGCCGAGGAATTCTTGGAAAAATACAAAGATTCTGCTAAAGATTCTGGAATTATTGGACATTTTGGTCTTGGATTTTATTCGGCTTTTATGGTGGCTTCCAAAGTAGAAATTATCACCAAATCTTATAAAGACGAACCCGCTGCACATTGGACCTGTGATGGAAGTCCGGAATTCACTTTAGAACCTTCTGATAAAACTACTCGTGGAACGGAGGTTATTATGCACATCGCTGAAGATTCATTGGAGTTTTTGGAAGAGTATAAAATCAAGGAATTGTTGAATAAGTATAATAAGTTTATGCCTATTCCAATTAAATTTGGAACAAAAACCGAGAAAATAGAACAAAAAAAGGGCGAATTTGTTGAATCAGAAGACAAAGAAGAAGTTTTCAAAACCGTTGAAGTAGATAATATCATCAACAATCCGAATCCGGCTTGGACCAAACAACCTACGGAATTATCGGATGAAGATTATAAAAATTTCTATCACGAATTGTATCCATTGCAATTTGAGGAACCCTTGTTCCATATTCATTTGAACGTGGATTATCCGTTCAACCTGACAGGAATTTTATATTTCCCAAAATTGGGTTCCGATTTACAAATTCAGAAAGACAAAATTCAATTATATCAAAATCAGGTTTATGTAACCGATAATGTGGAAGGAATCGTTCCTGAATTCTTGACGATGTTAAAAGGAGTGATCGATTCACCGGATATTCCTTTAAATGTTTCCCGTTCCGGTTTGCAGGCAGACGCAGCAGTAAAGAAAATTTCGAATTATATTACCCGTAAAGTAGCGGATAAATTGAAATCATTATTCACGGAAAACCGTGAAGATTTTGAAAAAAAATGGAACGACATCAAGATTGTTTTGGAATACGGAATGCTTTCGGAAGATAAATTCTATGAAAAAGCAGGTGCTTTCGTTTTGTATCCAACGGTTGATGACAAATTCTTCACTTTGGACGAATTGAAAGAAAATCTAAAGGAGAAACAAACCGACAAGGACGGAAAATTGGTTGTTCTGTACGCCGGAAATAAAGAGGCGCAACACTCTTATATTGAAATCGCCAAAGACAAAGGATACGAAGTGTTGTTATTGGATTCACCAATTATTTCGCATTTAATCCAAAAAATAGAAGGCGACAATAGCGGAATGACTTTCGTGCGCGTCGATTCAGATCATATTGATAATTTAATCAAAAAAGAGGAAACCACAATTTCTAAATTGTCTGACGAAGAAAAAGAAAGCTTGAAAACCGTCTTGGAAGGATTTGTTCCAAAACAAACATATTCCGTACAATTGGAAGCGATGGATAGCCAAGCCGCACCATTCATCATCACGCAACCTGAATTTATGCGAAGAATGAAAGAAATGAGTCAATCTGGCGGCGGTGGAATGTTCGGAATGGGGAATATGCCCGAAATGTATAATTTAGTGGTAAATACCAACTCTGATTTGGCATTGAACATTTTGAATACGCAAGACAAAGCAGCTCAGGAAGGTTTGGTAAAACAAGCTTTGGACTTGGCAAAATTATCGCAAAACTTGTTGAAAGGCGAAGAACTTACGGCTTTCGTAAAAAGAAGTTTTGAACTGATTAAATAGTTTAATCGGTTAAACGTTTAACCGATTAACCGATCTCAAAAAGACCTGCGAGTGAAAACTTGCAGGTCTTTTTGTTTAGGAGAGAATGAGATTTCAATTTACTGATTTGTAAAGAATTATTTATATATTTGTGAAGTGAGAATAAAATAAAACGCAAGATTATAAACAAAAACTTGCGCATAATATACCATTTTAGAACAAAATGGGTTTATTTTATTCGCATATAAAGTAGTTATGGGCAAGTTTAAGTATTGTCCAACAATTTAATTCTCTTGCTATGATCTCCTTTATTGCGATTGACACATTTGTCAAACTCGTAGTTTTGACAAACTGTAAAAGCTGGGCAAATACATACTTTCCTGAATTCATAATCTTGCACTTTAAAAGGTGCAAAACTACAAGTCAATTCAAATCAAAAAATCAAAGAACGCCAATGTAACATTATATATCAATTATTTACAAAATATATTATGAAATTTTCGCATCACTAGTATGTTCAACTCATTTTTTAATATTAACTTTCATCCAAAATTTAATAATAAACAAAATGATAAAACTAACCGATTTTACAAAACTATTGTGCGCATTTTTACTGTATTCTACTGTATCAAGTGCTCAATCAACCAATGAAAAAAAAATAACAATACCAACAGTACTACTTAACAATGGTATTAAAATGCCTGCTTTGGGTTTTGGGACATTAGAACTTAAAGATTCAATTGGTATAAATAGCGTATCCCTGGCAATTTCTATTGGTTATCGTCTTATTGATGACGCTACTATTTATGGAAATGAGGAATCGGTGGGATTAGGAATTAAGAAAAGTGGAATTAACAGAAAGGATTTATTTATAAGCTCCAAACTTTGGGTTAGTGATATGGGGTATGAAGGAACAAAAAAGGCTTTTGAATTATCACTTAAAAAATTAGGTGTTGAATATTTAGATCTATACCTAATTCACAGGCCTCGTGGCGATGTTAAAGGTTCATGGAAAGCAATGGAGGAACTATATAAAGAAGGCAAAATAAAGGCTATAGGTGTGAGCAACTTTGACTCAGCTCAACTTGCTGACCTTATTGCAACATGTCAGATTAAGCCTGCTATCAATCAAATTGAAATAAATCCATTTTTCCAACAATACAAAATGCAAAGTATTACTGAAAAGTTTGGAATCCAAGTAGAAGCATGGTCTCCATTTGCTCAAGGTCGAAACGGATTATTTACTAATAAATTATTGGTAAATATTGGTAAGAAATACAATAAAACTGCGGCACAAGTAACTTTACGATGGCTAATTCAAAGAGGTATTGTAGCTATTCCAAGAACATCTAATCAAGATTATATGAAAGAAAATATCGATGTGTTCGATTTTAAACTTGACGATGCAGATATGAAACAAATATCAACACTTGACAAAAATACAACTCAATTCCCTGAGTGGAATTAATTCATAGTTTTTAAATAGAATTGAGATTGAAATAACAAATAATATACGGAAAAAAACGCGAAACAATTATGTGATTGCTTAATACAGAAAATTATACAGTTTCAAGTAGAGATATTTTTACTTGAAACTGTACTAGAAAATTATCGTCCTTATTTATTAAAACATATCCAAATTATCCAAAGGGTTTGGTCCTCTGTAAATATCAGTATTTTGCGCGGCACCATTCATCATCACGCAACCGGAATTTATGCGAAGAATGAAAGAAATGAGTCAATCTGGCGGCGGCGGAATGTTCGGAATAGGGAATATGCCCGAAATGTATAATTTAGTGGTAAATACCAACTCTGACTTGGCATTAAATATTTTGAATACGCAAGACAAAGCAGCTCAGGAAGGGTTGGTAAAACAAGCTTTGGACTTGGCCAAATTATCGCAAAACTTATTGAAAGGCGAAGAACTTACGGCTTTCGTAAAAAGAAGTTTTGATTTGATAAAATAATCCTCCCCTAACCCCTCCGAAGGAGGGGAATGTAAGACCTGCGAGTGAAAACTTGCAGGTTTTTTTGTTAGGAGCAGGACGATTCTTTTCCAGAAGAACCTTTCCTCCTGCTGTCCGCTATATTCACGCCCAAAAGCGTGGGATGCCGCTCCCATCAGGGCTAAAGACAACTTTTTTATTTTCAAAATAACTATTCAAGTTTAGTGATTAATCACATTAAATTTGAATTAGAACTTCGTCAAGTATCTCCCAAAACCACAAGCACTTATCGATCAAAAAGACCCAATAAATAAAAGACCTTTTGATGATTTATGCGATAAATATTATATATTTGACACTAAATAAAGTCTGATGTTTGTCAGACATATCCACCCAATTTAGGGGCGATGAGTCTGACAACGTCAGTAATATATGCAAGTTAGTGGCAATGCGAAAAAAAAATACCTAGAACAAATCATTAATATAAGAACCCAGAGAAGCCGAAAACTGGAAAATTTAGAGTAGGCAATATTATGATATACAAATTAATTCTTACGCTAACAATAAGTTTTTTTAGCTTTACATCTTTTGCTCAAAGCAATAATGAAACAACTATAAAAAAAATCAAGCTTTTTATTAATCAATACTCTATTGATCCTGAAACAAATAAAATAGGAAAAAAAGCAATTATTTATTTTAATAAAGTTGAACGAATTTTAGACATTGATAATCGTCTTATACCCCTTTTAGAGGTCAAAACAACTTATTATTATAGTAAAGAATTTAATAAACATTGTGTTAATTTTGAATGCAAAGAAAATGATTGTGTGAGTACACCAAACGAAGGATATGTTGGCGGTTTTGCAATACCTTTTATGAATAAGCAAAAATGTTATGAATTAATTGAACTAATAAACCAACTCAAAAAATAATTTATTAAGATTTTTAAATATGTCTAACATTGACCATATAATTAAAAAAATAGAAGCGGTAGATTTGAAAGATGAAAAAGCAATTGAAATTTTAGAAAACATATTATCAAGCAATATTAATAAATTACCTATTTTCTTGACATCTTTTGCAGTAGGTAAATCATTAATACGTACTCGCTTCTTAAGTGATAAAGAAGATTTTCATCATTCAATTGCTGATTTTTCATACAATCCAAACCCAATGTATGTTAAAATTGGCAGAGTAAATTATTGTGAACAACAAATTTTTTACGGTTCGCGTTTCCGTGCAACTTCATTAGGCGAAATTAGATTTATTTATGCTAATAAAGTAAATAATAAAGCTAGATTTTCAATCGGAAAATGGGAAGTTAAAAGAAAATTACGACTTGCTGCTATCATTTCACCTGAACTCATAAATCATCATAATGCTGAAGAACTTTTTGGATTAGCTGAATTTATTAAAGAAACTGAAGAAAAATTTATTAACAAGGAAGAATTTAAAGAGTATATTGAAATTTATAAATACATAGCTAAAAAGTTTACAGAACCTATTCAAGAAAATGAAGAATATAAATATAAAATTACAGCCGTATTCTCAAATTTTATATTCTCGAAATTTAAAGACATAGATGGAATAATTTATCAAAGTGTTCAATATCCAGTCCATTTCAATATTGCACTTAAAAAAAATGTCATTGATTTAAACCAAATTCAATTGACAAACGCATCAAAACAAACATTTGCCATCGAAAATAAAATACATTTTAAAGAACAAGAAACGATTGAAGCTTCAAAAATCGATTATGTAACTAATTTAATAAACTGGTAAGCACAGCCACTAACAGCCGTTTTGATATAGTGGGGTTTTAGTGGAATTACTGTTCCGCATCAACATTCTGCAAAGCAGAAAATTGAAAGGTTACGAATTCCCCCGCTCCCGCCCGAATCCTTTCGGGTGGCAAACTAAACTAGTGTAGAATTGTTGGGTTTTAAATTTTTTAAAACTAATTTTAAACTCCAGCTGGCGCGAGCGTCCCGCTCGTGCACACAAACAAAATCAATACTAAAGAAATTACAATTTGAAATGAGTACGAGCTTGAAGCTCGCACTAGCCTTTGTTCTTTTTATAGAGTGGCAAAGTTAAAATAGATTCCATAACCTGAAACTAGAGGTAAAGCAAATAGGCAGAAATTATAAACATAAAGGAATACCGCTTATCTTTGAACGCTTGAGTGTTTCTTATAGCAAAAATGTTTAATTTAATTGTAATGAAAAAAACAGTTCTTACCCTATTCTTATTGGTACTATTTGCTTCTTGTTCAGGTCAAAATCAGTTTGGCAAACCTGAGGTAAGTCCAGTCGAAATTCAGTCTCAGTATGCAAATTGGCGGGACTATCAAAACCATAATATCATTCTTTCAAGAGATTTTGTAGCATTAGATTCAAATTCTAAAGAAATTAGCAAAGAGCATTTTCTAAAAGAATTAAATGAAGGAAATTATATACCAATTCGACTAGTATCCGATGCAACTCTTTTTTATTACAAGCTATTTAAGATTGAGCCAACATCTGATACAAGTATTAAAGCAACAATTTCTGAAACAGCATTTAATGAAATTCAAAATTTAAAGAAAGAAGGAGAACCATTTCCTAAATTTTCATTCAAAGATTTAAATGGAAATTTGATAACTAATGAAAACCTTAAAGGAAAAATAGTTGTAATAAAATGCTGGTATATTCATTGTACAGCTTGTATTAGAGAATTTCCGGAAGTCAATCAATTAGTTGAAAAATACAAAAATAGAAAAGATATCGTTTTTATAAGTCTTGCCGAAGATAATCCAGAACAATTAAAGGTGTTTTTGGTTAAAAAACCACTTTCCTATTCTGTTATTCCTAATATGAAATCTTATATGAATTTAAGCCTACAACTCAATGCCTTTCCCACACATTTTATCATTAATAAAGAAGGAAATATAGCTAAAGTGTTGTCTAATTATAGTGGTCTAGAAGTTGCTTTGGAAAAAGTTAGTGAGGAATAAACACATAGAAATACCCCCCGCTCCCGAATCCTTTCGGGTGGCAAACTAAACCAGAGTAGCAATTGTTGTGTTTTAAATTTTTTAAAACTAATTTTAAAACAAAACCCTCTGGTTCTCGATTGCATCGAGTACCCATTTAAATTAGAAGATAAATCGCAGCGTTTGCAACGCGGATACTAAAACAAAATCAGAAAATAAAGTAATACCATTACTCATTATGTTTTAGTCCAATCGTTCTGGTGTAATGCCGCTGTATATTTCATTTAGTTC
>DHXP01000009.1:0-2111 GCA_002413745.1 Flavobacterium sp. UBA5153 | reverse complement strand
TAATGCCGCTGTATATTTCATTTAGTTCAATTTTTATTGGACTAATTTGAAATAACTAGCGGTATAAATACAAATTGGAACAGGTACAAGCGGACACCCTCCCCGCTCTCGCCCGAATCCTTTCGGGTGGTAAACTAAACTAGAGTAGCAGTTGTTGTGTTTTAAATTTTTTAAAAACTAATTTTAAAACTAAACCCCGCTCCCGCCCGAATCCTTTCGGGTGGCAAACTAAACTAGAGTAGCAATTGTTGGGTTTTAAATTTTTTAAAACTAATTTTAAAACAAAACCCTCTGGTTCTCGATTGCATCGAGTACCCATTTAAATTAGAAGATAAATCGTAGCGTTTGCAACGCGGATACTAAAACAAAATCAGAAAATAAAGTAAATACAAATTGGAACAGGTACAAGCGGACACTTCCACCCAATGTCATTAAGTTAAGCTTTTTGCGTCATTTCGACGAAGGAGAAATAACAAATTACAGGACATTTATTCTTGCCTTAATGACATTATGCGCGCACTAGCTATGAAGTTTAGAGATGATTAAATAAGTATCAAGACCTGCGAGTGAAAACTTGCAGGTTTTTAGTTTTATAAAAAAAGGTTGAATTTTGAACAAAGAATAACGAACTTTGAATGTTGAAATTTTTAAATCTTAAATCAAAATGGTCTTACACATAGAAACTCCAGCCCTTCTTTTCTCCGCAACATCACTAATTTTATTGGCTTATACCAATCGGTTTCTTACCATTGCGCAAATCATACGAAAATTAAAAAAAACCTATGATGAAGAAGAAAGTAAAAGTGTTTTATTGGAAATCAAAAACCTCAACTTACGTTTAACACTTATTCGCTATATGCAACTATTTGGCGTATTGTGTTTATTTCTGTCGGTTTTCGCGATGCTTTTATTGTTTCTGGAACAGCAATTATCCAGTATTTATCTTTTTGGTTTCAGTTTACTTACCTTGCTTATTTCATTAGGATTGTCATTTTGGGAAATCAGTATTTCTATAAATGCGCTACGGTTGCATTTGAGTGATTTGATGGAAAAAAAAGAAATGAAATAAATTTATTCCTATTCTTCCATAATTTTCAATTCATCAAACCCTGAATTCTGAATTCTTAAATTCTATCTTTGGTCGCTTTTTAAATTTGAAAAAATGTTTGAAAACAAGGTATTAAAAGGAGTTTTTTTAGTTGGCATAGGCGCAACAAGTTACGGGATGCTCGCTACCTTCGTGAAAATAGCTTATGGCGAAGGTTTCACAACCGCCGAAGTTACGGTAGCCCAATTTATATATGGAGTAATTGGTTTGTTGATTATCAACGCCTTTCAAAAAGTAAAAAAGGGAACTGATGTTGTAAAAGCGTCAAGAAAAAACATCTTTCAGTTGATACTTGCAGGAACTCCACTGGGATTGACGAGTGTTTTTTATTATTTAACCATAAAATATATTCCGGTTTCAATTGCCATCATTCTGCTGATGCAAACGGTTTGGATGGGCGTTTTATTTGAAATGTTTTTGGAAAAGAAAAAACCTTCTGTCCAAAAAATAATATCCGTAATAGTTGTGCTTACAGGCACTGTCTTGGCAACAAATCTTATTGGAAACACGGTTCAACTAAACTGGAACGGCGTTATTTGGGGGTTGTTATCAGCGATATCGTTTACTACGACAATGATTACGGCAAATCGTGTGGCAGTTGAAATTTCCTCGACGCAACGCAGTTTACACATGCTTATTGGCGGTGCAATTATTGTGTTTATATACACTTTTGTATCTCAAACAACCCCTTTTAATTTTGACGTTTTCTTAAAATGGGGAATTGTATTGGCACTTTTTGGCACAATAATTCCACCATTATTGTTCAATATTGGTTTTCCTTATACCGGAATCGGTTTGGGAAGCATCGTTTCGGCACTTGAACTTCCAGTTTCGGTATTGATGGCCTATTTTATTTTGAATGAAAAAGTGAATGGAATCCAATGGTTTGGAATTACACTTATCATACTTGCCATTGTGATAATAAACATTGATTATAAGCGATTTAGAAAAAAGTAAGTAGATGTTTATGACTCTTGGAGTTTTATACCATTGGTTAGTATGT
>DHXP01000065.1:23172-28010 GCA_002413745.1 Flavobacterium sp. UBA5153 | reverse complement strand
TCTTTTTCATCGTTTTGAAAATGGAGTTCTTTGTTGGCAATAACTAATTCTGCTGCGCGTTTTTCTTTTTCATCATTTTGAAACTCCAATTCTTTATTGGCAATAGCTAATTCTGCTGCGCGTTTTTCTTTTTCATCATTTTGAAATGCCAATTCCTTATTAGCAATAACCAACTCTGCCGCCCGTTTTTCTTTCTCATTATTTTGATACGCCAATTCCTTGTTAGCAATGATTAATGCCGCTGCGCGTTTTTCTTTAACCTTATTTTGATATTCCAGTTCTTTGTTGGCAATGACTAATTCTG
Source organism: Flavobacterium sp. UBA5153 (assembly GCA_002413745.1). Lineage (GTDB taxonomy): Bacteria > Bacteroidota > Bacteroidia > Flavobacteriales > Flavobacteriaceae > Flavobacterium. The sequence continues at coordinate 27,706 of DHXP01000065.1, read as the reverse complement.
CCGCTCGATTTTCTTTCTCGTCATTTTGATATGCCAATTCTTTGTTGGCAATGACTAATTCAGCGGCACGTTTTTCTTTTACCCTGTTTTGAAAAGCTAATTCTTCATTAGCAATAGCAAGTTCATTTGCTCGATTTTCCCTTTCTTTATTTTGGTAGGCAAGTTCTTCGTTAGCAATGCTTAATTCATTTGCACGTTTTTCTTTTTCTTCGTTTTGAAAAGCCAATTCTTTGTTGGCGATTCGTAAATCTAATGCCCATTTTTGTTCGGCGATATCTCTGGCTACGATTACTACTCCCAAAATATTGCCAATATCATCTTTATAAACGGATCCGTTGAATAAAACATCGGTGAGTTTTCCTTCTTTATGCCGAAGGGTAAGAGGAGAATCGGCAACGGAACCTTTGGCGAAAACTTCTTGATACACTTCCCGAGCCATTTGTGGTTCTGTAAAATATTCGAAGAAATCAGAACCAACAAGTTTTTTTCGTTCAATACCTGTAATATTTACAAATGCCTGATTCATATCTGTGATCTTACCTTCAGTGCTGATGGTAACTAATGGGTCAAGACTTGCTTCTATGAGACTTAGCGAATATTGAGAGGCTAATTTCTGGTCGGCAGTAAATGTTTCTAATTGATTATTTCTGATTTTTAAATTTTTTACAATTATATAAACAAGAGTAAAAATCACAATGATGAAAATAAGAAGCACAAAAAACAGAAATTGAGAATAAGTATCGCTTTTTTCCTTTTCTATTTTTCTTTGTTTAAGTAGTTTAAACTCGGACGAATTAATATCAGTTAATAAACTTTTTATTTTTTCGGTAGCGATTTTTCCTTCTTTGAGGATTTGCATTTTTTCAATTTCCGTCAGTCCGTTTTGCTTCCTGTCTTCAATTGTTTTTTTAATTAAAATCAATTTTTCGGCAGACTTTACTTTCAACGAATCGATACGGACTTGCTGGTTAGGGTTGTCTCTAGTGAGAACCGACAACGCCGCCAAGTTCTTGTTCATTGTATTTATTGCGGTATTAAAAGGTTCTAAAAAATCATCATTCCCAGTTATTATATAACCCCTTGCAATAGTTTCAATGTCAAGAATGTCCAAAAGGATATTATCGCTTATGCGGATCACGTTCTGTGTATGCTCTATTGAATTGCTTGTCGATTTTACTTTTAGACTATTATAATAGAAAATCAATAATAAAGAGAGTGACAAAGCAACTACAAAGAAATAGAAGAGTTGTATTCTTTTTTCGAATAATAATTTCATAACCCTTTTGTAAAATTTTAATTTATATCATTAACATTACCAATTTCTTCAATTGGACTTCTTCTTTTGTCTTTCAATTGTTTAAAATGAGAAGGGGAGAGCCCCGTTACTTTCTTGAACTGGCTTGATAAATGTGCCACACTGCTGTAGCCCATTTTCCAGGCAATTTCGGTAATATTGAGTTCGCCATAAATAATCAATTCTTTAATACGTTCAATTTTATGGGAGATGATAAATTGCTCGATTGTAGTCCCTTGTACTTCCGAAAATAAATTCGACAAATACGTATAATCGTGGTTTATTTTTTCGCTTAAATAATCAGAAAAGTTCACTTTGATAATTTCATCGGAGTGATGCACCATTTCGATTATTACATTTTTAATTTTTTCAATCAGCATTGCCTTCTTGTCATCCATTAATTCAAGACCTGAATTATGCAAGTTGGCTTTAAGAAGTTCGCGTTGCTCCATCGAAATATTTTCCATAATCTCAACTTCGCCCAAATCAACAACGATGAAATGCAGACCAAGGTTTCTTAACTCTTCTTTCACCACCATTTTGCAACGGTTGCTGACCATGTATTTTATATATAATTTCAAACTATTTTGGTTTTAAACAGATTATGTAAAAGTCTAGCTATTATTTTTGAAAAGGCTTATACAACTTTGGCAAAAAGTTATATAATTCACACATTTTTGATTTGAATGTGATTTGAATGATGAGAATATCTAAAAAAAAAAGAAGGAGTTAAATTTATACTATTCTAAAGCACATAAACCTAAATGAATTCTTAGATTTTTTTGAAAGTTACGAATAAAAGGGCAACAAATAGATTTTGTGTTGATTCTAAAGAATATAAGTTGAAATAGATAGTCTTTTAAACAATCTATGAAATAGTAAAAAGAGGGGGGTTACTCATTACTTGAATGAATCCACCCATTCCATAGTTTTCAATGAAGAAATCTTGTTTTCCTCATTGAGCGTTACACGAAGTTCTTTGTTGGCATTTGAATGCTCATATATTGCTTTATATCGAAAAATAATTTCGTTTTCAGTAATGTTTTTAATTGTTTCGATCAATTTGAGGTCTATAAAATGACCATATCTTGCTCGGAATTTCAAACATATTTTAGAATGTTTTTCCAGAGTTGTATTTTGAATTACGGATTGTGTTGCCTCGTTTTCATTAAATGGGATAAACTTTGAAGTGTTGCAAATCATTAAAGTTCTTTTACCTAAATCATAGGCTTTTTTCTTTTGATTTTCATCGACTTCAATAATAGAAAGTTTTACGTATTTAATTTCGACAGGTTTTTCAAAAGTGGGTTTTGATTTGCAACCTATCAGTAAAAGTACACTTAAAACAAGAATTATATTTTTCATAGTAGGTCGTTTAATTTGAAATAACTTATTCATAGAATTGCAAAAATACAAAAAAGCCTGTAAATCATACAATTTACAGGCTTTTGATAAAGTTTGGCAACAAATTTGTCGGGGAGGCAGGATTCGAACCTGCGGCCTTCCCGCCATTGCGGGACGCTATAACCGAATTGCTTCCATTTAATTTTGTAAACAAAAAAAGCCGAACATTTCTGTTCAGCATTTCGTCGGGGAGGCAGGATTCGAACCTGCGGCCTTCCCACCATTGCGGGACGCTATAACCGAATCACTTCCATTTAATTTTGTAAATAAAAAAAGCCGAACATTTCTGTTCAGCTTTTCGTCGGGGTGGCAGGATTCGAACCTGCGGCCTCCTGCTCCCAAAGCAGGCGCGATAACCGAGCTACGCTACACCCCGAATTTATAAGAAACCAACATCTTCAAGATGTCTTCTGGCTCCTCTTTTTTTTATTTTTTGTTCTAAAAGCATTGCTTCTGAACGTGTTGAAAATTGAATTTGGTAAATCAATTCCCATGGTTTACCTGATTTAGTTGACAAACTCAATCCTGAATTATGTCTTTGTAATCTGTTTTCAAGATTATCAGTTTGACCAGTATAATATTTTAAAGAACTTTTACTAAACAAAATATATACGATGTACATATTTAAACTATTAAGGTTTTTTATTGTGGTCTTCACGCAATGCGTGACACGATAACCGAGCTACGCTACACCCCGTAAGCGGATGCAAAGATAAAACTAATTTCGAGTTTTGCAAGCGATAATATTAAATTGAATGCTATTATTTTTAAATAGTTAAAAGTGATGGTTTTTTGACCCAAAATTTTTAATAAAAAACATACATTTGTAATTACAAAAATGTATAAAATAATTTATTATGTCTACTACAATCGAAAAAATAAAATGTCTAATTATAGGTTCTGGTCCAGCGGGTTATACTGCTGCTATTTATGCTGCAAGAGCCAATATGAATCCGGTTCTTTACCAAGGAATGCAACCTGGCGGTCAATTAACTACAACAAATGAAGTGGAAAATTTCCCTGGCAATCCAAAAGGAATAACAGGTCCTGAAATGATGGTTGGATTGCAGGATCAAGCTCAACGTTTTGGTACTGATGTTCGTGATGGATGGGCAACAAAGGTTGATTTTAGCGGTGACGTCCATAAAGTTTGGATCAATGATAGCATTGAATTGCATTGCGAAACCGTAATTATTTCGACTGGAGCATCGGCTAAATATTTAGGATTGCCATCTGAACAGCATTACTTGAAAATGGGTGGAGGTGTTTCGGCATGTGCTATATGCGACGGATTTTTCTATCGAAACCAAGAAGTGGTAATCGTTGGAGCGGGAGATTCTGCTTGTGAAGAAGCTCATTATTTGTCTAAAATGTGTTCCAAAGTCACGATGTTGGTGCGCAGCGAAAAGTTTAGAGCTTCAAAAATTATGGAAGACCGTGTTCGCAAAACAGAGAACATTACTATTTTAATGAATCACGATACGGTTGAGGTTTTGGGAGACGGTCAGGTGGTTACTGGCGTGAAAGCTAAAAACAAAACAACAGGTGACGTTTTTGACATTCCTGCCACAGGTTTCTTTGCTGCCATTGGTCATAAACCCAATACCGAAATTTTCAGTGAGTATCTTACTCTTGATGAAACGGGTTACATTCTTAATATTCCTGGAACTTCAAAAACCAATGTTGCTGGCGTTTTTGTAGCCGGTGATGCTGCGGATCACGTGTATCGTCAAGCGATTACTGCTGCGGGAACGGGCTGTATGGCGGCTTTGGATGCCGAAAGATATTTGGCTTCAAAAGAATAATCTATTGGATAATCATAAACAAAAAAGTCTC
>DHXP01000065.1:0-23020 GCA_002413745.1 Flavobacterium sp. UBA5153 | reverse complement strand
GAGACTTTTTTGTTTATGATTATTTCGTTGGTTTTTTAATCAAGGTTGCGGAATCTATAAATCGCTTCATTTCGATTTTCTGGTCACCATAGATTTGGATTTCCGAATTTCCAGAAGCATCAATACTTATGTTGGAATTGGAGTTGATGCTACAATTCGAATAACTTTCGGCAATCAATTCGGCATTTTTTATGACAAGATTGTTTCCGGTAAAATCAGCATTGTTATCCAGGCGAATGATTGCATTGGTCACGTCTCCTTCCAGATTTGCTTTTGATTTTTGATACAGGTCACACTTTAAATCAATTGAGGCAATCAATGCTTTCAATGTAGCATTTTTACTCAATTCGATAGTTGCATTTTCAGATTTCAAGTTAAGTTCCGTTTTTGATTTATCGTCTGACTGCAGGATGAAATTCCTTGAATTGACATTCAGATTGAGTTTAGAATTATCGAAAGTTTTAAACGTAATATCATCCAGTTGAATTTCCTGAATGGCATTTACGATAGCATCATTTCTTGAAGTCACCATTTTCAAATCCTTGGTATAAGTAACTCTTACGATTAGTTTTTTGTAGTTTACGGCACTTTTTGAAGTGTTTATGCGAAGTGTGTTTTCGCTCAAATCAATCGTGATTATATTATGAAGGTTATCGTCAGCTTCAATTTTCATTTCGCTTTTCTCGCCTCTATCCAGATACACTTCTAAATTCCCACCCACTTCGAGTGAGTCAAAATTGCCAATTTCCTTTTGCTCAATGGTTACTGTTTTTGAACCTTTTATTTTTTCGTTTTTTTGCGCCAATGCAAAAGTGGAAACCAATAGTAGTAGAAGTATGGAGGTGTGTTTTTTCATTTTTTGTTGAATTAAGTATTGTACAAATATAGGAAAATCATCCACTTTTGATGAATGATTTTCTTGATTTTTGGTAAAAAAAGTTCTTATTCTTGTTCAATGCTTCCGCCTGAACTTGTGCTTTTTTGAATGGATTTAGGAACAATGTTGTAATTGATGTCTCCACCGCTCGAAGCCTTGGCATCCAGACTTACAATTGGATGTACATTTATGGAGCCACCGCTAGAAGCTTTGGCAATAACGTCGTTGACCAATAGATAGTTGGCATCAATATCACTTCCGCTAGAGGAAGTTGTTTCTAGTTTTAGCGCCTTTCCATTGATATTTATGGAACTTCCGCTGCTTGCTTTACAAGAAATAACATCAAATTCGAGACCCAAGTTTATATCTGCTGCGCTCGATGCTCTTACATTTATATTTTCGCCTTTTAAGGTGTTCGTGCTTTTAATGGTAGCGGCACTCGATGCCTGTAATACTTCTATTGTTGGCATTCTTACGGTTACTTTTCTTGATTTTACATTGATAAAAGAGTTATAGTTGCAGGCAACAATGAGTACTCCATTTTCGACTTTTGTTGTAATTTCTTTTTGTAAATTGTCATCGGCTTCAACAGTGATTTCTGTTTTATCGGATTGTTCCACTTCAAGATCGATGGCGTTACTGACTTTAATGCTTTTAAAATCGCCTTGTACCATCCGGTTTTCCGTAGTAATATGTCCACTTCCTGTTATTGATTTTCCAAAACCATCAATATCTATCGAATATTTGCAGGAAGAAAACAACAACGCAATTAAGGTAACAACAATGAATTTTGTGATAATTGTGATGACTTTTATCATAATTAATTGGTTTTGATTATTATTCCGTCCTTGTTTACTGACAAGCCTTTTTTACCACTGGTTTTATTTACCATAACTTTATCTCCCGTCACAGTTACGGTGGTTGTAACTAAGCTGTCGTTTTCTTTCGTATTCTCAATATCGTTGTGGTCATTTTCGTTTTCGGGGCAATTCAGGCATTTTACTTGAGCGTTTTCAACTTTGTAAATATAGTCGCTGGAGCTAAAATGCAAATTAAAAAAATCATCGTCCGAACGGTCATAATTTTGTATGCTTGAATCTGCTTTGAACAATGTTGCTTTTGGCAAGAATAATGTGATTTCTATTTCTTGATCACGAAATTTGTCCTTTAAATCGGTCAATAAATAATTGTCCATAACTAAATGGTTTCCTTCAATTTTATAACCGTATTTTATTTTTACCGCTCTTTGTTTTGCTTCGGATAACGTTTTTCCTTTTGCCTCTTTTTCAATTTGAATGTAAGGTAGCTTTTCATCCGTTTGCACTATTTTAAAACGGACTTCGTTGGAGTAGATTACGTCTGTACCGGTAGAATCTTGGGTAATTTTAAAATCGTTGTGATCATCAATGCTTTTTGCATAATAATCATTGTGTTTGAATTTTATAAATAATGTATCTGTAGGTTTTAAATTAAAGGTTTCTTTTTGAACCACTCTTCCATCAACAGCAAAAGCTGTTGCTTGTTTTACACCTATAGAAATTGCCAGTGAAATCGAAATTAACCAAAGTGCCAACAAGGTATATTTAGCAATATTTCCTATCGATTTTGCATTGGGTGTAAGTAACTTGAAACCCAATAATGTCAAGAAAAAGAACGGAATTCCAATAGCAAAAAACATCAATAATCCAAAAGCCCATATAGGATAGTCAGTAAAATTTCCTGATTCTATAAAGCCCTGCCAAGGAAAATCAATGAAGACACCTGTGCCCAACGTAAAAATGCCAACCAACAGGAAAAACAATACGGTTAATCCTCCCATAATCAAAATTACGCCAAGAAATTTAGAAAAAGCTCTCAAAACAGCTATTATAAAATTTCCAAAAGAGCTTCCTATTTTTTCGGCTCCCGTTTTTATTTGATTACCATATTTGTCATAATCGACATTTTTTAGTTTCTCCGAAACAGTATCAAATTCTTCTCGGACTTTTTTTTCAATGTTCGAAATTGTTACCGGTTCACCTGTCATTTCCAGTTTTTGGGCAGTTGTTTTTGCTTCCGGCATCACGATCCAAAGTATGATATAAGCCAAAACGCCTGTTCCCCAAGCAAAAAGCATTATCAAAAGAAAAATTCGCAACCAAACTTTGTCTATTCCAAAATAATGTCCCAAACCAGCAAGAACACCGCCTATCATCCCGTGTTCGGTATCTCGGTAAAGTTTTCTTGTTTTCGAAGAAGAATAATTTGTTGAAATATTCTCAGTGCCTTCCTCATCAATTCTATAATCTTCGGGTTGACCCATTACCGCAATAACTTCGTCAACATCTTTCATCGCCACAACATGTTTATCCGATTTTTGCTTTTCGGTCAACAATTCAGAAACACGCATTTCAATGTCTTTTATGATTTCGTCTTGCCCAGACGAATTGGATAACGAGCGTTTTATGGCGTCAAAATAACGCGTTAGCTTTTGGTACGCATCTTCGTCAATATGGAAGAACATTCCGCCTAAGTTTATGTTTACAGTTTTGTTCATGACTATAGTTTTTGTTTTGTGATTAGGTTTACGGCATCGGATAATTCAGTCCATGTGCCATTTAATTCGTCTAAAAATGTGTGTCCAATTTCGGTCAGGTTATAATACTTTCTTGGCGGACCTGACAATGATTCTTCCCAACGATAGTTGAGTAATCCGTCGTTTTTTAATCGGGTAAGCAGCGGATAAACCGTTCCCTCCACAACCAATAATTTTGCGGTTTTCAAGGTGTCCAATATTTCCGAAGTATAAGCCTCTTTATCTTTTAAAACAGACAAGATGCAAAACTCGAGAACCCCTTTTCGCATTTGGGCTTTTGTGTTTTCAATGTTCATGATTCTCTTTTTGTTTTTTTTGATTTGATTAAACTGTTCATTTTTTGATTGATTTGATGATGTCATTGCGAGACCCGATGGCTATCGGGACGGAGCAATCTTTTAATTGTAATGCCAAGTTTTTTTGGAGCTCTATCCAGCTTTCCGATAGCTATCGGGACGTTACAATCTCCCGAAGAATAATCGGGAGGATTTTCACTTCAATCTGGGCTATTTCATAGCGTACCGATTCGTTTTATTTTATAAAATTAATTGTCAATGGATACTTGTATTTCTCTCCATTCGAAGTTTTTACCGAAGCGTAAATTATCAAGAAAAATTCCGCAACTTTCAAGCCAATAAAAGTGAAAATTGCTATTAATGCCACAATTACAGTTCCACTAATATATTCTATATTCAAGTGATTGACGATGAAATCATGTTCATTTATGATGGAATTGAAAGAAACAGTACTGAAAATTGTAAAAATAAAAATCGGGATGGCAATCATGCCAAGGACCAAAGAATAAAGTAGGATACTCAATTGAAAGTTAAGCACTTGTTTCCCATTATAATCAATAAATTCCGACTCGTCTTTTTTCGAACTCCAAATCAATATTGGAAAAATGTAATTTCCAAACGGGATGAAATATTGACTTAACGTACTCAAATGAATAAAAGTTGCCGTGTTATTCTCGCTAGTTGTTTTCATGATATAAAAGTATATAGTAATTTCTTATACAAATATATGGCTATTAAATGGTATCTTGTATCGCATGGTAGTATATGTTAATAAAAATTTAACAATTTAGAAAAATTAAAAAATAAAATTTGAATAAAATATCCCGAGAATAAAGGGATTGAATGGAATTTTATAATAGTTGGTGGCAGCTAAAATTTATTGCGGTTTTTTCGTTAATTTTACAAAACCAAAACATCAACGATGAAAATTTCTAAATCTGGTTTGAATAAATTTCTGTTATTCAAGTTGCCGTCGGCATTTATATGTGGCGTCAGGGTAAAACAAATTGACGAAGATAAATGCGTGGTAACAGTTAAACATCGCTGGATTAACCAAAACCCGTTTAATTCGATGTATTTTGCCGTGCAAGCTATGGCCGCTGAACTATCGACAGGAGCTTTGGTTATGTTTCAAATTAAAAAAAGCGGTAAAAACATATCGATGTTAGTGGCTAACAATAAAGGGAACTTTACCAAAAAAGCCACAGGAAGAATAACTTTTACATGTAATGACGGCTATATGGCAGAACAAGCCATTCAGGAAGCCATTGCCAGTGGCGAAGGACAAACTTTTTGGATGAAATCCATTGGAACGGATGAAAAAGGGGATAAAGTATCCGAGATGGATTTTGAATGGAGCGTTAGGATAAAATTGATTTAATTTACATCCCATTTCAAATAAAAAAAAGCTTCGATAATTAAACGAAGCTTTTTTTAATATAAGGTATAGTGAATTAATAATTATTTAGAAGCCTGGAAGCTAACCTTAAGTTCAAATTTAAACTAGAACATAATCTTTACAAATTTATATAAACTAAATCGTGATAGTCTTAAAATTATATTAAAATTTCAGTCAAGGAAGAAAGCCATTTTTTTAATCCCAAATCCCAAATCTCAAGGCCCAAATAAAAATAGTGACAATTTGACATTTTAAAAGATTTGGCAGTACTTTTGCAATCTAAACGAAAGAATAAAAATGAAGTTTAAGAATATTTTTAAAAATAAGGACAACATGACTACTGAAAATACAGAAATGGATCAAGAAATAGATGATGTAACACTGGAAAGCAACACAAATGAAGAGCAAGTCACTACCGAGGAGTTAAGTGTTGAGGAACAATTGACGCAAGATTTAGCGAAAGAAAAAGACAAGTTTTTGCGATTATTTGCCGAATTTGAAAATTACAAGCGAAGAACTTCAAAAGAACGTGTTGAGTTGTTTAAAACTGCAAACCAAGAAGTCTTGCTTGCCATGCTTCCTGTTTTGGATGATTTTGACAGAGCAATGGTAGAAATCAGTAAAACGGATAATGAATTATTGTTAAAAGGCGTTGAACTTATTTATGATAAATTAAAAAACACTTTGGTTTCAAAAGGACTGGAACAAGTTGAAGTTAGCCCTGGAGATACTTTCAATGCTGATTTTGCAGAAGCAATTACCCAAATTCCAGCGCCATCTAACAAGATGAAAGGTAAAATTGTCGATGTTCTTGAAAAGGGGTACAAATTAGGCGACAAAATCATTCGTTTTCCAAAGGTTGTGATAGGGCAGTAGAGACCCGATTAATCGCATCTGTATCAATACAAAAAATTAATAATGAAAAAAGATTTTTACGAAATATTAGGCATTAGCAAAAATGCCGATGCTGCCGAAATAAAAAAAGCATACAGAAAAAAAGCGATCGAACATCATCCTGACAAAAATCCTGGGGACAAGTCAGCGGAAGATAAATTCAAGTTAGCTGCCGAAGCTTATGAAGTGTTGAGTGATCCCAATAAAAAAGCGAAATACGATCAATATGGCCATCAAGCTTTTGACAATGGTGGTGGTGGTTACGGAGGCGGAGGTCACATGAATATGGATGATATTTTCAGTCAATTTGGAGATATTTTCGGAAGTGCTTTTGGAGGCGGTGGTGGTTTCCATGGTGGAGGCGGTGGTTCACGTCGTGTAAAAGGAAGCAACCTTCGAATAAAAGTAAAACTCACACTCGAAGAAATTGCCAATGGTGTCGAGAAAAAAGTAAAAGTAAAACGAAAAGTTCAAGCACCCGGAGTGTCTTACAAAACTTGTTCTACCTGTAACGGTCAAGGTCAAGTAATGCGTGTGACAAACACAATTTTGGGACGTATGCAATCGGCATCAACGTGTCCAACGTGTGGTGGTTCGGGTCAAATATTAGACAAAAAACCGGCAGAAGCTGACTCTCAAGGAATGATTCTTGAAGACGAAACGGTTACCATAAAAATCCCTGCAGGTGTAGTTGACGGGATGCAATTGAAGGTTTCCAATAAAGGAAATGATGCACCCGGAAATAGTGTTCCTGGTGATTTAATTGTTGCCATTGAAGAAATTGAACACGAATTTTTGAAGCGTGAAGGCGAGAATTTGCATTTTGATTTATACATCAGTTTTGCCGAAGCGGTTCTCGGAATATCAAAAGACATCGAAGCCATAAACGGAAAAGTGAGAATTAAACTGGAAGAAGGAATTCAATCTGGTAAAATTCTAAGATTAAAGGGAAAAGGAATTCCAAGCATCAACGGTTACGGAACTGGAGATTTGTTGGTTCATGTAAATGTTTGGACACCTAAAACACTTAACAAAGAGCAAAAACAGTTTTTTGAAAAAAACCTTACCGACGAGAATTTTATTCCAAATCCGGAAAAAGGCGACAAATCCTTTTTTGAGAAAGTAAAAGACATGTTCTCCTAAATTATAGATCATAAAAATTTTTCCCATCCTTGTGAAAACAGGGGTGGGTTTTTTTGTTTTATTTAACACCTTATTAGCACTATTTTTCTATTTTTACAAAAATCATAAATTAGAATGGGTAATATACTTGAAGTTAAAAATGTTGTCAAGAAATATGGTGATTATGTGGCACTTAACGAAGTTTCGCTTACGGTTCCAAAAGGAAGTATTTATGGTCTTCTAGGTCCAAACGGAGCCGGAAAAACATCCCTAATCAGAATCATCAATCAAATCACGATGCCCGACAGTGGCGAAATTATACTCGATGGAGAGAAACTGAGTCCAAAACATATTCAACAAATAGGATATTTACCCGAAGAACGAGGTTTGTATAAAACCATGAAAGTGGGAGAACAATGTTTGTATTTGGCACAAATGAAGGGCCTTTCAAAAGCCGAAGCAAAAAAACAATTGGAATATTGGTTTGAAAGATTGGGAATTCAAGGTTGGTGGAACAAGAAAATTCAGGAACTTTCTAAAGGAATGGCGCAAAAAGTACAATTCGTGGTTTGCGTTTTGCATAAACCAAAACTATTGATTTTCGATGAGCCTTTTTCTGGATTTGATCCTGTAAATGCCAATATAATCAAGGACGAAATCCTAGAATTGAGAAACCAAGGTTCTACCATAATTTTTTCCACACACCGTATGGAAAGTGTCGAAGAATTGTGCGACCACATTGCGTTAATTCACAAATCGAACAAACTAATCGAAGGAAAATTAGACGATGTGAAACGTAAATTCAGGACTAATAGTTTTGAAGTGGGCATTTTGTCCGATAATATTGAAGGATTGATGTATGATATTACCCAAAAATTCAAAGTGGGCCAAACGAATTTTAAATCATTAAACAACGAATTAAAACTCGAAATCCAACTGGGAAATGCAACGCCAAACGAATTACTAAATATCCTCGTTCAAAGAGGTCAGGTAACTCATTTTGTGGAAAAAATCCCAAGTGTCACCGATATTTTCATTCAAGCAGTAAGTGAAAAGTAATTTTTTTTGGTAAATCCAAAATCAAAAAATCCTAAATCCTATAATCGAAAAATGAGCATCATAACACTAATAATAAAAAGAGAGTTTGTCGCCAAGGTGCGTAACAAATCATTCATCGTAATGACTTTTTTAAGTCCGTTGCTTTTTGTGGGAATAGCCGCTTTTGTGGGTTATTTGAGTTCCATGAAAGCAGACACAAAACGGGTAGCCATTCATGATGAAACTGGTTTGTTTACCAATGAATTTCTGTCTTTGAACAAAAAAAGTGGCGAATACAAATATTATGATTTGTCTTTGATAGATGTCAAATATTTGAAGGACAGCATCACAAACGAGAACTTCGAAGGATTGCTTTACATACCAAAAGTATCCAACGACAAGGATTTAGAAAATAAAATCCAGTTCATATCAAACGAAAGTCCAAGCATTTCATTTATTGAAAAGATGCAAGGAGTAATTGCAAAAAAACTCACCACAGACAATTTCGAAAAGGCCAAATTGGACACATTGGCAATAAAAAATGCCCAAGCCAAAGTCAACATAAGTTTGGCAAAAGCATCAGGAGAACAAAGCGTAAAAGGACTTAACGAAGTCAAGATTGCCATCGGAGGTGCGTTCGGATATCTTATCATGATGTTTATCATTATTTACGGCAATATGGTAATGCGCAGCGTCATCGAAGAAAAAACGAATCGCATTGTCGAAATCATTATTTCCTCGGTAAAACCATTCCAATTGATGATGGGAAAAATCATAGGAACATCATTGGCAGGATTGCTGCAATTTTTCATTTGGGCAATTCTTGGATTGACATTTATGTATGCCGCTTCAGCTTTTTTAGGTATTGATGCCAGTCCGACAGCAAAACTTCCGCCCGATGTGATTCAAGCTGCCCATCAAGAATTTGCTGGAACGGCACAAATGTACATCAAGGAATTATGGGGTTTGCCCATTGCCACGATACTCATCAGTTTTGTGATTTATTTCATAGGGGGCTACTTTTTGTACAGTTCATTTTATGCGTCAATTGGAGCCGCAGTCGATAATGAAACCGACTCACAACAGTTTCTTTTGCCCATCATTATGCCGTTAATTTTAGGAGTTTACATCGGATTTTTCACCGTCATAAACGATCCGCACGGAACAATCGCAACCGTTTTCTCGATGATTCCGCTCACGTCTCCTATCGTTATGTTGATGCGAATTCCGTTTGGCGTGCCTTGGTGGCAATTGGCAATTTCCGTCACCTTGCTTTTCGGAACCTTCTTTTTTGTGGTTTGGTTTGCAGCAAAAATATACCGTGTGGGAATATTGATGTACGGAAAAAAACCAAGTTGGAGAGAACTATATAAATGGTTGAAATATTAATTGGGAGCTATTTCCCGCTTTCCGTTGCAATCCACGCCCAAAAGCGTGGGATTTTCACTTCAATCGGGGCTAGGAAATTTGCTCATAAATAAACTAGCGAACTTTGCGAAAAAACTTTGCGAACTTTGCGGTTAAAACAACAAATAGATGTCAAAAATACTAATTATAGAAGACGAAGCCGCTATTCGAAGAGTGCTCTCAAGAATACTTTCCGAAGAAAGCGACACTTATATTGTGGAAGACGCCGAAGATGGTCTTGCTGGTCTTGAAAAAATAAAAAACAACGACTATGACCTCGTTTTGTGCGACATCAAAATGCCGAAAATGGACGGAGTCGAAGTGCTCGAAGCCGTCAAAAAAATAAAACCCGAAATCCCAATGGTCATGATTTCCGGTCATGGCGACATGGAAACCGCGATACAAACGATGCGTTTGGGAGCTTTCGACTATATCTCAAAACCACCGGATTTGAATCGATTGTTGAATACCGTTCGCAATGCGTTGGACAAAAAACAACTCGTGGTCGAGAATAAAATTCTAAAGAAAAAAGTTAGCAAGAATTACGAAATGATTGGCGAAAGCGAAGCTATTAATCATATTAAAATGATGATTGATAAAGTTGCCCAAACTGAAGCCAGAGTTTTGATTACAGGACCAAATGGAACAGGAAAAGAACTCGTTGCCCATCAATTGCACGAACAAAGCCAGAGAGCTAATTTTCCATTAATTGAAGTGAATTGCGCTGCCATTCCAAGCGAATTGATTGAAAGCGAATTGTTTGGTCACGTGAAAGGTGCTTTCACATCGGCGGTAAAAGACCGTGCAGGAAAATTTGAAGCAGCTGATAAAGGAACTATTTTCTTGGATGAAATTGGCGATATGAGTCTTTCGGCACAAGCCAAAGTTTTGCGTGCTTTGCAGGAAAGCGTGATTACCCGCGTCGGCGCAGACAAAGACATCAAAGTCGATGTTCGGGTTATTGCCGCGACCAATAAAGATTTGAAAAAAGAAATTGCCGAAGGCCGTTTCCGGGAGGATTTATACCATCGATTGGCGGTAATATTGATAAATGTTCCTTCGCTGAACGAAAGAAGAGATGATATTCCGATGCTGATTGCACACTTTGCCGAAAAAATCGCCTCTGAACAAGGAAATGCTTTAAAAGAATTTTCGGTGGAAGCCATCAAATTACTGCAGGAATACGATTGGACGGGAAACATTCGCGAATTGCGAAATGTGGTAGAACGATTAATTATCCTTGGCGGAAACGAGATTTCCGAGAATGATGTCAAGATGTTTGCCAGTAAATAAAATTAATTTAATGATTTAAAATTTAAAGATTTAAAGATTCGATTTGAGTATTCAATCTTTCAATCATTAAATCTTTTAATCTTTCAATCTTAAAAGATGAAACTAAAAAAAATAAACGAAAACCTTCAACAAGCACTCATCGAAAATGGTCTGACCGAAGCCAATGACTTGCAACAAGAAACATTTTCGACCATAAAAAGTGGCGCCGATTGCATTATTATTGCTCCAGAAGGAAGCGGAAAATCGACAACCATCGTACTGAATGTTATCCAGCAATTGGTTCGTGAAGGCGAGGAATCGCCACGCGCCTTGATTATTGTGGAAGACAAAACCAAGGTTTTGGAAATGGAGGAGCTTTTTGAAAAGTTTGGAAAATATACTGATTTGCGAGTGTATGGTATACATGACAAAGGCGATACGGAATATGACAAGAATTATATTTCCACGGGAATCGATGTTTTGATTGGCACGCCAAATAAACTGGGTGAAATGTTTACTACGGCAGGTTTTAACATAAACCGATTGAGAATGTTTATCCTTGACGATGCCGATCCTATTTTGAAACTGCGTCACGAAACCAAAATTATGCGTATTTCGAATAGCATTGCCAAGACACAACGCATTATTTTCTCGGAGCAACTTACTGAAAGAATTGAAATCCTTGCCGATAAAATGCTTGTGGAACCTTTTTTATTCGAAATCGAGGAAGGCGAAGAAGAGGATGATGACGAAGAAGAAACAGAAGAATAATTTAAAAAAATAAAAGAGCATGGGATTGATGAAAGTGTTTTCGGGAAGCGAAATTTTGGCTTTGGCATTACAACAAAAAATAGAAGAAATTGGCGTGGACACTGTTATTAGAAATAACAATCAGGCAAACGTTTTGCCAAGTATAAAAAATACAAAACCAGTTGAATTATTCATTCAAGAGATTGATTTTTCAAAAGCCAATCCCGTTATTGAGGAATTCAGGTTGAGTATTTAAATAAAAAAAATATTTGTAAAACAGAAACCTTGATGCTTATTACGTAATCAGGGTTTTATTTTTAATGTATTTCAAGTTATAATTACGAAAAGGAATCAGATGAAGTATAAAATGTTGGTTTTAGATATGGACGACACTTTGTTGACCGATGACCATAAAATTTCAAGGGAAAATAGAGAAATGCTTTTCAAAGCACAGGAAATGGGAGTGTACGTTATTTTAGCATCCGGAAGGCCAACACCTGCCATGATTGCTTATGCCAAAGATTTGCATTTGGACGTTAATAATTCCTATATGATTTCTTATAATGGAGCTGTAATTACAGATTTAAAAGAAGATAAAATTCTGTTTGAGCAAACCCTAACTCAAGAGCAAATCCACGCATTATATGACTATAGCGTGAAAAGTAAAACGCATATTATTACCTACCTTGATGGGAAAGTGGTAAGTGAAACCGATTCAGAATATATAGACATTGAATTGAATATAACTGGTTTAGAGCATAACAAAGTTTTAGATTTTAAGGATGTGGTAAAATCTTCGGTCATAAAATGTATTTTATTGGAAGAGCCAAGTTATCTCAAACAAGTAGAAAAAGATTTGAAAGAAGTAATGCCGCATTTAAGTATTTGTATGTCAAAACCTTTTTTCTTGGAAGTAGCGCAAAATGGTATTGATAAAGCATCCAGCATAAAATTTTTGGCAGAAAAACTGAATATTCATCAAAGTGAAATCATAGCTGTGGGAAATGCCGGAAACGATTTAGCGATGGTTGAATATGCAGGATTGGGTGTTTGGGTTGATAATGTCGATCCTGAATTAAGGCATTTAGCCGATGTTATTGTCGCTTCAAATAATGATCACGGTGTTGCGGAAGTTGTAAGGAGATTTATTCTTAATTAACCTATCTTTGCAACTTTTAATTTTTTAAACGGTTCGAACGAAACCTCTAACCTCATAAACTTCTAACCTTTTCTAATGATTACAGTTAACGATATTTCAGTGCAATTTGGTGGCACTACGCTTTTTAGTGATATTTCTTTTGCCATAAACGAAAACGATAAAATTGCCCTTATGGGTAAAAACGGAGCTGGAAAATCGACGCTTCTCAAAATAATTGCGGGTCAAAGCAAACCTTCAACAGGAAATATTTCGGCACCAAAAGATGCCATTGTAGCGTATTTGCCGCAGCATTTGTTGGCCATTGATGGCGCGACGGTTATGGAGGAAACTTCAAAAGCGTTTGGAGAAATTTTTAGTATGAAAGCAGAAATTGACGAAATCAATGAGCAATTGACGATTCGGACGGATTATGAAAGTGATGCGTATATGAAATTAATCGAAAGAATTTCGGACTTAAGCGAGAAATTCTATGCCATCGAGGAAGTGAATTACGAAGCCGAAGTCGAGAAAATCCTGATTGGTTTGGGTTTTGTTCGCGAAGATTTCACGCGTCAAACATCGGAGTTTTCGGGTGGTTGGAGAATGCGAATCGAATTGGCTAAAATCCTTTTGCAAAAACCAGACTTGATTTTGCTGGATGAACCTACGAATCATATGGATATTGAAAGTATCCAATGGCTAGAAGATTTCTTGATTAATTCAGCGAAGGCTGTTGTTGTAATTTCCCACGACAGAGCTTTTGTCGATAATATTACCAATCGTACGATTGAAGTGACGATGGGACGAATTTATGATTACAAAGCCAAATATTCTCATTATTTAGAACTTAGAAAAGACAGGAGAGTTCATCAGCAAAAAGCATACGATGAGCAACAACGCATGATTGCTGATAACAGGACTTTTATTGATCGTTTTAAAGGAACATTTTCTAAAACTGATGCCGTTCAGTCTCGTGTTAAGATGTTAGAGAAATTGGTTATTGTTCAGGTTGACGAGGTTGACACATCGGCTTTGAAATTAAAATTTCCACCGGCAGCTCGTTCCGGACAATATCCTGTAATTGTCAAGGATTTGTCAAAATCGTATGGTGATCATATTGTTTTTGAAAATGCCAATATGGTAATTGAACGTGGTGAAAAAGTGGCTTTCGTAGGTAAAAATGGCGAAGGAAAATCGACCATGATCAAAGCCATTATGAAGGAAATTGAAATCAATGGAGGAAGTATGGAAATTGGCCACAATGCCCAAATTGGATATTTTGCCCAGAATCAGGCTTCTTTATTGGATGAAAATGCAACAATTTTTGAAACCATTGACGATATTGCCGTGGGAGATGTTCGCACCAAAATCAAGGATATTTTAGGAGCTTTTATGTTTCAAGGTGACGATGTGACCAAAAAAGTGAAAGTCCTTTCGGGTGGGGAGAAAACACGTTTGGCAATGATAAAATTATTGTTGGAACCCGTAAATTTATTGATTCTGGATGAACCTTCGAACCATTTGGATATGAAAACCAAAGACATTATTAAAGATGCCTTGCGTGATTTTGACGGAACGTTGATTTTGGTTTCTCACGACCGTGATTTCCTTGACGGATTGGCAACCAAAGTTTTTGAATTTGGAAATAAACGAGTAAAAGAACATTTTGAAGATATTGCCGGTTTCTTGGCACATAAAAAAATGGAAAATTTGAGAGAAATAGAAAAGTAAAATACTGATAATACTTTTTTGGAAATAGCAACAAGTCATAAGTTAGATTCTTATGATTTGTTGCTATTTTTATTTTTACAATATTTATTACTAAGGAATTATAAAAATATATTTTTAAAACGCTGAAAACAAATGTATTAAAATTATATTTCGTAACTTGTAGTCCATTTCTATATTAATATAAAAATTACGAGTCATGAGAAAAATAATTTTTATTTTGGTGGTTCTAACAACAAGTTTGTTATGTTTACCTGTGTTTTCCCAAACGGGAAATGAGCCTGTAGCTCTAGGTTTACCTGGAGATAATCTAAATCTCTATGCTGTTTTGGATGTTTTTCAAAAATCACCAACATTGGAAGAATTTGAAAGAGCATTGAATAGCAGAGAATCGAACATTAATAACCTTGATTTAAACAATGACAATGTTATAGATTATATTGAGGTGGTGGGAAATAGGAATGACAACTCCTTTTCTGTAGTGCTTAGAGTTGCGTTAAATAATAATGAATATCAGGATGTAGCCGTTATAGAAGGGCATAAAAATTATGCTGGAAAGGTTATAGTTCAGATAATTGGAGACGAAGATCTTTATGGACAAGATTATATTGTGGAACCCTCTTTTTCGGAAACCCAAAATCCTGGTTATGTGGGGAATCAACGAGTAGTTGTAACAGGGAGTGATATTTATTATGCCAATGACTGGCCAATAATTTCTTATTTGTTTTCTCCCATATTTTCTGTTTATATTTCTCCTTGGCATTGGGGTTTTTATCCAACTTATTGGAGTCCTTGGTCACCTGTTTTTTTTGATGTTTATTGGGGTTTTAATAGCCGTTATTATGCCAATAATTATTATCGAAGATCTGGCTATATTCGATACCCTAATAATTATTCCTATTATATTAATAGAAGACAAACTTCGCCTATGGTAAGGCAGTTTAGAAGTGAGGGTAGGTACAATCGTTCCTATGAAGGCAGAACCTATAGACGACCAATGGCTCCTGAGAGAAGAACAATTGCGCCGTCGAGACCAACAAGATCCGTAACACCTTCGGGAACACAGCCTAGGATACGTCGAGTGATGCCTTCAACTACTCGTCCAGCAACAAGACCGGTAGCACCTTCAACTACTCGTTCAGCAACAAGACCGGTAGCACCTTCAATTACTCGTCCAGCAGCAAGACCAGTTGCACCTTCTACAGCACGACCATCGGCAAAACCTTCTTCAAACAGATCGAATAAACCAGGAAATAGGAGAAATTAAAATTATATCTTTTCGAATGTTTTTCAAAAAAAAGAGGTTGTTTCTTAAAGGAAACAACCTCTTTTTTTATAGCCTTATTCCGGGAGGAAGCAACTCTTTATAGACAGGATTTTTTTTAAAAAAAACGACAATTTTGGGGAGTATGGGAACTACTTTCAGTTTTCTTTCGATAGCAATTGCCATAATGTTTTTGAGTAAATTCGAAATAAATTTTTCGTCATCAAATAAATCCGGGACATTAATTTTTGTTAAAAATATTTTTTTCTCCTGAAAAGAATATTCAACGGTAATCAATCCTTCATTAACTATAGTTTCGAATTGTCTGGCAAAAGTATTGTCCTTGATTTCAATAATGACTGCGGCTTCCATAATAATTTGTTTTATTTCATATGTTGATACATATTGTTTTTTATCGGTCATATATAATTTGCATACCATAAGTTGCGTTTGTATCACATTTAGGTTATGCTCATTTCATTGGCACTTCGACCAAAAGTATTTTTGATTTTGAATTGATTTTGATGTCAAATTGCTCAAAATCAATTATTCCCATAGCGTCCCTTGCTTTCAGAGCTTGATTGTCAACTTCAATTTCGCCTTCAATCAAGAATAGATAAACGCCGTTTTGCGGGATATTTACTTTGTAAGTGATGGTTGTGTCCTTTTCGAAGATTCCTAGATTAAAAAACGTTTGCTGGTAAACCCATAATGCATTTCCGTTATTTTTATCTTTTGGAGAAACAATGTTTACAAAGGTATTGATTTGATTTTCAATATCAAATGATTTCTGGTCGTATCTCGGCGTTACGTCTTCCTTGTCAGGAAAAACCCATAGCTGCAATGTTTTTGCCTGATCTTTTTGGCTTGCATTCATTTCTGAATGTTCAATTCCCGTGCCGGCACTCATCACTTGCACTTCGCCAAAACGGATAATACCTTCATTACCCATACTGTCGCGATGTTTCAAACCTCCTTCTAACGGAATCGTGATGATTTCCATATTGGCGTGCGGATGGGTTCCAAAACCTGTTCCGCCAGCTATTGTATCATCATTCAAGACACGTAGCATCCCGAATTGTATGCTTTTGGGATTATAGTAATTTCCGAAAGAAAAAGAGAAATTGGCTTTTAGCCAGCCATAATCGGCTTTACCTCGTGAATTAGCTTCAAATAGTCTAGTCGTCATAATTTATTTTGATAATATAAAGTAGTAATTGAAGTTGGTTTCAATAAAAAAATTAATTTTATACAAAATTCGTGATTATAAATCGGAATACTGTTGTAAAATAGTTAAAAACCAATTATGAGTAAAATACCAGTTTATTTTATGCCAGGATTAGCGGCAAGTTCTTCGATTTTTGAGCGAATTGTTCTTCCGGAGGATGTTTTTGAAATGGTACTTTTAGAATGGGAAATACCTTTGGATAATGAAACTTTACAGGAATATGCAAAGCGAACTACACAAAAGATAACGCATCCGAATCCGGTATTAATAGGTGTTTCTTTTGGGGGGATTTTGGTTCAGGAAATGGCAAAATTTATCGATGCCAGAAAAGTGATTATCATTTCGAGTGTCAAAAGTAATTTGGAATTTCCCAGAAGGATGAAAGTAGCTAAAACAACGAAAGCCTACAAACTGATTCCGATGAATTTACTTTCGAATATAGAAAGTCTGGCTCAATTTTCTTTTAGTGCAAAAATAGATCAGCGGCTCAAGTTGTATGAAAAATTCCTGTCAGTTAGAGATAAACGCTATTTAGATTGGGCCGTGGAGCAAGTGATTTTGTGGGAAAGAACAGTTGTAGATGAAAATGTAATTCACATTCATGGGGATGCCGATGATGTTTTTCCGATAAAATATATTCGAAATTGTATTGTGGTAAAAGGAGGAACACATATTATGATTTTGAATAAATTCAAGTGGTTGAATGAAAATTTGCCGAAAATTATTTTGGGTTCAAATGAGAAGATGGATTGATTATTGATGCTCAAATTTTTTTTTAAAAGGAATGCTTAAAAAAAATTACTTTCTTTTTATTTAAAAATTATTTTTTTTAATTTACATAAAATCAGATATGAAAATGACTGTAGGAACAATTTTTATTTTAATATGCATTGGATTAGTATCCGGAATGCTAAGTGGCCTAATAGGTATTGGGGGAGGAATTATAATTGTTCCAATGCTGTTATTACTTGGCTTGACGCAACAGCAGGCTCAAGGAACAAGTTTAGCAGTAATGTTACCGCCAATTGCTTTTTTGGCAGTTTTAAATTATCATAGGGCTGGGCAAATAGAATGGAAATATGCCGTTGTTATTTCAGCGTTTTTTATTGTTGGAAGCTATTTTGGAAGTAAATTAGCAATCAGTATTGATCAAAAAACATTAAAAAAAATATTTGGGTTTGTTTTATTGCTTATTGCAGGCGATATGCTTTTTAATAAATAAAAAAAAACACCAAGTTGATTGGTGTTTTTTTATAAAATTAATTTGAATAAAGGAGTTAAATTTTCTTCATTTGGTCCTTCATCATCTTGATTTGGTCGCCCAGCATATTTTGTTTGTCCAGTTTTTTAGCCTCATTCAATAAGGTAGTGGCTTCCAGTTTTCTTCTACGCGTCATGGCGACTCCGGCCAAATTCAATTTGGCAACAGCCAAATCCATATCCATTGACAATCCCAATTCGATTGCTTTCTTGAAGTATTTTTCAGCTTGGTTAATATTCGTTTGCGAAAGCATTATTCCGTGCAAATAATTAAAGTAACCTTGTTGTTTTCTTACCAAAGCCGATTCCGGTTTTTTGATGAAAGCCAACCATTTCTTGGCACCTTCAAAATCTTGTTTTCTCAATTTCAAGAAGGCCAATAAAATAAATTCGTTTTTAAAGTAAAGAAAAATAGGAATTGCAGTCAATAATATTAGAAAAATTCCATTGCCGATATTAGATTCGGTAAATTGCCAGATGCTTGTAAGTACGATAAGTCCGGCGATAATAAGTTTGATATTTTTATGAAACATGGTATATGTATTTAAGATTGCAAAGATAGTAAAAGGAATTAAAAAATTTTTTATAAAACCACTTGCCAGAAATAAAAGTCTTTGTATATTTGCACTCGGTTTTAGAATAACAGAATTCAAAACAGAAAGACATTTAAATACATTTTTTAAAGATACAAAGCAATGAGCAAAAGAACGTTTCAACCATCGAAAAGAAAAAGAAGAAATAAGCACGGATTTATGGACAGAATGGCTTCTGCAAATGGAAGAAAAGTCCTTGCTCGTCGTAGAGCCAAAGGAAGACACAAATTGACAGTTTCTTGCGAACCAAGACACAAAAAATAATGTTTTTATAAACATACATAAAGGCGTTACTGTTATTAGTATCGCCTTTTTTTATATCTTGTCGTTAAAAAAATAAAAGTTTGTGGTTTTAGGTTAGTAGAGCAACTTGAAACCTTAAACTTGAAACAAAAAAAACAACTCCACAATAAAAAATTGCACAATGCCAAAAGACAATTCAATAAAATCGGTTTTAATTATAGGTTCAGGTCCAATCGTTATCGGTCAAGCTTGCGAATTTGATTACGCAGGTTCACAATCGGCGCGTTCCATTCGTGAAGAAGGAATCGAGGTTATCCTGATCAATTCGAATCCTGCAACTATTATGACCGATCCATCGATGGCCGATCATATTTATTTGAAACCATTAACTACCAAATCTATTATTGAAATCCTAAAAGCACATCCTCAAATCGATGCCGTTTTGCCTACAATGGGAGGGCAAACTGCTTTGAATTTGTGTCTTGAAGCGGATGAAAAAGGAATTTGGGCAGATTTTGGAGTGAAATTGATTGGTGTTGATGTAAATGCCATCAACATTACCGAAGATAGAGAACAATTTAAACAATTGCTTAAGAAAATTGGAGTGCCTTCTGCGCCAGCAGAAATCTGTACTTCGTACCTTCAAGGAAAAGAGATAGCCCAGGAATTTGGTTTCCCGTTAGTAATCCGTCCTTCGTTTACATTAGGTGGAACCGGAGCTGCAATTGTGTATAAAAAGGAAGATTTCAATGAGCTTTTAACCCGTGGTTTGGAAGCTTCTCCAATACACGAAGTCTTGATTGATAAGGCTTTAATGGGGTGGAAAGAATACGAATTGGAACTTCTTAGAGATAAAAATGATAATGTTGTCATTATCTGTTCCATTGAAAATATGGATCCGATGGGAATTCATACCGGAGATTCAATAACTGTTGCACCAGCAATGACTTTGTCTGACAGGACATTCCAAAAAATGCGTGATTATGCCATTTTGATGATGCGAAGCATCGGGAATTTTGCTGGAGGTTGTAACGTACAGTTTGCCGTTTCGCCTGACGAAAAAGAAGATATTGTGGCGATTGAAATCAATCCTAGAGTTTCTCGTTCATCCGCTTTGGCATCAAAAGCAACAGGTTATCCTATTGCGAAAATTGCTTCAAAACTGGCTTTGGGTTACAATCTGGATGAATTGCAAAACCAAATTACCAAATCGACTTCGGCATTGTTCGAGCCGACTTTGGATTACGTAATCGTGAAAATTCCACGTTGGAATTTTGATAAATTCGAGGGAGCCGACCGAACTTTGGGACTTCAAATGAAATCCGTTGGTGAAGTGATGGGAATTGGACGTTCGTTTCAAGAAGCCTTGCACAAAGCCACGCAATCTTTGGAAATCAAAAGAAATGGGCTGGGAGCAGACGGAAAAGGATATACGAATTACGAGCAAATTATAGAGAAACTGACTTTCGCAAGTTGGGATCGCGTTTTTGTGATTTATGATGCGATTGCGATGGGAATTCCATTGAGCCGCATTCACGAAATCACCAAAATTAATATGTGGTTCTTGAAACAATATGAGGAATTATACACCTTGGAAAAAGAAATATCCAACTTCAAATTGGAAACTTTGCCAAGAGAATTGTTGCTTGAAGCCAAACAAAAAGGATTTGCCGACAGACAAATTGCGCATATGCTAAATTGTTTGGAGAGCCAAATTTATAATTTGCGTGCTTCAATGAATATCAACCGAGTGTTCAAGTTAGTTGATACTTGTGCAGCCGAGTTTAAAGCTCAAACACCTTATTATTACTCGACTTTTGAAGCTGAAATTGAAAAAGCAAATGGAGAACGCTACGTTCACAACGAAAGTATCGTAACCGATAAAAAGAAAATAATTGTTTTGGGATCAGGTCCAAACCGAATTGGACAAGGAATAGAATTTGATTATTCCTGTGTTCACGGAGTTTTGGCAGCCAAAGAATGTGGCTATGAAACCATAATGATCAACTGTAATCCAGAAACGGTTTCGACTGATTTTGACACTGCAGATAAATTATATTTTGAACCTGTATTTTGGGAGCATATTTATGATATTATCCAACACGAAAAACCAGAAGGTGTTATCGTACAATTAGGCGGACAAACGGCATTGAAATTGGCCGAAAAACTGTCTAAATATGGAATCAAAATTATAGGAACGAGTTTCGACGCCTTGGATTTAGCCGAAGACCGAGGAAGATTCTCGGAACTTTTAACCGAATTAAAAATTCCTTTTCCACAATTTGGTATTGCCGAAACGGCTGACGAAGCTTCCGCTTTAGCGGACACTTTAGATTTTCCTTTATTGATTCGTCCTTCTTATGTTTTGGGTGGTCAGGGAATGAAAATCGTTATCAACAAACAGGAATTAGAAGAGCACGTCATCAATTTATTGAAAACGATTCCAGGAAATAAATTGCTTTTGGACCATTATTTAGATGGTGCCATCGAAGCCGAAGCCGACGCGATTTGCGATGGCGAAAACGTGTACATCATTGGAATAATGGAGCACATCGAGCCTTGCGGAGTGCATTCAGGCGACAGTAACGCCACTTTGCCACCGTTTAATTTGGGTGAATTTGTGATGCAACAAATAAAAGACCATACCAAAAATATTGCTTTGGCTTTGAGAACTGTTGGTTTAATCAACATTCAGTTTGCGATAAAAGACGATATTGTTTATATCATTGAGGCGAATCCTAGAGCATCTAGAACAGTGCCGTTTATTTCGAAAGCGTATGGCGAACCGTATGTGAATTATGCTACAAAAGTGATGTTAGGTCACAATAAAGTAACCGATTTCAAATTCAATCCGCAGTTAAAAGGATATGCGATCAAGCAACCGGTTTTCTCTTTCAGCAAGTTTCATAATGTGAATAAAGCCTTGGGGCCAGAAATGAAATCGACTGGAGAAAGTATCTTGTTTATTGACGATTTGAAAGACGACCAGTTTTATGAATTGTACTCTAGAAGAAAAATGTATTTGAGCAAATAGTATCAATAAATACTAATTTCAAATTTCGAATTATAAAAAAAATCCTGAGAAATCAGGATTTTTTCGTTGCATATTATACTGCAAAAGGGAAACTGCAATAAAACGTTGTTCCTTTGTTTTCTCCACTTTCGATCCTTATTTTTCCACCGTGCTTTTCGATAAATTCTTTACAGAGTATCAAGCCTAAACCTGAACTTGGCTCATTTTCTGTCCCATTTCTATTGGTTTTAACATCGAGTTTGAAAATGTTTTCGACTATTTTGGCATTCATTCCTATTCCACTATCGGTTATTGATATGATAGTATTTTTAGAATCTTTTTCCGCTTGAATGGTAATTGATCCTCCCTTTTGTGTAAACTTTACCGCATTTGATAAAATATTCCGAATTATAGTATGCAGCATATAATTATCTGCAAACACTATTGTGTCATCCTTAATTTTGTTTTGGATTTGTATTTCTTTTTTTTCAGCTGCAGTCTGTGAAATTAAAATACATTCCATTGTTGTTTGGTATAAATTGATTTCTTGTGGTGTAAATGGAATGAGGCCTTGTTCCATACAAGACCATTCCAGGAGGCTTTCCAGGAGGTTTTCCAAGTTTTTTGCGGAACTTGCCATAATTGCTGCCGAGAATTGAATTTCTTCTTTGTCCATAGTATCAATTTCTGAGGCCAGTAATTCTGTTAGACCTAAAAAACCACTAAATGGACCTCTAAGATCATGGGCAATAATCGAAAAAAATCGATCCTTTTGTTTGTTAGCATTAGAAATCTCTTTGTTTTTTTGTGACAATAATTTATTGTTGCTTCTTTTAGACAAGTACAACCATAAAAAGAGAGTTAAAAGAATTAAAGTAGCAATAGTAATGGTTATTAATAAATCATAGCTGTCCGAACATTTT
>DHXP01000025.1 GCA_002413745.1 Flavobacterium sp. UBA5153 | reverse complement strand
ATTATACCAGAACGATTGGACTAAAACATATTAACCAATGGTATTACAAGTAAATCTTGAGAAGGATACTGTTTGGCTCAATCAAAAGCAAATCACTCTTTTATTTGATAGGGATAGAACGGTAATAAACAAACATATCAACAATGTTTTTAGAGAAGGTGAACTGGATAAAAATTCAGTGTGTGCATTTTTTGCACATACTGCAAAAGACAGAAAAACTTATGAAACCCAATTTCTACAACTTCGATGTCATTATATCCGTAGGCTATCGCGTGAAATCAAAACAAGGGACACAATTCCGTCGATGGGCAACCCAACAGTTAAGAGATTATTTGGCAAAAGGATATGTCATCAACGAAAACGATTAAAAGAAACTGAAAACAAGTTTATTAATTTGATTAATAATAAAAAATAATCCCCCTTTACGGTTTCCCTCAATAATTCTTCCTTAAATATTCAATACATTAGCGGAAAGAAATAATATAACCATTTATAATGTCAGAAGACCAGAAAAAGCAGTTGGAGCAACAACTTTGGAATATTGCCAATACCCTCCGTGGAAAAATGAATGCCGACGAGTTCCGAGATTACATATTAGGATTTATTTTCTTTAAATATCTTGCTGAAAAAATGGAGCTTTACGCCAATTCCATTTTAAAAGAAGACGGTTTACAATTCCGAAATATTGATGACACAACTCCAGAAGGAGCGGAATACATTGCCGCTATTAAAGAAGAATCATTAGACAAACTAGGTTATTTTCTGAAACCCAACGAACTTTTTAGCGAAATTGCCAAACGTGGAAACAGCGATGTGGAAGGCATAAACAATTTTATCATTGAAGACCTTCAAAAAATCCTGATTAATATCCAGTTAAGCACAATGGGTACGGATAGCGAGGACGATTTTGACAATCTCTTCGAGGATATGGATTTGAACAGCACCAAACTGGGCAAAACTCCCGATGCCCGAAACGAAATTATCGCCAAAGTACTTTCGCATTTAGATAAAATAGATTTCAAACTTGAGGATACCGAATTGGATGTTTTGGGCGATGCTTATGAATATTTGATTGGGCAGTTTGCCAGTGGCGCAGGAAAAAAAGCGGGAGAATTTTATACCCCACAAGAAGTAAGTACCATATTGGCAAAAATTGTAACTACTGGAAAAACCAAGCTAAAATCGGCTTATGACCCCACATCGGGAAGCGGCTCTTTGCTGCTTCGCATTGCCAGACAAGTTAAGGAAGTGAGTAATTTTTACGGTCAAGAAATGAACCGTACTACTTACAATCTTTGCCGAATGAATATGATTTTGCACGGCGTGCATTACCGTAAATTCGATATTAAACAGGAAGACACTTTAGAGCATCCGCAACATCTGGGGATGACCTTTGAAGCCATTGTGGCCAATCCTCCATTTTCGGCAAACTGGAGTGCCAATCCTTTGTTTACCTCTGACGATCGTTTTTCGCAATACGGAAAATTAGCCCCAAGCTCAAAAGCCGACTTTGCTTTTGTGCAACACATGATTCACCATTTGGCCGAAAATGGTACGATGGCATTAGTCTTGCCACACGGTGCTTTGTTTCGTGGTGGAGCAGAACAACATATTCGCAAATATTTGATTGAAAACCGTAATTATTTAGATGCCGTAATTGGCTTGCCAGCCAATATTTTTTACGGAACAAGCATACCAACTTGTATTATGGTATTTAAAAAATGCCGTGAAAACCCCGAAGATGTTTTATTTATAGATGCCAGCCGGCATTTTGAAAAGGTGAAAACCCAAAACGTATTGCGGGAAGAACACATTGACAAAATTATTTCAACCTACCGCCAGCGTTTGGAAGAAGACAAATATAGCAAGCGGGCTACATTGGCAGAAATTGCCACCAACGATTACAACCTTAACATTCCTCGTTATGTAGATACGTTTGAAGCCGAAGACAGCATTGACATTAACGCTATTGCGAATGATATAAAAGCATTGGACACGCAAATTGCCAATACTGACAAAACGATAGCTGATTTTTGCAAACAATTGAATATTGCAACGCCTTTTTAATATGGAAAAACAAGATATTATTATTTACAATACGATTGATGGCAAATCTTCGGTAGCCCTTTTTACCAGAGATGGTGATGCTTGGATGAACCAAAATCAATTGGCTGAACTTTTTGACACCTCTGTGCCTAACGTCAGTATGCACATATCTAAAATACTGAAAGAAAACGAATTAGATTCTAATTCAGTTGTTAAGGATTACTTAACAACTGCCGCAGACGGCAAGAATTACAATGTTACTTTTTATTCCCTTGCCATGATTTTAGCGATAGGCTTTAGGGTACGAAGCAAAAGAGGCACGCAGTTCCGTCAATGGGCGAACCAAAACCTGCAAGAATATATGATTAAGGGTTTTGTTATGGACGACGAACGTCTTAAAAACCCCAACGGAAGAATAGATCATTTTGATGAATTACTAGCCAGAATTCGTGACATACGAGCCTCTGAAAAACGATTTTATCAAAAAGTACGTGACCTATTTTCCTTGAGTAGTGATTATGATAAAACCGATAAGGCTACACAAATGTTCTTTGCCGAAACACAAAATAAAATCCTGTATGCCATTACAGGAAAAACGGCTGCTGAAATAGTGGTTTCTCGTGCCAACCCCAATGACCCCAATATGGCATTAACCAGTTGGAAAGGAGCAATTGTTCGAAAAGGAGATATTTATACTGCCAAAAACTATCTGACAAGTGATGAAATTGACACACTAAACCGCTTTGTGGTCGTGTTTCTTGAAACTGCCGAATTAAGAGCCAAAAACAGACAAGACATCACGATGAATTTTTGGAAAACCAATGTCAATCGTATTATTGAATTCAACGATAAAAAAGTATTAAACCACCCAGGCAAAGTAAGTCACTTACAAATGGAGAAAAAAGTAGATGCCATTTACGAAAAGTTTAGTACGCAACGAAAACAACTGGAAGCTCAACAAGCCGATGAGCAGGATTTGGAAGAACTAAAGCAATTAGAAGACAAATTAAAAAACAAATCCAACTAATGCCTACAGCAAACAAAAACACTCCCACCTTGCGTTTTCCTGAATTTAAAGGAGAATGGGAATTAAAGAAATTGGGGGAAATCACGAGTTGGGCATCAGGCGGAACACCTCCAAAAGACAATCCTTTATACTGGGATGGCGATATTCCTTGGATTAGTGCTTCTAGTATGCGAGGTATAGTTTATTCAGATTCGGAACTTAAAATAACAAACGCAGGATTAAAAAAAGGTTCGAAATTAGCAAAAAAAGGAAGTTTACTTATTTTAGTTCGTGGGAGTATGCTTTTCAATAAAATTCCTATTGGAATTGTTTCAAAAGATGTTGCTTTTAATCAAGATGTAAAATCTATTGTAGTTGATAATTACTCAACATCAGAATTTATTTTGAATTGGTTTACAGCTTTTGAGCCAATGATTTTAAATATGGTAACTGGAACAGGTATTGGTGCTGGAAAATTAGATTTACCAGATTTAAAAGCATTAGAAATCCAAATTCCCACCCTCCCGGAACAACAAAAAATCGCCACATTCCTCACGGCAGTAGATAAAAAACTGCAAGCCTTGAAGCAAAAGAAAAACCTACTGGAGCAATACAAAAAAGGCGTGATGCAACAAATATTCTCACAAGAATTACGGTTTACTGATGATAAAGGGAATGCGTTTGCGGATTGGAAGAAGAAGAAGTTGGGGGAATGCTTACAATCATTACCAACAAAAAAACATCAAATAAAAACTGCTGAAATTAAAGAATTTGGGAAATATAAGGTTATTGACCAAGGTCAGAATTTAATTGCTGGTTATTGTGATGAAATCGAATTCTTATTTACAAATTATCCTATAATAGTTTTTGGAGACCATACAACTGCATTAAAATATATTGATTTTGAGTTTGTAGTCGGAGCAGATGGAACCAAATTATTAAAATGCAAAAATGATAATCCTAAATATGTTTTTTATAATTTAATCTTTAATAATATACAACAACAAGGATACAAACGACATTTTACAATGCTTTCAGAAATCCATCTTCAAATTCCCAGCCTTAAAGAACAAACCAAAATCGCTAATTTTCTATCGGCGATAGATGATAAAATCAATCAGTGTCAGGCGCAGATTGCGAATACGGAGGTTTGGAAAAAAGGATTGTTGCAGAGAATGTTTGTGTGATTACAAAATAATTCACTTATTTAGTGAATAATAACAACTAATTGTTGTACATTTGTACCACGAAAAACCAAAATATGGTAATCGAATTTGAAAAAGAGTATTTGAGAGAATTGTATGAAAACGGTAAAACCAAAGAAAAAAAGTATCGTTTTCAGCCTCAAATAATAAAACAGTATGTCAAAGTAATCAGTCGATTAGAAAACGCCAGCAATTTGGAAGAACTGTTTCAAATAAACAGTTTGAACTACGAAAAATTATCAGGAAACAAAGAGGGCTTGGAATCAGTTCGAGTAAATAACCAATACCGTATTGAGTTTAAAAGCAACATTCAAGGTACACCGCCAAAAACGATTACAATTTGTTCGATAATTGAATTAAGCAATCACTACAAATAAAGAGATTAAAAATGGAAACCAGAAATCACATCCCCTTTATTGCGTCACATCCAGGAGGTTTATTAAAAGATGAATTGGAGGCTCGAAAAATTAATCAAAAAGATTTTGCCGTTGAGATTGGAATGCAAAAAACAATGTTAAACGAAATCATAAAAGAAAAAAGGCCCGTAACGGCAGAAACAGCGTTGTTGCTTGAGAAAACATTAGGAATTTCAGCCGAGTATTGGATGCGTTTTCAATCACAATACGAGTTGGATTCAGCACGGATAAAACAAAAAAATATTCAAAAAATAATAAACATTGACATCTGGAAAATCATAAAAGAGTATGTTCCTGTAAATTATTTTAGAAAATTAAGCTACTTAGTTGATGAGTTAACTACTGATATTGCCAAAATAAAAGAAATGTACAACATCAATAATGTAGATGATTTAGTTGGTTTATCGGCAAAACAGAAATTTTCTCTTTTCAGAAAATCGGACAAATTAAAAATAAGTGAAAAGAATGTTTTGGCTTGGAATGTTGTTGCAAAATATGAAGCGAACAAACAAGAAGTTAATTCGTTTAATCCTGAAAAACTACCCGATTTAGTACAGGAACTTCAAACTGTTTTTTTTCAAAATAAAGAAGCCGTAAACCAAGTCAAGAATAAATTGAATCAATATGGAATTAAATTTATTTTGGTTCCAAAATTAGAACAAACACCTATTGATGGTTATACTTTTTGGTCAGGCGACAATCCTGCCATTGCATTAACATTAAGACATAATAGGATTGATAATTTTGCTTTTACAATTATGCACGAAATAGGACATATTGATTTGCATTTAAAAACGGATAAAGAACAACAATTCTTTGACCTAACTACAAAAAGTTCGCATTTAGAATATATTGAAAAAGAAGCAGATGAATTTGCCAAAGAGAGTTTAATACCACAAGCTATTTGGTCGAAAATTAATGATCCATTTGATTTTTCAGACTCTATGATTTTGAAATTTTCTACTAAAAACAAAATTAATCCCGCAATTATTCTTGGACGTATCAATCACGAAAACAAACAGTACGCCATTAGTACAAGCATAGATAAAAAGTTGTACTAACAAATTGAAAATGGCGAAACAACCCGAACAAATTCTTGAAGAACAATTAGTAGTCCAATTGCAAAATATGGGCTATGGTTTAGTCACTATTGTTGATGAAAAAGACCTACTTACCAATCTGAAATCCCAGCTGGAGAAGCACAACAAAAAAGAGTTCTCACCCAAAGAATTTGAAAGGGTACTAAATATTTTGAGTAAAGGATCTGTTTTTGAAAAAGCCAAAACACTTCGAGAAAGACAACATATTGTAAAAGACAACGGAGAGGATTTGTACTTTGAGTTCATCAATTCGGAACATTGGTGTCAGAACCAATTTCAGGTTACGCACCAAATTTCTATAGATGGCGTCTATAAAAACAGATATGATGTTACGCTGTTGATTAATGGTTTGCCAATGGTACAAATCGAATTGAAACGCCGTGGACTGGAACTCAAGGAAGCCTTCAACCAAATCAACCGTTACCAACGCCATTCTTTTGGAGTCAATTCCGCCTTGTTTCAATACGTTCAGATTTTCGTTATCAGTAACGGTGTAAACACAAAATACTACGCCAATAATAGAAACCAGTCTTTCAAACAAACTTTTTATTGGACGGATGTAGCCAACAATCGCCTGACCAATATATTAAACGGTTTTACCACAGACTTTCTGGATCCGTGTCATATTTCCAAAATGATATGCAAATACATTGTGTTGAGTGAAGCCTATAAAATACTAATGGTGCTTCGCCCCTATCAATATTATGCCGTAGAAGCATTGGTTGAAACGGTAAAGAATACCAACAAAAATGCCTACATCTGGCATACCACAGGTTCAGGAAAAACCTTGACTTCATTTAAAGCCAGCCAGATTTTAATGAATTTACCACAGGTCAAAAAAGTGGTTTTTGTCGTGGACAGAAAAGATTTGGATTATCAAACTACCAAAGAATTTAATAGTTTCAGCAAAGGAAGCATTGACGGAACGGACAATACAAAAGCATTGGTCAAACAGTTTACAGACGATACCAAACTGATTGTAACCACCATCCAAAAACTAAATACAGCTATCAGCAAAAAGCAGTATTTGAACAAAATGGACAAACTGAAAGACGAACGAATTGTATTTATTTTTGATGAATGCCACCGTTCCCAGTTTGGAGAAACCCACAACCGCATTAAATCATTTTTCAATAATATCCAATTATTTGGTTTCACGGGAACACCCATTTTTGCTGATAATGCCGTAAAAAACGAATTAGGAAAACGTACCACCAAAGAATTGTTTGGAGAATGTTTGCATAAATACGTAATTACGGATGCCATCAAAGATGAGAATGTTTTGAAATTCTCCGTGGAATATGTGGGGCGTTATAAACAAAAGGACGACAGCAAAACCAACATCGATATTGAGGTAGAAGACATAGATACGAAGGAATTAATGGAATCACCTTTGCGTTTGAATAAAATTGCTGATTACATCATAGACAATCACAACCGCAAAACCCACAGCAGGGAATTTACCGCTATGTTTTGTGTGAGCAGCGTGGAAACGTTGATTAAATACTACGAAATACTTCAAGCCAAAAAAGTTGAAGGCAAACATAATTTGAAAATTGCAACCATTTTTAGTTATGCTGCCAATGAAGATGATGCCGATGCCAATGGTTTTATACCCGAAGAATTATCGGTAGTCGAAGAACCAAAAGCACTATATGGTTTGAACAAGCATTCCAGAGAAAAGCTGGACGAATTTATTGGAGATTATAACACGATGTTTGGCACAAAATTCTCTACCAAAGACAGCGTTTTATTCTACAATTATTACAATGATATTTCCAAGAATGTCAAAAATAAAAATATCGATATTCTGTTGGTAGTCAATATGTTTTTAACTGGTTTTGACAGTCCAAACCTGAACACAATGTATGTCGACAAAAACTTGAAACATCACGGATTGATTCAAGCCTATTCTAGAACCAATAGAATACTTAACGAACAGAAATCACAAGGAAATATTATTGTTTTCCGGAACCTCAAAAAAGCCACCGATGATGCTATTGCGCTCTTCTCGAACAAAGATGCCATAGACGTAATTATTATGCAGCCTTATGAGAATTATGTGCAGCAATTTGGCGAAGCGGTTACGGCACTTTTGAAGATTGTGCCAACGGTGAACAGTGTAAACGATTTGCAAAATGAAAAAGAAGAGTTGGAATTTGTAAAAGCATTCCGAGAGTTGATGCGACTTAAAAATGTACTGACTACTTTCTCCGATTTCACGATGGAAGATTTGGATATGGACGAGCAATTGTTTGAAGACTACAAAAGCAAATACCTCGATTTATACGATAAAGTCAAAAATGACCACACCAAAGAAAAAGTTTCTATACTGGAAGACGTCGATTTTGAATTGGAATTAATACACCGAGACGAAATTAATGTTACTTATATTCTGAATTTATTGGCAACGCTTAAAAATGCAGACCCGCACGAGAAAATCAAAAAGCAAAAAGAAATCATAGATTTACTCACAGGAGAAGCCAACTTGCGAAGCAAACGAGAATTAATAGAACGTTTCATACTTGAAAATCTTCCCAACATAGAAGACACAGAAGACCTCCCAGACCAGTTTGAAAAATACTGGAACGAGGAACAAATAAAAGCCTTCAAGCAACTGGTAAAAGAAGAAAACCTATCCGAAGAAAAAACGGAACAGCTCATAGAAAATTACCTCTTTGCGGAACGAGAACCTCTTCGAGACGAACTTCTGGATTTAATTGAAGGAGAAAAACCCAAAGTTTTAGAACGTAAGAAAACAGGGGATAGGATTTTGAGTAAAATCATTGGGTTTGTGGAAACTTTTGTGAGCGGGTTTGCGAAGGTGGGGTAGATAAAATCAAAAAGGCAAGCTAATTAAGAATCTTTGTTAGGATTTAGTGAGGAAGGAATAATAAAAAAATATTTACAAAAATGAATATAGATTGTGTTGACATCCAAAATTTTAGAAAGTTAAAGAGCTGTAGAATTGATTTTTCCGAAAAAGAAACTGTTTTAGTCGGTGCAAATAATAGTGGTAAAACAACTGCTATGGACGCTCTTATTATCTTTTTAAAAAAAGCAAAGTTTTCGACAAGAGATTTTACTCTTACAAATTGGTTAGATTTAAATAAGATTGGAGAATCTTGGATTAATGAAACAGATTTTAGCAATCTAGATTTTACAATAGAAAGTTGGACAGATAATTTACCAACATTAGATATATGGTTAACTGTAAAATCAAATGAAATTCATTACGTAAGCCATTTAATACCAACTCTTGATTGGGCTGGTGGTTCATTAGGTGTTAGATTACGATTTGAGCCAAATAATATTGAAGAGTTATATAAAGAATTCATATCAACTTATAATAATTCAAAATCAATTGTAGGCGAAAATGATTTTAAGTTATGGCCAGATGATTTATGGGATTTCTTGGACAAAAAAAGTAATATAAATAAGTTGTTTTCAGTAAAGACATATTTATTAAATCCATCAATAAAAATTTCACCTCAAAAACTTCCAAATGATAGTATTCCTTTAGATATTAATGTAATTAGTGGTCTTATAAAAGTCGATATAATAAATGCACAAAGAGGTTTTTCAGATGTCAATTCTGACAGCAACGAAAACACATCTAATATAAAAAATCTGTCAAGCCAATTAAGAAGCTATTATGATAAACATCTTAATCCATCTGAAAATCCAACAGAAGATGATATAAAGGCATTAAATGCGATTCAACAAGCTAAAGAACTCTTTGATAATGATTTAAAAGAAAGCTTTAAATCATCTTTAGATGAACTTGAAAAACTTAATTATCCTGGATTTGGTAATCCAACAATCAACTTATCAAGTAAATTCAATACAGTTGATAGTTTAAATCATGACTCTTCTGTTCAGTATAATTTATGTGAAGAAAATTCAAAACTAACCTTACCTGAAAAATACAATGGTTTAGGTTATCAAAATCTAATATCTATGATTTTTAAACTCATTAGATTTAGAGACGAATGGATGCAGGTTGGAAAAATTTATAATGCTGATAATAAAATTACCGAGAAAGAATTTGAACCTTTGCATTTGGTTTTGATAGAAGAACCAGAAGCTCATTTACATGCTCAGGTACAACAAGTTTTTATTAAGGAAGCATACAAAGTACTAAGAAACCATTCGGATTTAAAAGGTGAAAATTTCAAAACTCAACTTCTAATTAGCACTCATTCTAACCATATTGCACATGAAATAGATTTTACTTCATTACGTTATTTTAAAAGAAATCAAGCAGAAAAGGGGTTAGTTAATACTTCTACAGTTGTAAACCTATCAGAAACTTTTGGAACAGTAGATGATTCAACAAAATTTGCAATAAGATATTTAAAAACTACTCATAGTGATTTATTTTTTGCAGATGCAGTAATTATGGTTGAAGGTCCGGTTGAGAGAATGCTGGTGCCTCATTTTATAAAAAAGCAACATAAAAATTTAACTTCTTGCTACATATCAATATTAGAAATTGGCGGTAGTCATGCACATACTTTAAAACCTCTTATTGAAAGGTTGGGGATAGTTACTTTAATTATTACAGATTTGGATTCCGTTGATTCTACTAAGAACAATACAAAAACTTCACCAGAAAAATCAAAAGGATATAAGACAGGCAATGATACTTTAAAAAAGTGGATCCCAATAAAAGAGGAACTTGATGAGCTTTTGAAACTAAGTTCTATTGAAAAAGAACATACTGTCTTTCCGATTAAAGTTGCATACCAAATACCATTAAAAATTAATGATGGAAGTAGATATGTAGAAGTATTTCCATATACTTTTGAAGATTCATTAGTTATGGAAAATAGAGCGATTTTTGAAAAAATATCAAAAGGGACTGGACTTTTAGCTAAGATGATCAATGCATCAAAGATTGTTGATATTGAAAAATCAGCAAAGGAAATGTATGAAGTTATAACAGCTAACGGAGCTAAAAAGGCAGAATTTGCATTAGAACTTTTATATTTCCAAGAACCCAATGATTTGACAACACCACAATATATTAAAGAAGGATTAGATTGGCTTGAAGAAAAATTAGTAAGCAAAAAAGACGGTTTAAATATTAGTGAAAAATAATTAATTATGAATTTAGAGACACCTAATAATGATGCTGATAATTATGTTGATAAAGAAATATATAATTGTTTAAACCTTGAAAATCCTAAAAGTTTTTTCCTTTTTGCTGGTGCGGGATCAGGAAAAACAAGGTCTCTGGTTAATGTATTAATTGACTTTAAATCTGAATATGGAAAGCAATTTAGATTAAATAGGAAAAAAGTTGCGATTATAACATATACCAATGCCGCCTGTGATGAAATAATTCATAGACTAAAGTATGACCCTATATTTTCGGTAAGCACAATACATAGTTATGCTTGGGAATTAATCAAAAACTTTAATCAAGACATAAAAAAATGGTTGAAAATCAATTTGTTTTCTGAAATTTCTAAATTAGAAGATGAGCAAAGTAAAAGCAGAAACTTACAAAATAAGACATCGATAGATAGAGCTAAAAAAATTGAATCAAAATCTAAAAGGCTTAAAAATCTAGATAATATTATTCAATTTAGGTATAATCCAAATGGTGATAATATTTCTAAAGATTCTTTAAATCATTCTGAAGTTGTAAGCATTGCAGCAGATTTTATAAAGTCTAAGCCATTAATGCAAGATTTATTAGTTTGTAAATTCCCAATAGTTTTAATAGATGAAAGTCAGGATACTAAAAAAGAATTAATAGATGCTTTTTTTGAACTTCAAAAAAATAAGAAAGATTCTTTTTCCTTAGGTTTATTTGGGGATACAATGCAAAGAATATATTCTGATGGAAAAGAAAATTTAGAACAAGGATTACCTCAAGATTGGATTAAACCAGTAAAGAGAATGAACCATCGTTCTAATAAGAGGATAATAACTCTAATAAATAATATTAGACAAAATGTTGATGGACAAAAACAAAACCCTCGTACTGAAAAGGAGCAAGGTTTTGTAAGACTTTTTATTTGTCAAAGAGGACAAAACAAACAAGAAATAGAGACTTTAGTTACTCGAAAAATGTCTGATATAACACAGGATTCATTGTGGAATAGTAGTATAGATAAAGCAGATGTAAAAACCTTAATTCTTGAACATCATATGGCAGCAAGAAGAATGGGGTTTTTAGATTTTTTTGAACCATTGTATAAGGAAGATAAACTATCCACTGGATTATTAGATGGCACTCTCTCCGGAGCAAACTTTTTTACTAAAATAATTTTACCCTTAGTTGATGCAAATGAAACCGACGATAAATTTGCAATTGCTCGAATTGTTAAAAAAAATTCTATTTATTTAAAAAGAGATGAAATCTTTAAAAATTATGAACAAATAGAAAATATCAAAAAAGCAAACAAAGCATTATCAGAGCTATTTTCATTGTGGAATGAAAATAATGATCCGCTGTTAGTTGATATATTACAAAACATATCTAATTCTGGCTTGTTCCCAATACCAGATAGTTTAATACCAATAGCTAAAAGAACTAAATCGGAACAGATAATTGCAGATAATTTGGAAAACAATGAAGAAGAAGATGAAATTACTGACAACATTATTGATGCTTGGGACTTAGCTTTATCTAATCCATTTTCCCAAATCAGACAATACAATAATTATTTATCCGAAGAGTCAAAATTTGGTACCCATCAAGGTGTTAAAGGATTAGAATATCCTAGAGTAATGGTTATTCTAGATGATGAGGAATCAAGAGGTTTTTTATTTAGCTATGATAAACTTTTTGGTTCAAAAGAATTAAGTGTTACAGATAAAAAAAATATGGAAGAGGGTAAAGAAACCGGTAATGATAGGACCCGAAGACTTTTCTATGTAGCATGCAGCAGAGCAGAAGAAAGTTTAGCTATAGTCGCTTACTCTGATAGTCCTGAAATTGTGACAAAAAATGCATTACAATTTGGCTGGTTTGAAGAAAATGAAATTATAATTGTTTAAATATTAAAAAAAAGCAAACACAAAAAAATATTTAAAACAAATGATCAAGATAAAACAAGAGAATCAAGAGGGAGCTATTTATAAATTTGGAAGTGGTTTAAGTTTATTTTTTATTGGTTTGGCAATCATTTTATTTCTTATTCTTTTATTTCCAACATTTTTCCCTGAAAAATATGATTACACCAAATTAAGTTCTTTAGGATCAACTGCTACAGGATTCATTAGCCCAATAGTGGCAATTTCTGCTGCAATGTTAACTTTTTTAGCTTTTTGGGTTCAATATAAAGCT
This sequence comes from Flavobacterium sp. UBA5153, assembly GCA_002413745.1. GTDB lineage: Bacteria > Bacteroidota > Bacteroidia > Flavobacteriales > Flavobacteriaceae > Flavobacterium. The sequence goes on along the minus strand of DHXP01000025.1, from coordinate 77,831 downwards.
AATGAACAGCAGAAAAATGATATTACAATCCAAAGATTTGAAAATATCTTTTTTGAGATGATTCGTTTACATAAAGAGAATGTCAATGAAATGAAAATATCTGGTTATGGAGTATTATTAGGTAATTCTCTTGAAAGAGAAAAAGGTGTATTAACAAAGTCTACTGAATCAAAAATTCAAACTGAAAGGTTTGTAGAAGGAAGAAAAGTTTTTGTTTCTATGATTAAAGAATTGACAGCTTGTTATGGTTTTTGTCAAGAGTATAAATCGCTAACTAATGATACAGAATTATTAAAAATTGGGTATCGGTTATTTTTCTTTGGTTCAGTTTCTAGTTCGATCACTCCAAATGAAAAAGATTCTGATATTATCTCTAAAATGAGAATCAAATTAAAAAAGATAAGAGATGACCATAAAAAAGAGCTTGGTTTAAAAACAACTTTTAAAGATATTCAAGGAGATATTGATCTTCATATTAAGTATGCCCCTTTTACTGGTCACGAGTCAAGGTTAGCGCATTATTACAGACACTTATTTAACACGGTCAAATATGTAGTAGACAAAGAAAAAAAAGGGATATTTGACTACCAACAATCTAGAGAATATTTAAAAATTTTAAGAGCACAAATGTCAAATGATGAACAGTTAATGTTGTATTATAATTATATTAATGGAATGGGTAGTAAATGGGAAGATGAGGAAAACAAGTTTTTTTCCCACTATAGAATGTTACATAATTTACCTATAAATAGAGTGAGATTTGTTGAAAATCCAAGGTTACATTTTAAAAAACAAATAGAAGAAATTGAATTAGAAACTAATGGTTCAGAACAAATGTTTGAATCTGATGATAAAATATAAAAAAATATGTCAAAATCAAAATCACAACAAATAGCAGAGAAAACCATTTTTGCAACCTTTAAAATATTGAAAGAAGCTGGTGGAGAAATGCGTGGCAAAGATGTCGTAGATAAAATTAGAGAAACGCTTATTTTTGATGAATATGAAAGTCATCGCTTAGAAAAGACGGGGAATATTCGATGGGAATCTGTTTTGCGTTTTTTTACAATAGACTGTATGAAAGCAGGGTTTTTACGAAAAAACAAAGGTACTTGGATACTTACCGAGGAAGGTGAAAAAGCAATCAAACTTGGAAAAGAAAAACTATTAGAAACTGCAACCAAACTGTATCGTGAATGGGACGGAAACAGAAAAAAAACAGTAGAAATTGAAGGTTTGGAAGGAGAGGAGTTTTCAGAAGACAATATCATTCAAGCACAAAAAGCAATTTTAAGTCAATACGAAGAAGAAGCTTTTAACGGAATTAGAAATTTCATTATTAGTAAAAACCCATACGAGTTTCAAGATTTAGTTGCTGAATTATTAAGAGCAATGGGGTATTTTATTTCTGATGTTGCTCAAAGAGGTCCTGATGGAGGCATTGATATAATTGCCTATACAGATCCGCTTGGAACGAGACAACCACGAATTATTGTACAGGTAAAACATAGACCTAATGACAATGTGTCTTCTGATGAAATTCAAAAATTATCAGGAACCCTAAAAAGAAATTCCGATGTTGGAATATTTGTAACCTCAGGAACTTTTTCAAAACCTGCTATTAAAGAAGCCAGAGATTCAAGAGAACATATCGAACTTATAAACTTTGACAGATTGACTTCTTTATGGCAAGAATATTACGCAAAATTGAACGACGAACAAAAGAATCTATTGCCCCTACACCCAATCTACTTTTTAGGAAGTAATGAATAAATTATTGATATGCCCAAATTTTTAAATACCAAAGGTTTAATAAACTGGATTCCCAAAATAATAAACGAAACAGAAAGAGCGTTAGTGATTATAACGCCATTTATGCAATTGTCTGACAACATCTATAATTGTCTTTTCAATGCCAATAAACGTGGCGTAGAAACCATAATTATCTATCGAGAGAACAAATTGTCTGATAAAGACAAAACAAAATTGTTAGCGCTTGATAATTTAAACTTAATGCATCATCCCAACGTTCATTCTAAATGTTATTACAACGAAAATTATCTACTAATAGCATCGATGAACCTTTATGAATATTCCGAAAAGAATAATCGGGAAATGGGCGTTTTGCTACATAAAATAGACATTGATGAAGATAATGAAACAGAAACATGGAGAAAAAGAAATGATGATGAGCAAATTTTTCAAGAGGCATTAGAAGAAATACTTGAAATCAAAAACGGGGCTGAACTTGAAAGAATGAGTAGAGAAACCATTGAAGAAGGTTTTGAAATGGAAATACTAAAAACTAAAAAAGAAAAAGCCGAAGACAGATTAAAACAATTTAATAAAGTTTTTATTCACAAGAAGTTTGTTTTTGATACTAATTGCAAGTTAGGAGATGAAAACAGTTTTATTTGTAAAAGCTACATTGACAAAGTGGATATTAAAGTAACGAATAGATTCGAATTTTGTTTTAATATTGATGAAAACAAACTAAATCCTTCGTTTCAGTATTACAAAAATCAAAAAAAAGAGTTAGAATTTAAATTTGAAGGATTCAAATTTTACTGGAATATGCCCAATGTTATTTATTTATATGTAGATGGTAAACACCATATTTGGGAAAATACATTAGACAATATGGATCTTGAAATCAAAAAAAGAGGTATTAATGACGTAATAGAGTTCATTAAACCTTGGTGGAAACAGATTCAATTATAAAACAATAATTACTATAAACACTCTTCAAATAAGTTATGAAAATTCAATATTGCTCCGATCTGCATTTAGAATTTTTAGAAAACCGTAAATGGGTTTTGGAAAATCCTATCATACCCAAAGGAGATATTCTAATTTTGGCTGGAGACATTGTGCTTTTTAAAGAAATACACCAACATCAAAAATTCTTTGATTATGTATCCGAACATTTTGAGCAAACGTTTTGGATTCCCGGCAACCACGAATACTACAATTCGGATATTTCCACAAGAAGTGGTTCTTTTGAAGAGAAAATCAGAGATAATGTAACTTTACTCAACAATACGGTAAAAACTATCAATGGAGTAAGACTAGTCTTTTCAACCTTATGGTCGCACATTTCGGCAGAAAAACAATTTATAATAGAACAAAGCCTATCTGATTTTAGAGTAATTCGAAAAAATGAAAAAAGATTAACTGTCCAAGATTATAATCAGTTCCATCTTGAAAGCCGATCCTTTTTAGAAGAAATTTTCAAAACCAAAACAGATGCTCCCACGGTTGTAATAAGCCATCATCCGCCAACTTTTATCAATTATCCAGAGAAGTATGCCAATAGCAATATAAATGAAGCTTTTGGAACAGAAATGGCTTTAGTCATCGAAAATAACGAAATTGACTATTGGATCTATGGTCACCATCATTGCAATGTACCTGACTTCTCTATCGGAAAAACAAAATTGGTAACTAATCAATTGGGATATGTCAAATACAATGAGAATGAAAATTTCAGAAATGATGCCGTATTTTCTATCTAATAAATTAAGTCTTTAAATTTTCCGTTTTAATTTTACATTAAAAATGGAAAATCCTTTTGAAATTATATTAGAGAAATTGAATAGCATAGAAAAAGCAATTGAAAAACTAAATGCTGTTTCGAATGACGAGCAAGAATTTATGAATTTAGAACAAGTATCCAGTTTTATAGGTTTAGCTAAACCATCTGTATATGGATTAATCCATGAACGTAAAATACCATACTTTAAAACTGGAAAACGATTGTATTTTAAAAAATCGGACATTGTGAATTGGATAACCTCTACAAGAGTAAAGACAAAACAGGAAATCGAACAAATGGCTAACGAATATATTTATAGGAATCCATTGTATTAATTTCTATAAATAAAAATAATTGTCGGCAATATTTCGGCAAAATCAGAAACAAAAAACCCATAAAACGTTGATTTTAAACGATTTATGGGTTTTTAAAGTGCGGGTAATAGGACTCGAACCTACACGCCTTGCGGCACCAGATCCTAAGTCTGGCATGTCTACCAATTTCACCATACCCGCAAAATTGTGAGTGCAAATATAAGCATAACTTCCAACTTTCAAAGCAATTTACATAAAAATATTCGGTCTCTTTTTTGTACTTTTGAAACTATAAACACAAACAAATAATGGAAACCATAAAATCATACGTTCAACAGCACAAAGACCGTTTTATCAACGAATTAATCGAATTGTTGAAAATCCCTTCAGTAAGTGCTGATGCCGCTTACCATCAAGATATTATCAATACTGCAAACGCCGTGAAAGCAAGTCTGGAAAAAGCAGGCTGCGATTTTGTAGAAATTTGTGACACCCCGGGAAACCCAATAGTGTATGGCGAAAAAACTATCGATAAGAATTTACCAACCGTTTTAGTTTACGGACATTATGACGTTCAACCAGCCGACCCAATCGAATTATGGGCTTCACCACCCTTTGAACCCGTCATCAAAAAAACCGATATTCATCCCGAAGGCGCTATTTTTGCCCGTGGCTCTTGCGACGACAAAGGCCAAATGTATATGCACGTGAAAGCATTGGAATATATGGTGCAATCCAATACTTTGCCTTGCAACGTGAAATTTATGATTGAAGGCGAAGAGGAAATTGGCTCCAAAAGCTTGAGTTGGTTCGTGGAACGCAACCAAGAAAAGTTGAAGAACGACGTCATTTTAATTTCAGACACCGGAATGATTTCTAACCAGCAACCCTCTATTACCACCGGATTACGTGGTTTGAGTTATGTAGAAGTCGAAGTTACGGGGCCAAATCGGGATTTGCATTCCGGATTGTATGGTGGAGCTGTTGCCAATCCTATTAATGTTTTGGCAAAAATGATTGCTTCGCTTCACGACGAAAACAACCACATTACCATTCCTGGTTTTTATGATAAAGTGCAAGAATTGTCTCCCGAAGAAAGAGCCGAAATGGCAAAAACCCCTTTCAATTTGGAAGATTACAAAAAAGCTTTGGACTTAAACGACATTTATGGAGAAAAAGGATACACAACTAATGAAAGAAATTCAATTAGACCAACACTTGACGTCAACGGAATTTGGGGCGGATACACTGGCGAAGGAGCTAAAACGGTTATTGCGAGCAAGGCTTTCGCCAAAATTTCGATGCGCTTGGTTCCTAATCAAGATTGGGAAGGAATCACCGAATTATTCACCAAACATTTCATCAGCATTGCTCCAGCCGGCGTTACGGCGAAGGTAAAAGCGCATCACGGCGGACAAGGCTATGTGACTCCTACGGACAGCATTGGCTACAAAGCCGCCAATAAAGCCTACACGGAAACCTTTGGAGTTCCAGCAATTCCGGTGCGTTCCGGTGGAAGCATTCCTATTGTTGCCTTGTTTGAAAAAGAACTAAAAAGCAAAACAATTTTAATGGGATTTGGTTTGGACAGCGATGCCATTCACTCGCCAAACGAACATTTTGGAATTTTTAATTACCTGAAAGGAATTGAAACGATTCCGTTGTTTTATAAATATTTTGTGGAGTTGTCGAAATAAATTTTTGCCGCAAAGCCGCAAAGCCACTAAGAAACATATTATTAATCCGTTCATTCTAAATTGAGTGAACGGATTTTTTTGTAAAACTAAAATTAAAAATCTATTATTCTGCTACCAACTTCCACGCAAAACAAGAACCATCTTTTCTATCCGGTCGTGTCCCTGGAGCATCTGCCGAGCATAAACTTCGAGCATTTGGGTCGGCAAATAAATAACGATGAGTGGCTAATGACATCAACATCAAATCACCTCTGCCCATATCTTGCCACTGAAACAACGAAGCCTCCCCTTGCTCTTCCTTTTCAATGCGAACCTCAGCCATAAGTCCTGAACCTTTTACGGTAACAAAACCACCATCTTTTACTGACTGCAATGCGATTCTCCCGTTGTCTCTATCTAAAACCCTGAAATGAGTAGCATTACCATCGGCAAAATGATCTTTGCTTCCCATAGGACGCACAAAAGCATTCCAATTTACCAATACCGTTTCATCTGCCAAACTTGTCAACGCAATCACTTTATTGTACGGAATAGGCTGAGTCAAGCCTTTGTAACGTGGTTCATCAACAGTGAAACTAGTGAAATCGGCATAACCGCCTTGCGTGTTTTTTGTATTGTAATTGAACAACGCAAAACGCACACCTTGGAAAGTTCTTAAGGAGAAAGGCATTATTATCGTATCTCCAAGAAAGCTAAAGTTCGTTCCATCTGTACTATAACTAAAACGGGCTTTATCGGTATCAAAATTACAATGTACACGCAACCACAAATGGGAAGTATTCACTTTTTCGCTCACTACTTTATTGACTTGGTGGTAAAATTGCTGCACTTCTAATTTGCCATCCTTTTTATTCAAACCAATCCAAGCATGCGGCACATTCAATAACGCCAATCCGGCAATATCACCATTTTTTAGTCCTTTAACTTCTATTTCTGTTGTTGCAATAGATTCAGGACCTATAGCTCTTTGTGTTAAAGAGTTTCGGGCATCCCAGAAACTTGTAGCCGGAAGAGAATGCAATCTTAAATATCCTTTTTTCGCAGAAAGAGACCATTTAGTATCATCCGGCACATGGTTCCATTGCCAAATCGGTTTCAATTCTTTTGCCGAAAAATCATCCGAACGCTCGTAAGTTGGCATTGGTTTCGAAACAAAACCCGTATTCGGTTTTACCCAAGTTTTAGGCGAACGCGTTAAATTTCCTTCTAAACCAAAATACGGCCAACCGTTTTTCCAAGTCACTGGCGAAAGTGCAGTTACACGTCCCACCGAATTATAATCTAACATCGACCAACCCCACCATTCTCCAGTTTGGGTTTGCACAATTCCACCTTGGTGCATCGGAATACAACCTACATAATTTTCCACTGGCGGAATCAAATTAAAAGGCGGTCCTTTGCGAGGATTATCCACTCTCCAACCCGTACCAATTCCGAGACTTTCCTCCGCACTCATCACATTCACTTCATATGGACCTTCGGGTTTATCGGCACGAAGACAAACTTGGTAACAAAGCGGATCATAATTGGTATTGGTAATATAATATTTGCCGTCTATTTTATAAAAATGAGAACCCTCTCCTGCTCCGCTGCCTTTTGGCACAATGATTCTTTCGGTTCCAGGTTTCGCATCCGTAAAATCATCATTCAATTCAACCATTTTGATTTCTTGGTAGCCCCAAATCACATAGACTTTCCCATCATCATCAAAAAGTACCGACAAATCGTGGAAGGACTTTTTCATCTGCGTGTGTTTCCAAGGGCCTTTCGGATTAGTCGCTGTAAACAGTTGTGTTCCTTGTCCATTTACGTTTGTGAAAATGTAAAAAGTACCATTGTGGTATCGAAAACAAGGTGCCCAAATCCCCTGTCCATAAATGTCTTTGTTGCTTTCTAAACGATATGCCTCATTAAAATTCAATTTATCAACCACATAAGTCAGAAATTCCCAGTTGACCAAATCTTTAGAATGCAGCACAGGTAGTCCCGGCATAGCGTGCATAGTTGTTCCCGTAAGATAATAATCATCCCCAACGCGAATCAAATCTGGATCGGAAAATTCATCCTGAAAAAGTGGATTGGTAAAAGTTCCGTTTCCATTGTCGGCTTTCCAGGTTTTAGTGTCTTCGGCAACTTTAAAGTTGGTATTTTGTTTCGAATTGCTTTGGGTAACCACAACAGATTGAGCATTCGACAAAGTCGTAATACTCAATAAAAGTGCACAATACAATGCCTTGCAAAGAAGAGGCTTCCTTTTAGCATAACATCGCTCGCTAATTAATGGAGATTCATTTATCATAAGTATATTCATTTTATTTCTTGGGATTGGTTAAAAGTGTGCTTTTTACATTTGTAAAAATAGCTAAAAAAAAGGCTACTCCAAAATAAAATTAAGTTTTGGGTTTTAGTTGTATTTATGGTAAAAAAATTAATGAATCGTATAATGCAATATAGCTTACCAATAGTAATAAAAGTAAAACAATCACCTAACTCAAATTCAAAAACAGTTCATTATTAATTGATTGAACAAATTTTTTTGTGAAAAGTTTGGATATTAAATTTATTACTCTACATTTGTAGAGTTAATTCTAAAAACGTAGAGCATATGTCATTATCTAATTCTGAAGAACAATTAATGGAGCATCTTTGGCAACTCGAAAAAGCCTTTATGAAAGACTTACTCGAAGCCTATCCAGAGCCAAAACCAGCAACAACAACAGTTGCCACTTTGCTGAAAAGAATGATCGATAAAAAATTCGTGACTTACAATGAATTTGGAAACTCAAGAGAATATTATCCTTTGGTAAAAAAATCGGATTATTTTTCTAAACACGTCAACGGATTGATAACGAACTTCTTCAATAATTCGGCTTCGCAATTTGCTTCTTTCTTTACTAAAGAAACCAATTTATCTGAATTGGAATTAGAAGAATTAAAAAAAATCATAGATGTTGAACTTCAAAAAAAGAAAAAATGACAGACTTTCTAATCAAATCCACGATTCCATTATTCATTCTTTTAGCCGTATATCATCTTTTATTGGAAAAAGAAAAAATGCACAACTTCAATAGGTTTTACTTGTTGTTTAGCCTTGTTTTTTCGCTTGTAATTCCGTTTATAACAATCGAAGTTATTGAGGAAATAACAAAGCCAATTATGCAAAATAGTTCCATTCAAATCATTCAAGGAAGTAGTGTTAATTTTGTTGAAGAAACAAACTATTTCCCGATAATACTTTGGAGTATTTATGGAATCATTACTGTCTTGCTTTCCATCAGATTTATGAGAAATATTCTAAAAATCACTTCCAAAATTAAATTGAATACAAGAATTGATTATAGAAACGCGAAATTGGTTTTACTGAAAGAAAAAGTGCTTCCACATACTTTTTTAAACAACATTTTCATCAATGAAACTGATTATAACAATCAAAAAATTGAGGCAGAATTATTCTCTCACGAATTAACCCACGTTATTCAAAAACATACTTTTGATGTGTTATTTATAGAAATTTTGAAAACTGTTTTCTGGTTCAATCCCATATTTATTTTTTATAAAAAAGCCATACAACTCAATCACGAATTTCTAGCAGATGAGAAAGTTGTGGTCTCTTATAACAATGTTTCGTTTTATCAAAACTTACTGCTTTCAAAAATAAACAACAATCCAATTTACTATTTAACCAGCAATTTAAACTATTCCTTAACCAAAAAACGTTTAATTATGATGACTAAAACCACATCCCAAACCAAAGCGATTTTTAAACAAATCGCTTTAATTCCATTTATTTTTGGATTAGTATTCTTTTTATGTTTAAAAACTGTTGCTCAAGAAAGCAACATATTAGTTAAAGATCAATCTGACAAAAATGAAAATCCAACAAATGACAGGAGAGATGAATTTTATGCTGGAGTACGAATAATATTTAAAGATTGCAGTAAAAAAATCATCATTGATAAGCAATACGAACAACTTACTTTAGAAGAAAAAGATAGTTATATTCATTTTGTTCCAAAACCATTTATAGAGAAATCGCCTAGCAAAAATGAATTTAATGAATTTAAAAATTCTTCTAAATATGCTATTTGGATTGATGGGAAACATTATCCAAATTCAGAATTAAGTAAATACTCCGCTTCTGATTTTGTATATTTTACAGGCAGTTCAGTTAAGAAAAATGCTAGAAACAAAAAATTTCCACAACCGTTTCAATATCAATTTTATACAAAAGATTATTTTGATAAAAATTTGAAAGATTCTTATAAAAAATTTGGAGGTAAGGAATTAATAATTACTGAAAATTGCGCAGATAAATGGGATAAAACTAATAATTTCAAAGAATTAGTAATAACTTATAATGAGGTTGAAAAATCCCAAACTCAAATTTCAGGTATTGAAAAATATTTTGAAGAAACAATTTTTACAATTAAAGATGAAAAAGGCAATCGAATTGGAGTGAAAAAATTCAACGAACTTTCAAAGGAAGAAATGAAACATATCCCACCACCTCCACCACCTACATATAAAAGAGATAATCAAACAGGACAACTAATGGGAGATTCAAAAAACATAAAGGGACCTAAATCAGTTGAAATAGTTATGTCTCCAGAAAAGTCAATTAATAGTTCCATAATAACAAATGCAAACGAGATATACCCAGATTTTCCTGGTGGGATGAAAGAATTTTACAAATTTGTTGGTGAAAACTTTAAAGTTCCTACTGAATTTAAAGGAAATGGAAAGATATATATATCATTTATGGTAGAAATAGACGGAAGCCTCTCTGAATTTAATGTGCTTCGCGATTTAGGTTTTGGAACCGGCGAAGAAGCCGTTCGGGTATTAAAATTATCCCCAAAATGGATTCCGGGCAAAGAAGATGGTAAAGAAGTTAGAATGAAATTTAGTTTACCAATATCTTTACAATCAAAGTAAATTAATAGATTGTTAAACCGCAAATTCGCAAATTAAGTAACTTGATAAAATTTGCGAATTTGTGGTAAATTTATTTATTCAGGATTATAACCTAAATACGGCACAATTTGTTCATTAAAAACAACACCATATTCTTCTAATTCTTTCAAAATAGGAAGATACACTTCTTCCCGAATGGGAAGCTGGACTCCCGGCGTTTTAATCTTTCCGTTCAAGATAAGCAATGTCGCCATCGCAACAGGCAAACCAACTGTTTTTGCCATTGCAGTATAGGTTTGATTTTTGCCAAGACAAACCATTTTGGAATCTGTCTGCTCTTTTTTGCCGTTCAATTCGTAGCCAAATTTGTGATACATCACAATCATATCCTTGTCTTTGGGTTGGAGCGTCCAGCTATCGCCAAGAATTTTTTCGAGGATTTGAGCTGGAGTGGCATGCTGCAAACCTACTTTCTTGTTTCTGTTAAATAAATCCAATTCCAACAATTTATCCCACATAATATCATCTTGATCGATTTTCAAAATCAAACGCATTTTGCTTTCGACAGAATCCGTTGGATGATAAGGCAAGAAAGAATTTACAAATTGACGATAACTCATATTCTCGGAATCCTCCATAATGTAACTATCATCAGTCATTCCGAGTTGCACAAACATATTCCAAGCTTTCGAAAAACCCACTCTTCGAATGGTTCCTCGGTATAAAGTAAGGATATTTTTCAAACCATAAATATCAAGGTATTTTAACGAATCCCTGTTTGAATAGGCTTCAAATCTGCCATAACCTTCCACTTCCAGAAATTCGGTTCTGCGAAATAAATTCCAATACGGAATATATTTATACGTTCCTTCTTGAAGGAATTTTGCTGCGCCTCCTTGTCCTGCAAGAACCACGTTTCGAGGTGCCCAAGTAAATTTATAATTCCAAAGATTCGTGTCTGATTCTGGAGCGACTAATCCTCCACAAAAAGATTCGAACAAAAGCATTTTTCCTCCTTTATCCCTGATTTCATTGATCACCTTCATCGCGCTCATATGGTCAATTCCGGGATCAAGACCGACCTCGTTCATAAAAATCAAATTATTTTCCTTTGCCAAAGCATCCAATTCCTGCATTGCATCACTCACATATGAAGCCGTGACCATATGTTTTTTATAAACAATGCAATCCTTGGCAACCTCAATATGAAGATGCGCCGGCAACATCGAAATAACAATATCCGCTTTTTGAATAGCCTCTTTTCTTTGATTCTTGTCAAAAACATCTAAGGCAATTGCAGTGGCATTGGGATGATTACCCGTCTTGCTTTGAGCTGATTCTAATGATAAATCCCCAATAATGAGATGCAAATTTTCCTCTTCCGATTTATTTAAAAGATATTGTATCAACGACGAAGCAGATCTTCCTGCTCCAATGATTAGAATTGTTCTCATAATTATATAAATATAACACAAATATATGTAATTGTTGTATTTGTAACAAATAGAAATGGATTAAAAATCAAGATAGTGCAAATAAATAGCAAAAAAGTATCCTTAAAAATTCTTTCTCTTTGATGAGAAAGAGATACTTTTGCATCAAATTAAAAGACAAAATGGACAAAAAAATAATTTCTACGGGAGCAATTTTCGGAATGTTGGCAATCATTTTAGGTGCGTTTGGTGCGCACGCCTTAAAAAAAGTTTTATCCATCGAAGAACTTTCGACTTTCGAAACAGGAGTGCGCTACCAAATGTATCACGCCTTCTTTTTATTGTTCATCGGAACGATAAGTGGACTATCCCAAAAAACAAAGAAAACAATTTATTATTTGGTCGTTTTTGGGGTGATTTTCTTTTCTGGATCCATTTATTTATTGGCGACAAATAGCATTACGTCATTTGATTTTAAAATTATAGGATTCATAACGCCTTTGGGTGGATTGCTGTTAATATTAGCTTGGGGGGTATTATTATTAAATTATATTAACAAAAAATCATAAAATTGTTATAAACAAATCCCGTCCACAATTTAATTTATAATTTTGCGTCCGAATAAATTAAATCCCACAACTACAAATTTATGGACAACTACGTCTTATATACGAAATCGATTTCGTTAAAAAATTTGGGAATCGAAAATTCAAAAATTCATTACCAATTATCGGCCGAAGAGTTACACGCAATAACTTTGCAATCTGGACAGGGAACCGAAAATTCGACTGGAGCTTTAGCCATTAATACCGGCGAATTTACGGGGCGTTCGCCACAAGATCGATTTATTGTAAAAGACAGCATTACCGAAGACAAAGTTTGGTGGGGAAATGTCAATATCCCTTTCGAACCAGAAGCTTTTGAAAAATTGTATAATAAAGTCACCTCTTATCTGTCCGAAAAAGAAGTTTTCGTAAGAGACTCTTATGTTTGTGCGGATTCGAATTACAGACTCAATGTACGCGTTGTCACCGAAACCGCTTGGGCAAACCTTTTTTGTCTCAATATGTTTTTGAGACCCGAAACAGAAGAACTGGAAAATTTCACTCCCGAATGGACTTTGATTTGTGTTCCAAGTTTTATGGCAAATCCAGAAGTTGATGGGACGCGCCAAGGCAATTTTGCCATCTTGGATTTCACCAGAAAAATTGCACTTATTGGCGGAACTGGTTATACGGGCGAAATGAAAAAAGGAATCTTTTCGGCATTGAATTTCATTATGCCAGTTTTCAAAAATACGTTGCCAATGCATTGCAGTGCCAATGTGGGTGATGAAGGCGATACTGCCATTTTCTTTGGATTATCAGGAACAGGGAAAACAACTTTGTCTGCCGATCCTGCTCGAAAACTCATTGGAGACGACGAACACGGCTGGACGAATGAAAATACCGTTTTCAATTTCGAAGGAGGATGCTATGCAAAAGTGATTAATCTAACTGACGAAAACGAACCCGATATTTTTAGAGCCATAAAAAAAGGGGCTGTTTTGGAAAATGTTGTTTTCAAAAAAGGAACAAACGAAGTGGATTATGAAGACGTTTCCATAACACCAAACACTAGAGTGAGTTATCCGATTTATCATATAGATAATATTCAAAAGGGTTCGATTGGACAAAATCCTAAGAATATATTCTTCCTAACAGCCGATTCTTTTGGGATTTTGCCTCCAATTTCAAAACTGACACCGGGACAAGCTGCTTATCATTTTATTTCCGGTTACACTGCAAAAGTTGCCGGAACCGAAGCCGGAGTTACAGAACCTCAACCCAATTTTTCGGCTTGTTTTGGTGCACCATTTATGTCTTTGCATCCAACAAAATACGCTGAAATGTTAAGCAAAAAAATGAAAGATGCCAATGTAAAAGTTTGGCTCATCAACACTGGTTGGACTGGCGGACCTTATGGAACAGGAAGTCGTATGAAACTGAAATACACTCGAGCAATGATTACTGCTGCGTTAAACGGAGAATTAGACAATGTAAATTATATAAATCACACCGTTTTTGGAATTGCAGAACCACAATCTTGCCCAAATGTTCCAGATGAGATATTGAATCCTGAAAACACCTGGGACAATCCCAAATTATACAATATAAAAGCGGTAGAATTAGCACAAAAATTCAAGGCTAATTTTGCGAAATTTTCAGCATTTGCCAATACCGAAATTATGGAAGGTGCGCCATTAGACTAAGTTAATTATAATTCAAAAAGGGAAAGAGCTGTTCATAATGGACAGCTCTTTTAATTTGTACATAGTTGACAGTCAGCAAATTCTTCGAATATTTGTGTATAAGGATAAATAATTGATTATGTGAGCTGAAAGTTCTTGTTGATGAACAGAATGAAACCTGAAAACGGTTTGCCTATTCATTGTATTTAGTGCTAAAATCAACATTATAAATAAAAAAACTGCCCGAAAATTACTTTCGGGCAGTTTTTAAAATGATATTAAAGATTAGGCTTGGTTGTACTAATAGCCAGGGTTTTGATCGTATAGACCCGGTAATGCTAATATTTCTTGACTAGGAATTGGGTACAATAAAGAGTTTTTATCAATAGTACCTATACTTTTTGAAAGATCTTCTGCAGTTTTCCAAGCATTCATAATAATCAAGGCATCACCTGATCTAATTAAGTCAAACCATCTTGTCCCTTCAGAAAAGAATTCTTTTCTTCTTTCGTCGAATAATTGAGGTAAAGTTATATTTGCGGCATCTTTAGCTAAACCTGCTCTCCCTCTCACATCATTCACAATTTTATCTACATCTGCTTGAGTACCTCCTCCTCCGTGTAGCGTACATTCAGCCATCATCATTAATACATCGGTATATCGCGTTACCATAAAATCTACACCCCAGTCCTGTCTATCTTTTCCATATCTACTAAAATCAATGTATTTTTTGAAAACAGGTAGCGTATAAGACCCTTTATAGGTTCCTGAAGCCACAGTATAACTGGTCGCAATACCAAATATAGCTCTTTTGTCAGCTACATTAAACATTGCTCTAAATCCAGTTGAAATTGGTCTTGCTTCAAGAGATCCTTGATTTGCCGTTACACCCACCGACCAAAAATAAGGCTCATATCCAACTTCAACCATGAAATTTCCTCCTACACCATTTCCGGTGTTTTGGGTATAAGGAATAACCAAAACATTTTCTTTATTCGTAATTCCTTCCGTTTTAAAGATGGTTGCATAATCTGCTCCAAAGACATACAAACCACTACTCTTAATGTCATTTAATTGTTGATACGCTTTATCCCATTCATTTAATCCTAAAGTGGCTCCATCTATGCCATAAGTTGGACTGGAACGAGTCATATATACCAATGCTAATATCCCTTTTGCACCATATTTAGTAACTCTTCCAAAATCGGCTGCTGCATAAGAAGGAGCAAGATCTGGTATTGCTGCTTCCAAGTCAGAGATAATTAATTTATAAATATCTGCAACAGGTGACCTGCCAATTGTGGAAACCTCCTGAGGGGATAATGTTTTGTCTATTAATGGAACTCTGCCAAACCATCTTATTAGGTCAAAATAACAGAATGCTCTAAGAAAACGAGCCTCGGCTACCATACTACTTTTGTCGGCAGCATTCGTAAAAACACCGCCTTTTTCTTGTAATTTTTCCAATAACTGATTCGCTTTAAAAATAGCATTATAATTACTTATATAGGCCTCTGTTACATAAGAATTTGAGCTTATTGAAGTGGCGAAATTATTGATACCTTCCCAATCTCTTGAAGCATCGGTGGTCGCATAAAGATTATCGGATCTCGTTTCACTTAAATTCAAAATTCTATTGGCATAACCATAAGTACCAAGCCCATGAAATGCGACAGAATAGGTTGCATTTCTAGCCTGAATAAAATCATTCGGTGTAGTGTAAAAAGTCTCGGCAGTTCCCTGAGACAATGGAAGTTGGTTCAATTCACTATCACAAGATACCAGAACAAATAATATAAAAATATTTGCTGCTAAATAAATATATTTCTTCATTTTATTTTAATTAAAATTAATATTAAGTCCTAAAACTATTGATCTAGCCAAAGGGGCTCCTCCATAATCGACAGGAAGCGGGAATCTACCATCACTACTTCCCGAAGTATTGACAGCTTCCGGGTTGTATCCTACTTTATATTTATCCCAATAGAACCAGTTTTCGCCGCTTACGTATAGTCTTGCATTGTCAACTCTGGATAAAGATTTTAAAGCCTTAGATAGATTATAACCCAATGTTATATTTCTAATACTTATGTAATCTGATTTATACAACCAATCCGTATTAGCTACAAAGCCGAAATTAGTTTTCCAGTTTCCTCTTACGGCAGGATCAACATTAATAGTGTTTTCTGCATAGGCCATTCCCGTACGATCAATAGCTCTTCCTATTAATCCATACACATAACCTCCATTTTGTCCTTGAACTAAAATATTTAAATCAAATTCTTTGTACTTAAAAGTATTGGTGATACCCCAAGTATATTTTGGTGAAGGATTACCAACATCAACACGATCATCAGTAGTAATCTTTTTATCTCCATTTTGATCAATATACCTTGGATCTCCTAAAACTAAAGGTTTTCCACCATAAGTAGTACCCCCTTTATCTATATCCGCTTGTGTAATAACGCCATCTTGAACTACAGTAAATATGGTATACATTGGTTTACCTACTTCCAGTTTCATAAATGGGTCACTAAAACTCGAAGAAATTTCAATTTTGTCTTGACCAGGCCCTAACGCTAAAACTTTATTTTCGTTGTGGCTAATGTTAGCAGAGGTTTTCCATTGAAAGTTTTTACTGGAAACATTAACAGAGTTCAATTCAAACTCCCATCCTTGATTTAAAACCCTTCCAATATTAGAAAGATAACTGGTAAATCCAGATGCAGCTGGCGCAGGAACTTGTAGTAATAATTCACTATTTTCTTTTCTGTAAACTTCAAATGTTCCTGAAATTCTGCTTTTTAAAAGCGAAAAATCTACCCCAAAATCGATACTTTTTGATTCTTCCCAGTGCAATTTAGAGTTAGGAATTGATGAAACTCCTTGTCCTATACCAGTAGCTCCCCCTAGAGCATAATTATAACTGCCAAGTACCGGAATTGACGCATAATTACCAATATTATTGCTTCCATTTATACCTGCACTCGCTCTAAGTTTTAAATCGTTAATCCAATCGACCTTCTTCATAAAATCTTCTTGCGTAACTCTCCATCCCAATGATACCGAAGGGAAAACTCCCCATCTTTGTTCAAATCCAAATTTTGATGAACCATCACGTCTAATACTGGCAGATAGCAGGTATTTTTCTTTGTAATCATATTGCACTCTTCCAAAATAAGAAAGCAAAGTGTTTTTTTCTGAATTGGTAAAACCTGTCGATCCTACTGGCAAAGTTTCTACAGAAAAATTACTATAGAGATTACCCGAATTAAGAGTAGAACTTGTGATTTGATAAGAACTAAAGGACTGGCCAAGAAGTACCGTGAAATTATGGTCTTTAAATGACTTATTGTAATTTAAAGTATTTTCATTTACTATGTTTTGTCTCCTATAAGTTCTATACGCTCCAGTGATGCCTGTTAAGAGAGCGTTTGGAGAATAATTTTCAGTTGTATTGTCTGTATTGTCAAAATTTATGGTACTCTTGGCTGTTAAACCATCAATGATTTTATAGCTCACGTAGGATGAAATAAGGTTTCTGTACATAGAGTTCTTTCCTTTTCTAGCTAATAAATTAAGCATACTTGTTGTACTGCTTCCCCAATTATATCTTACGGTATATTGTTCTCCCGCATCATTAGCTGCGCTTTCAAAAATAGGAGTTGCTGAAAGTGCTTTGTGTAATATGTTGTCTTTTCCTTCAATTCCCGGGTCATCTTTTATAGAGTAAGAAGGCGCTATATTAATTCCTATTTTAAGATTATCCGATAATTTGATGTCAATATTGGCTCTTGCGGAAAATAAAGAATAATCAGTACCAATAATATACCCTTTATTCTTTTGGTAACTTCCAGACACATAATAATTAACAGCATCAGTAGCTCCAGAGGCTGATAATTGATAATTATTAAATTGTCCTTGACGGAATATTTTATCTTGCCAGTTGATGTAATCTAATCCTGGGTGACCAGGCATATCCCATCTTGGGTCATACATATAAGAAGTATTATACGTGCCAGCAGCAAGTGGTGTTTTGTATTGATTATATAGTGCTACACGCTCATCAACAGTTTGACTAGCTAAAGCCCCAGGTATACCCGAAGTTATCCATTGAGTATCGATAACTGTTTTGGCTCTTGTTATCCATTGGTCGGCATTTAAAACATCAACTCTTTTTACTTCCTTATTTAAACCTGAGTAGGTATTAAAAGTAAATTTTGCTTTTCCTGTTTTACCTCTTTTGGTAGTAATTAAAACTACTCCATTTGAAGCTCTTGAACCATAAATAGCTGCCGCTGCTGCATCCTTTAAGACTTCAACAGATGCAATATCATTAGGGTTCATATTGTCTAGAGGACTACCATTCGAAAATCCACCAACAGTATTTGATCCCTCAGTATGAATAGGAAATCCGTCGACTACATACAAAGGTTCATTTCCGGCAGTAATAGATCCTGCACCTCTAATTTCGACACTAAAAGGTTGACCAGGTAAGCCTGTTGTTTGTTTTACCCTAACCCCTGCAATCTGGCCGATCATACCCTGATCAAGTCTTGAAATAGGTCTCTCAACAAAGTTGTCGGTTTTAATGGATGATAGTGATCCTGTTGTCAGTTTTTTCTTTTGTGTTCCATAACCTATTACTACAACTTCATCAAGAAGATCATTGTCAGATTTCATGGCAATGTTATAAGAGCTAGCGCTACCTATAACTTGCTCTACAGTTTTAAAGGCCAAATAGGAAAACACCAGTGTTTCCCCAGTGGATGCAGAGATACTGTACTTACCGTCAAAATCAGTACTTGTTCCTCTCTGTGTGCCTTTAATAATTACGTTTGCCCCTGGTAAAGGTAATCCTGAAGGATCAGTGATTTTTCCTTTTACCACTTTATCCTGTGCATAACCCGATGTGTACATTAAAGTAAACATGGTTATAATCAACAAAAGAGTAAATTTGTTTTTCATAAAAAGATTAAATTTAGTTATTAATAGTCTAACAAATCTATTTATAAGAGAGGTACTAACTATCCTGCTCTACCCTGTTGGTTTTTTAGTATTCTATTTTTTTTTGAATAAAAAGCACTTTTTATTTCATTAAACAGCTGTATTTAAGCATATTAGCCTCTTTGAATTAGCGTAATTTTTTGTTTTTATTTTTGTTTTTTTAACATATATATTTCTATGTGTAAAAAAAATATGATTTTTTTTTATATTTTCAATAAAAAAATCGCTTATTTCAAATGATTTATGAACCAACAAGTCATCATGGTTTCAGCCAAATGGAATAGAAGGTGTTTTAAAATAAAACAGGTTTAGATACCGTACAATATATCGCAGGCGGATTTAATTGATTAGAAAAACACCGGAAGCACCGTATTTTAATTTATGTATTCTTAAACCAAAAAATCTAAATTGGAATACTTCTCGAAAACAGTTGTAGACTAAGATTTAAATTCATAATAGATTAAGAAGGTTGGATATTTACCAAAAAAAGTTATTCGTAATTTAAAATCTGGAATCATAAATTCAAAAATTGAAACTGGATTAGTTTCAAAGACGATGTTGTTACAGATATTTTTTGTCATATAGAAAAAAGATAGTTCTAAATAATACACCATACTGCACATAAAGTAGATAAAACTAAATGTAATCCGTTAGATAGGTAATGTCAAAGCACTTCTTTTAGAGGTACATCATCGAATAGAGGATGATTTTTTACAGAATTATCCAAACGGGTTTCTATTACAGATTGAATAGTAAGCCATTTTAAAAAACCACGTAAGAACTTGTTATTGATTGAGTTAATTATTTATAAAATGAGTTATAGGCAATTTAACGGACAAGTTTACAAAAATAAAAGCAGGATGCTACAGGATGGTAATTCAAAGGATAAGTTCTATTTTCACATAAAAATTAGTTTTAAACCTTTTTATTAAAGTAGCAAATGAAAATTCACAAAGTGTTGGTGGTTATTATAATTTTTCTATGTTTTTCATGTAAGGAAAAACAAAGCACTACTAGTTATAATGCCAAAATTATTCGCAAAGAGAACAAGATTCCAATTTTGGAAACGGCTAAAGAAAGTTCGGTTTCTAAAGTTTGGGTAGATGCGTCTACAGGTCATAAAATAGAGAAGTTGATTGATAGAGAAGGTGAAAATAAAAGTTTTTATTTTCATAATAATCCTTTTTTACCAACCAAGGACAAAAAGGGATGGCTAATGGTATTTTATGGGAGTACGCCTAATGGGACACAACTATTCACTGTTGATCTAAAATCAAAGAGTATCGTTCAAATCACGAATAAATCTGGCGAAAAAAGTGGTGAAATTGTAGGCGTTAAAACAAGAAAAGTGTATTATCGAATAAATGACAGTATTTTTTCGACACATATTGACACACACAAAACGACTTTTATCTTTAAATTCCCAACTGACAGAATGGGGTCGATAGCTACCTTAAATGCTGACGAAACAATGCTTGGCGGAGTCATATCTTCAAAAGAAGAACAAGAGATAGTGAAAAAATACCCAGAGAAAAAAGATTTTTTCGATAGAATATATGATGCAAAACTGGAGCGCACTTTGATTACAATTGATGTGGCTACAGGAAATTTAAAAAAATTGTTTTCCGAAAATGCTTGGTTGAATCATGAGCAATTTTCTCCAACCAATCCTAAATTATTTATGTATTGCCATGAAGGCCCTTGGCATAAGGTAGATAGAATATGGAATATTGACATTGACACAAAAAAACAAAAACTAATTCATAAAAGAACGGTCGACAGGGAAATTGCTGGCCATGAGTTTTTCAGTCCAGACGGTAAGACAATTTGGTTTGATCTTCAAATTCCCAGAGGAGAAACTTTTTATTTAGCAGGTAAAAATTTAGAAAATGGAGAGGAAAAACGATATGCATTAAAACGCGATGAATGGTCTATTCATTACAACATAGCACCAGATTTGAAATCCTTTGCTGGAGATGGTGGAGATGACGGGCAGGTTGCCCATGCTAAAGATGGTCGATGGATTTATCATTTTGTGCCTGATGGAGATCACTTTGTTTCCGAAAAGTTAGTGAATATGAAAAATCATAATTACAAACTGGAGCCCAATGTGCATTTTTCTCCAGACGGGAAATGGATTATTTTTCGCGCAAATTTTGAGGGAAATGTTCAGGTCTATGCCGTAGAAATAAATCATTACAATAATTTACAATAATGAAACTAAAAAAATATTACGCCCTTTTAATTATAGGTATTTTCTTTTCTTTTGAATCTTCGGCACAAGAAATAGCACCTTCCCCATGGCCAGAAATAACCAATACAAATCAACCCTGGGCTCGCTGGTGGTGGATGGGCAGCGCTGTTGATAAGCCAAATCTTAAAAAAAGTCTTTTAGATTTTCATAAATCTGGAATAGGAGGTGTTGAAATAACGCCAATTTATGGCGTAAAAGGAGAAGAAAATAATTTTATTGATTACCTCTCTCCAAAGTGGATGGAAATGTTGGATTATACAATTCATATAGCTGATAGTACTGGTATGCAAGTTGATATGGTGCTGGGTACGGGATGGCCTTATGGTGGGCCTCAAGTAAGCTTGCCTTATGCCGCCACGAAACTGGTGGTAGAAAAATACAGCGTAAAAAAAGGGGCAAAAATAATTCAGGAAATCAAATTAGATAGTACGAAAGAAAAAGTACCAGCCCAACTTTTGTATGTTGTGGGATATGGCGCCAATGGTTCTTATATTGACCTAACGGATCAATTGGACGGAACACTTTTAAAATGGAAAGCCAAAAAAACAGCATATACACTTTATGCTGTTTTCAGTGGCAAAACAGGACAGCAAGTAAAACGCGCAGCGCCAGGAGGCAAAGGCTACACTTTAGATCATTATTCGGAAGAAGCACTTAATACTTATGTGGTTCCATTTGACAAAGCATTCAAAGGTTTTAAAGGAAAAATACGTTCCATTTTTAATGATAGTTATGAAGTCTATGATACCGATTTTACGCCTCAATTCTTCACCGAATTTGAAAGCAGAAGAGGATATGATCTTAAAAAACAGTTGCCGAAATTGTTAAGCAAAACGGATAATGAAGTTGATAATAGAATTAAAAGCGATTATCGGGAAACCCTATCCGATTTATTATTGAACCGTTTTGATAAACCCTGGACGAATTGGGCACACTTTAAAAATTTCAAAACTCGACTTCAAGCCCATGGATCTCCCGGAAATCTTATCGATTTATACGCCTCCGCAGATATTCCAGAATGCGAGACTTTTGGTTCTATGCCATTTGACATTTCTGGTCTAAGGCGAGAAAAACAAGACATTCGTGAGGGAGATGCCGATCCCGTTATGCTTAAATTTTCATCATCCGCAGCGCATATTTCTGGAAAACCGCAAATTCCCAACTTTTTATGCAATCCTGAAAAATACATAGTCAACAATTATCTATGTTCCTGTACCTCTGCGCTCTACCTCGAGGTGGTTTAATATGAAACGATTATTCTTTTAATTGAGAAAGCACTGCTGCCGAAACCCTCAAAACACTACCGTGACGGGTTCCCAAGGGAAAATTGATCTTTTCGGAAATATCCTTCCAACCATTTGCCGTTTCTTTTACGGCACCATATTTTTTCTCGGTATATTTATCAAAGTAAACTACCCAATCTCCATCTATTTTGGTAGCGGTAGGCCCTTCTGCCCAATAATCGCCCGTAATAGGGTCACTGGCTTTACTATAGGGTCCCGTCAAATTTTCACTATAAGCTATTTTTATATTTTTCTCTACGGGATTACGCGTCTCGTCCTTTAAAAACATGACAAACCCCTTATCTTGTTTTAAGATCGTGGCGTCTATCACATTAAAACCAGGCTCATAAAGTAATTTAGTCGGGGCAAAATCTTTAAAATCTTTCGTAGTCGTATAATAAATCCTATGATTGTATCCTTTTTCATCATCTGACTTGGTCTCTGGAAACTTCCCCTCTATAGTGGACGCCCAATAGATCATATAATTATTTTCTTCACTGTCATAGGTTATTTCAGGAGCCCAAGTATTCCGTGTATTTTTCTCATAGGCCATAACGGGAATAAATTCCTGTTTGGACCAATGGATCAAATCTTTTGAGGATGCATACCCTATTCCCTTATCCGTCCAACTTACCGTCCACACCATGTGGTATATTCCATCACCTCCTTTTATGATGCAAGGATCTCTCATTAATTTATCTTTCCCTACTTCAGGAGTTAAAAAAGGAGTGTCATTTTTTAAAGCTTTCCATTGATATCCATCGTCACTATAGGCTAAGTGTAAACCATCTTCGCCATTTCCTTTAAAATAGGAGAAAATATATCCTTCATGTTTTTGAATATATCCGTTTGTATCCAACCATTTTTCACAAGCTTTTGGCCAGTCTTTATTGGTTCCTTCTGTGCCTAAACCAAAACCATGTCCTCCACTTTCATAGATATGCATTTCGACTGGAATATGATGTTGTTTTAATGCCAAATAATAATTGATGCTATTCTCAACTGGCACCGTTTTGTCATCAGTGGCTTGGACTAAAAATGTTTTTGGCGTAGCATTGATAACCTGTTTGTCAATCGAATATTTTTCAATCATATCCTTGCTGGGATTATCTCCCAAAAGATATTTTTTTGAACCAATATGCGTAATTCCGTCTTCCATTGAAATTACGGGGTAAATAAGGATAGAAAAATTTGGGCGAGCACTGATAGTATCTTTAGCAACATACGTCTTTTCGTTATATTGAGTCGATAAAGTAGCCGCTAAATGTCCTCCTGCCGAAAATCCCATAATTCCTATTTTATTGGGATTCAGCTTCCATTTTATGGCATTGCGACGGAGTACTCGTATCGCTTCCTGCCCATCTTGCAAAGGTCCGATTTCCTTGTTTTGCATCGTGATATCACTGGGCATTCGATACTTTAACACAAAAGCCGAAATTCCTAAACTATTGAACCACTTTGCCACCTTATAGCCTTCCTTATTGATTGCCAAATGCGAATAACCCCCTCCCGGACAAATAATTACGGCGGCGCCATTGGATTTTTCCTGATCTGCCAAAAAAATAGAAAGGGTGGGCTCGGAAACTTTACCGAATCCTTTTACAATTCCATCGGTTTCATACGAAACTTCTTCTTTGTAATCTGTAGAATGAATAGCCCCCGGTATTTTATCCCATAAGGGAATCTCCTTATTTTGGGAAAAAATTGTGGAAGTAAATCCAAAACATAAAAAAATCAACACTAATTTAATGCCACTGATATTATTCATCTTGTTTTTCATAAAATTCTATTTCAACTATTCGCAACTGACCTTTTGCATCGACTGCTGTTTTATCTTTGAACAAATCTAATTCTTTTGTTGGATCTACTTCAGTAATTTTGTCAAAAGCATTTTTTTCTGAATTGATTCCTGTTAGTTCAATAGTTATTTGTTTTGCTAAAACGGGTTTTAAAGTTAATATGATATATCCCAAACTTTGTTCTGTATTCCCATTAAATACTTCTTTACCATCAGCCAAAATCCGAATAGGATAACTCTTGGTTCTCCAACCTGTTAATTTAACCACACATTCATTTATCACCGATGGCTTGTCTAAAGTATAGGTAATTTGACCCGTACTTATCCTCCCATCATTTCTCCATTCCGTAAGTTCATTATCATCATAACTTTTATACGCATCAGCATTATTAGCTAATGCGTTGGCATTTACAATAAAAACAGGATTTCTTTTCTTGGTATAAGAAGCTGTTTCTGGAGTTGGACCTTTTTTTAAATTTGATGCTAAATCGGCTTCAGGAATTTGTTTAGAAAGTCCATTTTCTGTTGCAATCGCATTGGTATTCAGGACTATTTCTGACGATTGTAATCCTTCAGATTTTGCAGAAATGTGTATTTCTCCAGCTTTCGGGGTCGATTGTATCATAATTCTATTTACTCCATTTTCTACAGGCAAATTTTTCGAAAGAATATAATTGTCTGGTCCTTGAGCAATTCCTCCTAACCAAGTAGCTTCTCCTGTTAGAGAGAAATTAATCATCGCATTGTTAGTAGGACAGCGAATGCCTTTTTTATCAACAACTTCCACATCTACCAGAGCCACGTCGGCACCATCCGCTAACACTCCGTTGGGATTTGTATGCGGAGTTAGTTTAATGGCAAAAGGAGCACCCGAAGTAGTTTTTGTTGCTTCGTTGAGAATTTCTCCTTTAGCATTGTAACTCACTGCTTTTATGGTTCCAGCTTCCCATTGAATAGCATCAAAAGTAAACAGAAAAGAGTTCGTTTTTGTTCCAAAGCCTTTAGATTTGCCATTTACAAAAAGTTCTACTTTATCTCCGGTTGAAACTACATATTCCTTTTTTATCACTTTATCTGAATAATTCCAATGGCCTAAAATATAAGTTCGATAGTGTTCAATATCCACCCAGCCATCCCAGATAACTTGGTGTGCAAAATAACCATCTTTCGGAATTCGCATAGCATCCACTTCGCCACTGGTTCTATAATTTTCTTCTCCTCTGTGATGGGTATTGGAGTCCGAAAAAATAATATTTACGCCACCCGAGCTTACTCTTTTACCTGTTCCGGGGCGTTCTTTATAATAATCATTCCATCGAATTACGTCTTCAATGGCATGTTTATCTTGATTATGATTGTAGTCTTCTGCGGATTGTCCTTTGTATAATGGACCTTCACCTTCTTTATGAAAAGGAGGAGAATACTCATCCCAATATTTCCGAAGTCCCTCATCCCTGGAATATTCCATTGCCCATAATGGTTTTTTAGCGCTTTTATTAACATAAAGCATTTCACCACCGTACTCAGCTTCTTGGCTGTCCAACATTTCACGTGCCCCAATCGCTCTTCCGCCATGAGGATCGAAACTATTTCGGATTGTTTTCATCTCGTGCATGTGCGCTTCACTGATGACTGAATTTCCACATTCATAAAAGATAATACTTGGATTATTTCGATTATAAATGATGGCATCTTTCATGAGATTTACACGCTGATTCCATTGCTCGCCTTTAGCATCTTTTTCGGCATCGCCTGCCGGCATTGCTTGCATCAACCCTACTCTATCGCAGGATTCTACATCTTGTTTCCATGGTGTAACGTGCATCCATCGCACTAAATTACCATTTCCTTCCACTATTAATTGATTGCTAAAATCGCTCAACCATGCCGGAACCGACATTCCTATTGCTGGCCATTCGTTACTCGTTCGCTGACCGTATCCTTTGAGTTGTATAACACGGTCGTTGAGTTTAACTTCACCATTTCCAAATTCCGTTTTACGAAAACCTGTTTTGGTTTCAACTTCATCTATAACTTTTCCGTCCACTTTCAAAATTGTTTTTACGGTATATAAATAACCGTATCCCCAACTCCAAAATTGTAATGATTTTACCTGTTGACTGGCTTTAATAATTTTTGTTTCACCTGAAGCAATTGTTGTTTTTTCTCCCGAGAATTCAGCTAGCTTATTTTTATTAATATCTAACAATACAACTTGATACGAAAAAGTTTTAGGAACTGCGTATTCATTTTTCACCTCAGATTCAGCGGTTATTAAGGCTGATTTCTCCGGAATATTAATTTGGGTGGCATGAATATAAGTCCCTGTTGTTTCCAGACTTGAATACAGGGGCAAAGTCTGATATAATTTATCGGCAATATGCAGAAAAACATTCTTTGGAATTCCTCCGTAGTTTGCATTAAAATTGATGTTATTCCATTGAAAAGTAGTTCCCGTTTTTTGTTCTTTGTATTTCCAATCATTATCAATACGAAGTGCCACAACATTTTGAAAAGGAAATGGCTTTATGAATTCGCTAATATCTAAACCAAAAGCCATGACTCCATTTTCATGAACGCCAACCTCTTTGCCATTAACATAAATCACGCCGCCTTGACGAATTCCTTCAAATTCCAGAAATATTTTTTTATTTGAAATCCCTTTGGGTAATTTAAATTTCTTGCGATACCAAACAATTCCTGTAGTTAGTTTTTCAATTGAAACTTTAAAAGCCTCTTTTTGATTGTAAGCATACGGAAGCGTAACGGATTCCCAATTTTTATCATCAAAATTAATGTTCTTTGCCTCCTGAAAATCTCCCGGTTTCAATTTCCAATCCGCGTTAAAATTATATTTATTTCTAACAAATTCTTGCGAAAACGAAGTTGAAAAGATCAATAACAAGAACCAAAAATAAGCGGCTTTTTTGAGTTCAATCATTAGCTATAATTTCATTTTATAAATTTCTGATCCTGCCAGTAAAAAACATCCCAATCCATAATCTTCAAAATCAGGAATCTTGTCATACGATAAAGGCTGGCCGTCTTTTGGTTCTTTACCAGTTGACTGAAGATAACCTAAAAATCCATTTTCATGCAATCCTTTTTCCGTCATTGCATTCCATGCTTTTTTTACAATTGGTAAATAGATGTCTTTTTCTAATATTCCGCTATTGATTCCATAAGCCATACCATATACAAACAAAGCCGTTCCAGACATTTCTTTTTCTCCAAAGTTGTTTTTATCGTGTAAACTTACGTTCCAAAAACCATCTTCACGTTGAACCAATGCCAGCGCTTTGGCCATAGCCTTTAAATCGGAAACATACTGTTTTCTGTGTGGAGCATTTTCTGGAATTATTGTCAGCACTTTTGCCAAGGCAGCAATTACCCATCCGTTACCGCGACTCCAGTAACAATCCTCCCCATTAGGTTCTTTATAGGGTGGGTCAAAATTAGCATCCCGCCACCATAAACCGTCCTTAGGATTGAAAAGCCCATGGTCTCCATGTTTATTTCTGGAATACATGTACATTCCGTACATTTTTTCAAAATACCTGTCCTCTTTTTCCAAGACTCCCAGTTTTGCAAAAACAGGCATTCCCATTTGGATGGCATCAATCCATGACCAATCATCCAATTGAGGCGTATTCAACAGCATATTAACACATGCTTTTGTGTTCTTCAATTTTTTAGAATCAGGTTCTAACTTATACAAATCGATGTAGGTTTGAGCGGCACAATAATTATCTGCATTTCTGGTGGTATTCCCGCCATTAAATCCCCATTTATGAAATTCTGCCCAAGAATATGCATAATCATAATAAGCTTCTTTAGGATAAATTTCGTGCAATGCCATTAATCCCTCATAATACACACTACGCGTCCAAATATTGCTGGGACGTTCCTTATTAGTGATTATAGTTTTTCCGGTATCAGGCCATTTATCCATAAAATACGCATTGGCCGATTGCATTTGTTTCAACACCAAGTTTCTGTCAAATGTTTGTTGTGCCACTGTAGTGCCAGTATATAGGAGGAATATAGCGAAAAATAAAAGTGGCTTTTTCATTCTTTAGGAATCGTTATTTAATAATTAATTGTTTTGTTTTAGTGGCGTAATGGAAACTGGCCCCAACAATCCAGATGGTGTAGGATCCCATTTAGTCGCATCAAATTTTTTATAATCTTTATCAACCATATTTATTTCGTAAAATATTTTCCATTCTTCCCCTCTAAGTTCCATATCGCGAACTCGGTTTGCACCAAGATTGGTGACTTTTACGGTCAATGTATTTTTTCCTTTTTTCAATT
Source organism: Flavobacterium sp. UBA5153 (assembly GCA_002413745.1). GTDB lineage: Bacteria > Bacteroidota > Bacteroidia > Flavobacteriales > Flavobacteriaceae > Flavobacterium. The sequence goes on along the minus strand of DHXP01000025.1, from coordinate 49,052 downwards.
TCCCTAAGTTGATTGTAAAAGGATTAGACCACACAGTTCCAATGTAAATTCCATTCAACCAAACTTCGGCACTTTCGCGCACATCACCAAGATTCAAACTCCAATTATTGGCTTCTGTTTTTGGCGCATCAAATTGCAAATTATAAGTGGCGGTTCCAGAAAATGCTTCGGTGTCGTGGCTTAATTTTGTCCAAGATTCTAAAGTGGAAATTGTAGCCTTCGCAGGTAATTGAGGTCCTCCTTTATCAAATGAAATTTCCCAATTCCCTTTTAAAACAATTGGATCGGCTGATTTTTCAAAATATTTCCATTCCTTCTGCGTGGCTACATCTTCCGTTTTAAGAATAAAAGATTGACCGGATTCGATTCGGAGTTTTACCAAGGTAACATCTGCTTTCTTTTGAACAATAGCATTGCCATATTCTTTAGTTAAAGGATCAAAAATCACCACTTCCTTGTTGCCAACTCTTAACGGAATAAATCCATCGATCACTTTTGAGGTGTGATTCACTAAATAGTATGTTTTTTCTCCGTCAATGGCTCTTCTAATATATTTTAAACCTGTGTTTACCAATGTTTCTGGATATACATCAGCAGTTTCTAGCGCTTTGAAAACATCAGAAACAGGTTGGACATTATTCTTATTTTCTGCAATTAAAGCGGCTAATTTTTTGTTTTGTTCTTCATATTCATAAAAGCCAGGAACAGACGTTGGAAGTCCTTGAAAAATAATTTTTCCTCCAGCTTTTTTCAAAGCTATCAATTTTTCTAAAGTTGCCAAAGGCATTTTTTCGCAAACAGGAACAATCAAAGATTTAAACGTTCCTCCGGGCAAAACTATTTTCCCGTCTTTAACCTCAGCCTGAGCGATAAAATTATCCGAAATATAATCTACTCCATAGCCTTTCGATATTAGGTTTTTGGCAGTGTCATAAAACGAAGTTCCTTTTAACCATTCTGAAAGGGAATGTATTTTAAACTGAAAAAATAAAGTCCCGCCTTGGTACTTATCCCAGGTGTCATAAATAGGCCAATATAATAAGGTTTCATTGTCCGATTTACCCTGTTGAAGCATTGACTGACAATTTGCGATATACGAAAATAAGGAAGGGGCATCCTCCCAAATTGGATTGGTTGCATTAAAATTTCCAGAAGCATAAAATTTCCAACCTGGCCATTTTGCTCTTTCTGGCGAATAAGTGGAACCATGAAGAAATATATGGTTGATTCCGTTGAGAAGCAATTCCTCGGCTTCAGGTTTACATTGGGATAATGCTATTTTGAAATGATCTCTCAACCAAGTAAAAGTCTCTGAAGAAACCAATGGTTTTCCTGAAATATGTGCTGCCGATGATGAGAATTTAAGCATTGCAGGATCAGCATCGCCTTCGCGAATATCTTGTTTTTCTCGTCTTAAACCCGAAATATCAAATGGCATAGAGCCGAAAGTTTCGCATTCCGGAATATCTGCGGAAGCATATAAATCGATCAAATTCCCTGGGGATCCATGCGCTTGAAGTCGGGTTTTGAAATTTTTAGTGTGTGCCCAATTCGTCCATGGCGTATCAAAATGGTTCAATAATAAATCGGATAGGGTTTCACGATAATCACTTTTAATTCTATTATCAACCTCAGTGTCAGTTTTGCTTAATAATTTTGGAAGTTGTTTTTTAAGATCATATCCTCTTCTATTTTGAAATTCTGTAAAGAATTGAGGTGTAAAATCAGTATCATAGACTTCATAACTATCATTAAAAATGGATCGTATTTTCCCTTCAAAACCTTTGAATGCTTTGTCAAACGGAACTACATAAGTATTAAGCGCTTCTTCCGAATAATGATCTAAAGTGTATCCTTTACCTCCTGGCGCTGCGCGTTTTACCTGCTGACCTGTTTTACCACTAAAAACAGCATATATGGTATAGTCTGTTTTTTTTGCTTTCCATTTTAATAGCGTTCCGTCCAATTGATCCGTTAGGTCAATATAAGAACCATTGGCGCCATAAGCCACAACATACAAAAGTTGGGCAGGTACTTTTTCTTTGGTACTATCCGGTTTAATTTCCTGAATGATTTTCGCTCCTTTTTTTACACTGTATTTTTCTACTACCAATTTTGTGGCTGCATAAGGCAAAGTAACTTGCGGCCCGCCATAAGGCCATCCTGTACCCAGCACCATGTCAACTTGCATACCGGTACTATCGGCTATGTGAATTGTATAATCCAACATTTCCATCCATTTTGGGGAGAGGTAATCTATAAAATTATTCTCTTCTCCTTTTACACCATAAATTGGCGTTATTTCAACACCGCCTATTCCAGCTTTATGAAAATCTAAAAGACTTTTTTTAAGATTGGGTTTATCAACGGCGCTTCCCATCCACCACCAGCGAGCCCAAGGCTGATTTGTATTTGTTATTACTGGCCAAGGCGAAGTTGTGGCTACATTTTGAGCCAAAGATGGCAAAGAAAAAAGAATGCCTATTATTATAAAGACATGATGTTTTTTAAGTTTTATCGACATAAATTATTGTTTTGATTTATCAATTTCTACTGCATAGACCTGAGAATTTCCTTCAAAATTAGCCCTAAAAATAATCCATTTTCCGTCAGGAGAAAAATGCACATTGGGTTCTAATTTGTAATTATGATTTTTCATATTAACCAGTTTTGTAGACTCAAAGTGATCTCCGTTAGGCACAAAGTGATAAATCCATCGGCCGTCTTTGGCATGGGCAACTTGGCCATCGTTTCCACCATCACCGGCAAAGGTTTTTAAATCTGGTGCTATGTTGTAATGAATAGACCATTCATCGCGTTTTAATGCGTACCTTTTTTCTTCTCCATTCTCTAAATTTTTACCGGCCAAATAAAACGTTTCGCCTCTTGGAATTTGAAGATCAAACCAAATTGTTTTACCTTCTGGACTAAAAAATTCATGTCCTGCAATTTCCATATTAACCGTTCTTTTATGTATTAATTTGGGCATTTTGGTTTCTATATTAATAGCCCATATTCTATCAACCTTATGCCAAGGTCCTTCGTGACAATACATGAATAATTTAGGGTCTGTTGGTGAAAATTGCTCGTGGTTTAACCAAGCGTTTTCAGAGAATAATTCCGTTAAATTTCCAGTCTTTACATCAATTGTTATCAAAGTCCGTTTTAATTTTGCATCATAAATTCTATCGAAAAAATCTTTTTTCTCTGGATATTTTTTCACTATCTCTTGTTCTTCTTTTGAGGATATAACTCCGCCAAGCATTGTTTCGTCAGCATTTAAGGTAGCTATCGACCCCATTTTGTCAGTTGGGAATTTAAAGATAAAAGCCGTTTTGTGTGTGTCAATATGTGTCGAAAAAATACTGTCATTTATTCGATAATACACTTTTCGTGTTTTAACGCCTACAATTTCACCACTTTTTTCACCAGATTTATTCGTAATTTGAACGATATTCTTTGATTTTAAATCAACAGTAAATAGTTGTGTCCCATTAGGCGTACTCCCATAAAATACCATTAGCCATCCCTTTTTGTCTTTGGTTGGTAAAAAGGGATTGTTATGAAAATAAAAACTTTTATTTTCCCCTTCCCTATCAATCAACTTTTCTACTCGATGCCCTGTCTCTGGATCAATCCAAACTTTAGCTATCGAACTTTCTTTGCCTGTTACCATAACCGGCGCCTCACTTTCTCTCTTAACCGCTTCTTTATCAAAAGAAGTAGTCCATTGTTTTTCTTTGCATGAAAAACATAGAAAAATTATAATAACCCCCAACACTTTATGAGTTTTCATTTACTACTTTAATAAAAAGATTTAAAACTTATTTTTATGTGAAAATAGAACTTATCCTTCAAATTACCATCCTGTAGCGTCCTGCTTTTTTTCTCATAAACTTGACCGTTAAATCATCTATAACTCCTTCCATTAATAATTAACTCCATCAACCATGGGAATTTACCTGGTTTTCTTTTCAAAACACCAAAAATTAAGTTTGTAATAAACCCATCTGCTAATTCTGTAAAATCATCCTCTATTCGATGATACACCTCTAAAAGAAGCCTTTTTGGCATTACTTACCCAACGGATTACCCTTTAAAAGAGGAACGTATCTCAAATACCCAATTACCGTAATTATAAATTATTGAAATACAATACATTAAAAAAAACAAGTTAAAAAAAATGAGGAATTAAAAAAAATAAATTCAAATTGCGAAAACATTTTGAATTAGAATTTGCAATTTTTAGAGATTCCCATAATTTAATAATACTTTTTTTAAAAAATATGTTTATTTAAACTGATAATTTAAAATAATATCTAAAATATTTGGATAATGAATATTAAAAACTATATTTGTGTAATCGATTACACTATATAATGATTTGATTTAAATTCCTTGAAAAACAGTATGATAAACCAAATAAAAGGACGGTGTTTTATTTTTAATATAGTGTTCAATTATATTAGTAAAACCCCAGTACATTTATAAAAAGTACCGTTTAACGATTGTGTTTTATTGGAAGATAAAGGTTATTTGTCCTCAGATATCAGTTGAATTTGTTTGGGAATCACCAAATTAAACTAGAAGTTCCGATGGGGAAAAATTAGATCAATCAGAAAGAACAAACTTTATAATTAGAAAATCAAGAAAAAGAATTGAAACTTTATTTTCTCAATTATAGAGCCAATTTAGGATTAGAAGAAATTATGCGAAAAGTTTTATGGGTTTTAGAATAAGAATACTTTCTAAAATACAACCCTTACAATTATTCGATCCTTAAACAAGAGTTTAAATAGCAATGAATTAAAAGTTAACATTACCTAAATGCACCATGGGTATAATCCCTTTAAAATGAATACGATTAAATTTATTAATATTGGTGAAAATTCGCGAGTGCCTAAGTATAAGCAAATCGTGGATTCTATTATATATAATGTTTCCAATGGAAATCTTAAAATAGATCAAAAAATTCCATCAATCAATATGTTTAGCGAGGAATTTTATATGTCTAGAGACACGGTGGAAAAGGCATACAATATTTTAAAAGAACGAAAAGTAATTTCATCCATTAGAGGCAAAGGTTATTATATTACCAGAACAAAACTAATATCCAAAGTAAATGTTCTGTTTTTGGTTAATAAATTGAGTTCTTACAAAATGAAATCGTACAACTCTTTTATAAATAGTATTGGGCCAAATTCTCATACAGATTTGCATATATATCATTGTGATGAGAGCTTGTTTTTGAATTTATTGGCCAAAAATGAAGGGGCATACGATTACTATGTTATAATGCCACATTTTAAAACGGAAGATTTAAAACATGTTAGTTATACTGATGAGGTAGTTAAGGCTATTAAAAGAATACCGGAAGAAAAGCTAATTATTATGGATAATGGAAAGCTTGGAATGGAAGGAAATATTATTGAGATATATCAAGATTTTGAAAATGATATTTATAATGCTTTAAAGGAAGGTCTTACGAAAATAGCTAAGTATAAAAAGTTGATTTTAATTTATCCCGAAAAAGCAATATATCCCTATCCGAAGAGAATTTTACATGGGTTTAGGAAATTTTGCGTGGAACAGTCCATTAATTTTGAAATTCTTAATGAGGTATATGATGATATGATTCTTAAAAAAGAGGACTTGTTTATTACCATTGAAGAATCTGACTTGGTTAATTTGGTAAAGCAAATTAGGGATTATGAATTTGTTTTGGGAAAAGATATTGGTATAATTTCCTATAATGACACTCCCTTAAAAGAATTGCTCGGAATAACCGTAATTTCAACAGATTTTAAGGAAATGGGGGAAACTGCCGCCAGAATGATTCTTAATAAAGAAAAAGGCAAGGTGAAAGTCTCTTTCAATTTTATTGATAGGAATTCCATTTAATCCGATTTCACCTTATCCTTCAAATATCAACGATTTAATTTGACATTAAAACTGATGTAATTATCAAACCAGTTAGAATCCGGGTGTCTAATAAAAAAGTCGTTTTGCCTTTACCTCGCCCAATCATACAAATTATTCTTTGTCTTTCTTGTTCTCTTTTAGAACTGTTTTACCGCCAACCACAACCACAATTTCTCCCTTTGGTGGTTTGTTTTCAAAATGCGTCAACACTTCGCGAACGGTTCCACGAACATTTTCTTCGTGCAGTTTTGATAATTCCCGAGAAACACAAATTGGTCGGTCTTCGCCAAAATAAGTAATAAATTCGCCCAAAGTTTTGACTAATTTATGTGGCGAAACATACAAAATCATTGTTCTGGTTTCTTCGACAAGTGCTAAATATCGAGTTTGTCTTCCCTTTTTGTCGGGCAAAAACCCTTCGAAAACAAATTTGTCATTTGGCAAACCACTATTGACCAAAGCCGGAACAAAAGCCGTTGCTCCAGGCAAACACTCGACAGTAATTCCGTTTTCGACACAGGCGCGTGTAAGCAAAAATCCGGGGTCAGAAATGGCTGGCGTTCCCGCATCAGAAATCAACGCAATGATTTCTCCCGCTTTCAATCGCGAAATTAAATTCTCCACCGTTTTGTGCTCGTTATGCATGTGATGGCTGTGCATGTGGGTTCCAATCTCGAAATGTTTTAAGAGTTTCCCGCTTGTACGGGTATCTTCTGCCAAAATCAAATCGACTTCTTTAAGAATCCGGACGGCTCGAAAAGTCATGTCTTCGAGATTACCAATTGGCGTTGGAACAACATATAATTTACCCATTTATGAGAATTTTTTTTCGACAATTTCTATAAAACGTTGTGCATAATCCTCTTTTCCTTCCCAACTGTTATAATCTGGTTTTACCAAGTCTTCAATAAAATTTTGGGCGTCTTCAAAATTATCATACGTAATTAACTGATTTAAAACTCGGTTATAATCCTCATCGCTATTGCCGAAAAGATGTTTCACAAAGGCAATCCTGTCATTTAAATCTATATTTATGCCTTTTGACAGTTTTTCGTTCAGGGAAACTTTTTTTGGCTCAATCTTTTCTGGGTTTTCTTCAATGTCTCCAAAAAGTTCTTCCTCTGAAAAATCGGCTTCTTCTGGAATGTCAAAAGCGATTGTAGTTGGCGTTTCTTCACTTTGATCCACTTTTACAAATAGCGGTTCTCTATAATCCGCACCTAATAAATCCAAAAAGGAAATTTGAACTTCTTCCGGTTTATTTGGGACTTCCTTTTCTTCCTCATCGTCCAATTCAAATGTAGGTTGAAATTCAATATTATCCAATTCTATTGATTCGTCCTCAATTATTTCTTCCAATGCTATTTCATCAATTTGTTCCGATGAAGTTTCAATTTTCTCATCGGTTACAACTACATCTGCAACAATTTCTTCTGCAACAATTTCATTATTTGCTTTATTTGCCCTGAACTCCAATACAGTATTGTTTTCAAAAAACTCTTTCATTTTTTCTACTATTTCGGCTTGGCCAATAGTGGGTTTTGCTCCTCCAAAATGCTCCTCAACAAATCGCAAAATAGAAAGTTTTTCGTATAATTTCTGTGATTCAATGTATAATTGATTGATGTCAGATTTGTTTTTAATTTGTAATACTCTGTGTGCAATGCTCATTAAGTCGGCTTCCAATCTTTTTTTCATAACTTTTGAAATTATAGTGAGTAAGTTGTGTCTTTATTAATAAATTTATTCTTTGTTTTTTATTTAGCCAAAGGAGAAAGCAACCTTTAATCACAATATTATTATTTTGCAAATAAGTGTTCGCGGATCTTCGATTTGATAAAAATTTTCTACTTTTGAAATAATCTAAAAGTATAAAATTTTTATATCGGTTTGTTTCGTTACAAAGTAATAAAAACTATTCATTTTAAGAGCAAGAAAAATACAAAATGTTTCTCGAAAATACAGTAAATCATAAAGAACAATTTGGCTGGATCGAAGTTATTTGCGGTTCGATGTTTTCGGGTAAAACCGAAGAACTCATTCGCAGACTAAGGAGAGCCCAATTTGCCAAACAAAAAGTCGAAATTTTCAAACCCACCATTGATACTCGTTATCATGATGAAATGGTCGTGTCGCATGATGCCAATGAAATTCGTTCCACACCAGTTCCAGCAGCCGCAAACATCGCTATTTTGGCGCAAGGCTGTGATGTCGTTGGTATTGACGAAGCGCAATTTTTTGATGACGAAATCGTGAAAATATGTAATGATCTGGCAAATCAGGGCATTCGTGTTATTGTTGCCGGATTGGACATGGATTTCAAAGGCAATCCTTTCGGTCCAATGCCTGCGCTTATGGCTACTGCCGAATATGTTACCAAAGTGCACGCAGTTTGTACTCGAACCGGAAATCTGGCAAATTACAGTTTTAGAAAAACCGATAATGACAAACTTGTCATGCTCGGCGAAACCGAAGAATACGAGCCCTTGAGTCGCGCCGCCTATTATTATGCAATGAAAAAAAATGAAGGAAAATAATTTATTTTAGACGTGGTGATTTCTTGATTTTATTTACAATAAGAAATCCTTTCCATTCACAATTCTAGGCTAATCGCAGATCAAACGCATTAAAAAAAAATGAACACGAATTACACTAATTGTCACAAATTATAATGATTTTAAGATTAAATTACACAAATTTTATCTCCCTTGGGCAGATTAGTGACCCGAGACCAAAGGTCGAACAGACGAAGTAAATAAAAACCTAACAGATTTCGTGTAAATTTGTGCAATTCGTGTAAAAAACTTAAAATAATTTTAATGCGTTTGAACTGATTGTTTCCTTATAAATTTAATAGGCCGTTCTAAATGCCGTATCTTTACGTTTATTATATCAAATAGTGATACTTTATGAAAAAGTCGTTCCTTACATTCCTTCCATTAATGCTTCTCTTTTCTATGCTGTTTTGTGCCAGCAGTTGCAATTGGGGTAAAGCTTCCGAGGCAATCGCCGAAAACGGAAAAAAAGAAATTGTAAAACCCAAACCTATTCCGGAAAAAAAAGTTTCTGTAATCGATACTGCCGATTACAACAAAAGAATGTTGGCTTTAGCCAACAACGACACTAGCGGAAGATGGCCAGTGAAAAAAATTCCTTATCCGCTGCCAGGAGCCATCTTGCCGTATAACAGAATCATTGCTTATTACGGAAATCTTTATTCAAAAAGAATGGGGATCTTAGGCGAATTGCCCAGAGATGAAATGATTAAAAAACTACAGTCGGAAGTGGCTAAATGGCAAGCCGCCGATTCAACCGTAAAGGCAATTCCCGCCTTGCACTACATCGCCATCACGGCACAAGGTGCACCCGGAAAAGCAAATTTACACCGAATGCGAATGCCTTTTAAACAGATAGATACAATTATAAAGTGGGCAAAGCCAATTAATGCTTTGGTGTTTTTAGACGTTCAGGTTGGGCATAGTACGGTGAAAAATGAAGTTGCCTCGCTGGAACCTTATCTGAAATTACCCAATGTTCATTTGGGAATTGACCCCGAATTTTCCTTAAAAAATGGCGAAATTCCCGGTACCAAAATAGGCACTTTCACTTCAGATGATATCAATGATGCCATAGACATTTTAGCGGACTTGGTGCGAAAAAATAAGTTGACCCCGAAAGTTTTGGTAGTACATAGATTCACACAAGGAATGGTGACGGGCTACAAAAATATAAAAAAAGTACCCGAAGTTCAGGTAGTTATGAATATGGATGGATTTGGCGACAAGGTTTTAAAAAAGTCGACCTATAAATCTTATATTTTTAGAGAGCCGGTACAGTTTACTGGTTTTAAATTGTTTTATAAAAATGACATTAAGAAAAACTGGACAATGTACACGCCTGAGGAATTGGTCAAATTTACCCCTAAGCCCATATATATTCAATATCAGTAATTCATTGCACTCAACTTTTAAAAAATGAAAAAAATAATGTTTTCCCTTTTCGTTGGACTTTTCTTATTGGCAAGCTGTCAATCTAAACCTGATACGATAAAAAAAGATACGGCTTTTGCCCAAATACAAGTCAAGAAAGAAGCTCCCAAAAAGAAGGATGCCAGCCCGGAACAAATTCTTTCAAAACCCGAAGTACCCGTGTTGTGCTATCATCGCATCCGCAATATTCTTGCGAGTGATGGACCAAATATGAAAACATATTCGGTGGCTCCTGCCGCTTTTGCCCAGCAAATGAAAGCTTTGTCAGATAACGGCTATCACACCATTTTACCAGCCCAATTGAGTGAGTATTTGCTTCGTGATGGCAAATTACCCTCCAAACCTGTCATAATTACTTTTGATGACACTCGTGAAGAACATTTCAATATAGGTGCTGCCGAAATGAAAAAATATGGCTACAAAGGGGTGTTTTTCATTATGACAATTTCTATAAACCGCCCCGGATATATGACGAAAGAGCAAATCAAGAATTTGTCGGACAGCGGAAATGTTATTGGCGCCCATTCTTGGGATCATCATATGGTCACAAAATATGTGGGAGCAGATTGGGAAACCCAACTCACAAAACCAAAAAAGAAACTGGAAGAAATTATCGGCAAACCCGTAACTTATTTTGCCTATCCTGATGGAATATGGAATTCGGCTGCCATTACAGAAATAAAAAAAAGCGGATATAAACTTGCCTTTATCCTTTCTACCAAAAGGGATTCTGCTGAACCACTTTATACTATCAGACGAGTAATTGTTGCCGGATCTTGGTCAACTCCTGGATTCCTGAAAGCGATACAATCCAGTTTTAACAAATAATCCCTTAAGAAAGGGTTATTGGTAAATCATATTGAATCTGTAAAAATTATGGATTTCTGTTCATTTTATTTTATAAAAACAAAGAGCACTATTTTATTCCTGAATAAAATAGTGCTCTTTATTTTTGCGCCCCGATTCATTGTTTCTTACATATTATACAACCAACTAGCCGGATTATCGTAAGTGGTATTCTGCGAAATGGTAAACTTAATAACCGTTTTTCCGGTATCGCCATTGGTTCTTATTTTGCCAATGTTTTGCTTTATGCTTACTTTGTCACCCTTGCTAACATATACCGAGCTCAAGTTTTGATATACCGTGAAGTAATCACCGTGTTGTATCATTACGGCTTTATTTACAGGCGATAAAATTATGACACTCGTTACCTCTCCTCCAAAAACGGCTCTCGCATTTGCCCCTTGATCGGTCGTGATTTCCACGCCGCTATTGTGGACGACTAATGTACTAAAAACAGGGTGTGGTTGGTCGCCATATGGCAAAGACACAAAACCTTTTTCAACCGGCCATGGCAATTTTCCTCTATTGGCTCTAAAGTTGTCGGCTAAAATTTTTGTCTCGGCCGTCAATACTATTCTTGATGAAGATACTGCTGTTTTAGACACGCTTGCAGTCGGGTTTGCTTTTGCATTTTCGGCTGCCGCTTTTCTATTGGCTTCGGCTATGGCTTCCCGAATCAATCTGTCTATTTGTTTATCGATGGCTCTTGACTCCCGTTGTTTTTTCCTGATTTCGGCAGCTATTTTATTCTTGTCTTTTTTAATCGTCTTTACCAGTTTTTCTTGTTCCTTTTTTTCCTTTAAAAGCGACAATCGTTCTTTTTCATTTTCATCAATCAGTTTTTGTTTGGCTGTTTTTTGAACAGTCAGTTTCCCGTTATAAACAGTCAGTTGGTTTGATTTTGATTTTATTTCCTCGCCCTGCAATTTCCTGTAATTGGTGTATTGCTTCATATACTGGACTCTTTTATAAGCTTGCAGAAAATTTTTGGACGAAAGTATAAACATCGCCCTGCTTTGTTCTGATCGGCTTTTATAGGATTTCACAATCATTCTGGCGTAATCTTCCTTGAGTACGGCAAGTTCCTTCTTTAGTTTGTTGATTTGTATTTGATTGACATACATATCGTTACTCAACAACTTGGTTTGCTTTTCGGTAGTGTTAATCAGTTTTTCCTTGAGCTTGATTTTATTGGTTTGAATCATAAATACATTCACCGCCGATTTTTCTTTTTTCTTTACCGATTGCAATAATGCTTCATTATCTCTAATTTCTTGCTGTATTTGGGCTTTTCGTGCTTCTAATTTTTCTTGCTGCGTTGATTGGCTCCACAATAGTGAAGTCATGCTTATAAAAATGAGACTTAGGAGAAATTTTGGCATCTTAAAAATATATTTATGCAAACTTACTTAATTATAATTCTTTTGTAACCATTTGGAACGCTATAAGGAAAAGAAAGTTCACCATTGAAGGTTACGGTGTTATATTCTAGATTTATTTCGGTTTTACCATTCTTTTGAAAAGTATTTATGAGTATGCTCGAAGGCAATATCGCTTCCTTGTAAACTATGTCATTTGAATAGGCAACCTGAATCATTCTTCCTTCAGCCGTTTGTGTTATTTCCTGTTTTGTGACAAAAAATTTATTGGCATCAAAATAGAAGGATTTCTTGGTATTGTTGTCTGACGTATCATCCAGTCTATAGGTTTGATCAACTAATGATTCCGTGTATTTTCCTTTTTTTAAATCGTCAATGGCCTGACCCAACAACATGTTTTGAATTTTGTTAAAATCCAAATCGGTTCCCAGCCACTGGCTCAATGCACTAAAATCACCTTCAAAATAACTGCCACTAATCTTTTCATAATAGCTCACTGCCGTTGGAGTAATCGATGCTTTTGCCATCGTGATGCCCAAAAATCGAATGCTTATCAAGATTTGTTCGTCTTTCTTGATTTTTATTTCGGCGGTAACATTTTGCGTTTGTTTTCCATCCGAATATTTAGCGTTGGACTTTATATATAATGTCGAAAAGTCGGTTTTATTGTTGTAGTAGTTTTCTATTATTTTGTTGGCTCTCAGATGGGTTGCCTTTTCTGTTGCTCCAACCACCGCCGCTTTCGATTTACAGGAAACAAGAGTCAGCGAACTAGCAAACCCAACCAACATTAACAACAAGAATTTTTTCATTAGAATTTATTTATTTTTTGTTTTTAATAATTCATCTGCTTTAGAAAAATACAGTTCTTTTTTCTTTAAATCCCCCAATCCATTATAGGCCTCACCAAGCTGAATGTTGAAATTAATTTCCAAAACTACATCATCAATCACATAATCCATTCCCATTTCCAGCATTTCTTTTGCTTTTTTGAATTGCTTCAACTGATTGTTGGCTAAACCGGAAAAATAGTGAAACTGGGGCTGAGTAGGGAAAGTTTCAACCATTGCCGTTGCTTTATTGTTTAATAAATCAAATTGCTTCGTTTCTAAATAAGCTTGAAACAAAAGCAGATTAGTTTCAATATCTTCCGTCGAATTATTTTTTAAAGCTTGCTCATAATACTGAACCGCTTTGTCCCACTGTTTTTTATTATGGTAATACTTCCCTATTTCTTTAGCAACATCTATGTTGTCATCATTGGCGAAATACGAAATGGCTTTTCCCAAATCGGGTGCAAATTGGGGATTTGTATCTACAAAAATCAAGAATTCATTCAGGATTCGGTGTTTGATTTTGGAATCCATTTTCGTGCTTGCCAAAACTATATTCATTGAATTTACGGCTTTTTGTCCTTCATTCAAATCCAAATAATATTTGAACAAACCCACTTGCGCCCATTCCGATGTTGGAATTTCCGATTCTAGTTTTCGTGTGATTTCAAACGCTTTTTCAGCCTCATTATTTTCCGAATACAGCCGAATCAAGGCAACATAATTCAATTCCTGTTTTGGATTTTTATTGATTTGGTCAATCAAATTAGCAATTTCCTCATTTTGATATTTCCCTTGAGACAAAATCTGCATTTTGTACAATTCCCTCCTATCCGACTTTCCAATTTTATCGTTCAACTCATTAATGAGAGAGAGCGCTTTGTCAAATTGTTGCGTGTTCATATAAAGTGAAACCAAATCTTCTTTGTAAATTTCGTCAAATTCAATCAATTTATTGACCACAACAATTGCCCGATTAAAATTTTTGGTTTGATAATTCACGTCATACATTCCCAACCAAAACCATTTGTTTTTGGGGTCAATCTGAGTAGCTTTTTCGAATGAATTATAGGCGTTTTCATAATCTTTTAACGCCAACTTATTCTTTCCCAATTCGAAATACACGGTGGCATCATTGGGTTTTATTTTTGAACATTCTTCTAATGCTACAATAGCTTTGTCATAATTCTCAATGCCTTTTTGCTTCAAAGACTCATAAAAATAATCTTGGAATTTATCCGTTTCAGGCTTGATTTCCTCGGGTTCCGCTTGTGCCAATAGCACCGCCGAATTGCAAAGCAAAACCAAGAATAAAAAGAAGGAAACCGTTTTTTTCATTTATATTTTTTCAAATATTTCAATCAACGGATTAAAATCCGTTACTACAATATGTCTCGTTCCTACGGAACTATCATATAACATAATAGAGCCGTAGGATCGAACTATTTTGTAAGGCTGGACTTTAGTCCAGTTTTACTCCAAAACCGAATAATCCCCAATACTGATACTCGTGAAATCACCGTCAAAACTGGCGTGATTCCCAATCATTGCATTGTCTAGATTGGCGTTTTTTATATGAGAATGCGTTTGTACCAAACTGTTTTTTATAGTGCTATTACTCACGTGACAACCGTTCCCTAAAGATACATTGGGTCCAACAGTTGCGTTAATCAAAACCACGTCTTCGCCGATATAACAAGGAGGAATGATAGTTGAATTCTCCGATTTCACGTCATAATCTACCAAATGTTCTCCGTCATTGTGCAAAAAGCCCAACATTCTGGAATTGGTTTCAACGGTAACATCTTTGTTTCCGCAATCCATCCACTCAGCGACTTCTCCTGGCACAAAAACCATACCTTTTGCCATCATTTGCTTGATGCCATCATTAATTTGATATTCGCCACCGTTAATAATGTTGTTATCCAAAACAAATTGCAATTCATTTTTTAGAACGGCAACATCTTTAAAATAGTAAATTCCGATAACGGCAAGGTCAGAAACAAATTCTTTAGGTTTTTCGACCAATTCAATAATTTGATTATCTTCGTTCAAATTGACCACGCCAAAAGCTTGGGGTTGATCTACTTGTTTTACCCAAATAACACTGTCGGCATTTTGGTCTAAATCAAAATCGGCACGAATTAAAGTATCGGCATAAGCAATAACAGCTGGTCCACTCAAAGATTCTTTGGCACACATAATGGCGTGACCTGTTCCTAGTGCCTCGTTTTGATAGTAAATAGTTCCTTTGGCGCCTAACTTTTGAGCAATTGCAATTAGTTCCTCTTCTACTTTTTTTCCAAAACTTTCGTGAATAATAAAGGCAACTTCTTCAATTTTTTGATTTAAAACACCTGCTATATCTTCGACCAAACGGTGCACGATTGGTTTGCCGGCAATTGGGATTAATGGTTTAGGAATTGTTAATGTGTGTGGTCTTAATCTGGAACCCCGTCCAGCCATTGGCACTATTATTTTCATTTGTTGTTTTTATTAAAAGATTTAATGATTGAAAGATTTAAAAAAATTTCGAGAATCTTTGAATTATTAAATCTTTGAATTATTGAATTTATTTATTTAACCCCCGTGCTACCAAAACCGCCTTCGCCACGAGACGTTTCGGATAATTCCTGAACTTCTATCCATTGTGCTCTTTCGTGTTGGGCGATGATGAGTTGCGCGATTCGTTCGCCATTTTCGATGACGAATGCTTCGTTGGATAAATTTACTAAAATTACACCAATTTCTCCACGATAATCGGCATCGACTGTTCCGGGTGAATTGAGTACCGTTATTCCTTTTTTGGCTGCCAAGCCGCTTCTGGGACGCACTTGGGCTTCGTAACCTATGGGTAATTCGATGAAAAGTCCCGTTTTTACAATGGCTCTTTCTAAGGGTTGCAACGTTATTGATTCGGTAAGGTTTGCTCTTAAATCCATTCCTGCCGAGGCTATGGTTTCATAGTTAGGCAAGTCGTGTTGCGATTTGTTGATGATGTTTATGGTCATATTTTTGTTTTGTTTTGAAGGGACAAGTCGCGACTTGTCCGTACTTATGTTTTGGTTGTCCGTACTTATATTATTGGTTTTTAGCCGTGATGGAAGTGAAAAGCCTTTTGAGATAAAATTGTATTTTTTCCTGGATGAAAAGAGCGACCAAAGGAAGCTCCTTTTTGGACTTGGAAAAACCAATTTTATGAAAAAGCTTGCAACGTACAGCGCGATTAGCTTCCACTAACTTTTCTTTTCAAAATTCGGTTTAATGTTTCTTTTTCATTGTGATATATAAAATACAAGAATAGGACCAATAATGGGATTCCGACAAAATAGTTTTCGCGGAAATAATAGAAGGATATTATGGAGAACAGGATTGACAGTCCCAGATAACCTCCAATTTTTTTGATGTCGTAAGGAATGGGGTAATATTTGTTGCCCAAGATATACGAAATCAACATCATTGTCCCGTAAGCCGCGATTGTCGCGATTGCCGAACCATAGTAACTCATGGAGGGAATAAGCAAAAAATTAAGGGCGAGTGTCACAATGGCGCCAACAATTGAAATATAGGCTCCAATGTAAGTCTTGTCGATTAGCTTGTACCAAACCGAAAGATTGGTGTAAATTCCCAGAAAAAAATTGGCCAATATAATCAACGGGACGACTTTCATGGCTTCCCAATATGAAGAATCGCGTATCATGAGATATTTGAAAACATCGGCAAAAACGATGACTGCCAGCAAAATGAAAGAGCCGAAAATAACGAAATATTTTGTAACGGTGGCATAGGTCTGGGGTGCGTTTTTATCTGAAGCGTGGCTAAAAAAGAAGGGTTCGATTCCTAAAGTATAGGCAGTTCTATATAAAACCATAAACAAACCCAGTTTATAACAGGCCGAATAAACACCCACTTGGGCATCGGCGATATTGGCGGGCAATAATTTTCCCAAAAGGATTTTATCGAATTGTTCGTTAATGGCAAAGGCAATTCCGGCTATCATTATTGGTAAACCATATCGCATCATTCGTTTCCATAAACCGAAATCGAAATTCCATTTTAATGAAAAATAATTAGGCGAAAGCGCTATAAATGTCAGCAAACTGGCAATAATATTAGAAACAAAAATATAACCAATTTCGAAGTTG
Source organism: Flavobacterium sp. UBA5153 (assembly GCA_002413745.1). Classification (GTDB taxonomy): domain Bacteria; phylum Bacteroidota; class Bacteroidia; order Flavobacteriales; family Flavobacteriaceae; genus Flavobacterium. The sequence goes on along the minus strand of DHXP01000025.1, from coordinate 31,938 downwards.
TCTGCATACAAAGAGCTCAAAAAACCACTAGGATGAGCTGCTGCTATTTTTGGCAAATAAATTAAAAAAAATAGGTTTAAACCAAGGTTGACGATAACATTTCCTATTTTGATTATGGCATAAGCCATTGGTTTTTGGGTTGCCCTTAATTTTGAAAATGGAACAATTACCAATGCGTCAAGCACCAAAATCCAAATTGTATAGGTAATGTATTGAACATCAATTCCCGAAAATGAAGCCAATACATTTCGGAATAATAATGCTGGAAAAAGGAAGATTATTGTGGACCAGAAAACAGAAACCATAGTGGTTTCGACAACCGATTTTTTGTCGGTTTCGTTATTGTAAAATCTAAAAAAAGAGGTTTCCATCCCGTAAGCCAGAATGACATTGAAGAAAATCATATAGGCAAAAATGATGGTGACTTTACCATATTCTTCTTTTGGGAGTAAATCCGTGTAAAGTGGCACCAATAAAAAACTGAACATGCGCGGTAAAACCGTTGCTAGTCCGTATATGGCCGTTTGTTTGAAAAGATTTTTATATAATCCCAAGGAGGTGTGTTTTTATTTTACGAAACAAAAATAACCATTTCTATCGTTTAATGTTGATTTTGTCGGTTCAATATGTTCAGTTTTTATCAAACGTATTAGGACAACCCTTCTTCATTTAACATTTTAATGAAATGGAATCCTCTGGGATTATAACCCTGATTGTAATAGAAACGATGGGCGGTAAAATTCCCCGTAAATGCATCGAGAACAATCATGGTACATCCCAAATCTGTTGCTTTTTGGTTGACAAAATCGGTTAAAAGTTTTCCAACTCCCTTGGAACGATGCTCTGGATGAACGATAAAATTATCTACTTCTAAATATTTTCCTGACCAAAGCTTTGTTCCAGACCAGCAACCGGTAAGTCCAAGGCATTCTTCATTTTCGAAAACTGCAATTTGGGTATAATTATGCGGAATCATTTCTTTCAAATAGGATTCGTATTTTTCTAAAGTAAAATTGGGATATAAATGCTTCATCATTTCAAATTGGGCAAGCATTTCATCTATTGTCGTAATTTCTATTGTTTTTAAAGCCATTTTGCTTCTTTGGAGTGACTGTTTATAATATTGGTAATTAAATAATTATTTTCTGATTTTTCAAAGAAAATATACCAAGTGGTTCGTTGATTTGATTTGTAGAAAATATAATTTGTGCCAAATGATTGAAGTATTTTTGGTGTTTTCCTTGATGGAAAAGTTGAAATATTACTTTCGATAAAATTCAAAATTTTATCTTTGTAAATTATCGCATTTTCTAAATAACTGAAATAATCCTCCTTAAATAAGATAAAAACTAACTCATTAAAATAATCTTCAGTCTCGGGCTTGTAAAACAATTTTACTTTTTCCAAGGCAACGATTTTATGTATTCAGTGGTTCTTTCTCTAAATTCGTCAGCAGAAATCCCTTTTTTAAATTCTTCGTCAAAATTAAAAGTTGTCTCCCTTTTAATTTTAACTATTTTGTTTAAAATAGCTTCATCTTCAATTGAAGTTATCCAGTCTATAAGTTCTTTTTTTTGGGTTAATGTTTCCATCTCAAAATAAATTTTAATCAAAGTTAATGATTTTTATAAACAAATCATTTTATAAAAATATGAAACAAAAAAGAGTCCCGCAATTGTGGGACTCTTAAATATATTTTAAAAAAATTTCTTATCCGTTCAAAGTTTCGCTATTTGAAAATTTGAAAAAATTTTATTTTCTCTTATCCGTTCAAAGCTTCCGCTCCACCAACGATTTCAAGGATTTCGTTAGTGATAGATGCTTGACGTGCTTTGTTGTAAGTCAATTTCAATTGGTCTCTCAACTCGGTTGCGTTGTCCGTTGCTTTGTGCATTGCGGTCATACGAGCTCCGTGTTCTGAGGCAAATGAATCTCTAATTCCTTTATATAATTGTGTTTTCAATGATTTTGGAATCAAGGTTAACACGATTTCTTCTTTTGATGGTTCAAAAATATAATCACCAGTTGAAACTGGTTTAGCTACGCTCTGTTCGCCTTTGGCTCGAGTGTCTGATTTTATTGGAGCCAATGGTAAAAATTGTTCGGTTTGAACGATTTGTGTAGCCGCATTTTTAAATTGATTGTAAACCAATTCAATTTTGTCATATTCGCCAGAAACAAATTTTTGGGTCAATGTTTCGGCTACTTTAGTAACGTTGTCAAATGTCAATTCGTCAAAAACGTGACTTTGATTGTCAACAACTGTAAGTGATTTAGTCAAAACATCATTCCCTTTTTTGCCAATGGCAAAAACATCCACTTGCATTCCTGCGTAAAATTGAGAACGGCTTTTAACTTCCTTTATCACATTCGAATTAAAAGCGCCGCATAAACCTCTATTTGAAGTGATGGCAACAATTAATACTTTTTTAAGCTCACGTTGTGTTGTAAACTCACCGCCCACATCTCCGTCAAGAGTTGCAGAAAGATTTTGCAATAATTCCGTTAATTTTTCGGCATAAGGTCGCATTGCCGTGATGGCATCTTGTGCCTTCTTTAGCTTTGCTGCAGAAACCATTTTCATTGCCGAAGTGATTTGCATCGTCGATGAAACGGAAGTAATTCTATTACGGATTTCCTTTAAATTTGCCATTTTTTCCCCTCCCCAACCCTCCCCGAAGGGGAGGGAGACCAAACGAGGGCATCTGTCTTATATTAATATTTTATTTCTATCTCCCTTTTTGCTCCTCCCCTTTGGGGAGGCTGGGTGGGGATTAGTTATATTTCGCTGAAACTTCTTTTGCCACTGTTTCAAGAACGTCCGTGATTTCGTCAGTCAGTTTACCTGCTTTCAATGCATCAAGGGTAGCTCTATTTTTGTTGTTCAAGTATTCCAAGAAGTCTTTCTCGAATTCTTTTACTTTATTAACAGGAACATTTCTCAACAAGTTTTTTGAACCTGCATAGATAATTGCCACTTGGTCTTCAACCGTAAAAGGACTGTTTAAACCTTGTTTCAAGATTTCAACGTTTCTTCTACCTTTTTCAATTACGTTTAAAGTAACGGCATCCAAATCAGAACCAAATTTTGCAAACGCTTCCAATTCACGGAATTGCGCTTGGTCCAATTTTAATGTTCCAGCCACTTTTTTCATTGATTTAATCTGTGCATTTCCACCCACACGTGATACCGAAATACCTACGTTAATCGCTGGACGAACACCTGAATTAAACAAATCTCCATCCAAGAAAATTTGTCCGTCGGTAATCGAAATTACGTTTGTTGGGATATAAGCAGAAACGTCACCAGCTTGAGTTTCGATAATTGGCAAAGCAGTCAAAGAACCACCGCCTTTTACGATACCTTTCAATGAATCCGGTAAGTCGTTCATATTTTTTGCAATTCCGTCATCGGCAATAACTTTACAAGCTCTTTCCAATAATCTTGAGTGCAAGTAGAAAACGTCTCCAGGATATGCTTCACGTCCCGGTGGTCTTCTTAATAAAAGAGAAACCTCACGGTAAGCAACAGCTTGTTTAGATAAATCATCATAAACAATCAAAGCTGGACGACCTGAATCTCTAAAATATTCTCCAATTGCAGCACCTGCGAAAGGAGCATAAACTTGCATTGGAGCTGGATCAGAAGCATTGGCAGCAACAATAATGGTATAAGCCATTGCGCCTTTTTCTTCAAACATTTTTGCGATTCCTGCTACAGTCGAAGCTTTTTGTCCGATGGCAACATATATACAAAACACAGGTTTTCCTGCATCGTAAAATTCTTTTTGATTCAAAATGGTATCAATACAAACAGTTGATTTACCTGTTTGACGGTCACCAATAACTAGTTCACGTTGTCCACGACCAACCGGAATCATAGCATCAACTGCTTTTATTCCTGTTTGTAATGGCTCAGTAACTGGTTGACGGAAGATAACTCCAGGAGCTTTTCTTTCCAAAGGCATTTCGAATAATTCACCGCCAATTGGCCCTTTTCCGTCAATTGGAAAACCAAGTGTGTTTACCACACGACCTACCATTCCTTCTCCTGTTTTAAGAGAGGCAATACGTTGTGTTCTTTTTGCAGTTGATCCTTCTTTTATTCCTGTTGATGGTCCCAAAAGTACCACACCAACATTGTCTTCTTCAAGATTCAAAACGATAGCTTCAAGTCCGTTATCGAATTCTACAAGTTCGCCGTATTGAACATTTGACAAGCCGTAAACACGGGCAATACCATCTCCAACGTTAAGAACTGTCCCAACTTCTTCAAGTGTAGCGCCAGATTCAAATCCTTCTACTTGCTTTTTTAATATTGCTGAAATCTCAGCAGGTTTAATTTCCGCCATAATTATTTATAAATAACTAGTTACTTAATTCTCTTTTTAAAACTTGTAATCTGTTGGCAATGGAAGCGTTGTACTGCTTGTCGCCTATTCTTAAAATAAACCCTCCAATGATTGAAGCATCTACCGTGTTTTCAATGGTAATTTTTTTGTTTGAAAAGGTTGCGATTTTAGCCAAAACTTTAGCTTCTAATGTAGCATCCATAGGAATGGCTGTAGTCACTTTGGCAACTTCAACTCCATTCATAACGTCAAACAATTTGTTGTATTCTGATGCAATGACTTCCAGAATTTCAAATCTCTTGTTCTCGAACAATAAATGGAAAAGGCTTTTAGTTACCGCATTTACAGTAGCAAAAACTTCCAAAAGTGCACTTTCCTTTACCTCAACTTTAACGGTTGGGTTTTGGATAAAAGTACTTAATTCCGCATTGCTGTTTATAGTCGAAGCGATTAAAGACATATCATTACTGACTTCAGTAGCAACAGTTTTTGAATCTGCTATTTCTAAAATTGCTTTTGCGTAACGAATTGCTGCTCTTGTACTTGCCATATTAGTTTAATTTAGCGTCACCTAACATTTTCTCCACCAATTTTACTTGGGATTCTTTGTTAGACAGTTCCTCTTTTAATAATTTCTCGGCAATTTCGATTGACAAATTAGAAACTTGCGTTCTCAATTCGGCCATAGCGGCATTTTTTTCGCTTTCGATTGCGGCTTTTGCTTGCTCAATCATTTTTTGACCTTGAAACTGAGCTTCATTTTTAGAATCGGCAATCATTTTCTCTTTCATTTCACGTGCATCTTTTAGCAATGCGTCACGCTCTAATCTTGCTTCATGCAAAATGCGTTGGTTGTCTGCCTGAAGATTTTGCATTTCTTTTCTGGCGTTTTCTGCAGAAAGTAAAGCGTTTTTGATTCCTTCTTCTCTTTCATTAACGGCATCAAGAATTGGTTTCCATGCAAATTTCTTTAATAAGAATACCAATCCAACAAATATTAATACCTGCCAAAAAAACAAACCTAACTCAAACTGATTTATTAACTTTTCCATGTTATGTATCTATAAAATATTTAATATAATAATAAAACACCGGTTGCAACCAACCGTTGCAACTAGTGTTTTGAGTTTTAATTATGATGCGAATAACGCAGCAAAACCAATACCTTCAATTAATGCCGCAGCAATAAGCATAGCGGTTTGGATTTTTCCTGAAGCTTCCGGTTGACGAGCAATAGCGTCCATTGCTGAACCACCAATTCTACCAATACCTAATCCTGCTCCAATTACAATTAATCCTGCTCCTACAATTTGTGGAATTTGCATAATATATATATTAAAAATTAAACACTCTTATTAAACGTGCACTTCTTCGTGCCCGTGTTCTTCCTTTGCCGATCCGAAATACAAAGCAGACAACATGGTGAAAATATATGCTTGTAAAAACGCGACTAATATTTCAAGAATAGAAAGTACAAATGACAATCCAAAAGACAAACTACTTCCTAACCAGCTTTTAAAGATAAACATCAATCCGATGATACTCATCAAAACAATATGACCTGCAAAAATATTGGCATACAAACGTATCATTAACGAGAACGGTTTGATAAAAACCCCTAAAAGTTCAATTGGAGCTAACACAATCCGCATTACTTTAGGCACCCCTGGCATCCAGAAAATATGTCCCCAATAATTTTTATTTGCAGTAAGATTTGTAATTAAAAACGTAAGTATCGCCAATGAAAATGTAATGGTTAGATTTCCTGTCACATTTATACCAAATGGCATTAATCCAAATATATTTAAGAATAATACAAAGAAAAATATGGTTAACAAATAACTCATGTATTTCTTATAATGTTTTTCGCCAATATTTGGAATTGCAATTTCGTCACGAATATACAATACGACCGGTTCAAAAATTCTACCGGCTCCAGAGGCTATCCCTTCGTTTTTACTGTATGATTTTGCTAATCCGGTAAAAATCAAAAACATTAAAATCGCAGCAATTATAATCGAAAAAACTGTTTTAGTTATAGAAAAATCTATCGGACGAACATTGGTTGGAAAACCTGTTTTTTCGTCTTCTGTAATAGTTCCGGAAGCATCTGTTTTGTATATTTTCCCGTCATGATGATTTATTTTGTAAAAGTTCCCATTAGATTCCGCTACAGCTTCACCATGTTCAAATTTAGAAGAAGAAAAAATCTGTAAACCATTATCCAAAAGAATAATCGGTAACGAAAAACCATAATGTTTTCCCGTTACTTCATCTTCAGTAAAAGTAAATTCGTGAGCATCTAAAACGTGATGATTGATAAATGCTTTAATTTTAGATTTTACATCTGTCGGTTCAGCATGAGTTTGCGTTTCCTCAGCAGCCTGAGGAGCAACTCCAGATTTGACTTGAGTAGAATCAACTGTAGTATTGGCAAAATTAATTAATGGCAAAAAAGCGATTAAAATTGCAACTATAAAATGGAGTGGTTTTTTTGAAAACACCATATCTTTTTTTACTTTATTTTTACTTTCTGAAATTTGGTGCAAATGTACATCTTTTCTTAATACACAAAGAACTTAAAATATTTTTTTTGACGGAATTATTGATTTATAAGTATTTTATTGCTTATTATTTAATATTCTTATCGTTACGACCGTCTCAATTGCTAAAAAAAGCGCAAATGTGATAAAAAAATTAATTTTTTCTGTTATGGCATTTGAGTTTCCGGAATGCAATATAGGTGATAAAATCATATAGGAAACGGCCATTTTTATAAAAGTAAGCAACATAAAAGTATAACCTACATTATCAATATTTTTGGCTTTTACCCGAATCAAAATGAATAAAAGAAGTATCGAAAAACCAAAGAAAAATCCATAAACAACTTCTATTGGAAAATGGAAATTTTGATATTTTGGATTATTCCCGTTAAGGTAAAAAAACAATTTGTGAAGAAGATAGACTAAAATGGATAAAAATATTACTTCAAAAATGGCTTGGTACTTTTTTAATTTCATAGCTACTCTTCCGGGGATTTATTGATGTCTTTTAGTTGTCTGTTGATGTTATAAAAGGCCAGAGCAACTCCAACCAAAGTTAAAATTTTGACGAATACATTATGTGAATTCGGATAATTTCCGTCTAACCAATTTCCTAGATAAGAGAACAGAAAAACAATTGCTCCCATTTGTATGGGAATATTGATAAGGGCGAGCCATTTATTATTGGTTCGTTTCTTCGGGTTTTGGTTGTCCGTCATTTGCAATGTGGTTTTTTACGTTGGTCTTCATCAGACAAGAAGCACTAAAATCAGCACCTGGTTCCACAGATAATTTCCCTACCGTAACTTCACCATGAATGCTTGCTTTGGATTTCACGTTCAGTATTTCGGCAATATGAATCTTGCCGTTGAATTTTCCTTCGATGTCTGCATTTTTGCACACAATGTCACCTATAACAATTCCTGCCGGACCAATGACAATTTTTCCCTTTGATTGAAAATTTCCTATTAATTCACCATCAAGTCTGAAGTCGGCTTGCGAAATAATATCTCCTTTTATTATGGTTCCTTCTACAATTCTATTGGTCTTTCCTAAAAGTTCGGTGTATGATTTTGGTTTTTTGTCAAACATATTTTACGGCTTTTTTGGTGCTGGATAACTTTCCATATTTTTCTTGATTTGAATTACTTTGTAGTTTTCATTGGAAACCACAATGGCAGGCTCGGTAATTTTATATTTTTCTTCTAATGACTTAACAATAGCTTTTGCATATTCTTCCGAATTTATGCCGTGAATGGTAACAAAACTTTCTTTTTCAGTATAAGTGTCACAGGAATAAAAAAGTGTTTTATGGTTTTCGTTGGCGATAAACTTGTTGATTTTTTCTTCTATCGCAGCTGTGTTTTTATTGTCAAGAGTTGGAACTTTATATAGAATTTTCCAGTTTTTGGTGTCAACGGCATTAAAATCCATTTTTTCCAGATACGGGATTTGTGTGGTCAAAATTTCAAGGGCATTCTTTCCTTCTTCACTATTCGGGTAATTGTCCGCAACGTTTTGCATTGCATTTTTATACCCTTCCAATCCCTTGAGTTTTCCAATGGTGTTTGCTCTAAGCAATTCGAATTTCGAGACAATTTCATCTCCGGAAAATTGATTAATCAGGTCATCCAAATTTTCCAACACAGTAGTAAATTGTTCTTCCTGATATAATGTATACCATTTGTTGTACACGCCCTCGGGGGTTTCATTTTCGGAAACGGCATTAGGATTTGTATTGTTTATTATTTGTGCATAGCGAGAATTTGGAAATTGGGCAGAAATACTTTTTTGCATCGCTTCCGCTTTGTTAGCATCGGTAATTTGATAAATCTTGTATAAATTATACATTGCGGGAAGAACCAGCTTTTCTTCCGGATTATGCTGTAATAATTGCTCTAGTTTATTGCTCGCCAATTTGTATTCCTTGAATTTTTCCTTATAAATGATCCCAAGCTGGTAGTAGGCAAGATTACGTTCCTTAACAATGCTGTCTATCGCTGTTTGCGTTTTTGGGAGTTGTTTTAGATAAAAATCAGTGGTATATTTTTCTGCTATTTCTTCTTCTGCTAACTTGTTCTCCTCTTTTATTTTGTCACTGCTTATGGTATCGTTAAGCTTTATTTTGGCTTTGCTGGTTGATGAGCGCCAATTGTCTTTTGAAAATCTATTCCCCCATATTTTTTGGAATTCCAATTTTCCGAAAGCCACCATTGTAGGATTATAAAAATAGAAAACATTCGCCGTTTCTTTTATGGATGCGTTGGCAATTGTGGGTGGTGCCAGCGATGCTTTTTTTGTTGGTTTCCCGGTTTCTTGTATCGAAGAAACCTGATTTCCGGAATTGGATTTGCTGTTTCTTTCAATGTTTTTAAGTTTTGCTTCCTGTTTTTCTAAAGCAATTTTCTTGGCTTCATCCGTCTTTTTTAATTTATCGACATAATTTTCAAAATATAAAATTCTATCCGCTTCAGACAAAGAAACTATATTTATAATACTGTCATTTCTCTTGGCGATAGCTTCATATTCTATCACTTCGTCTAAATTTTTTCTTGTTTTTTGAATATGAAGATACTCTCTTATTTTAACATCTAATTTCACTAAGGTACTATCGTAATACTTCGCTGCATTTTGATAATCGGCATTTTTAAAATACATATTCCCTAAATTTCTATAGTTTGACGCAACTAAATATTGATCTAATGAAGATTTTTTTAGAGAAGCATTATAAAAATTAATGGCCTGTTTTTGATTGTTGTTTTTATCGTAAAAAACACCCATTTGATGAAAAATAACATCTAAAAATGGTCTGTTTTCCCTGTCCTTAATTAGGTCGTTATATGTTTTTAAAAAAGCAGTCGTGTCTCCCCTTTGATAATCAAATAATTGTGCCTTTTTTGCGTGGGCCTGAATAACATATTTCCTTTCAGCTTTTCTATTCATCGCAATAACGGATTGATAGCAATCTACTGCGCTGTCTTTTTTTCCTAATTCTTCATACAGCTGGCCCAGTATAAAACGGTATCTGGCCTTTTCGGCATTTATTTTAGTGAATCTTTCGGCAACTTTTAATTTTGCCACGGCGCTATCGGTTTCTTCAAGATTTAGGAAGGCTTCTGATAAAAGGGCATTGGCATTAGCAACAACTTGTTTTTTAAGCTTTTTTTCATCCAAAAGTTTGGTTATGTTTTTTACGACCTGCGCATCGTTACCCAAACGCATATTGGTTTTTTCTCGCCAAATTTTGGCTTCGTAAATTTTATCGCTATTGGGATATTTGTATAAAATATAATTGAAGGCATCTAATGCGGGAACAAATCTTTGGTCATAATAACGTGATTTCCCGAGCAGCAAATAGGCTTCGTCTATCTGGCTGTTTCTTTCCCTTCCGCCAATATTCATTGAATGTTTCTGAATTGCTTTGGTGGCTTTGGCTTCGGCAAGTTCAAAATCGCTGTTTTTTGGTTTTCCAACAGCGGTAATCTCATCATTGATTTGCATTCTTTCGATGGGCAATCGCTTCCAAAAATTGTCTTTGCTATTGGCTTTTATGCCTTCTATTCCTTTGTCTAATCCTATTTGACCATTATATAAGATATTGTCCCTTGTGCTTAAGGCATGGGAATTTCTTGACATAAAAGTGTCTTTCCTGGTCGAACAAGCAACCAAAAAAAACAAAAATGCTATAAAGAATGTGTGTTTAATTGCCTTGGTTTTCAATGAGAAACATTTTATCATTTAACTTTTAAAAGCACGTTTTAGTATAATGACTGGTAAAAATACGTTTCTTTTTGAAATATTGAAATTTAAACTGCAAAAAACGTTTCCAGCTCTTGTAACGTTTCTTGCGATGTTTGAATGTCTTTGACCACTTCCCCTCTGTTTAAAACGACAATCCTGTCGCAAACCTCAACGGTATGTTGCAAATCGTGGCTCGAAACCAGCACGGTAACGTCAGGTTTTTCGGCAAGTTCCTTGATGATTTTTTTCAGGCGGCTTACCGTTGTTGGATCCAAATTGGCAAAAGGTTCGTCAAGAATTAGGACCTCGGGATTGCCGATTAGCGTGGCAATAATTCCCACTTTCTTTTGGTTTCCTTTGGATAAATCGCGTAAATATTTTTTGCTTTTCAGGATTTCACCATTAAAAAACTCTTCGTGTTTGGCCAATAAAGCATCGACATCGGCTTTGTTTTGATTGCGCAAATCACCTATGAAATAAAAATATTCTTCGGGCGTGAGATAGCCAATCAGGAAGCTTTCGTCAAGAAAGGAAGCCGTAAAAGGTTTCCAGTCTTCGCTAGTGTTCACCTGAACTTCGTTGTTGACAATGTGTCCCGTTGAAGGCTGGATTAAATCCAATATCAAACTGAAAAAAGTGGTTTTTCCTGCACCGTTGTTTCCCACCAATCCAAAACTTTGTCCTTTTGGAATTTCAAGATTTTCTATTTTTAACACGGTAGTTCCGTTGTATGTTTTTGAAAGATTTTGTACTTGGATCATTTTAAAAAGGTTTATTCGGTTATTTGTTAATTTGGTTAATCATTCTGGAATTAAACTATAAAAATTAGTTTAATTTTCTTGCTGTTTGAAGCCATCAATGGTGGCATATTTTCTTTTTCGATAGCCTTCTGCGATTTTGTCAATCAGGAAATTTCTCATTCCAATTCCGATAATGCCAAATAATGCCAAAACTATTATGGCGATTTCTGGATTTAAAATAGTAGAAACGCCATAAAAAAGCAATGCAGGAAATGCCATCAAAGGCAATCCAACAATCCATTGAGTCGCGCCCGTTCCTTGATAATTCATAAACGGACTTTTCTCTAAGTCGATTTTCTTTTTATTGTACGACCCCGCAAACAATAAAATCGGAATATTTACACCCAAATTATAAGTGGCGCAGGCCAAATTGATTGCCAAAACTCTCCAACCAAAATAAAGATAGGGCGTGCTCAAAATTGCTAAAACAACAACCGAAACCGACATCAATCCCGCTTTTGAAGCCAAATATTGTTTCAAGGGAATGTTTTGCGACATCATCATTCCGTAATAATTACTGTCCCAGGAAGGAATAAATTGCCCGAAGTTGAGCATAAAAATTCCCGTCATCAAGATTCCAACGACCACAAAAAAGGCTGGCGTATCTTTATAATGTGGATTCGTGTAAATAATTAATCCGTAAGCCAAGAATATAAATGACATCCAAACCGCGGTTCTTGGTCGTTTGTTTCTCCAAATTAATTTTAAATCCAATTGCAAAAAGGGAGCAATTTCACCAAAACGTTTTGTCCAACCCAAATCAGTTGTGGTTGCTTCTTGTGCTTTCGATTGCAGGCTGTTATCCAAATAAAAATTGTGTTTCAGATAATTGAAATTCAAAAAGTACATTCCCGCCAAAATCAAAATTGGAACAAGAGCCAAAACTGGTTGCTCGACCAATGTGTTTAAAACGGCGCCAATAGTTGTGCTGATTTTGAAAACATTAAAATATTCCAAAGCCGCTAAAACCAATACAAAAAATACAAAAACAAGAAATACTTTTATGTTTTCGGCAAACTTTTTCTTGATTAAAAAATTGGTGTAATTCACAATCAAAGCCAAGGCATACATCGCCAACATCCAAACTATACTATTGATTGTCGCATAATTTCCGCTCAAAATGCAAAATATCCCGAAAGGAACAATCATCAATAACGGGAAAATATTATAAACCGAAGTCAGGCTTTTTAGCAACACAAAGTGAATCACTTTTCCTTTTTTTATGGGCAAAACCAGCAAGGGCTTAATGTTCATTACCGGCAAACTTTGCATAAAAAACCTCAGAATCAAATCGGCAGCCATCCAAAAAACCACAAAATCATTTACGATGGTTAATGGTTTCTGGTTGGGGAAGCTTTCCTCTAAAATGGGATAAAGTGCAATTCCCAAAACCAGAAAAGAAAGTAAAAAATAAATTGCCAAGAATCCCATCAGGATTTTTAGACCAATGCTTTTCCCCAAACTTGCCGAACGAAAAAAAGCTTTAAATTCGAGATTGATAAAATGTTTGAACATATATTGTGGTTTTGGTTTTTGTGATTAGTTGCTAAAACAATCCAAAGTTACCGTAAATTTAAAATATTCCTTAATTTATAAGTCCGATTTATTTGTCGTTTCTTATTTTTGTAAAAAATAATCCTATGCCATCATTCAAGAAATTGATCATAAAAGAAATTAAGCGCGAAACGGCAGCAGCGGTTTCCATCCTTTTTAATGTTCCCGAGGAGTTAAAACCCAATTATACTTTCATTGCCGGTCAATACGTTAATTTAAGATTGACACTTGACGGACAGGAAATTCGTCGTGCTTATTCTATTTGTTCCTCTCCTGAAAGTGGCGAATTGCGAATCGCGATAAAAGCGGTGAAAGACGGGAATTTCTCCCAATTTGCCAACACGAAACTAAAAGTGGGCGATATCCTTGAGGTTGGAAAACCGGAAGGAAAATTCACTCTTGAACCACAAGCTGATCGCCAAAAAAACTATGCTGCTTTTGTTGCCGGAAGCGGAATCACGCCGGTAATTTCAATTCTGAAATCGGTTTTGAAAAGCGAACCCCGAAGTTCTTTCGCTTTGGTTTACGGAAACAAATCGCCCGAGGAAACCATTTTTCATCAGGAATTACACGATTTACAATCCAAATATACCGGACGCCTTTTTGTCCATTTTGTATTCAGTCAGGCCAAAGCCGAAGGCGAATTGTTCGGTCGAATAGATAAATCCGTGGTGAATTTTGTGTTGAATAACAAACACAAGGAAATAGAATTCGACAAATTCTACTTGTGCGGTCCTGAAGAAATGATCAACACGGTTTCGGCTGTTTTGGCAGCACACAACATTTCGGAAAAAAATATCAAGTTCGAATTGTTCTCAAGCTCTTCTGCCGAGAATAAAATCGAAAAATCGTTGGAAGGTCACACAAAAATCACCATTCTCGTTGATGACGAGGAAACGACTTTCGAAATGTCGCAAAAACAAACTTTGCTCGAAGCAGCGCTGAAACAAGGAGTCGATGCACCCTATTCTTGCCAAGGCGGAATTTGCAGCAGTTGTTTGGCTCGCATTAAATCCGGAACAGCGGTGATGAAGAAAAACTCCATTTTAACCGATAGCGAAATCGCCGAAGGTTTGGTTCTCACCTGCCAGGCACATCCAACCTCCGCAGCAATTTTTGTGGATTATGACGATGTTTAAAAAAGTCCAAATGATAAACGAAAACCTAAAATAGGATGAATTACCACTTTAGAAAAGCTGAAATTTCCGAAGTCTCTCAAATATGGGTCCTTTTACAACAAGCCATACTACGAAGAAAAGAAGACGGCAGTAATCAATGGCAAGACGGCTATCCAAATCCAGAAGTCGTGCAAAAAGACATTGAAAAAGGCATGGGATATGTTTTGACCGAAGGAAAAATTATCATCGGTTATTGCGCGGTATTGGTCAATGACGAACCTGAATATGCGAAAATTGAAGGAAAGTGGCTAACGGATGGTGATTTTGTTGTATTTCACCGAATAGCTATTTCAGAAAAGTATTTAGGAAAAGGTTTAGCTAAAATAATCGTCAGCTATATAGAAGATTTTGCACTTAACAACAACATATTCAGTATAAGAGCAGACACCAATTATGACAATATTGCAATGTTGAAAATTTTTGAAAAATCGGGCTACACTTTCTGTGGCGAGGTTTATTTCAGGGGAAGTCCAAGAAAAGCATACGAGAAAGTACTCACTAAAGCTTTCTAAATACGATACGTTAAAATCAAAAAGACTGCTCAATGAACAGTCTTTTTTTATGTTTTGAAGAAAATGGGTTATGCCATAAACAAGGTGTTCTTGTGGTAATTGTATAAAGCCAAATCGTAAGGAACTAATTTAGGCGCCACTTTTTCTGAAGAGGCATCAAACTTCATATTGTTGTGTTTTCTGAACAAGTAAATTTCTTTTAAACAATTAGACAAACTCTGGTGAATTGATGTGGTAAAAATCGGCAATTGCTTGTCGCCTACTAATAAATCAACTTGGTAATTAGAACTACTTTTCGACAGATTATTTCCGATGATTCTTATGGTAAATGTTGTCGGAATTCCGTTTTGTTTACCATGATACTGTACTACCATACTATTTAGTATTTAAATGTGGATAAATTAAAATTTATAGTCTCAACTTTTATATTCATTGAATTCTGTGTTAAAGATAAAAAAAAATGGAAACTGATATAATAACAGCGCTTAAATTATCATTTTAAACCAAAAATAATTAATAAAATGGTTTCAATCGTCATTTAAGATTCTAAAACTTTCATAAATTCTTCGGTAGACAAAAGCGAAAACCTTCAGAAAGCGAAAAAAATAACTAATTAAACCGTATTCCAGCTGCCACGCGGGTTTTGGGTTTTAGGCTAACTGCTCCTGGATTTTAGAAACTATTTTCTCCACGGCAATCGTCCGCATAGCACTTTCATAACCTGCAACTTTTTTATTCCCGTAAACCGAAGTGGGTAATTTCGGGAACAAATTTCTATTCGCAATCAAGGCGTTTTCAAAGGGCTGATTAAACGGCAGAAATCCGGCAAACGGATGTGTGGCACCCCAAAGCGTAATCACTTTTACGCCAAGCATCGCAGCAATATGGGCGTTTCCGGAATCCATCGAAAGCATCACATCGAGGTTGCTGATGAGCTTTAATTCCTGCTTGAAATTTATTTTTCCTGCAATATTGACGACGTTTTCTTTGTCTTTTGAAAGCGAATCCAACAACTCTATTTCCTTTTTTCCACCACCAAAAAGGAGAATTTTATACTCTTTGTTTTTGGCCAATTTATCAATGACTTCCTGCATTAAATCCAGCGGATACACTTTGGAATCGTATTGTGCGAAAGGCGCGATTCCAATCCATTTTGTCCCGATTGCTATCGGGATTTCTCCCGTCAAACTGATGATTTCAGTGTCTAAAATTGCTTTTTGGGGGAACGTTGGATTTGACAAATCAATTGAAAAACCAAGTTGTTCAAACACCTTTCCGTGTCTTTCAAACATCGTGGGCAATGGTTTGAAAATTTTATTTTCGGAACGGGTCAATGCCGCTTTTTCGGCTCTTCCTTTATCAACAAATGCTGTTTTTTTTCCGCTCAAAGCAAAAAGAGTTCTGACAACTTTAGAACGTAAAACGTTGTGCAAATCGGCAAAAGCATCAATATTTAGCTCTTTCAAATCTTGGAACAATCGCAATAATCCAAGAAATCCTTTGTGCCGCTTCTTTTCATCAAAAACAAAGAAAGAAACATTCGGAATTCCTTCAAAAAAAGGTTTGAAAAAAGGCCGGGAAATTACGGTGATTTTGACTTCTGGATTTTGGCCTGCAAAAGCGCGTAAAACAGGAACCGTCATAGCGACGTCTCCCATTGCGGAAAGTCTCATGACGGCTATATGTTGGATTGGTTTTGACAATGATATTCTCGGAAATTATTTCTTGTTTTGATACAAAACCGGATTCAAATCGTCATCATTGTACATCTTCATTTGTTTGTACACTTTCATGAATTTATCTCCATTTTCGATGTCCTCCAGTAAATCATCTATGGCTGTTGATAAATCTGATCTTTGTTCCAAAAGAATATTCAATTTTGCCTGGCACTTGTCTCTATGGTCTTGCGAAGCATCGACACGAGTGGCTTCCTCGTTCATATGGTAAATCTTTAAAGCCAAAATGGACAATCTGTCTAATGCCCAGGCTGGACTTTCAGAATTTATTTTAGCGTTGTCTTTTACGGAAACGTGGCTGTATTTTTGAAGAAAATAACCGTCGATATATTCCACCATATCTGTGCGCTCCTGATTGGAAGCATCAATTCTTCTTTTCAAGGCCAAAGCGGCTACCGGATCAATATTTGGATCACGAATAATATCTTCAAAGTGCCATTGTACGGTATCAATCCAGTTTTTTAGGTACAATAAATGTTCTATTTTCTCTTTTGGAAAAGGATTGTTAATAGGTTGGTCTACATTATCAAATTGATGATAATCTTGAATACTTTGTTCAAATACAGAATAAGCTAGTTTTGAAAACATGTCTTTATATTTTAAAAGACAAAGATACATTTTATAGCTCGAAAAAAAATTGGAAGTTTTGTTTCTAAATCAACCTAATTCGCCATTTTTGATTTATGCTGGTTTATGAAAACAGAAGTGTTCTCATAAACCAATACAAACGCTCGATATTTTTAAAAAAGAAACATCTTTACGAATCCCTTTGCTGTTCCCTTGTGTAACTGGGAATTATTATTGTTTTTTCAAAAAAATATTATAATATGATATTTATCATTAATGTGGCCAACCCATTGGTTTAATTTTGTCGTATCAAAAAACACAACCATTTTGAGTTTTTTGGCTTCAAAAATCTTCCCTATTTGTTCGAAAAAAAATTATTTAATTAAATATCTAATCACATGAAAAAGTTTTTGACCCTTTTTGTTATTTTAATTTCTGCCTCTTTATTTGCCCAAGTCGGGCATCTTATGCAAGGCATTGGTGCCGTTAATATGTCAATGGGAGGTGCAGCAACTGCACAGCCACTGGATATCAATAGTGCCTTATATTGGAATCCTGCCGCTCTTTCCGTTTTTGACGGCAAGATTTTGACTGTTAATGCTGGTTTGTTTTTTTCAGCCCCTGAACTGTCCTCAACAGTACCAACTCCATCGGGTCCCTTTAGCGGAGTGACGAAAAACGACAAAGGAGTTTCCATAATGCCGTCCGTTGCTTATGTATGGGGAAAAGAAAAAAGTAAACATACCTATGGAATATCGGCTTTTGGAATCAGCGGATTTGGGGTTAATTTTCCCGAAAACATGAGCAATCCCATCAATATGCCGCAAAGTTATGGTGGATTTGGCCAAATAAAGTCTGATTATATGTTGTTTCAAGTTGGATTCAGTTATGCCTATAAAATTTCTGATAAATTTTCTGTTGGATTTACCCCAACCATTAATTTAGCTGGTTTACAATTGGCTCCTAATCCAACAGCTTCACCAACGATGGCGGGCTATCCTAGTACAAATAAGGCTTACACTTTGGGCTATGGTGGTCAATTAGGGATTTTTTACCAAAATGGGGCTGGCTTCAAATTAGGAGCCAACTATAAATCTCCTCAATTCTTCTCTGATTTTAAATTCAAGAATACCTACCTTGATGGTTCAAAAGGAGACAATTCATTCAATATGAATTTCCCGGCTATTTATTCAATCGGAACAGGATATTCAACTTCACAATTTGATCTTGCTCTAGATTTCCGTTATGTTGATTATAAAAACACAAAAGGATTCGACAAATCAGGTTGGACTCCGACCAATTCGGTTAGCGGATTTGGTTGGGATGACATACAAGTTGTTTCTTTTGGAGTTCAATATAAAGGAATTAGTAAACTTCCTTTAAGGGCTGGCTATACTTTCAGTAGCAATCCAATTAAACCAGAGTTGGCGTTTTTCTCCACTCCAGCAACAGCCATTATTAAAAATGCATACCAATTGGGTTGTGGTTATGAGTTCAGTAAAAAAGCAACCATAAATGCCGTTTTTCATTATGGAACAAGCGATGGTGCAACAAGCGGCCCAATGAACAATCCTATGATGGTTAGCCCATCAAACCCTCTTGGAGCAGTTCCTGGAAGTAATATTTCCTATGATATGACTACTAAAATGATTATGGTGGGACTTACATACAAATTAAACTAATGATATAGAATTTTTAATTAACGATTGCAACTGGATTCCGCTAATAATTTACTTCAAAAAAATCCTCTGGGTTTTAATATTGGCAGCAATCGAAAAGTTTAATCCACAAAAAAGTCCCGTAGAGATGCAGTATTTCGCCTCTACGGGATTTTTTTGTGGATTAAATAGGTTTCTAGCAATCCTGAGTTCCTGCTTAAATTCCCAAACAATCGGACACAATTATAAACATAAAACTGTATTTTTGTAAGAAGAGAAAGGAAAATGCAAAGCACAGCACGAATATTTTGAAAAGCCAATAAAAATGGTTGAGTAAAATTCGTTAGAAAAAGAAGCTTCTAAACAATTGATAAAAATTGTTTTAGTGCACTATTTTCTGTTTCTAGTGGGTTTAAGAAATTTAAGAGTCCCAAAGAAAGAAGGCTTTGTGTATCGTATGACTCCCAACTGAACCAAATAAAAACTTAGATTACCCGAAAAATATTCCGATTTAAAAAACTGATTTTTAGAAATTTCGAAAAAATTAAAACCATGCAAATTCACCATTTATCCGAAAACAATAGTGTTCTCAATCATTTTTTGGGGCAAGTACGAAACGTGAATGTTCATAGTGACAGGATGCGTTTTCGCAGGAATATAGAACGTATTGGCGAAGTAATGGCTTATGAATTGAGCAAAAAGTTACATTATGCAACCATCGAAATTCAAACGCCACTTGGAATTAAAAAAACTACCGAGATAAAAGACCAGTTGGTTTTATGTTCTATTTTGCGAGCTGGTTTGCCCCTGCATTTGGGATTTTTGAATTATTTTGACAATGCCGACAACGGTTTTATTTCTGCTTACAGATACCATCCCAATAATGATAACTATTTTGAAATCAAAGTAGAATACCAAGCCGTTGCCGATATCGAAAACAAGGTCATATTGCTGATTGACCCCATGCTTGCCACTGGACAATCAATCGTCGCGGTTTTTAATAGATTAATGGAGAGAGGAACTCCGAAAGAAATTCACATTGCCGTTGTTGTCGCTGCGCCGGAAGGAATTGCTTATTTAGAAGAACATTTGCCGAGTAATTGTCATCTTTGGATAGCCGCTTTAGACGAAAAATTAAACGAGGAAAAATATATTGTACCAGGACTGGGAGATGCAGGCGATTTGGCTTTCGGAGATAAATTATAGTTGAGAGAAAAAGGCAAACAAACTGCACAAAATAAGCACAAATAAAACCATCTCCTGCTTCAATTTTAGCTGCTTAATTTCAATGTGACTCGTTGCCATAATTGCCAATGGCGCAATGGTAAACACCAATAAATCATTGCTTTTGTTAGAGGAAATTAAAAAAATCACAACTCCAATAAAAAAGGAGCCTATGATTTTTTTGAACGATGAGTGCAAAACCTGCGGTCTATTTGATAATGAGGCAAACATTGAAACAACAAAAAACAAGACAATAGTTGCATATATTGACAAAGCCCCATTTTGATAATTATTAGTAAAATAATCTATGTTAAAATTAGTAGTTGCATTTGTATTTATATATTCAATCCCGTCTATTTTAAAAATTATCGAAAAAACCATAAAAACAATTCCAACGGCAAAAAACGCAATAAAAGGCAATATCCAGTTTCTATAATCTCTGGAAACATGAAAAATTATGGAGATAAAAACCAATAGGATATAAAGAATACTCCAAAAATGGAACATTGTGGCCACAAAAATCCATAACGAGGCATCAAATATCTTCTCTTTGGACGCTTTTAAGGATTGTAACGAGATTAATCTACGAAGAGCCAACAGAATAAAAAAATTGGATGCTATTAGGCTGGTGTTGTCCAGTACCGAAGGAAAAAAAAGCAACAATAAAAAATAGAATAAAATCACGTAACTGCTGTCCTTGCTCAATCCGTTTTTCTTTGCAATGAAATTTGTAATGAAAACGGAACCCAACAAAATGGCAAACAATCCCATTTTTTTAAAAATTAAAAAGCCGGAATTAGTCCAAGTCAAATCTTGAAATTGATACGTTAAAAAGAAAACCAGCATTAAAAATACGACCAAAAATAAATTTAATGGTGTAGATTTTTTAAAAACACTTGTTATCATAAGGATATTTTATACTTTTGTGACTGTAAATATAATACTTGTACAAAGATGAAACGAGCCAAGTAAAGTTTTTTCATTAAAAATAGATACAATGGCGAGTTACATCGAATACAATTAACAAATAAAATTAATGAGATGAAAGCATTTTTTGAAGGAATTCAATGGTTATTTGAAAACATTTTTTTCGCTCTCCACGATTATCTTAGAGCCCTTGAGCTCAAAAGCTGGTTTGCTGCCAATACACTCAACTGGATTTTTATGGCTATTTGTGCCGTTGCAATTGTTTATTGGATCAAACAATTAAAATTGTACGAAGAAAAAGGAGAAGAAAACCAAGATACAACGGCTCATTCTTTCTTAAAGTAGCCCCCTAACCCCAAAGGAGGAATAGTGGAACTAAAATTATAGATCATTGCCGATATCTTTTCTAAAATACATCTTATCAAAATTTAGCTTGTCTATGTTTTGGTAAGATTTTTTTATGGCCTCTTGAAAATCATTCCCGTAAGAAGTTACTGTTAAAACTCTTCCTCCATTAGTAACTACATTTCCGTTGTCCAATTTTGTTCCGGCATGAAAAACTATGGAATCGGTAATATTTTCTAATCCTGAAATAACTTTCCCTTTTTCGTAATCTTCAGGATAACCGCCTGAAACGACCATAATCGTTGTGGCACTTCTTTCGTCAATTTCTAGGGAAACTTCATCTAGTTTTTCATTGGCTACAGCCAAAAACAATTCGACTAAATCCGATTTCAACCTCGGAATAACCACTTCAGTCTCCGGATCGCCCATTCTCACGTTATATTCAATCACGATTGGCTCGTTATTTACGTTGATCAAACCAATAAAAACAAAACCTTTATATGGAATTCCGTCTTTCTGAAAACCTTCAATCGTAGGTTTTACGATGCGTGTTTCGATTTTTTCCATCAAAACTGCGTCAACATAAGGAACTGGAGAAACGGCTCCCATTCCGCCTGTATTTAATCCCGTGTCTCCTTCGCCAATACGTTTGTAATCTTTGGCAGTTGGTAGAATTTTATAATTTTTCCCATCGGTAAGAACGAAACAACTCAATTCTATTCCGTCAAGAAATTCTTCGATAACCACTTTTGAACTGGCGGAGCCAAATTTTTGATGAACCAACATATTTCGCAATTCGTCCTTGGCTTCCGCCAAATCGTGAATAATTAAAACCCCTTTCCCTGCGGCCAAACCATCAGCTTTCAAAACATAGGGCGGTTGCAATGTTTCCAAAAATTTACACCCTTTTTCGACTGTTTCGGCTGTAAAACTATCGTAAGCAGCCGTTGGTATATTATGTTTAATAAGGAATTCTTTGGCAAATTCTTTACTTCCTTCGAGTTGTGCCCCAATTTTTGATGGTCCAATGACAGGAATATGCTTTAAATCCTCATCGTTTAGAAAAAAGTCATAAATCCCTTTTACCAGCGGATCTTCCGGACCCACAACAACCATTGTTACTTTTTCCTGAATGACAAATGCTTTTATGGCGTCAAAATCAGTTGGACTGATATTAACATTGTTTGCTATTAAAGCTGTGCCTGCGTTTCCTGGCGCTACAAAAAGTTTGTCGCAAAGTGGACTTTGAATCATTTTCCATGCAAATGCATGTTCTCTTCCGCCTGAACCCAGTAGTAAAATTGTCATGGTGTAGTTTTGTTTAGTTGTGGTGCAAAAATAGTTCGTTTTAAGTTGAAATAATAATTTTTTTTACTTACTTTTGACGTTAGTA
This sequence comes from Flavobacterium sp. UBA5153, assembly GCA_002413745.1. Taxonomy (GTDB): domain Bacteria; phylum Bacteroidota; class Bacteroidia; order Flavobacteriales; family Flavobacteriaceae; genus Flavobacterium. The sequence goes on along the minus strand of DHXP01000025.1, from coordinate 9,408 downwards.
ACGCAAAAGATATGATAATTTCATTCGGATCTAAAGAAACTGAAAAAATATGGAATGGAATTATTGTAAAAAAACCATCAATAGAAATACAGCAAATTGGTAGAAGAAAGCTTAGAATGCTTAACAATTCTCAAGATTTGATAGATTTAAGAATTCCTCCATCGAACCATTTAGAAAAATTAAGTGGTAATTTGAAAGTTTATTATAGTATTCGAATTAACAATCAATGGCGAATTATTTTTATTTGGGAAAATGGAAATACTAGCAATGTTGAGATTATAAACTATCATTAAAAACTTTAAAATGGAAAAACTAAAAAATATACATCCTGGTGAAATTTTATTAGAAGAATTTCTTATTCCTTTAGAAATAACCTCTTACCGATTGTCAAAAGATCTGAAGATTCCGCAAACCAGAATTTCGGAAATCACCAAAGGTAACCGAAGAATAACGGCCGATACAGCCCTGCGACTAAGCCAATACTTTGGAAATTCAGCAAAATTTTGGCTAGGCCTTCAAGATGATTTTGATATAGAAGAAGGAACGGAAAATAAAAGACAGGAATTGGAATCCATCAAACGATTTGATGGACAAAAAGTAGCTTAAATGTTTCAACTTTTCAATTTGTCGCTCCAATTAAATGGTTTCCCGATGAAGGAAGCCAAAGCCGAATTGCGAAAAATCCTGTCTATTCCTGAACAAGAATTCGAAGATTTTCTTGAAAACAAAAAACTTGAAATTGTTGAATTTCATCTAAAAAACAATCCGTATTATAAAAAATTTGTTGACAAAAGTAATTTTGACCCGAGCGATAGCGAATTGGCGAAGCAAAACTGGAATGATTTGCCCATAATGACCAAAAAAGACTTTCAAAAACCTCTAAAAGGAAGACTTTCAAAGGGATATTCTTCAAAAAATGTTTACGTCAATAAAACTTCCGGTTCTAGCGGAGATCCCTTTATTTTTGCCAAGGACAAATATACCCATGCTCTGACTTGGGCTTCGAATAGGTATCGTTTCGGCCGGCACGGAATCGATTTCAACATCTCTTTTCAAGCTCGATTTTATGGAATTCCATTGGATTTTATGGGCAACAAGAAGGAACGTTTTAAAGATTTTTTGCTCCGCCGTTTTCGATTTTCGATTTTCGATTTATCGGATGACGTTTTAGAGGGATTTCTTAAAAAATTTGAAACTAAAAAATTCGATTACATCAATGGATACACTAGTTCGATTGTTTTGTTTGCCAAGTTTTTACAAAAGAAAAACGTTATATTAAATGATATTTGCCCAACTCTAAAGGTTTGCATAGTAACTTCGGAAATGCTCTTCGAAGAAGACAAAATCTTGCTGGAAAAACAATTTGGCGTTCCCGTTGTCAATGAATACGGAGCTTCGGAACTGGATTTGATTGCTTTCGAAAACCCTGATGGAGAATGGCAGGTGAATTCGGAAACACTTTTTGTGGAAATTTTGGACGATGATAATAATGTATTGCCTTATGGCAAATCAGGTCGCATCGTGATCACTTCTTTGTTCAACAAAGCGCATCCGTTCATTCGATATGACATTGGCGATATTGGAATTTTGGATACGAAAAGCACTGCCAAAAAACCAATTCTGAAAAAATTAATTGGCAGAACCAACGATGTTGCCCTTTTGCCAAGCGGAAAAAAATCGCCCGGATTGACGTTTTATTACGTGACCAAAAGTATCATTGAAGACGATGGCAACGTAAAAGAATTTGTCATCAAACAAACTAAAATCAATACTTTTGAGGTTGAATATGTTAGTGAAATGGAATTGACATTGGAACAAATCAAAAAAATTGAAAATGCAATTGGTTTGTATCTGGAAAAAGGATTGACTTTTACATTTATCCGAAAAGAGAAGCTGGAACGAAGCAAAAGCGGGAAATTGAAGCAGTTTGTTTCATTAATCAAAGAAATAAAAAAATGAAAATCACCATAGTTGCAGGTGCAAGGCCTAATTTCATCAAAATCGCACCCATCATAAAAGCGATTGAAAAAAAGCAAAAAGAAGGGCTTAATGTTTCCTATCGATTGGTGCATACGGGTCAGCATTATGACAAAAACCTCAGCGACACTTTTTTTGAAGAACTCAATATTCCAAAACCTAACAGCAATTTAGAGGTGAAAAGCGGTTCGCAGGCGGAACAAACAGGTGCCATTATGATTGCCTTTGAAAAAGAATTGCTGCAAAATCCTTGCGATTTGGTTTTGGTGGTTGGCGATGTCAATTCGACGATGGCTTGTGCCATTGTGGCCAAAAAACAAAACATAAAAGTTGCCCACGTAGAAGCCGGAATTCGCTCTGGAGATATGACGATGCCGGAAGAAATAAACCGAATCGTTACGGACAGTATCACGGATTATTTCTTCACAACTTCGGAAACGGCATCGGAAAATTTATTGAAATATGGTGTCGAAAAAGACAATATCCATTTCGTGGGTAACGTGATGATTGATACTTTATATCAAAATTTGGACAGAATTTTTGCGCCGGTTTTTTGGATAGAATTTGGATTGGAAGCCGGAAATTATATCGTTTTAACTTTGCATCGTCCGTCAAATGTGGATGAAGAACAATCGCTAATTCAATTACTCGAAGGCATTGATAAAATGGCGGGAAACAAAAAAGTGATTTTTCCCATTCATCCAAGAACGAAAGCAATTTTGGGAGAAACTGATTTGGCGTTAAAAAACATCGTTTTTGTGGAGCCGCAAGGTTATTTGAATTTTATGTATTTGATAAAAAACAGTTTTGCCGTAATCACTGATTCTGGGGGGATTTCGGAAGAAACCACGGTTTTGGGAATTCCTTGTTTTACAATGCGAAACAACACCGAAAGACCCGAAACAGAAACCATTGGAACGAACACTTTGGTAGGAACTTCGGTTGAAAATTTAAAGGAAATCTTTGATGAATTTCTAAAAAAGGAAAAAAGAACTGCCGGAATTCCAGAACTTTGGGACGGAAAAGCATCGGAACGAATTATTGATATTTTACTGGACAAAAACTAATGGAAGAAATCCTTATTATATCCAATTATTATCCTCCAGAAAAAGGGGCTGCCGCCAATAGAATTGAGCAGTTGGCTCTGAAATTGCATCAAAATAATTACAAGGTTTCGGTAATTTGTCCACTCGCGAATTATCCAAAAGGAGAATTGTTTCCGGAATACAAAGGCAAGTTTTCGGTAACAGAAAATCTCCAGAATATCATCGTAAAACGCCTTTGGATTTATCCGAGTGTCAGCAAAAACATCCTTAAAAGAACGCTTTCGGTTTTGTCGTTTTCAACTGGGCTTTTTTTCTATTTATTGTTCCAAAAAACGCCCCATAAAGTCGTGGTTCAATCACCTCCTTTATTGTTGTCGTTTATCTCGGTTTTTGTGCTTTCGCTAAAACGGAAAAAAATAATCTTGAATGTTTCTGATTTGTGGCCATTGGCAGCCATTGAATTGAAAGCCCTTAAAAAAAACAGCTTTTCGCATAAAGTTTCGTTGTTTTTAGAACGATATATTTACAAGAAATCCTCGATAGTTTTTGGACAATCCAAAGAAATCATCGCACACATTCATTCGGTTTTTCCAGAAAAAAAATGCTATTTATATCGCAATTTTCCTGATCATCAAGTCGCGGAAATGAAGTTTGAAACCAAAAAAAATGAACCCATTCAACTGTTTTATGCCGGATTGTTGGGTGTTGCCCAAGGTGTTTTTGAATTGTGTCAAAAAATTGAATTAGAAGGTTTAAACATTGATTTGCATATTTTTGGCGACGGCACAGAGAAATCCCAGATTGAAGATCTAATCAAACAAAATCCACAGAAAAAAATATTCTTTCACGGAATGAAGGAACGAAATATTTTACACGAAAAACTAAAAGCTTTTGATATTGCCATTGTACCCTTGAAAACAAGAATTTACGGATCAGTTCCTTCAAAAATATTCGAATATAGCGCGTTGGGATTCCCCATTCTTTATTTTGGCGGTGGCGAAGGAGAGACAATCGTGAAAGAAAACAATTTGGGTTGGGTTGCCGAAGTTGGGAATTTTGAGAATTTGAATTTTACTTTGATCAAAATCTCAAAAGAAGGAAAAGAACAAATTCAGCAGATGAAAAAGATAGTTTTTGATTATGCTGAAAACAATTTTAATCTCGATTTTCAAATGACGGGATTAATTGAAAAGGATGTTTTTTAATACGCTTTTTTATCACCTTTTAAAATGTTAAATATCGTGCTGAAGATAATTTTAATGTCCAATAAAATAGACCAATTTTCCATATAGAAGATATCATATTTTACTCTATTTATGATATCGGCTTCTCTTTCTACTTCGCCTCGAAATCCTTTTGTTTGAGCGAGTCCCGTGATTCCTGGTTTTACAAAATGACGCACCATAAATTTGTCTATTCTTAAGGCATATATATTGGTGTGACTTACCATGTGTGGTCTGGGCCCCACCACCGACATTTCGCCCAATAAAACATTGAAAAACTGTGGCAGCTCATCAATGCTGGTTTTTCGCATCAATTTGCCTATTTTAGTAACTCTAATATCGTTTTTGGAAACTTGATGTAAATCGGCTTGATCGTTTAACTCCATCGACCTGAATTTATAACAATTGAATTCTTTATAATTCAATCCATTTCTTTTTTGCACAAAAAATAAAGGCCCTTTTGACTCCCGTTTTATAATAATAGCTAAAATTGGTGTAAGCCAAGACAATACCCCTACAATAATTACTGCCGAAAAAAGGAAGTCGAAAACACGTTTGATACCTTTATTTAGCGTTTCGTCCAGCAAAATGGTTCTTAGAGAAATAACGGGTATGTAATCATAATATTCGAAAGTAAAGTTTCGTGAAAGAATTTGCTTTTCGTCAGGAATAAATTTTAATGTTTTCAAATTATTGTCGGCAAAATAGATAATGTTGCTTATTTGTTTATTTGACAAATCGGACATCGAACAGTATATTTCATCGATTTTGTTCTCTAAAACAAAGGAAAGGCATTCGTTAATTTTGAGTTTTTTATGGTTTTCCAGGTCAAATACTTTCATTAATTGGTATCCATAATCTGGATTTTCCATAAAAAAACACCGCAATGGATTGATACTTTTATTATTTCCTAACAACACAACGGTTCTGAAATTTCCTCCAAATAACACTCTGTATTTTCTTAGGAAATAATAAATAAACAGTTTAATTAATAGAATTAAAAATAGAGCAATAGCGGCAAACAAAACAACTTTTTCGGAATTGGAATTTTCGGAATAAAAAAACTCAAAAGCAAGACAAAATAAAGTGAATAATAATCCTTGTTTCAGGGTGCAATTTAGAATAGAAATTACCTTGGTATAGCGATACACTTCATAAAAACCAAGATTGGCGGCAATAATAAACCAGGTACAACTTATAAAAACAGAATAAAAAATTTCATTGACCGATACTGGAATTATATAAATAGCAAGTATGTTGATAATTATCAGATCTATCAAGTATGAAAAAGGGCGAATATAGCCTGAATATCTTCCCGTTTTGGTTTTCACTAAATTATGTACTTAGAAAAGTCTTTGTGCTCTTCTTTTGAAAGTTCTTCCTTTGATAATGATTTGAAATAGTCATAGGTGATTTTCATCCCTTCCGCTCGAGACACTTTGGCTTCCCAGCCCAGTAATTCTCTGGCTTTTGTTATATCGGGTTGTCGTTGTAAAGGATCATTAACAGGGAGCGGATAATAAACGATTTTTTGATTGGTTCCGGTGAGTTTTATAATTTCATCGGCAAAATCTTTGATGGTAATTTCGTCTGGATTCCCAATATTAACAGGAAACGCATAATCAGAATGGAGTAATCTAAAAATACCTTCCACCTGATCGTCTACATAACAAAAAGAACGCGTTTGCATACCATCGCCAAAAATAGTCAAATCTTCGCCACGAAGCGCCTGCCCAATGAACGCAGGAATTACTCGGCCGTCATTGAGTCGCATTCTTGGACCATAGGTGTTAAAAATCCGGACGATTCTGGTCTCTACACCATGAAAAGTATGATACGCCATAGTGATAGATTCCTGAAAACGTTTGGCTTCATCATAAACGCCTCTCGGCCCTATCGTATTTACATTTCCATAGTATTCTTCGGTTTGTGGATGAACCAACGGATCCCCATAAACTTCTGATGTCGAAGCAATAAGAATTCTGGCTTCTTTTACTCTTGCCAAACCGAGGAGATTATGTGTTCCCAAGGAACCCACTTTTAAGGTTTGTATTGGGATTTTTAAGTAATCTATTGGACTGGCAGGTGACGCAAAATGAAGAATATAATCTAATTTTCCTGGCACATAAACAAATTTCGTAATGTCATGATGATAGAACTCGAAATTTTCGAGCTTGAACAAATGCTCAATGTTTTTTAAATCGCCTGTGATAAGATTATCCATACCGATTACAAAGTAGCCTTCGGCAATAAATCGATCACAAAGATGTGATCCTAAAAATCCTGCTGCTCCGGTAATGAGTATTCTTTTCATATTTTTATTTTAAAGTGATTTTGACTTTAGACACATCTGTTGTATTAAATATGCAATACATTGTGACGAAAAAAATCACACCACGTTGCCTGCAAAAAAAGGATTCTGTCAAAAATAGTGTTATCATTGTTACCGTAAAAACAATATGAAGGAAATTTTTATGAACCACCGCGTTTTTTATATTGATTAATACCATTAAAACTAAAAGTAATAGTCCAAATATGCCCAATTCTGAAAAAGTTTGAATGTACTGGTTATGGAAATTAAACTTCCCATATTCTGGATACAAATTATGTTGTTTTGCTTTTTCTTTTATTTTATCCTGGGAAGCTTCAAGACCGAAACCGGTAAAAAAAATGTTTTCTTCATGTAACATTTCCTTGAAAATTCTAATTTGATATAACCTGAATGCCGTTCCGGAAAAAAAATCATTTTGCTTAAATTGTTCATTACTCCAAGCTTGCTTCAGACTTATATTGCAAACCTTCCCGTTTTTATTTGTGGTATTGCCATTGAAAGCGGTTTCATATTCAATCAAAAATCTATCTCTTATTTTATTTACAAATACTACGGATAAAAGCAATGAAAATGCAATCATCAACACAGTAATAACCTTAATTTGCTTTGATCTGCCTGAAAAGAATAAGTAATAAATGACAATCAATAAAAAGTCTATAACAATGATGTTTTTTGATGATAATAAAAACACCAATAAAATTAATAGGATTAGAGCCGTCCTTTCTTTTAATGATTTCTTTGACAATGAAATAAAATAAAACATGGCATATGAGGCAAGAACCGAAACATAAATGGCATTTAATTCCTTTGTTACCAATTCATGATAGAAAAAAACATCCGTGTTTCCTGAAACAAAATACCTAGACAAAGCTTTTATAAAATAGTATAACGCATAAAAAACCATACTAAAACTAAACATCCTAAAGATGCTGTCTATGGCTTGTTTACTTAATTTTGGGATAAACAAAAAAGCCAAGGGCAGAAACAAAAACACTATTTCTTTTTGCAAACCCGCCAATGTTGATTTTGTATCTCTTGTCCAAAAAAGTGACAAAATCATTAAGCAATAGAACAAAATGGGCAACATTAATGCCCTGCTGTAAGAAAATTTAATTTTGTACAATGTAGAAAAAGACACTATTAAAAACAATATACACGATATACTTCCAAAAGCAAAATTCAACGGAATTGTCACCAAAATCGCTGATAAAAGATAAACAAAAACCGCTGGTGTTTTTGTTGAATCACCCTTTTTTTGAAATGCTTTTTTGAAATAGTTGTAAATATGTTCCATTTATTTTATCCCAATTGTATTCGCTTAGAATAGCATCAAAGTTATTTTGAATTAACTGCAAGTTATCATTTTTTTTGATTTCCAGGATTCGTTTTTTTACCTCGACGGCATTCGAGAAATAATAGGCGTTTTCTTTAAGAATGGCTCTATTAAAATCATTGTTATGGGCAATAATTAATGCCTTTGACGCCATGGCTTCCAGCAACGACGGATTTGTTCCGCCCACGGAATGACCGTGAAAATAGAGATTGGAATAATATCTCAAATTATCAAGATTTGCTTGGTTGAATAACGCCCCGATAAACCGAATGTTACTCTTATCGTTGAATTTCTTTTTAAGATAATTTCCAAACTTGGTATCATGATTTCCGATAACCAGAATTATCGTTTCATCTTGACTCAAAACAACACCGTCAAGAATCGTTTCAATGTTGTTTTCCGGTTCCAATCTGGCCAAAATCATATTGAAATTGTATTTTTCAACCTTATATTGACCAAGTAATTCTTCGTCCGGATTACTAAATGGTATTGCTCCGTAAGGAATATAGGTGGAATCTTTATTGTATTTTTCCTTTATATATTTTTGAATTCCCAGTGAATCCGAAATTAAATAATCACTTTTATTTACCGCCAATTTTTCGGCAAACTTTAATGCTTTTTGAACAGGTTTTGAATATTTTGTCCTTTTCCATTCCAAACCATCCATATTAGTGATGATGATTGCTTTACTTGGCAAAAGGAAGTGCCAAAGAGAATTACTGGTGTAGCCCAATTGCAAAATTATATCAAAATTTCTCCTTCGAGAGTCTAAAATGCAATTCAAATCATAGATAAACTGACCCACTGTTCCTATTTTACCTTCGGGATCATAACAATGGATAATATGTACTCCTTTGAAAAAATTTTCTTGATAAGGATGGTTATGTGAATTATAAACAAATACTTCTTGCCCATTTTCCGCAAGGTAAACAGAGAAAAACTCGGCAAATTGCTCAAAACCTCCATAATGGTTTGGAATACCTCGAGTTCCTAAAATGGCTATTCTCATTAATTTATTTCCTTTTTAATAACCCAAAAATAAGGGTTTTAAAGCCATTTTAAATAAAAAACCTACTGCTTTTCTTCAATGGCTTTCAGAAACAATGAGGCTGATGATTCCCAATTGTATTTGAGCCTGACTGACTCTATTATTTCTTTATTGTTTTGATGGTTTAAAGCGAATGAAATTTTTTCGAATAAATCATTTTTATCAAGAGGATTAAATAATCTGTTTTGAAAAAAATTGAAATCGGACATTGCGGTTGTATTGGAGCAAATGGATGAAATACCCGCAGCGGCAGCCTCCAGTGGCGGAATTCCAAAACCCTCGGCGATTGAAGGATAAACAGATAGCGATGCGCCCCGCAACAAAAGCAATAATTCCTTGAAATCGATTTTATACAGGATTATAATTTTATTTTGGATCGATTTTTCCAAGGAATTATAGAGTTGATTGAATTCTGGATTCGGAATGGATTTGTCCCCTACTAAAACAAG